>CALRPI020000027.1:0-67766 GCA_943370025.1 Phormidium lacuna HE10JO | reverse complement strand
TTGCGGTTAGCAGTGTAGGGATCATGATGACACCAAACCAGCCTACATACAGGCGGTTGTTGGTGCTGGTTACCCAGTTACAAAATCTCTCCCACACGCTACTTTGTTCGCGTTGTTGGATTGTTGTTGTCATTTGTTTATGATTGCTTAGTTTTTTAGTGGCAAGGTGTTGTTTTCCTCACCTATAAATACCTTAACCCTTTTATTGAGTTTTGTAAAGCAAAATTAACATCAAATTTAATTATGTTACTTATGTTGATTTTTTGTGCGGTGTTCTTGGATCAGATGAATTACCGAAGGCAGGAAAGAAATGACCACGATCGCCACAATTATGGGCAACAAATACCTATCCACATCGGGGATGATTTGCCCTAGGTAGTATCCGGCAAGGGTGATCCCGAAAGTCCAGAGAAAACCGCCGATTAAGTTATAGGTGATGAAAGTTTGGTAGCGCATTGCCCCAATCCCCGCCACGATCGGGGCGAAGGTGCGGACGATCGGCATAAACCGAGCTAGGATAACCGTCTTTTTGCCATGTTTCTCATAGAAATTCTGGGTTTTTACCAGATGTTTTTTATGAAAAAACCGGGAATCTTCCCGGTTAAATAATTTCCGCCCAAAGCGGTGTCCTGTGCCATAACCCACATTGTCTCCGAGGACAGCACAGATAAATGCCCCAAAAACCAGCACCCAGATATTAAACACGCCCAACTGGGGTTGGGAAGCAAGGAAACCAGCGGTGAATAAGAGGCTATCCCCCGGCAGAAAAAAACCTAATCAATAAACCCGATTCGGCAAAGATGATCAACCAGACTCCAGCGTAGCCGATCGATTTAATTAGTTCAGGCAAGTCAATGTGCATAGCTTTAATTATCAAATATATTGATCTGGAGAGGCTTTGCAAGAATGATTAGGGCAATCTTGATGATTGAGATTGGTTCTTAATAGTTGAATATTAATAAACTTTAGTCCGTTTACGAATAATCCAGATAATCAGGGCGATGACTAAGGTGACGGCGACAATTTTGGAGACTGGAGCTAGATATTCATCTACTAGTTCATAGTTATTGCCCAAGAAATAGCCCGCCATAGTCAAGAACGTCACCCAGAGAACAGTGCCGATCGTGGAAAATAGCAAAAACGGCAACATCGGCATGGCATTGATCCCCGCAGGCAGGGAGATCAAAGTCCGCACCCCCGGCACCATCCGACAGAGTAATACAGCTTTTTTGCCGTGGCGATCGAACCAGTGGTTGGCTTTATCGATATCTGCTCCAGATATCCCTAGCCATCGTCCATAGCGATCAGCCCAGCCTTTGATTCGTTCTTCACTGACCACTTTCCCTAGGTAGTACCAAGGAAATGCCCCGAGGACGGTACCAATCACCCCGGCGGCGATCGCTGGCAGCAGTTGCATTTTGCCTTGAGCCGAGGTAAAACCAGCTAAGGGCATGATCAACTCCGAAGGAATTGGCGGGAATAAATTTTCTAAAAACATCAACAAGCCAATCCCCACGTAGCCTAAGGAACTCATGGTTTCCAGTACCCATTCTTTCATTGTTTTCACCTAGTTTTGGTTTTCACCTAGTTTTGCAAGTCTATTCGATCAGGGCTTAAAGCCACACTATTGCTAAGTTTATGCACTAAGCCTCTGCAATCTCCCAATCTTCGCTCCTAGTTAACCGGATTTGGGCGAGGGCAAAGATGGCGGGGATGATCCGCCCGTAGTTAGTGGCGATCGCTTTCCAGCCCAAATCTGCCACAAAATATCCCCACAGTGCCGGGCTAATTAAAGAAAATATCGTCCGCACTGCCCCATAACGAGCGGCGGTGATTGCCATACCCTGTTTAGCTGTTTGGAGAGCGACGTAGCTTTCCCATTGAGATGCAGCGGCAATTCCCCCCTTGAGGATAGCAGACTGAGCAACTTGGTAGGTGGCAAAATGGATGGCAAATTGTTGGGCGACCTGTTGCAAGATGGCAGATTTGACCACGGAGCTAAGGGCAAGAATACCAGTATTTTTAATCAGGCTATTCACCGGATCGGCACTGATGGCGGCGATCGCCTGAGTTTCGATGCCAATGGCGGGGAGGGTGGTGGACTCGGAGAGCGATCGACTAACCCTGCTACTTAAGGATTTGCGCTCTCGTTTGGGCATCTTTTTCCATGCTTTTTCTAAGAGATGCAGAAAAATTTCTGATTCAATATCTGTAGTGGTTTGGCTTTTGGAATAGGGAACTTTGAGATAGTGACAGACTTGAATTAATGCTTGACGGTAAGTGATCTGGTGGGCTTGGCGGCGGAGGACGGTCATGCCATCGGCGGCAAGGAAACGAAACCGAGATTCGATCGCATCTAACCAATCCCCCCGGCTCTGGCTCTGAACTTCGATCATCTGCGAGGCATTGACATAATCTATGGGGTTAAACTTGGGGCGAAATAGTAATTCCGTCAACTGGCGCAATTCTTCTTCTGTAGCTAACTCCAAAACGGCTCTTAATTCATCCAAGGTTTTACCTCCCCAACACCAAAGTTATTAGGCTAATCTTTTGCAATTTTTGTTCACCATTCTACACCCAAACTCCTTGGGTAGGATGTCAATACTTCAGCCTCTCCAAGGTTTAATATTTTTTTCTTGGACAAATCTATAGATGTGTTAGGGTGATGAGAATAAATCTATTGGCTTAAAGTCTATGCCTAATCAGCTTTTCTATGGTGACAATCTCGAAGTTTTGCGGCGACATATCAGGGATGAGTCGGTAGATTTGTGCTACATCGATCCACCGTTTAACTCAAACCGCAACTACAACCAAATTTACAACAATATTGGCAAGGAAGATCAGGCTCAAGCACAAGCATTTATTGACATGTGGACTTGGGATGATTATGGTAATCATGGTTTAGATGAGATTCAAACCAATTATCAAGGTCGTTTTACTGCCCAAAGTATCGATCTAATTTCTGGATTAACCAAAGTTCTTGGCAAAGGTTCTTTATTGGCATACCTTATTAGCATGACTTTGAGAATTGCTGAAATTCATCGAGTTTTAAAACCTACAGGCAGCTTTTATCTGCATTGTGATCCCACAGCTTCTCATTATCTAAAGCTAGTTTTGGATGCTATTTTTTGTCCTCAAGGTGGAGATTTTCAAAACGAAATTATATGGAGTTATAAAACTGGAGGAGCTTCAAAGAGAAGATTTGCGAGAAAACATGATGTTATATTTTTCTACACTAAGAGTAGAAACTGGAAATTCAATCCACAAAAGGAAAGATCATATATGATGCACAAATATGGTTTCAAAAAAAGTGATTTCCAAATTGATCCAGAGTCAGGTTTACAATATTCAATGGTCTATTCTAGAGATGTACTGGAGATTCCTTCTGTTGGCTCCGATAGTTCTGAGAGGCTTGGTTATCCTACACAAAATCCACAGTTACTTTTAGCGCGTATTATCAAAGCTTCTACAGATGAAGGAGATATAATACTAGATGCTTATTGTGGTTGTGGCACGACTGTTGCAGTATCACAAGATTTAAATCGGGAATGGATTGGGATTGATATTACCTATCAAAGTATTAGCCTAATTCTCAAACGATTAGAAGATTCTTTTGGTAGAAGTGTATTAGAGAATATTGTGCTTAACGGTATTCCTAAGGATATGCAATCTGCTACAGCGTTATCTAAAAAGCCGGACGATCCAACCCGGAAAGAATTTGAAAAATGGGCAATTCTTACCTACTCTAATAACCGTGCCACGATTAACCAAAAGAAAGGTGCAGACAAAGGTATTGACGGGATCGCTTACTTTAGGAGCGAAAAAGACGATCCAGAAAAAATTATTCTACAGGCTAAATCTGGCAAAGCCTCATCTAAAGATATCCGTGATCTCCTAGGCACTATGACTCGTGAAAATTCTGTACTGGGCATATTTATTACTTTGCAAAAACCCACCAAAGATATGCTTCAAGAAGCCAAAGAAGCAGGGATTTACAAGAGTCAATACATGAGCGCTCCTGTGGACAAAATCCGCATCGTCACTGTGCAGGAAATCATCGAAGAACAGAAGCGCCTAGAAATTCTCCTGAGCCTAGAAGTTCTTAAATCTGCTGAGAAACACATGGAAGTTAGGCAAGTTACCTTAGATTTAGGGATATCCCTAGAAACAGATGAGTAAGAAGCCCTCACCCTAAATCCCTCTCCCAATTGGGGGAGAGGGACTTTGACACCTCAATTTTCTGGCTCCCCTCTCCCGCTCAGGGAGAGGGGGTGGGGGTGAGGGTCAGGTGATTTACACAAAATATTTAATGGCTAAAGTGGCGGATGCCTGTGAGAATCATGATTAAACCTAGATCATTGGCAGCTTGAATGGAATCCTTATCCCGGAGACTACCGCCGGGTTGCACGATCGCTTTAATCCCCGCCGCCGCCGCAGTTTTCACCGAATCATCAAAGGGAAAGAAACCATCGCTGGCGAGGTAACCGCCTTGGGATTTTTCCCCCGCCTGTTCGAGGGCAATTTTCACCGAACCGACCCGATTCATTTGTCCCGCCCCAATGCCCAGCGTTACCTGATCTTTCGTCACCACGATCGCATTAGATTTCACATGCTTGACGACCTTCCAAGCAAACAATAGTTCCTGCAACTCCTCTGGAGTTGGTTGTTTGGTGGTGACAACCTGCCAATTTTCCGCAGAAGCGATCGTCTCTTCAGATTCTTGCACCAAGAAACCGCCCGTAATCACCTTGACCGTGGGGGCGATCGCTGCGGTGGGACTTAACAAATCCGGGGAAATCAGCAACCGCAGATTAGGTTTGGCGGCGAGGATAGCTTGTGCTTCTGGTTCACAACTGGGAGCCACGATACATTCCAAAAAGGTTTTGCTTAAGGCTGTGGCTGTAGCCCCATCAAGGGGACGATTCAGAGCGACAATACCCCCAAAAGCCGAAGTCGCATCGGCAGCAAAGGCGCGATCGTAAGCCTCAACCAGAGTGCCACCTGTTGCCACACCACAGGGGTTGGTGTGTTTAATAATTGCGGCGGCTGGAGTATCGGTAAATTCGGTAATTATTTTCTGGGCAGCTTCCAAATCCACTAGGTTGTTGTAACTTAATTCCTTGCCTTGGAGTTTGGTCGCCGCTGCCCAACCCGTGGGCTGATCCCCAGTTTGGTACCAACTGGCGGCTTGGTGGGGATTTTCCCCGTAGCGGAGGGTTTGCAGTTCCTTGCCGAGGAGGGAAAACTGCGCCGGGAGAGATGGGGAATTAGCGATATCTTGAGTGGCTAGATAATGGGCGATCGATTGATCGTAGCTGGCAGTGTGGGCAAAAACCTCTTGAGCGCAAGCCCGACGAAATTCCAAACTTGGCTCCCCTTGGCGGAGTTGTTCTAGATAAACCGGGTAATTACTGGGATTACAAAGCACCGTCAGGTAAGCATGATTTTTGGCAGCGGCTCGGAGCATCGCCGGTCCGCCGATATCGATTTGTTCGATCGCCTCAGCCATAGTCACCCCCGGTTTAGCAATGGTTTGCTGAAATGGATAGAGATTGACCACGACCAGATCGATCGCCTGCATTCCATTGGCTGCCAAATCCGCCAAATCCTCCGGCACATCCCGCCGCGCCAAAATTCCCCCATGAATCTTCGGGTGCAACGTCTTCACCCGTCCCCCCAAAATTTCGGGAGAACCCGTATATTCAGCCACCTTGGTCACGGCTAAACCCGCATCTTTCAGAGCTTGGGCAGTGCCACCACTACTAATGATTTGAAACCCAAATTCCGTAATTAAACTTCGGGCAAAATCTACCAAACCAGTTTTGTTAGAAACACTCAACAATGCCAACCGTGCCATTTATTTTTCCTCCTGAATTTTTACTTCTTCTGGCTCTATAAAACTCATAATTACCCCAGCAATAGGAATAGCTAAAAATATGCCCAATAATCCCGCTACCCTTGCTCCCACAAATAAGGCAATGAACATAACCACCGGACTAATATTAATCGAATTACGCAAAATTTGGGGTAATAAAAGGTTTTCTTCAATTTGTTTGATAATAAAACAAGCCAATAGAACTTGCAGGGCGATCGTCAAACTCTGGGGCATAATCAACAAACAGATCAAACCAATCCCAATAGTCGAGCCAATGCCGGGAATGAAATCAAAAATTCCCGCCACAACCGATAAAAATAGCGCAAAAGGTACTTTAAGAATCAAGAGAATAATAAAAGTCGTAATTGTAAAAAATATGGCTAAGATTAATCTGCCCCAAAAAAATGCCAAGAGATTATACCGAAAAGCCACAGTAACTTTATCCCGGACGTGGACAGGAAAGACCCGAATCGCCAACTGCCAAGCCCTGCCTCCATCTATAAGCATGAAGAAACTGACAATGCTAATAAATGCCAGATTAAATAAATTAGAAATCAAACCTTGCAAAGTTCCTAAGACTAAGCGTAATAGTTCTAGAAATTGATTGCGAATTTCCGACTCTAGTTGGCCAATATTGATCTGGACGTTTCTTTCATTAATAAATGCTTGGAGTTTTTGAATAATTGGCTGGGTTGTCAATAGTAAATCTGCCAAAAGATTAGATAGCTGCTGCCCTTGGGAAATTACCGTAATCCCAATGGTGATCCCTAGACCTGTGACCATTAAGCTACTCAGGAAAAAGACGAGAATAATCGATAGGGTGTGGGGGATAAATCTGGCTAGCCAATTAACTGGATAGCTCAACAAGAAAGCAGCTACTGCCGAGATACTGAAAATAACGACGATCGTCTCAAAATAGACCAAAGATTGCGTGATCGCCCAGCCACAGGCGAACAGTAAAAGAAACCGAATTAGGGTTGAGTTACTGAAGTTTTTCAAGAAAAGAGAACGGTTTATCTTCCTAGAGAGTGTAGTCCATTGATTACGTTAGCACATTCTTGGGTGACGGTTTCTAGGCATTCTCGTTTTGTAGATTCTGGAGGCGGGATCACTTGACCAATCCGAATGGTGATGGGCACAGGCTGGGGCACGGAACCTTTTAGGAGAATTTTTTCCGTACCCCAAAGGCTGACGGGCAGAATCGGGGAGTTGCTCATGGCGGCAATTAGGGCGGCTCCCAGTTTAGGATCTGTAATTCGTCCATCGATCGAGCGGGTTCCCTGCAAAAATACCCCCGTTGCCCAGCCTTGGTTGAGGGAATTGATGGCAGATTTCAGCGCCGCGCGATCGGATGCCCCCCGCTTGACGGGATAAGCCCCGTATAGCTTGATCCCGTGTTTCAACACTGGCACATGGAATAACTCTTCCTTCGCCATAAAAGCCACCGGACGGCGCACCGCACAGGAAAGCAGGGGCGGATCAAACACACTGGCATGGTTGCTGACCACGACTAATTTGCCATCATTGGGGACTAGCTCTGCCCCATAAACCCTGCCTTGAAAATAGGTATATAAAGCGGGGCTAACTACTGACCATTTGAATAGGTAGTACAACAATAAACTGGCAAAGGGTTCGCGGCTTGGTTCCATATTGATGAGAAGTTGCTTAAGTCCTATCAAACTATCAACTACTTGGGGTAAAGGTCAAGGATTTTTCCTCTGGGGTCAGGTCACTAGGCTCCACATCCCGGCGGAGAATTGTTCCATTGGGGCCAGCAATGAGGCGGGGTAGGATTTTGATATTCACCAGTTCCATAGTTTTCATGTCGTAGGTGGTGTAGGTGGTATCTCCAGCCCGTAGATCAATATCTAGGACAGTAATAGTCTTGAAAGGGGCAAGGTCGCTATTCAGCAAGGGGCGGGGTCCAGAGCCGAGGATGCCTGTGTGTAATAGTTGCAATTGACCTTTATGGGCGGGGTAGTAGGCGTGGTGGTGACCGCTGATGTAGGTGTGGACTTTGGAGCGTTCCAGGAGCGATCGCAACTGCTCGGCATCACTCAAAATTTCTCCCAACTCTGCCCGTCCCACGGAGACGGCATAGAGGGGCAAGTGACCGATCGCGATCCGAAATTTGGCATTCTGTGCTGCTGGACTAGCTAAACTTCTTTCCGCCCAAGCAACTTGTTCTGGGGTCATTCGGGAAGTTGAAGCATCCCAAACCAGATAAAACACGTCATTTTGCTGGAAGGTATAGGAGAAGGGGAATTGGGCTTTGTCGACAAAGTTTAGTCCCGGATTGTGTTGGGGATCGTTCCAGTAGGCACTGGCAAAGTCCCGCTCTCCTTGAAACAAAAACTGTCCCCGGACTCCCTTCGCCGCCGAAGCATCGTGGTTGCCGATCGTAAACCCAAAGGGAATATTTGCCCGGCGCAAAGGAGCCGCAATATTGGCATCAAAACCCTGCCACATAGCTTTAATCTGCTCTGGGGTCAGGGAAGGATACTGCCCCGCCACCATATCCCCGCCACAAAGAACTAAATCTGGCTGCCAATCGGGAATCAAGGCAATCCCCTTGGTAACTTCTGGGTCGTAGGTGGTAGAGCCATAGCTACTATTCAGGTCGCTGATCACCACAATCCGCACATCTTTCTTGACGGGAGCAAACAAGCCCTTGGGGGCGGGGGATACTTGAACAGCGGGGCTATTGACGGGGACGGGGTTAGAAATAGTGGTACTAGTATTGATAGCCGAAGACGGAGGAGAAACGGTACTTCCAGAACTGTTGCTGCGAGAAATAGTTTGATGGGCAATTACTGCTGTGCCACTCCCCCCAAGGAGGAGGCTCCCCAACAAAAACTGACGACGACTCAAGGGCATAACTTAAAATAAGTTTGATTGTTATTGCTAGTTAATAGGATTTACGCTCTGTCAACGAATTATCTAGGATTCTGGGGGACATTTTTGCGGGCACTCCGCGCCCGCAAAAATGTCCAAATTTGTAAGTGCTGTGTTAATTAATTATGACTCGTTACCAATCTTAATCTGGTTTTAGTGCAAACTAATTTCTTCGATATTTTGTGATCATGGTAAATGATATTGGGACAATTAGTTGTACGGATACGAGGTATTTATGGAAATTCTCAAGGCTAGTGAAGCAAGGGCTAACTTATTTAACTTGGTTGCGAAGGTTAATCAAGATCATTTACCAAGGATCATCACCAGTCGTCACGGTGATGCTGTTTTATTATCAAAAGCTGATTGGGAAAGTATCCAAGAGACTCTTTATTTGCAATCTATTCCCCAGCTTATTGAATCGATTAGAGCGGCGGAACAAGCAGATGATTGGGTCTCGGAGGATGAGTTTATGGGTGCATTGAATGGACTGGAAGATTGAGTTTAGCCGCACCGCCGTGAAGGACGCTAAGAAACTCAAAGTTGCTAATTTAGAGGCTAATGTCAGCTCATTACTAGAAATCTTGAAAAAGGATCCTTTTAGTCCTCCTTATGAAAGACTTTCAGGTAATCTTAAGGGTTATTTTTCGATTGGGCTAATCCTTGCCAATTCACCCACGTCTTTTCCGGCATCCGGCGGCTCAACTGCTCGATCGCCGACTTCAACTCCTCAGCATATGCAGAACCCGCATAGGATTGAAGTATCTTAGCCCCCAACGTCAAAGCAAAAAGCTCACCTTTGGTTAAAGGAATATTCTCCAATCGCCAAGTCCGATCGCTGTAGTAATAACCTTTTTGGCGATTATTTACCAAGGGAGCTGCGAAGACAATCAAGATCACTCCGCACTGTGCGTTCACTTACATCCAAAGCCTCAGCAAAGCCACTAGCCGTATAACGTTTTGGTGAACGGATTAGCCTATCTAACTCTAGCAATCTTTCTAAATGCTTAGGCATACTATCTAATGTTTGATGACAGCTACTGAAAATCAGTTTACAAGACCGACCCTGCAAAAAACTTTCAGGGTCAAAAATATGTAGCCTAATCTTCTATCAATCAACTCGGAGATCAAATATGTCAGGACTTCATGACATACCGATCCCGCAATTAGCTAATATGTCGTTAAACCATCATAAAAGCCCAAATATTTCCCCTGATCCCCCTTGACCAAAGTAAATTTGTTACATATTCTTAATAGTGTGATCCCCACGATCCCAAAGAAATACAGTTAATTACCAGAAATTCAAGTTATCTACTTGGTTTTTGGTCAGGTTGCCAGACTTTGGTGACTAAATTATTCAAACTAGGGGAGAAAGCTCCGCCAACAAGCTGAAGCGCTCTTCTATCTAGTTAGTAGTCCTAAATCCTAATCCTATGGCAAGAGAACAACCCCCCTTAGAGGAAATGACTTTAAGGCAGCTTCGTAAAGTTGCCAGTGAGTACAACATTTCTCGCTACAGTCGGATGCGGAAAGAGCAGTTATTAGAGGAAATCTTGAAGAAAGCAAAAATAGAACCTTCCTCACCTTCCTCTATAACAACTTCAACACCCGTAGCTCCTATGGCAGCTTTTAATACCCTAAAACCAATCACTATCCCGGAGGCAGACGTGAAATCAATAGAATCCAAAAAATTTGACTTAGGTGAACCTACCCCTTTAGAGGATTTAACTTTGGCGGATGTTGATCATGGGTTGGCAGACCTGCCCTCTGGCTATGGTGAAAGTCGGATTGTCCTGATGCCCCGCGATCCTCAATGGGCTTATGCTTACTGGGATATCCCCAATGACCACAAAGAAGAACTCCGCCGCCAAGGAGGACAGCAATTAGCTCTACGCATCTATGACGTAACAGATATTAGTTTGGAATTCCAGAGTGCCCATAGCGTTCAGGAGTATCCCTGTGATGAGTTGGCGCGGGAGTGGTATTTGCCAATGCCGGTGAGTGATCGCGAGTACACCGTAGATATTGGCTATCGTTGTGCTGATGGCCGTTGGCTAGTGCTGGCTCGCTCTGCCTCAGTCCGGGTGCCTCCCGTATATCCTAGCGATTGGATTGAAGATCATTTCTTGACCATTAACTGGGATGAAGACCTCAGTGGCAAGACCTTCATGCAACTAATTCCCCCCAGCCGTCGTTATGCCGCAGCCGGGAAAAATGGCGGCATGGGCTTGGCTAGTAACCAAATCTATGATCAAATCTTTGATATGGCTCAATCCAGCGAAGCTCAACGGGTAGTTGGTTCGCTGTTTGGCTCGATGCAGCAAGTCCCCATGCACGAACAGGCTCTGAGTTCGTACGTGTTCCCCTCTGGAGTAGGCATGTGGGCAGTGCCAACTACTTCTGGATTGAATATGTCCGGCGTGGGCATGAATATGTCTGGTGTAGGTTTTGGAGCTTCGCTGCCTCCTAGCCAACCCCGCAAGTTCTGGCTAGTCGCTGATGCTGAGTTGATTGTCTATGGAGCAACGGAACCAGATGCCACGGTAACTATTGGTGGTCAACCAATTAAGCTGAGTGCGGATGGGACTTTTAGGTTCCAGATGTCTTTCCAAGATGGTTTGATTGATTACCCAATTATGGCGGTAGCTGTGGATGGGGAGCAGACTCGATCGATCCACATGAAGTTTGAGCGGGAAACTCCTTCTCGCCACACCAACACCAAGGAAGATGCAGTCCTAGAATGGATCAGCTAATAATCAGCTACGAGGGTTTCTGATGTAAGGGTTTAGGGTTTGGGCGATCGTTCTTGTTAATCACAGGAATTGTACCGTAAATCCTAAACCCTTATTTTATCAAGTATAAAATTAAGTTTTTAGGTAAAAGATTATTCATGTACATTGTGCAGATTGCTTCGGAGTGCGCCCCAGTAATTAAGGCTGGTGGCTTGGGAGATGTGATTTATGGGTTGAGTCGGGAATTGGAAAACCAGGGGCATACGGTAGAACTAATTCTGCCCATGTATGACTGTATGCGCTACGACCAAATCTGGGGCTTGCATGATGCCTATAGAGATCTGTCTGTACCTTGGAATGGAGGGGCAATTCGTTGTTCGGTTTTTTGTGGCTGGGTGCATGGGCGGTTGTGCTTTTTCATTCAGCCCTATTCGGAGGATAATTTCTTCGATCGCGGCTATTACTACGGCGGCAATGACGATAATCTCCGCTTTGCTTTTTTTAGTAAGGCAGCTTTGGAGTTTTTGTTGCAATCTAATAAACGCCCCGACGTGATCCATTGCCACGACTGGCAAACGGGCTTAGTGCCGGTCATGCTTTATGAAATGTATAAGTTCTACGGCATGGCTAACCAACGAGTCTGCTACACCATCCATAATTTCAAGCATCAAGGTTTGGCAGGCATGGAAGTGTTGCGGGGAACGGGCTTAAATAATGAGACGTATTACTATAATTACGATCGCCTCCAAGACAACTTTAATCCCTTTGCCATTAACTTTATGAAAGGGGGGATTGTCTACTCGAACTTTGTGAATACAGTCTCGCCCCACCATGCTTGGGAGGCCAGATTTAGCGATATTGGCTATGGTTTAGGGCATACCCTCGAACTCCATCAGCATAAATTTGGGGGAATTTTGAATGGGATTGATTATGATGTCTGGAATCCAGAGAGCGATCGCTTTATTCCCCACCACTACAGCAGCAAAGATTTAGGCAACAAAGCCAAAAATAAACAGGAGCTACAAGCCCGGCTAGGGCTACGGCAGGAAGACAAGCCCCTAGTTTGCTACATCGGCAGGCTAGATGCCCAAAAAGGAGTCCATCTAGTCCACCATGCCCTCTACCATACCCTAGCTAGGAGCGGGCAGTTTGTCCTCTTGGGTTCTGCCACCGAATCCGTGATCAATACTTGGTTCTGGCATGAAAAATTACACTTAGTCGATCATCCAGACTGCCACTTAGAACTAGGTTTTAATGAAGAGCTATCGCACCTGATCTATGCTGGAGCTGACATGATTGTGGTTCCCAGCAACTACGAACCCTGCGGTCTCACCCAGATGATCGGGCTACGGTACGGCACAATTCCTATTGTTCGGGGGGTGGGAGGGTTGTTAAATACAGTTTTTGATTATGACTATGATACTAAACATCTTCCAGAAGAGCGGAATGGGTTTATGTTCTTTGAACCCGATAGTCAAGGCTTAGAATCTGCCCTGAATCGGGCGATCGACCTCTGGTACGATTCCCCCAAAGATTTCCAAAAATTAGCGATCCAAGGGATGAATCATGATAATTCTTGGCATCATCCGGGAGAAAAGTATCTAGATATCTACGATTTTATCCGGCATCGCTAAGGGACTTGCCCGAAAATATTGTACCAATAAGCAAAACGCTGGCTGAGCGGAGTCGAAGCCAGCACTGGTACTTTAAATTATGACAAATCCCTAATGGTAGTGGGTTGCCATAATTGCATCTTTGTCTTTAGCCCCATCTGGTTGGGGCTGACCATACCAGCGTTGAGCGATCGTATCAATTTGTTCAATGACTCCCATGAGTTCCTGACCTCGATCGGTTAGCCCATAGGTAACTTGAGGCGGGATCGTAGATTTGTATTCTCGGTAAATAATACCTTCAGTCTCTAGCATCCGTAATCTTTCTGTGAGAACTTTGGTAGATATACCCTGAATCTCTCGATGCAAGGCTCCGAAACGCATGGATTCTCTACTACCTAATACCCAAAGAATATATAGAGTCCAGGGACCAGATAGCAAAGAAACTAGGATACTGACAGGGCATGGCTGACTATTTTCTGATTGGGACATAGTTATCAACAGATTTTACTAATTACTTTTCAATAGACACTTTGTAGTGACTTACTTACTTTACAGCAACTACTTTACTTTGGAAACTAGTTACTCTTAGTATGTAGTTTATCACCTGAAAATTTTCTTTCCAAAATAGATTTTGTGGTGAATATTAACCAAACTCTAGTAGTCGCTAGGGAGTTTGAGTAGTTAAACTCTCGCTCGGCAAAGGTTCTACTCCTCTAATTGTCCTATCTCCCTTAGCAGTTGCTATAAAATTAATCTCTAAAAGGCAAAAGAATCCCATGTCTCAAGTTCTGCATATTGATGCTAGTCCCCGGGGCGTTGGCGAAGCCAGTGCAAAGCACTCTCGCTCGATCTCCCGCACTCTTGCCCAAGAATTCATCGCTGGTTGGCAAGCAGCCCATCCTACTGACACTACAACCTATCGAGATTTGGGGCATAATCCCCTGCCCTACGTAGATGAAAGTTGGATTGCTGCTGCCTTTAGTTCTCCGGCGGATCATTCCCCAGAACTAAAAGCGGCAATTAGTCTTTCAGATACCCTAGTAGAAGAATTTCTAGCAGCCGATCGCTATGTGTTTGCAGTCCCCATGTATAACCTAAATATTCCTGCTGCCTTCAAGGCTTATATTGACCAAATCGTCCGGGCTGGTAAGACCTTTGCTATTGGGGCAAATGGCTATGAAGGATTGGTGTTGGGCAAAAAGCTCCTAATTATCACCGCCCAAGGAGGGATTTTTAGAGCGGGAACCCCGGCGGCGGGTTATAACTTCCATGAACCTTACCTGAGAGCTATTTTTGGGTTTATGGGCGTAACTGATGTGACTTTTATCACTGCTGATGGCTTAAATCTGGGGGAAGAAACTAGGGAAAAATCCTTAGTTGATGCCCGTGGAGCTATTAAAAACGCGATCGCTAGTTGGTAATTTTATTAGTCGTGTTAGGGCGTTTCGTCAAGGGGGAGAGTAATCACAAACTCTGCCCCCTGTCCGGGGCTGGAATTTACCTCTAGGGTTCCTTGGTGCTTATCGACAATAATCTGCCGGGCGATCGCCAGCCCTAAACCAGTACCAACTCCCACATCTTTGGTGGTGAACAAGTGGTCGAAAACCCTAATGCGGACTGACTCTGACATGCCTTCGCCATTATCTTTGATTTTAATGACTACTAGTTCTTGAGCCAAGATTAATTCTGTGGTGATAATAATTTGCTGGGGATTTGCCTCTAGCTCTGCAAAAGTCAGGCTTTGACTATTTATATCAAAAGAGTCGATCGCATTAGCCAAAATATTCATAAATACTTGGTTAATTTGCCCCAGAAAACAGGTGACTGGAGTAATATCTCCATAATTACGGATGACTTGAATAGCCGGACGATGATTGCTAGCTTTGAGGCGGTGTTGCAAGATCATCAGAGTACTATCGATCCCGGCATGGATATCTCCGGGGGCTTTTATTTCTTTATCAGCACGGGAGAAAACCCGAAGAGAGGTACTGATAGCTTTGATCCGATCGCAGCCTATCTGCATCGACTCCAGCATTTTGGGAATATCTTCAAAGAGATAATCTAGGTCAACTTCCTCAATTTTGGCAGTAATCTCCGCCCCCGGCTGGGGGAAATGTTTTTGATAAAGTTGTAAGCATTCCAATACATCCTGAATTGCGATCGTAGATTGACCAAGATTGCCATCAATAAAACCGATCGGGTTATTAATCTCGTGAGCCACTCCGGCCACTAAATTTCCTAGGGCAGACATTTTTTCACTCTGGACAATTTGTAGTTGTGCTTGGCGGAGATTTTGCAGAGCTTTTTCTAGTTCTTGGGATTTTTGTCTAACGTCAAATTCACTCCGTTTAATATCTTTGATCTTTTGCTCTAAAGTCTGGGCATATTCTTCTTTTTCTGCGTAGAGGAGAGAATTCTCGATCGCCTTAGCTGCTTGCCCTGCCAAGGCAGAAAATAGCTTTAAATCAGCAGCCGTATAAGTAACTGGCTCTTGATTACTAAAAATAATAATCCCAATCACTTTGTCTCTAGTTTTTAAGGGGGCACAAATTAGAGAACTGATCGGATGCTTGGTCGGGATAAATCGATTATCCGATAAAACATCATTGACTATTTCAGCGATGCCGGTAGAAAAAACATCACCAGAAATATCTCGACCGGGCATCACCGGCACACTACAAGCCTCCGCCCCAAAACCAGACACAACTTCTAATACTCCTGAAGATTGATTTAGAAGCATAATCGAACCATTACTAGTTTTAATTATTTTTCTAGCTTCTTCAATGACTATATTCACAACTAATTCCAACTCTAAAACAGAAGTGATTTTTTCAGAAAGGCGATAGAAGAAATTGATTTCATGATATTTGCTGAGGACTTCTTGAGCCAGATTTTTCTTTTCAATTTCTTGATTAAGAATATAGGTAATTATTGGGATAAAAGATCTAACCTGCTTATCACCGATAATCCATCCCACTAATACCTCTTCAGAAATTTTTAAGGGAAATCTCTCTGTATTACCATCGCCAATCTCTCCTAAAATCAGGTTGCCCAATACATCAGTAATAGCTATAGAGCTTTCATCTATAAACTCACGAATTGTTGATGCTACTTCTTTACGAGTGAGCAACTTTTTCAGATTTATTCCACTCATAGGTCAAATAATTAGATGAGAGCCAGCCCTAAATGTTAGTAGTACCACGGAAGCAATATGATCAGAAGCAATATTATCAAAGTATTTCCATGAAGATTTTATTGAGAGCAACCACGTTATTAGTCAGGCTATTTGGGTCGTAAAATCTTTATGAAGTCAGGATTTTACCATCGCTTTTTATCTAGCTACTGCTTTATTTAATATACTAATTACAATATCAAAAAAAAGGGAAGTACTAGAGAAGATTCGTATATTTTCTAATAAAATAGACGGATTCAAACTAGTCCATAGATATACCATCCGCCTAAGTATTATTGCTAGGTTGAAAATCTCATGGTGTCTTCAGGGGGATAGCTAATAATTAACTTAGAAAATAATTAACGGAGAAAGGGAGGGCGTTTATTGTGATCAGAGGCGGGTTTATTTTTAATCACTTCGGCAATGAATCGTTTCATTGCTTTTTCTCGGTTTTTCATAAACTCTGTCCAGAATCCCGGTTGAAACTCATCCATAGTTTTAGCTAAAGCCCACACATCCACCGCCAAGATGTTGTATAGAGTTTCATCTTCTTGCTTAAGGGTTTTTAGCTGAGCCATCATAGAGCCCTTGCTCTTTGCCGAAGTTCGATCGTCTGACTTGACCATAAAAAATTCCCCTTCTCCCAATACCTAACCTTTATTCATTATCTTAGCGATGATCTGGTTAATAAAAGCGATCGATCATCCTCCCTAATTATTCCCTAGAATCTAGGGTGACAAGGGAATTGTGGAGATAGACCTTCTCTACTTTAGGAGTACAGCCGAGCCATTGCCGAGCTATTTTAGTAAATTGTTCTGGGGAACCGCTGACACAAAAACGGGTGGCGACGGGGGCAGTATGGCTAGTTTTGCCTAATAATTCTAACTCTTGAGCAGCAGCACTAGCAACATGGACGGCGGGGTCTACTAGTTTTACTTTGCTGGGTAGGAGCGATCGCAGGACACGATCGAGGTGGGGATAGTGGGTGCAGCCATAGATGAGAGTATCAATTTGTTGTTGCAGCAAAGGGCGTAAATATTGCTCTGCCACTTCTCTAGTGTAGGGATCGTGGGCGCGGTTTTGCTCAATGAGGGGGACAAATTCTGGACATCCGACCTGCCAAACTTGGCAAGTAGGATCAACTTCTTGAATTGCTCGGCGGTAGGCGTTGCTCTGGGCTGTAGCCGGAGTTGCCATCACACCAATTCTTCTGCCCTGTTTCACCGCTGCCCTCGCTCCCGGCAAGATTAAACCCAAAATCGGTAGAGAAAACTCCCGGCGAATAGTTTCTAAAGCCAATGCATCACTGGTATTACAAGCTGTCACGACCATTTTTACGTTCTGGGCTTCAAACCAAGTAATAATTTCTCGCATAAACTGGGTAATTTCAGCAGCAGTGCGATTTCCGTAGGGGAGTCTGGCGGTATCTCCAAAATAGATAATAGATTCCTGAGGTAATTGGCGATAAATCTCGCGGAGGACAGTAATGCCGCCTACGCCACTATCAAAAATGCCGATTTTCTGGTGTTTATGTGGGTCTCTCTGGGGATCTCTCCTATTGCTGCTAGCGATATTACTCCGTAACGCTGGCGCGATCGCTCGATTTTGGCTTATATCTTGGCTCATATCTTGGCTCATATTCTCAATTAATATTTTCTACTTTTGATTTTGGGCTTTGACCGGATAGTTAACTATGGTTAATATTAAAAGAATACAGAATAATCCTAGATATTTTTGTAGGACTTACGCATTTGGACGTTTTTGCAGGCTGAGCGGAGTCGAAGTCCACAAAAACGTCCACAACTCTTGATAATTTATTGGCAACGCCTAAGTCCTATATCTGGAAGAATATCTAAGAGGATGTCTGAAAAGTTAGATTGGCGACTAAAGACTTTGGCTTCGCTCAGTCGAGCCGTCGCAGCTACAATAGCAAAACCTGCCTACGCAGGTTGCGGAAAGTCCGAGATTTTTCTTAGTCCGCGACGGCGGACTTTGTTCTTGTAGTAGCGGTTTCAACCGCCGGATACTTCTCAGACATCCTCTAAAAAATATTTATAAAAACTTCTTTCTTCATTAATCACTATGTCACTGCCTTCACCCAATGCTGTACTCCTAATTGATGGCTACAATGTCATTGGTACTTGGCATTGTCTGCAAGAAACCCTCGCCCGGCACGATATGGAAACAGCAAGGCGAGAGCTGGTGGAGACGCTGATTAGCTTTAGTGCTTTTGCGGGGTATCACACCAAGGTGGTATTTGATGCCTATGGTCGAGATACGCCGGGCTACTGTGAAGACCAGACCAAGGATTTGGCGGTGTGCTATACGGAATTTGGTCAAACAGCGGATACTTTTATTGAGAAATTTTGTGCTAACTTTCGCCATGTCAGCGATCGCCGCCATCGCCGCCTGATTGTAGCCACTTCAGATCATGCCCAGAAGCTAACGGTCGTGGGCTATGGCGCAGAATGCATATCTGCGATGCAACTCCAGAGTACGGTCTTGGATGCCCAAACACGATCACGCGATCGCCACCACCGCGATCGAAGTCCTAGGGGAAGATTCTTAATCAATTCCCTAGACTTAAAATCTCAGCAAATGCTAGATAAATTACGCTATGGCTTGAAGTAATGAAACAAACTACTCTTCATCCCAAACATATTTCTAGTCGACAGGTTTTCCAGCAGCGTCGGAATTTAATTTATTTAGCGGCGGCGGCAATTGGCTCTACGGCGGGTATTTTGGTGGGCGAAAAACCATCGCCCTTAAGCGAAACCTCCGTGCTATCTCCACCATTTTTCAACTCAAAACCTATCCCAGTCTTAGTCGGGCAGATCATTGCTCAGCCAGCCCAACCGTTGCAGCAAATTAACCTATCTCTCAAACAAGAAGTTCAGACAAAGATTACTCAACAGGGTTTAATCTTTACGGCTCCCCCCCAGTTTCAAGGCAAAATAGTCAACCGGGTTAGTACCAGTCGCAAGGTCATTGCCCTCACCTTCGATGATGGTCCCTGGAATACGACTCCTCAGGTTTTAGAGATTCTCAGGGCAAATCAAATCTCGGCAACTTTCTTTATGGTGGGCAAGCATCTTCAGGCTTATCCCCAAGTAGCAAAGCAGGTGGTGGCAGAGGGCCATGCGGTGGGTAATCATACTTGGAATCATCGCTATGGCAAATATTCCCCCGCAGCAGCGGCGGCGGAGATTCAACGAACCAATGATCTGCTTTATCAAGTTTCTGGAGCCAGAACTACCCTGTTCCGTCCCCCAGCGGGGATTCTGAATAATGGTTTAGCCAGCTATGCCCAAAGCCAGAAGGGAACGGTGATTATGTGGTCTGATGATACTCTGGATTGGCAATCGCCTCCTCCCCAAACTATTACGGGCAATGTCCTCAAGAATGCCCAAACTGGGGGGATAGTTTTACTCCATGATGGCGGGGGCAATCGCTCCCGCACCATTGCAGCCCTGCCGGGGATTATTCGAGAATTGAAGCAACAGGGCTACGAATTTGTTACGATACCGCAATTACTGGAAATCAAAGATCAAGAATTACAGGCAAAGAAGGGTTAATCCGAGGCAATCTAGATAGGCAATCTAAATATAGCCCGCCGCGATCGCCTCTTGTATTCCTGCCTCAATCAATCCCCATAGCTCTGGGGTGAATTTTTTAATGGGAGTCATGCGTTGGAAAATTTGCTCAGGAGAAATTTGATGGATGCGCCAAGTGCCGCCTTGGGTTTGTTGATTTTGCAGGAAAGGCTGGAGGCGATCGAGAGCGGTGGCAAACTGTGCCGAGGCGGTTGCTTGAGCTTCAAACTCCTCCCATGCTGCCCGGAGTTCCCTGCCTTGCTCTGGGGGCAACAACCCGAATAGGCGATCGGCGGCTTGGAGTTCTCGCGCTTCCTTGTCTTGATTTCCCTGCACATCGTAGCAAAAAGTATCCCCCGCATCGATTTCCACCAAATCATGCACCAAGAGCATTTTGATCACCTGCAACAGATCCACCTCTGGGGGAGCATAGTCCTTGAGGACGATCGCCATCATCGCCAAATGCCAGGAATGTTCGGCACTATTCTCTCGTCGGGAGGCATCGGTGATTAAATTCTGGCGGAGGATATTTTTGAGACGATCGATTTCTACAATAAAGGCAATTTGCTGAGAGAGTTGGGGATTGATCACGTTATTTAATTCCTGCGGCGAGAAATTCGATTAGTTGGCGGGTTTGTTGCTTGGTCATTTGTTGGAGAATTACCTTAGCCGCAGCCCTTGGCTCTAGGGGCAGCATCACTTGGGGAACCTTCGCTCCGCCCGATAGCTGTTGTAGGGCAGGGCTGGCGACGATCGCACTATTTTTGCCAGTTTGAATCCAATCACTGGCTTGTTTAATCTCCTTGATCACCACCGGAGCAAGGGATTGATAGGTATTATCAGAATTAGCGATCGCCGTCTGCGCCACCCGAATCAGGTTCTGCCAACTCTCCCGGTCTTTTTCTAGCTGTGCTAATTGCCTACACAAGGTCTGCAATTGCTGGCGGCTATCGGCAGTCTCCCTTTGCTTAAATATCTGCAACATCTGGCGAAGAATATTAATCGATTGGATGGCAAAACTGGCATCAGGGACTTTTGTCGCCGTTGCTGCTTTAGGCGGAGCGGTGGCAATAGTGGGCTTGCTGCTCTGACCTTGGAGATAGCTTTGGAGCTGGGCAAAGGTAGGTTGAGCAGTTTGCATCACCTTTTCAGCATCTTCTTCTTGCAAACCATAGGGGCTTTGGAGTTTTTCAATTAATTCCTTCAAAACATCGTAGCCCCCCAGAAACAAGGTCTCTAGTTGCTGGTCAATTTTAATGGGATGCTCCTTGAGAATCTTAAAACCATCCTCTAGTTGATGGGCAGTCATCTGGATACTGGCATAACCCAGCATCGCTGCCCCGCCCTTCACCGAGTGGGCAGCCCGAAACAGCTCATTCATCCTCTCAGTATCTGAGATAACGGCCTTTAGCTCCAGCAGCCCTTTTTCTAGAGTCTCTAAATGTTCGTTAGCTTCATCAATAAAGTAGCCTAAGATTTCCTGCTTCCCTGAGTCCACCAGCGTACTCCTTAGAAATTAAATTTCAACTTAATTGTTAATCTAAACCTTAATTGTTAACTATGATATCAACTTATCACTTCTACTACCGAAAAATTGGGTTTAAAGCCTCCTCCCTTTTAGAGGAACTCTAGGAGGACTGACGCTCTGCCAACGAATTATCGACAGGTAGATGTTGTTGGAGGCTTCGACGACCCTCAGCCCGCAACAATGTCCACATGAGTAAATCCTGTCTAGCCGATGGGGTTTCTCCATTGCCTCCGATACAACACTTTGCATTCAAATGAGACACACCACACATGAAAATCCTATCAATGTTGAGTTTTGAGAGTGGGTGGCTACAGCCACCCACTCTCAAAACTGGTGTAAATTTGAGCGGAGGGGATGAGAATGCCGAAAAGTTTTCAGAGGGAAATGTGTTGATACATGCTAATTCAAGCTATGATTAATAAGTTGTGCTTAGTAGTACAGACTTAAACTTAAGTTTAGAATTATAGAATTCATTAGCATCAACACCAAAGATCAACTTGAGTTCAAAATAACCTAAAGATAAGAGTTTGAGGGCGCGTAGCTCAGTGGATAGAGCATCAGGTTCCGGTCCTGAGGGTCGGGGGTTCGAATCCCTCCGCGCTCGTTTTATTTATTATTAGGCATAAGACTGTGGTCTATGGCGGTAGAAGGATAAGAGCACAAAGCCTTACGCTCCTACCATAGGCTAATAAAATCTTTGTAACTCCTAGGTTCTTTCTAGGGGCTGTTTTTTGGTGAGCTAGAGGATGGGTTGGTGGGGGAACTGCCGGGGCTATTGACCGATCGCCCCCCTGAATTTTGCCGGGTTTTGTAGAAGGTTTCTAAGCTCTTGATATCTCCCACAAATCGCCAATGCCAAGGTTCATAGCTTACCCCTTGGGCATTGTTGGGGGTGAAAGACATTTCAAAGCTAAAGCGAGCCGCATTTTGTTGGAGCCACTGGAAGGCTTCGGTTTTTTCAAAATCTGTATTTAGGTTGGTGGCAGGAACTTTGCCATCTCCCACATCGATCGCATAACCCGTATGGTGTTCACTATAGCCCGGAGGCGCACTAACCTCTGCCCGCTTGGTGGCTACTTGCCCCCGTTCGGCTTTGATATCAAAAAATAGGTATTTCTGATCACTGACCGATCGAAACCCGGATAGGGGCATTAGGGATATGCCTTGGGCTTTTGCTGCCTGCACCATGGCATCAAAACTTTCGGCAGCGGAGCGGCGCAGTTGAATTTTTGGTTCACTAGCTAAGGGTTGTAGTTCTGTCGCAGGAGCTTCTGAGTAGGGGTAATGGCCTAAAAGATTATCTGGAGAGGGGTTGAGGGCATCAGGAGAGTTGTTAGTGCTAGGGGACTGCGAGTTGCCAGCGATCGAGGAAGTAGCCACGGAGGAATTATTTGGGGTAGCAGAATTCGTACCATCAGCCACAGGGGGTTGGAAATTTGCCACAATGATCGTCCCAATCATCAACAATCCGCCAAAGCCCAAGCCAGCAGCGGCAATCAGCAATAGTTTCCACCAACTGTTAGAGTCGGTTGTTGGCTGATCTCGAACTGCTTCAGGAATATCTCCAGCGATCGACATAGGAGATTTAGAAGATTTCACTACTTTGCTTGCTTTATTCGCCATGCAATACCTTTGCCTTACTCTAATTCTTTGATTTTCTTCTATCGCAATCCTAATTATGTCTTGAGAATGGCGCCCCTCTGGGGGAGCCATTCTCAAATTCCCTATCAGTGGCTATTTAGGCTGAGCCGCGCCCTTTTTTACTTGTTCTAGGGCTGCCTTGTAGTTGGGGTTTTGGGGACTGAGTTGCACCAGTTTTTCTAGGGGAGCGATCGCCCCTTGAGCATCATTTAGTTCGATTTTTGCCATGGCTAATCCTTCCAATGCCACCAGATTATTTGGTTCCCGCAGAAGTACGGTTTCATAGCCCTTAGCTCTGGCTAGAAGTTCGGCATTTTTGGTGGCGGCTGGGTCAGTAGGGGCAGTTTGCACTGGTGTTTCCATGCCTTTCCGCATAATCTCCACCATGCCATAACTAGTAGAAGCCAAGAAGGAGATGCCCCCGACGATCGTCAAAACAGTGATAAATACTTTTTTGCGTTTAGCTTTTTCCTTATCGGTAAGAGCGACTTTAGGCATAATTGTGGCTGAGATAAAACTTCTAGACTAAATATTTTCTCAACCATTCTAATCGATCGTCATCCTAAATAGTCATCAGGAGGCGCACCTTTAAACTGCAAATTCCCCACAAAGAAGGGAATTTGCATAAGAATTGGATGATTTGTTGAGGAGAAATTAACTATTGCGTCCAGCCATAACTCCACCATCTACGTTCCATGTAGCTCCAGTGACCCAAGAAGCTCGATCGGAAAGTAAGAACATCCCAGCCTCAGCCACATCATTAGGAAGACCGACTCGCCCCAAGGGATGAAAACTATTAAATCCCTGTAGTGTCGAGTGAATTTCTTCTGGCTTGATAAAAGCTCCATAGATAGGAGTTTCCACCACCGCAGGAGCAACAGCATTAACCCGAATTTGGTATTGAGCAAGTTCCATCGCTAAATGTTGCGTCAGAGAGTGCAATCCAGCTTTAGCCATGGAGTAGGCTGAGGATGGTGTAGCTAAGACCGCCTGATGCGCCCACATGGAGCCAATATTCACGACCGCACCACCCTGCCCACACTGCACCATATTTTTCACTACTTGTTGGGTCGCAAAAAAGATGCCCCGATTGATATTGAGGTAGCGATCGTAATCTGCCTCTGAGTGGTCAAGAAATGATTTGGGTAGAAAAATTCCCGCCGCATTCACCAAATAATGCACTCCAGATAATTCAGTCGCGATCCGTTCCCCCAATTGAGAGGTGCTTTGGCGATCGCTAATATCTGCGTGCCATATCTGAACATCGCCCAACTGTTTAAGAGAAGATTCTGCGGACTGGAGTTTGTCAGCATTTCGCCCCACAATAGTTACAGTTGCGCCATGAGTCAAAAGAACTTCGGCAATTGCCTTGCCAATGCCACTACTGCCACCAATAATCAATGCTTGCTGATGTCTAAATTCTTTATACATGAGGGTTTTCCGATTGAGGTTTTAGATTCAAGTTCATGGCAAGTATCTTAATCAACCTCAACTGGATGCGAAAGTATGCACCAACTGGTGGAGTAGGCACTTTTTGGTAGCAATTAAGACAATGCCTAGGCAAAAATTATTAGTGCTAAAAAAGTCAGGAATTCCCTCGCGCTGCGAGGAACTTCTGACCCCAAAATCCTGAGCTTATGAACGAAAAACAATCAAAAAACGGCACTTCTGCTGCCGCAATGGTGGAGTATGTTGTTGGCTGTAAGTGGTCAATCCGAATTTTGACGCTAATTTCTCAGGGGGTCGATCGACCCGGTGCCATGACAAAATCTATTCATGGACTCACCACCAAAGTCCAAAGTGATTGCCTAAGAAAGATGGTTGGCTTTGGTATTTTGGAGAAAGTTAGTTATCCAGAAGTCCCGCCACGGGTTGAATACAAGCTGACTGAGTTTGGAGAGAAATTCATGGAAGTTCTGGATGCAGTTACCGAGTTGCAGCGAGAAATAGATGGCGATCATAGCAATGTCACGGGTCAATAAATCAGAAAATCTCCTATTTCCATTTCCCAGCCCCTTAGTATATGATTAAAGACTGTCTATACAAAAGAACTAACCGTCAATAACCTCAAATAATAGAATTAAACCTATGAGTCTGACCCAAGAAAACAAGCAAGCAATCATGGAGAACTATCGAGTTCACGAAACCGATACCGGATCTCCCGAAGTTCAAGTAGCAATTCTTTCTGAGAAAATTAGCCGCCTCAGCTTGCACCTGAGAACCAACAAAAAAGATTACGCTTCCCGCCGGGGTTTGATGCAGATGATTGGTCGCCGCAAACGGCTATTGAGCTACATCCAAAGCAAGGATGCCAGCAAGTACACAGCCCTGATCCAACGCCTAGGCATTCGCGGTTAAACTAGCAACTAACAGACTAGAGGATATACCTATGCCCGATGCATCCCCAGAACGCTTACCTTTTGAACCCCGCAAGAAGAAACCTAAGCCTGAAAGTGCTGCTGCTTCTGGGGCAAGTGATTCTAGTAAGCCAGCCCAAGGTTCTACCGCAAAGAAATCTTCGCCTTCTAAATCATCGCCATCCGCCCAAGGCAAATCCCCAAAGCAGAAGCCGGAGAAATCTACTGCTAAAGCTGAGGGCAGTCGGAATAAGGTCGCTAAGCCTACTAGAGAAGACCTTGCTATTCCTGAAGTGGTGAGTAGCCGGATGATCCGCAGAATGGCGCTGCTATCGGGAGTTCCCATCTTATTTGGGGTAATGACGTTTGTGGGTAGTTACTACATCGTGATCAATGACATCTTTGAGTTACCAAATACTGCCGTCCTGCTAGTCAGTATGGGCTGGTTTGGCTTAGGAGTATTGGGGTTGAGCTATGGGGTGATTTCTGCTTCTTGGGATGAAGAATCTGTCGGCAGTTTGGTGGGATGGAGTGAATTTACCATCAATTTCCAGCGTTTAGTCGGAGCTTGGCAAGAAGCAAGGCAGAAAAGTCTGAAGTAATCCTAGAGGAATTGAGAATTAGTTCTAGGTTCGTGAATAATTAGGTATCAATAGTAGTGCGAAAGAAGTAAAGATTTTTCTTCCATTGCGGGGGAAATCACTGTCTTAGCAGTACCAGAACATTTACCAGATATTTTTATTTAAGGATTAAAATCATGATTGTTGTCATGCGTGTCGGGACTCCCGAAGCTGAGTTGGAAAGAGTTTGCCATGAATTATCTACTACTTTTGGGGTCAGCCCAGAAAAAATTGTCGGCAAGCACAAGACGGTGATTGGTCTAGTTGGGGATACTGCCGAACTAGACAATATGCAGTTAAAGGAATTTAGCCCCTGGGTAGAGCAAGTCCTGCGCGTGGAGCAACCCTTTAAGAAAGCGTCCTTGGAGTATCGGAATGGAGAGTATAGCGAGGTCTGGATTGACACTCCCAACGGGAAAGTAGCGATCGGCAAGCATCACCCCATCTCGGTAGTAGCGGGTCCTTGCTCTGTAGAAAATGAAGAAATGATCATTGAAACTGCCAAGCGAGTCAAAGCTGCTGGGGCGCAGTTCCTCCGGGGAGGGGCTTATAAGCCTAGAACTTCTCCCTATGCTTTTCAAGGTCATGGGGAGAGTGCCTTAGACCTATTGGCAGCAGCGCGGGCAGCCACAGGGTTGGGGATTATCACCGAAGTCATGGATGCAGCAGACCTAGACAAAATCGTGGAAGTTGCCGATGTGGTGCAGGTGGGGGCAAGAAATATGCAGAATTTCTCCCTGTTGAAGAAGGTGGGGGCGCAGGATAAGCCAGTATTGCTGAAGCGGGGCATGGCTGCCACCATTGAAGATTGGTTGATGGCGGCGGAATATGTTTTGGCGGCGGGAAATCCGAATGTGATTCTCTGTGAACGGGGTATCCGCACCTTCGATCGCCAGTATGCCCGCAACACACTAGACTTGGCTTGTATCCCGGTGTTGCGCCTCTTGACTCACCTACCGATCATGATGGATCCCAGCCACGGGACTGGCAAGTGGGAGTACGTTCCCGCAATGGCTCTGGCTTCGATCGCAGCAGGCACAGATTCCCTGATGATCGAAGTTCACCCCAATCCTGCCAAGGCTCTTTCGGATGGACCTCAATCTCTGAATCCAGAGAAGTTTGATCGACTCATGGGTGAATTAGGCGTAATTGGCAGAGCGGTAGGGCGCTGGGATATCCCACAACCAACTATGGCGCTAGTTTAGAACGATTTCACCCGCCTTCGGCGGGTGGAACTGTAGGACACTAGTTTAGAATTATTTCACCGCCACAGACGGTTGGAACTGTAGGGTGCTAGTCTAGAATTATTTCACCGCCACAGACGGTTGGAACTGTAGGGTACTAATCTAGGATTATTTCACCGCCATAGGCGGGTAGAACTATTTGGTTTTACTCGCCTATAGTGGTGGTAGGGCACCAGTCTAGGATTATTTCATCTACCACAGGCTAGTGGAATTACTTAGTATTTTTTCATTTTGATAAAGTTCTCTTACTCTAGAGATAGGGGAGCTTTATTAATTATGAGGATTTTTTCTTATGACTACAGGATTACAACTTAGCCAAAATGGATTAGCTCCGTTGACTGTAACCAATACCAACGATGCTGGAGCCGGGTCTCTGCGTCAAGCGATTATTGATGCCAATGCTACGCCCGGAACAGATAGCGTCGTGTTTAATATTGGGACTGGAGGTGTGCAATCTATTAACTTGCTGACTCCTCTCCCGGCGATTACTGACCCGATTAATCTTGATGGCACGACCCAACCCGGTTCTGATGGGAAGCCGGCAATCGAACTCCGGGGCGACAAAATTCCTGCCTTTACCATCAACAATGTTTTTCTAGCCGATTTCACCAATGGTTTAACTTTTCGCACTGGCAGCAACAATAGCGTGGCGAAGGGGTTTATTATCAATCGCTTCCAAGGTAGTGGGATCAAGGTTGGTAATGGCAATAATTACAGTGTCGATGCTGGTGGTCCCAGTGGGGTGGTGATTGAAAATAATTACATTGGCACAGATATCTCTGGCACCGTGGGCTTAGGCAATAGTTGGTGGGGTGATCCCAACATGGTTCATGCCCTCTACATTCATCGCAGCCCCAACACTGTAGTCAGAAATAATTTAATTTCCGGGAATACAACTTCAGCGGTGGTGATTCGGGCTGGCTCTACAGGTGTCTTGGTAGAAGACAACAAAATTGGGACGGATGTTACAGGCAATTTTGCCTTGGGTAGCCAGCGCTGGTCGGTGTTTATTGATGGCAAGTCCGATAATATTACCTTTCAACGCAACTTGGTGGCGGCTAGTGGCTATGACCATGAAACTAACGGCATGGAGCTATTTCGCTCTGAAGATGTGACCGGGATTAAAGTCTTAGATAATAAATTTGGCACAGATATCACGGGGACGAAGTCCTTTAGAAATAGAGGGCATTATCAGTTGATCACCAATAATCCCGCCGCTGCGATCGTCCTGGGTAGTGACAGTACAGTCACCGGAAATATCTACCAAGGTGCTTGGCAAGTAGCTCTTCTTGATGGTAATACAAGACTAAATTTACCAGCGCCTCCGCAACCTCTATTGACAGCGATCGCCCCCCAATTGCCCACCATCGCCAACGACATTGCCCCCATCACCAATCAAGGCAGCCTAGTTAGTAGTTTAGTTGGTAGTTCCATTGCTAACGCCCCTGACCAAGGCATTGCTATTACCAAGGTCAACAATACCGGAGGAACTTGGCAATATTCCACCGATAATGGCACAAACTGGTCAGACCTAGCTCCAGCATTGATATCTAAATATAACCTCCAGAACAATCCGCCCAACCCCTTCACCTCAGCATTCCTTCTCTCTGCGGATAGCAAAAACCGGATTAGATTTGTACCTAATGCTGGATTTGTTGGCACTGTCAACAATGGAATTGTCTACCAAGCTTGGAACCAAAGCACTGCGGGGAATGGACTAATTATCAACATCAGCCCCATTGGTCGAGGCAACTTAGACCCATTATTAAATAGCATCAGCCCCAATAGTGACAGCCTGAACATTGTAGTCACGGCTCCTCAACCAGTCGTAATTACACCTCCGGTGATCACTCCTCCTGTGGTCGTTACTCCACCAGTGGTAATTACACCTCCCGTAATAACCGATCCCCCAGCGATCAACAATCCTCCAGCCACTCCCTTGCCAATTGCCAATGATCTAGGAGTTGATTTAACAGGACTTGCCCAAGGCTTAATGCTGCCTGACTCACAACTGAGCCTAGGGGTGGGAGCGATCGCAGCCGGATTACCTCAGGGAATTTTACCCAATGATCAATCTCTGGTCTCCTTTGCCGGATTAGCTAGTAACTTTATGGCGAATAGCCTGGGCGGAATACTCTAAGCCAAGTTTAGCCAAGCTGATTCATGATTTTACGCCCAGCCACCACGAATGGGCATTGATTCTCTGCTGATCTGGGCTTTGGCAGATAACCCAGCTTGTAAATTCTACACAGCCTTGGGGGGCGAGCCAGTCTTGGAGAACAAGATAGAGATTGGCGGAAAACAACTGATTGAGGTTACCTATGGCTGGAAAAACACAGCAAAGCTGATGGGGATTGATTCCATAGGGCTTCCCTAAGTAGAAAAAAGATTGATGGATAGAGAATCGTTTTTTGCTATTTTCAATTTACCGTAGTTTGAGAGTGGGTGGCTACAGCCACCCACTCTCAAACTACGGTAATTGGGGATCAGTTCTATAGTTCTTATCTTTATTATTGCTTCATCTAAACTTTATTGAATCCTTACAAACTAGAGATAGTAAATTTACGTACTCAGTTATTATGAGGACAGCTATTTCACGCTTATTTAACACTATAAAACTCAGTATTATCCTACCCCCAGAATACGATATATCTCTCTTGAATCATCGGCTTTATAACTAACCAAGAAAACTTCTACTGTCTTTTAGATAGAGCATCTATCCTTAAAGAGATATCTGGTTTTACCAATAATTAACCACCATAATTATTTTTTTGGTGGCTATGTATTTTCATGGTGTTTGAGAAGCTTTATTTCCTAAACATCATTACCAAAATGATTATTTTTCAGTACTACCATTTCTTAATCAGATTTTCCGGATAATTCATCTAGGCTTTTCAGCTAATTCAGGGATATTTTTTTATGGTCAGCTTAGTTAATTTAACACCAAACGTATCTAGTCAAGAAACCACAAATATCATCTTTATTGATAGTAGAGTAGAAAATATTTCTAAGCTTTTGGCAGAATTAGCATCTAATACTGAAGCTGTAGTTTTAGACCCAATTCAAGATGGTGTTGCCCAAATTACTAACTACCTGAACCAAAGAGCCGGAGGAGTAGAAAGTATCCAAATATTCAGCCATGGACAAGCAGGACAAGTGCAACTAGGAGCCACCAAGCTGAGTAGCGAGAATTTGGATCAATATCAAAGATACTTAGGTCAATGGTTTAAGAGCTTAGACGGCGGGAAAAACCCCGACCTCTTAATTTACGGTTGTAGCGTAGGAGAGGGAGAAGCAGGCACAGAATTTATTCAGAAGTTAAGTCAAATCACCGGAGCTGATGTTGCAGCTTCTACTGATCTGACTGGTAGCTCTGCTCAGGGAGGCAACTGGGTCTTAGAGAAAACCACCGGGATCATCGAAGCAGGACAGGCATTTACGCAAAAAGTTCGGGATACTTACCAAGGAGTATTAGCAACTTTCACTGTCACTAACAACAACAATTCTGGAACTGGCTCTCTGCGGCAAGCCATTACTGATGCGAATGCTGCGGCTGGGGCTGATGATATTGTTTTTAATATTGGCGGGGGGGGAGTGCAGACGATCGATCTGCTGACCCCTCTACCCAATATTACTAGCCAGATCAAGCTGGATGGCACTACCCAGCCGGGTTCGGGGGGGAGACCTGCGATCGAACTCCGGGGTGACAAAATTCCGGTTAATACCAACGGCAATGGCTTAACTTTCTTGACGGGCAGTAGCAATAGTATTGCTAAGGGTTTTGTCATTAATCGCTTTGAGGGGAATGGGATCAAAGTTGGCGATGGGAATAATTACAGCGTCTGGGCAGGGGGACCCAGTGGCGTATTAATTGAAAATAACTATATCAGTACTGATATCACTGGCACTGTAGGTTTGGGCAATAGCTGGTGGGGTGATCCCAATGTAGCCCATGCTCTGTATATTCACCGTAGCCCGAATACGATCGTCAGAAATAATCTAATTTCTGGCAATACAACTTCGGCGTTGGTGATCCGGGCTGGCTCCACGGGAGTTTTGGTAGAAGACAACAAGATCGGCACCGATGTCACTGGCAACTTTCCCCTAGGCAGTCAACGCTGGTCGGTTTTCATCGATGGTAATTCTGATAACATCACCTTTCAACGCAACTTAGTCGCCGCTAGTGGCTTTGACTATGAAACGAATGGTATGGAGATGTTTCGATCAGAGTTTGTCACCGGGATCAAAGTCCTCGACAATAAATTTGGCACAGATATTACGGGTACTAAGCCCCTAAGAAATAGAGGGCAGTACGAAACCCTGACTACAAACCCAGCCGCTGCGATCGTGCTTGGTAGTGGCAGCATCGTAACTGGAAATACCTATCAGGGATCATGGGTGGGGACTCTGGGCGCTGGAAATACAGCCCTAAATTTGCCTGCTCCACCGCAACCAATCCTGAATGCGATCGCTCCCCAACTAGCTGCGATCGCCAATAATATTACCCCCACCGCCAACCAAGGCAGCCTAGTTAGTAGTTTAGTTGGTAGTTCCATTGCTAACGCCCCTGACCAAGGCATTGCTATTACCAAGGTCAACAATACCGGAGGAACTTGGCAATACTCAACAAATAATGGAGCCAACTGGTCAGACCTAGCCCCGGCACTAGTTACTAAATACAACTTCCAAAACAATCCTCGCAACCCTTTTACCTCAGCATTCCTGCTCTCTGCTGATAGCAATAATCGCCTTAGGTTCGTTCCCAATACTGGGTTTGTGGGTACGGTCAATAATGGCGTGATCTACCAAGCATGGAATCAAAGAACTGGTGGCAATGGACTAATTGTTAATATTAATCCCTCTGGAAGAGGCAATTTAGCGCCCCTATTAAACAGCGTTAGCTCTAATTCTGACAGCCTAAAAATTGAAGTAACTACTCCCCCTCCGCCTGTTGTTAACCCGCCTATTGTCAATCCGCCTGTTGTTAACCCGCCTATTGTCAATCCACCTGTTGTTAATCCACCTGTTGTCAATCCACCAGTAGTTAATCCACCTGTTGTCAATCCTCCAATCGTTAATCCTCCAATCGTTAATCCTCCAATCGTTAATCCTCCAATCGTTAATCCTCCAATCGTTAATCCTCCAGTAGTTAATCCTCCAATCGTTAATCCTCCAATCGTTAATCCTCCAGTAGTTAATCCTCCAGTAGTTAATCCTCCAGTAGTTAACCCACCTGTAGTTAATCCGCCTGTTGTCAATCCACCTGTTGTCAATCCACCTGTTGTCAATCCTCCAATCGTTAATCCTCCAGTAGTTAATCCTCCAGTAGTTAACCCACCTGTTGTTAATCCGCCTGTTGTCAATCCGCCTGTTGTCAATCCACCAGTAGTTAATCCACCTGTTGTTAATCCTCCAATCGTTAACCCACCTGTTGTCAATCCTCCTGTTGTCAATCCTCCAACCGTTAACCCACCTGTTGTCAATCCTCCAACCGTTAACCCACCTGTTGTCAATCCACCTGTTGTCAATCCTCCTGTTGTTAATCCACCAGTTGTCAATCCTCCTGTTGTTAATCCACCAGTTGTCAATCCTCCTGTTGTCAATCCTCCTGTTGTCAATCCTCCAACCGTTAACCCGCCTGTTGTCAATCCTCCAGTAGTTAACCCTCCAGTAGTTAATCCGCCTATTATTAACCCGCCTGTTGTTAATCCTCCAGCCGTTAACCCGCCTGTTGGCAATCCTCCAGTAGTTAACCCTCCAATAGTTAATCCACCTATTGTTAACCCGCCTGTTGTTAATCCTCCAGCCGTTAACCCGCCTGTTGTCAATCCTCCAGTTGTCAATCCTCCAGTAGTTAACCCGCCTGTTATCAATCCACCTGTTGTTAATCCTCCAGTAGTTAACCCGCCTGTTGTTAACCCGCCTGTTGTTAATTCGCCTGTTGCTGCCATTCCACAATTAGTCACTCCACGAGTTATGCCTCCTTTGATGATTAATTCAGAAACAGTTGTTAATCCACGATTTGTGACACCGAACTCTCCAGTAAATAATTCCTTAGAATCACCAGTAATTCCCCTTGAGGTATTGCGATTATTGAGAAATCCTCCGGCTCCAGAAACCCCTAGGTCAGTGGTTGTAGGAGAGTTGACTAACTCTGGATTTGATTTTGCAGCTTCTAGTCATAGAGAAGGTTGGGATAGCCATAGAGAAGGTTGGCACGATCGCCAAAATATAGGTGCAAACACCAATACCTCTGAAGAGAACGAGGATGATTGCCTTTGTGAACAAATCATGGGTCAACAAAAACCCAATCCGATCGCAAATACTATCTGGGGTACGGAATATAGCGATCGCTTAATCGCGACAACTACGGCTAATACTATCTACGGACAAAAAGGAGCAGATATTATCATGGGTACTGTCGGTAAAAATAATCTTTATGGCGGCGCTGGAGCTGATCTGATCCATGGCGATCGAGGTAGAGATTTTATTCGGGGAGGAAGGGGAGACGATCGCCTCTTTGGTGGGGCAGGGGCAGATGTGATTAGGGGTAATCGTGGCTATGACACCATCTATGGTGGTAGAGGCGGCGATTTCCTTGCTGGCAACGCGGGGGATGACATGATTTATGGTGGCAGAGGCAAGGATTTTATTTCTGGGGGGCAGGGGAGCGATCGTCTCTTTGGTGGCTATGGCAAGGACACCATTTGTGGTTGCGCTGGAGATGATCTTCTCCGGGGTGGCCGGGGTCGTGATGTTCTTGATGGCGAGAAAGGAAACGATCTTTTGATTGGTGGAGTTGGAGATGATATTTTAACCGGGGGTGCAGGCAGCGATCGCTTCCGCTTGCAACTCAATAAAGGTACAGATACGATCGCCGACTTCACCATCGGAGTTGACTTTCTCGAACTTAACAGAGGCATCCAACTCTCTGATCTCCAGATTACTCAAGAATTAGGAGCTACCGTGATTAGTCTACAACCAAAAACTTTATTTGCTAGTGACAAACCGCTTGCTGTCTTAACTGGAGTAACAGCTAATAGCCTCAGCTCGAATAGTTTCTTGACAATTTCTAACTTGTAGGACTTATGTATTGGTCGGTTTTTGCGGGCTTCGACGACCCTCAGCCCTCCCAAACCCTAAATAATTTGTTAGCAGTGCGTAAGTCCTAGTAATAAATGTCAAGGAGATTAGACCCATTCTGATGGAGGAAACTCCAGCGGAGCAAGGGTTCCCAAAACTTATGTAATTAATCTTTAGGAGTAGTTTTCTATGATTAGCTCAATTGACCAACAACAAAATCTATCCAATCAGACAGCAACAAATATTGTTTTTATTGATAGTGGAGTAGACAACCTTGCCGAGCTTTTGACAGGGTTAGCCGCCAATACCGAAGCTGTATTGATAGACCCAACTCAAGATGGGATAGAGCAAATTACCAATTATCTGAGCCACAAGCAAGGCTTAATCGAAAGCATCCAAATCTTCAGCCACGGCAGTCCGGGGACTGTGCAAATAGGCTCCACTAATTTAAGTACAAATAATCTTGATCAATACAAAACCTCTCTTCAAAAATGGTTTCAGCCTCTAGAAGGCAAGACTCCAGACTTGTTGATTTATGGTTGTGATGTGGCAGTAGGAGATGCGGGATCGCAATTTATTAATCAACTCAGCCAAATTACTGGGGCAGATGTGGCAGCTTCAACGGATCTCACTGGCAACTCCAGCAAGGGCGGGAATTGGGTTTTAGAAACAGCCACCGGAGCGATCGAAGCTGGGCAAGGCTTCACCCAAACAGTCCGGGATGCTTATCAAGATGTGTTAGCTACCTTTACAGTCACAAACACGAACGATTCAGGAACTGGTTCCCTCAGGCAAGCCATCACTAATGCTAATGCGACCCCCGGAGCAGATAATGTTGTGTTTAATATTGGGACTGGAGGTGCACAATCGATCGCCCTGCTGACTCCGCTGCCAGCAATTACTAGCCAGATTAATCTTGATGGCACGACCCAACCCGGTTCTGGGGGAAAGCCTGCGATCGAACTCCGGGGCGACCAAATTCCTGCTTTTAATGTATCAAATGCCTATCTAGGTGACTTCACCAATGGTTTAACTTTTCGGACTGGCAGTAACAACAGCGTTGCCAAGGGTTTCATTATTAATCGCTTCCAGAGCAGTGGCATCAAAGTTGGCAATGGGAACAACTACAACGTAGGGGCTGGTGGACCAAGAGGAGTAGTTATTGAAAATAACTACATAAGTACCGATACCTCTGGAACCGTGGGTCTGGGCAATAGTTGGTGGGGTGATCCCAATATGTCTCAAGGGCTTTATATCCACCGTAGCCCCAACACCGTCGTTAGAAATAATCTCATCTCTGGCAGTACAACTTCCGCCTTGGCGATTCGAGCAGGCTCGACAGGAGTTTTAGTGGAAGACAACAAGATCGGGACTGATGTTACAGGTAGCTTACCGTTGGGCAGTCAACGCTGGTCAGTATTCATCGATGGCAAATCCGATAATATTACCTTTCAACGCAACTTGGTGGCTGCTAGTGGCTATGACTATGAAACGAATGGGATGGAGCTATTCCGCTCCGAAGATGTTACTGGTATCAAGGTACTAAACAATACTTTTGGGACTGACATCAGTGGCACTAAATCCTTGAGAAATAGAGGACAGTATCAAACTGTCACTAATAATCCTGCTGCGGCGATCGTACTCGGTACTAATAGCACTGTCTCCGGCAATCGATATCAAGGTGCATGGGTGGGAACTCTAGGGACTGGCAACACTGCTCTGAATTTAGCCGCTCCACCTCAGCCGACATTGACTGCGATCGCCCCTAAACTAGCCAGTATTGTTAACAACATTACCTCTAATGTGGGTAGCTTGGTGAGTACTTTCCTCCGTACTTCCATTGGTAATGCTGTTGATCAAGGAATTGCCATTACCAAGGTCAACAATACGGGTGGAACTTGGCAATATTCCACCAACAATGGCACAAACTGGTCAGACCTAGCGCAAGCACTAATTAGCAAGTATAAATTGCAAAACAATCCCCCTAATCCTTTTGCTTCAGCCTTTCTGCTGGCATCAAATAGTAACAACAGGATTAGATTTGTTCCTAATGCCGGTTTTGCAGGGACGATCAATGATGGAGTCACCTACCAAGCATGGAATCAACGTACTGGTGGGAATGGCTTGATTGTGAATCTCAGCCCCTTAAATAGAGGCAATATGGCTCCATTATTGAATAGTGTTAGTTCCAACTCCGATAACCTAGGAATTACTGTTACTGCACCTCCAGTTGTGACAAATTTCACGGTGACAAATACCAATGATTCTGGAGCAGGTTCTCTGCGTCAGGCGATTCTTGATGCCAATGCCAAACCGGGAGTTGATAATGTGGTCTTCAATATTGGGGCTGGAGGTGTGCAATCTATTAGTTTGCTGACTCCGTTACCAGCAATTACTGACCAGATTAATCTTGATGGGACGACTCAACCTAGTTCTGGGGGAAAGCCTGCGATCGAACTCCGGGGTGACAGCATTGCTGCTTTCAATGCCTCCACCTCTTATTTAGCTGATTCCACCAATGGTCTAACTTTTCGGACTGGCAGTAATAACAGCATTGCCAAGGGTTTGATTATCAACCGTTTCCAGAGTAGTGGCATCAAAGTTGGCGATGGAAACAATTACAACCTCAATGCTGGGGGACCAAGTGGAGTAGTCATCGAAAATAACTACATCAGTACCGATACCTCTGGAACTGTGGGCTTAGGCAATAGCTGGTGGGGTGATGCCAATGTATCCCAGGGACTTTATATCCACCGTAGCCCCAACACCGTTGTCAGAAATAATCTCATTTCCGGGAATACAACTTCAGCATTGGTGATTCGGGCAGGCTCGACGGGAGTTTTTGTGGAGGATAACAAGATCGGCACGGATGTCACGGGCAACTTACCTTTGGGTAGTCAGCGTTGGTCAGTATTCATTGATGGCAAATCCGATAATATTACCTTTCAACGTAACTTAGTCGCCGCTAGTGGCTATGACTATGAAACGAATGGTATGGAGCTATTTCGCTCCGAAGATGTTACTGGGATTAAAGTACTGAACAATAGTTTTGGGACTGATATTTCTAAAACTAAGTCTTTTCGGAATCGTGGAGAGTATGCAACTGTCACCAGTAATCCTGCTGCGGCGATCGTACTGGGGACTAATATTACCGTTAATGACAATAGCTACCAAGGTGCATGGGTTGGCACTTTAGGGACTGGCAACACCGCTCTAAATTTAGCTGCTCCGCCCCAGCCGACATTGACTGCGATCGCCCCTAAACTAGCCAGTATTGATAACAACATTGCTTCTAATCTCGGTGGATTAGTAAGTACCTTCCTTGGTACTTCCATTGGTAATGCTGTTGATCGAGGAATTGCTATTACCCAAGTCAACAATACGGGCGGCACTTGGCAATATTCCACTAATAATGGGGGCAGTTGGTCAGACCTAGCTCAAGCATTAGTTACTAAATATAACTTACAAAATAATCCCCCGAATCCTTTTGCCTCTGGCTTCCTGCTGGCATCAAATAGTAACAATCGGATTAGATTTGTCCCGGAAGTTGGCTTTGAAGGGACAGTGAATAATGGTGTGGTCTATAAAGCTTGGAATCAACGCACTGGGGGTAATGGGCTGATTGTTAACCTCAGCCCCTTTGGACGAGGCAATCTGGAGCCACTATTAAATAGTGTTAGTTCCAACTCCGATAACCTAGGGATTACTGTTACTGCACCTCAAAGTGCAGTAACGATCAATGGGACTCCGGGTAATGACCTGATCGTGGGAGGTTTTGGCAATGATACCCTCACTGGGGGCGGAGGGAGCGATCGCTTCCGCATCCAAATCGGCAGAGGTACAGACACCATCACGGACTTTACTCCGGGGGTTGATATCATCGAGCTTGCCCAAGGCTTAAAATTCTCTGATCTGAGAATTACTCAAGGAACGGGCAATACTGCGATCGGCGTGCTGCCAACTTCGCCTCTATTTACCAACACCATATCCTTGGCGGTATTAACCGGAGTTGCGGCTACTAGCCTAAGCACTAGCAATTTCGTCTCGATCTAGTCATCGCCCCTAGCCCCCGACTAGTTTTCAGGTTTTGATCCCCCCCAGCCCCCCTACAAAAGGGGGGGGATTAATTTACAGCACTTTGCGTTCAAATGAGACACGCCATAAATATTGCAAGTCCTATCCATGTTGGGTTTGAGAGTGGGTGGCTACAGCCACCCACTCTCAAACTGCTGTAAGTCCCCCTTTTGAAGGGGGATTTAGGGGGATCCTCTCCGTCAAGCGCAGGCAGCAGGCTCAACAAAACAGAGAGCAACTAACCCAAAAACATAATTTATCTATTCTGGGTTTGTCCCAGCAGTAGCGAGATTGGTAATCGAACGCTCCAATGCTTGGATGGAATGTTGTAAAAGTTTGGTGAAGAACTTTGAGCGAACTCTATCTCATGCAGAAACTAAAATCAACCTCTGCTTTGTCCGGCTAATGCTGAAAAGGCTTGCAGCTACTTTCTGAGATATCAAATCGGTTCTATAGATCAGATAAGTCTGAAATTATAGTTGCGAACTAATCGCAAGTGTTGTATGGTGATGTCATCTCATTTTTAATGAGATTCTTTCTCAATTAACTAGCCCTCCTGAAAGAAATGGTGTCAAGAGGAGCTAATTTCATCCGGTAGGAAAAGCTATGCAAAAACTTGGTGAGATTCTAATGGCGGCGGGAATTGTTGCTGTTCCGTTGCTGCTATTTTCAATTGTGTCAACTGCTTTGATTGTGGAGCGGATTGTCTTCTGGTATCGTGTCAGTTGCCGCCAGAATCAGGTGGTGAAGACCTCTCTAGATTTATATCGAGATGAACCCGGACTTGCGATCGAAAAGCTGCAACGTCATGTCGATTTGCCGATTGCCCGCATTTTTTTGGGGGCGATTACCCTGGAAGATGGCGAGCCGGAAGAGTTTGCCCTAGCGATCGATGGGGCAATTCAGGCTGAAATTCCAGTGCTAAAACGCTTTAGCAATATTTTTGATACGATTGTGACCCTCGCCCCTCTGCTGGGTCTGTTGGGGACAGTTTTAGGACTAATTCAGTCTTTCAATTCTTTGAATTTGGGGGATGTGGGAGGGACGAAAACAGCAGGGGTTACGTCTGGCATCAGTGAAGCCCTTGTTTCCACAGCCTTTGGACTGGTTGTGGCTTTATTCACCCTATTTTTTGCTAATACATTTCGTGGGTTTTATCTGCGTCAACTGGCACTGATTCAGGAATGCTCAGCCCAGTTGGAATTGCTGCATCGGCGGCACTTGAAACGGAATCGGGAGGGAATCTATGCGACGACACTCAATCGATGAGCCAGAAGTCCCGCCACAAATTAATATCGTGCCGATGATTGATGTCATCTTTGCCATTCTTACCTTCTTTATTATGTCCACTCTGTTTTTAGGGCGAGTTGAAGGTCTGGCAGTGAACTTACCCGAAGCAAAATCTGCCAAACCTCAAGAGCTGGTTCGGGCAACAGTGACCCTAGATAGAGCAGGCAATCTTTACTTCAACAAAAATCAAGTGTCGCTGGAATCGTTACAAAATGCGATTCGATCCGCTAATCAACCCGGTCAAGATTTAGTGATTGTTCTCAATGCAGATGGTTCTGTCACCCACGATCGTGTAATTGCCGTTATGGATCAAATCCGGCAGGTTAAAGGTGCAAAACTGGCGATCGCAACGCAGCGTCCCTAGTCTTCTTAATATTTTACAGGATTGACTCAACTATGAATTCCTTCGAGCTTATCTCCCAGCAACGTCAAAAAGAAAGCAAGCTCCTGAAAATATTTCTGGCAAGTAGCCTAATGGGTTCCTTGGTAATCCATGCCAGTGCAATGCCCCTGAGGGTAGAAAATTTTTGGAACGATTTATCTATTGCGGTGGAAGAAGGCGAAATTGTGGTGGAAGAAGGCGAAATGAAAGTGACGGCGATCGAGAGTAGCCCAGAAAAACCGATCGAAGAGGCGTTAATAGCTGAGGAACCGCCATTAGAGCCGAACATTCCCCAAGAAGTTGAGTTTGTCCCAGACCCGGCTCCCCCACCAATAGCCCTCGCCCCAGAAAGTCAGGCTCCCCTGCCCACTGGAGTCGATGCCCCCAGCAACACCTCCCCCTTACCTCAGGCTGATCCTGTGACCCCCATGACCAATTCTGCTGGCGATACGCCAGTACCGGGAGCCAGTGGTCCGATCACTAACCCCCGTGGAGCTGGAAGTGGATTTGGCAACGCAACTCAACCGACGGGTTTTGCTGCTGGTGGCAGACCTGATGGGAAGCCCGAAGGAAGACCGGGAGGAACTGTGGGTGGAACCCCGGGAGGAACTCTGGGTGGAAACTCAGGAAGTAACGGGAGTCAGACCGCCATTCGGACAGCTCCGACTACCCCCCAACCTGCTCGATCGCAACCCCAACAACCCGTTTGTGTCAGTTGTCCAGAACCGAGATTCCAAGGCATCGAAGCTAGTCCCCGCGTTGAGCTGAGAATTTTAGCAGATGGCAGTGTGGAGGTGCAGTTGCGGCAGTCCAGTGGGAATCCAGAAGTCGATCGAGCCACTCTGGAAACCATGAGTCAATGGCGGTTTGACCCTCAAACTGTTCCCCAAGAAGGAGTTCGCCGTCGAGTGCGCGTCACCTACGAGGAAGAGGGATCTAATTTTCAGCGAGAAAATGAAAATCGTCGGCGTTTAGAAGCAGAGCGACAGGCAGCCGAGCAGCCCCCCCGAGAAGAAGCCCTAAGACAGCAACCTTCTAATACTGCGACAGAAACGCCCGAGCCTGCTGCTATTGGTTCGCCATCCTCAACGCCAGCTTCTAGTTCTCCAACCCCAGCGGCAGCAGCACCTCTTCCTGCCCCTGCTCCCGTAGAAGTGCCACCCCCGCCACCAGAAACAGCCCCGGTGGAAGTGCCCCCACCACCAGAAGCACCCGCCCCATCCAATGTAGAAGTGCCACCCCCGCCACCAGAAACACCCATACCCTCCCCATCCAATAGTTAAGGTAATTAGTATCATGATCAGCCGACAAACTTGGCTTCAAGCCTTGGTTCCATCTAAAGAGCATCCCTTGCCAACCCTAGTTTTATTGGTTGGAGTCTTACTGCTGACGATGCTGGTGGCTCTGTGTCAAGGAGCTGTCAATCTTAGTGTAAGCCAACTCTGGCAAGCCTTGTGGCATCAAGGGGATCCATTGCCTCAAACCATCATCTGGGAGTTGCGGTTACCCCGGATTGTGGTGGCGTTGGTGGTGGGGTCTGCCCTGGGACTCTCTGGGGCGCTGCTGCAAGGAATGTTGCGTAATGGTCTAGCTGATCCTTTTGTGTTGGGGATTTCTGCTGGTGCTGGGTTGGTAGCGATCGTCCTGATCACCCTCAATATCTCTACCGCTTGGATACCGTTAGGTGCTTGGGTGGGCGCATTGTTCACCGCAGCGGTGGTGTATGGGCTGGGCTACATCGGTGGGGGCTTGGCGATCGAGCGCTTAGTGTTATCTGGGGTCGCCGTCAGCTCCCTCTTTGGTGCAGTGCAAACCACCCTGCTCTTATTAGCCGATGATGGGCGCATTCAAGCTGCTCTGAACTGGTTGATTGGGAGCTTGAATGGACGCGGCTGGTCGGAGGTGTCGATGGTGGGGCCCTATGTGGCGATCGCGCTGGTGGTCGGCTGTTTGCTGGCTCGTCCCTTGAACCTGTTGAATTTGGGGGATGATTTGGCGATCGGCTTAGGCAGCTCATTGTTGAGATCGCGGTTGTTGATTGGGGCGATTGCTAGCCTGTTAGCCGCTAGTGCCGTCAGCATGGCGGGGTTAATCGGCTTTGTTGGGTTGGTTGTCCCCCATGGAGTCAGGCTCTTGGTGGGAGCAGATTATCGCTGGGTTTTACCCTTTTCAGCCTTGGGGGGAGCCTGGGTACTGGTCTTCGCTGACCTCCTCTCCCGGTTGGGGACGATCGAACTCCCGGTCGGGGCAGTTACCGCCCTCCTCGGTTCCCCACTATTCATCTGGTTACTCTATCAGCGGGGCAGAAGCAAAACATCATGAAAACAAATCAGCATTTGCATGGTCATCCTCAACAGATGATGACTTCAGACCGTAGACAAACCCAGCCCCAAAAACAGATCCAAGGCACAGAAGATTTCTTGATGACCCAAGGACTCTCTGGAGGCTATTCTCGCCATCCCATTGTTCAGGAAATTTATCTTTCCCTCCGATCGGGAGAGTGGTTGAGTTTGGTGGGAGCCAATGGATCGGGTAAATCCACTCTGCTGCGCTTGCTCGGTCGAATTTTAACTCCTCAGACGGGGGGCGTGCTGTTGGAGGGAAAAGTCATTCATCACCAAACTGCCCAAGCCGTTGCTCGTCAACTGGCCATTTTGCCTCAACAGCCGATGACTCCTGCCGGATTGACCGTGCGTCAGTTGGTTAGCTTGGGTCGAACTCCCCATCAACCCTGGTGGCAGTGGGAGCTGACGGCGGCAGATCATGCTCAGGTAGACTGGGCGATCGCCCAAACTCAGCTAGAAGCATTTCGCGATCGTCCCGTCGAACAGCTATCGGGGGGAGAACGCCAACGGGCTTTTCTGGCTCTTGCCCTCGCCCAAGCCCCTCAAATCCTGCTGCTGGATGAACCCACTACCTTCTTGGATATGCGCTACCAACTGGAATTGCTAGAGTTGCTCAAGGATTTAAACCAACAACAAAACCTAACTATTATCACGGTGTTGCATGATATCAACCTAGCAATTCGCTATAGCGATCGGATTGCCATGTTGCGTCAGGGAAGGTTGGTCGCGATCGGTTCTCCTGACGAAGTGATCAACCCCGAAAATCTACACCAAGGATTTGGGGTAGAGGCAGCGATCATCACCACCCCAGTTGGACTGCAAGTTTGCTTGTTACAACCAGCCCACCGCCCCCGCGATCGTCCCCAAAGTTAGTCGTGCCAACAACAGAGTCTCAATCAAAACGGGTAAGCGCCAACTTGCCCCTATCTTATCGACATTAATCTATCTTTCCCTATGAAATTCCCCTTAATTTTGTGCAAAAGTGCCACTTGGGCACTCGCTACGGTTCCGACTATATTTCTGCCTGGATATGCTACTGCTGAGACTACCGTTCAACAGCCTAGTCCCCAGATCACCAGCCAACTCAACTTTGAGAGCCATCCCACCACTGCTGAGACTACCGTTCAACAATCTAGTTCCCAGATCGCCAGCCAACTCAACTTTGAGAGCCGTCCCGCCACCACCCTAGAAGAATGGCGAGTACAGGTTGATGCGGTCCGGGTCACCCAGGTCAGTGTGAGACGTATCGACCAGAAACTCGAAATCACCCTAGGAACTGCTGATAATCAACCCCTGCTGGTAGATGCCAACCAATTCCGGGCTGAGGGCGATCGTCTGATTGCCGATATTCCCAATGCAGTGCTAGCTCTACCAGAGGGACAATTGTTCACTGTAGCGAACCCCACTGAGGATATTGCCAGTATTCAGGTGATCCAGACGACGGGTAATCGCATTCAAATCATAGTGACGGGTCAGAACAGGCTACCAACCTCAGAGGTGGTATTGAGGACGGGTGGTCTTGCCTATAGCTTGAATGCAGATACAGAGCCAGAGGAGGAAATCACGGTCACGGGAACTCGGACTCCCAGACCTGTGCGGCTGACACCGGGATACATCAGCGTGATCGATGCTCAGGAGATTGATCAACAACTGGTGAGGGATTTACGGGATTTGGTACGCTATGAACCTAATGTCTCTGTGGGTAACAATCGGCGCTACGGGCTGCAAGATGTCAACATTCGCGGCTTGGGTGGCAACCGGGTTCTCCTCCTGAATGATGGCATCCGGGTACCTACGCAGTTTCAATTTGGTACGCCTTCCCTAGGGCGAGATTATGTGGATATCGAAACGCTACAGCGGGTAGAAATCGTTCGGGGACCTGCCTCTGCCCTGTATGGCAGTGATGCTCTGGGGGGAGCGGTCAACTTCCGCACCATTGACCCGGCAGATTTACTCGATCGCAATGGTCAAAATGGTCAAAATAGTGCCACCAGCCTCTCTAGCAACTATGAAACCGTGAATAACAGTTGGGCGAATACGCTACTCACCGCCTTCCGAGACAACAATCTCGAATTATTGTTGGGATTTACCCGACGGGATGGGAATGAAGACCGGGTGCCGAGTGGTAACGAATTCGTGGACGATCGATCCAATAGTCGCAATAATTTCTTGGCTAGAGCCGTCTATCGATTTGACTCGACGAGTTATCTCCGGCTGACCGGGGAGGTCTTTAGCAATCGGGATAACTTCACCGTTGCCCCCATTACCGCTACTGCCCTAGTTGGGCCAACGGGTTTCCGGGGGCAGAATGAAACCCTCCGGGCTGATACCTACCGCGATCGTTTCAGTTTGGACTACGTATTTGATGACCCCGAAAGCCAAGGGTTCCTGACGGGAGCTCGCCTCCAGTTCTACTACCAAAATTCGGGGATCAATGAGTTACGCATCCAAGACTTCGTGCGGACGGGAGCAGGAGACGATCGTCGCCGGGTGCGGAGTCTCAGCAATACCTTTCTCGATCAGGTAGTGGGTGGTGAAATTCAACTGCAAAGCACCTTCAATATTGGCTCCGCCGTCAACCGCCTCACCTACGGGTTAGATATTTCTACTACCCGTAACGGACGGATTCGTGATGGAGTAGAAACTCGCTTTGATGCGGCTGGCAACCCCATCCTCACCACCAATGTCGTGGGTTCCGACAACTTCCCGGTGCGAGACTTTCCTAACTCTGACACCTTCCGCCTCGGTCTCTATGTGCAAGATGAGATTGCTCTGAGCAATTCCCTCACTCTAATTCCCGGTCTCCGGTTTGACGTTTACAACCTAGATACCCAAATTGATGACCTCTACCTGCGGAACTCTCCCAGTGTTGTTGCGGCAGATTTAAATGCTTCTGCCCTGTCGCCCACCTTTGGGGTCGTGTGGCAAACCTCTCCAGAGTTTGCGATCGTCGGTCGCTATGCCCGTGGCTTTCGAGCACCCCTCTACAGCGAAATCAACGCTGGCTTCACCAACCTTACCAGCCCCACCTTCCGGTATCAGACCCTTTCCAACCCCAACCTGCAACCCGAAACCAGCGACACCTTTGAGCTAGGCGTGCGGGGCAACTTTCCCCAGGGTAACTTTAGCCTGACCGGATTCTACAGCAGCTACAACAACTTTATCGAAACCTTTGCCGCCGCCGGGACAACCAGAATTAATGGCAATCTGGTTAATTTGTTCCAGCCCCAAAACATCGGACAGGCCCGCACCTACGGCTTGGAGCTTGGCGGGGAATATCGCTTTAGTCCAGACCCCCATGGATTTAGCCTCTTGGCTAGCTTGGGCTGGACTTTGGGAGACGACCTGACAGATAACCAACCTCTGGAGAGTGTTGACCCCTTCCGGGCTGTGGTGGGGTTGCGCTACCGGGCTCCGGAAAACCAGTGGGGAGCGGAGTTAATCACCACCTTTGCCGCTGATCCCCGCCTGAGGAGCGATCGACCCGCCAATTCCTACACTCCATCCGGTTACACCGTTTTGGACTTGGTGGGCTACTACAACTTCACTCCTTTGGTGACATTAAATGTGGGGGTATTCAACCTGCTAAATAGTCAATATTTCCTCTATTCTGATGTGCGCCCCTTGCTCAATTCTCCTACACCCTCTGATATCAGTCGCTATGCCCAACCCGGACTGAGCCTACGGGCGGGTCTGACTTGGCGATTCTAAAACCGTGCTTATATTCATTATGATAAGGAAAAGATCCCATGACCACTCAATTCAAACCGACACCCTTCCTGATGATCAGCTTGTTGCTGATTGGGTTGACGATCGCCTGTAGCTCACCCACCAGCCAGACTTCAACCTCCCCAGATTCATCATCTCCTCTAGCCCAATCTCCCCCCAATGAGACTACCGCTGCCCCCGCCGCAGAGGTCTCCAGAGTGGTAGCTCTCACCTCTCTTTCTGCTGATATCATCCAGCGATTGGATCAAACCAAGCTAGTGGGTATCTCTGGCAGTCGCTTATTAGCCCAAAATCCAGCCTTCAAAGACATCACCCGCGTCAGCGAAGGTCAAACCCCACCCAATTTGGAAAAAATTGTGGCTCTGAAGCCAGACCTGGTGATTGGGGCTGCTGGGTTCCACGACCAAACCCTTGCCAAGCTGAGGGAACTGGGCATTCGCACCCTCACCACAGAAGTCAGAGATTGGCGAGCCTTGCAAACCCTCACCAGCGACTTGGCTAGGGAAATTAGAGCTGATCCAGAACCGCTGCTCACAACCTACCAAAGCTTCCTATCCAGCCAGCCAGCCAACTCCGGTTCTACCCTAGTTTTGGTTAGTGCTCAACCGATTTTGGCTCCCAACAAAACCAGTTGGGCAGGCGATTTGTTGACCCAGTTTCAAATCAAAAATCTAGCAGCCGATCTGCAAGGGCAAAGTCCCCAGCGGGGCTACATCACCCTATCTCCAGAAAAAGTACTGGAAGCCAACCCAGAGGTGTTAATCCTAGTGGATGTGGGGGATGGCATGGTGGACAAACTCAAGGCTGAACCCTTTTGGAACCAGTTGCAGGCGGTAAAGAACGATCGAGTTTACATCTTCGACTACTACGGTCTGGTAAACCCTGGTAGCATTGAAGCTATTGAAAAAGTCTGTCAACAATTATGGCAAGTAATTGCTACTAAACCCTAAAAAAAAGGGCAAGCGCCAACTTACCCCCAACTTATCGACATTAATCGACTTCTCCATCATAGGAAATTTAATTTGATTTTGATCAAAGATATGGTTCAGGGCAATTCTGATGATGGTTCTGGCAGTTGGTCGGGAAGTTTGCCCAGCCAGTGGTGGTGTCGGGGAGGGTGTCGATCGCAACCCCCGCCAACCAACCAGCAAAGCCAGTGATCCACCCTCGCAACCTAACAAGTTCCCATAATTGCTTACTAACAACTACAACGACTACTAGGAGATTAATCATGACTACGACGAACACTATGCCTACGATCGATGCCACTGACCTATTCCGAGCTGCCTACGAAAATCGCTATAATTGGGATGCCAACTTTCCCGGATTCACTGCCCTTGTTCAGTCCACCCAAGATGGTGTTACCCACCAAGCCAGCGTCCTTATTTCACCCGATCTCAAAATCACCCTGACGGAAGCCAGCAGTGAGGAGGGAGAAAAGCTGATCCACAACCAGATCCAAGAAATCATCATTCACCGAGTGCAACGCAGTTTTGATAAGGTGCATGGCAAGAATGAGTTTGCCCTAGAAGGCACTGATGACGCTGGAGCTGCCATTATTCGAGTGAGTGGGGCTGCCATGGGCGATCGCTACAAGGTACACAACAACATTGTCACCATGGTGCATCGTCATATCCACAGCACTGTGGTCACCATCAACGTCTCCTCTACGATGGACACAGGAACAGGCTATTTGCCAATTGACTATGAATCTTTTTACTCAAACCCCAGCACGGATGAACCCACCAGCCCCACCCAGCACCACCATGATCAGTACGAGCGCTTTGGAGATTACTTCCTCCCAACCTTGCGCCGAGTCAGTCGGGCTGATCAAACTGATGCATCCCAGACTCAGGAACTGCGTCTCTCTCAAATCTCGCTGTTGTAGCTGATGTGAACAATCGACCACCAGTGCAGTGTCCACCCTCATGATTAGAGTTTGGCAGTCGGCACTCCAGCCCTGTAGTCTCAAGGGGTGACAAGGAGGGTAGAAAGTAGGCTAAGAAGTTTCTATCCTCCCTCGCCAACTTGCCAATGCTCTATTTTGATGCACACAACCCTAGAATCTGACATTGGGATGAACTAGGACAATCATAGCCAAGGCTCGATCAAAGTGGCAACCAGTTCAGGTAGCGGGGTTTCTTTGCTGGGTTCAGCAGATTTCTTGGGGGATTCCTTGAGAGATTCTGGAGGCGGGGAAGATTCCAGAGGAGATTCCTTAGGAGATGTTTTAGGAGGTTCTGGGGGAGTTTCCATCAAGTAGTTGACAGGTTCTTGGTCTACGGGCGGGGCTTTCTTTTGGAAAGTGAGATTTTCATCTATGCAGTCTACCCAGATGGTATCCCCAGAAACAAAGGTATTTTCGAGGAGTTTGGTGGCGATCGGGTTCTCGATTTCCCTTTGGATAGCGCGCTTCAGGGGTCTAGCTCCATAGACGGGATCGTAGCCCACATCGGTGATGTAGGTCAAAGTCGTGGGGGAAATTTCAATGCCAATCTTTTGGTCAGAGAGGAGATTTTGCACCCGATTGAGTTGGATGGTGACAATGTGGCTAAGTTCGGCTTTGCTGAGAGTGTGGAAAATAATTGTGTCATCAAGACGGTTGAGAAATTCCGGGCGGAAATGCGATCGCAACATCAGTTGAGCTACAGAATTTAGCGATCGAATGGAGAGACAACCTCAGTTCATAAGTCCTGATTAATTTTATAATGGCTCCTTGACACTATTTTGGTAATTTCTACTATAATTAGAGAAACTTTACCAAATACCTCCATGATCACCGAAGACCAACAACTTACAGTCCTGCCAGAGGACTACAGCTTGCTGACGGATTTGTATCAATTGACGATGGCGGCTTGCTATGTCGGCGAAGGCATGGCAGAGCAACGGGCAAGTTTTGAAATATTTGTGCGGCGCTTACCAGAAGGTTATGGCTATCTGATTGCGATGGGATTAGCTCAGGTGCTGGATTATCTGGATAAGTTGCGATTTAGTGCCGCGCAGATCACCGCCCTGAAGGAAATGGGGATTTTTACCGAAGCACCAGAGCGATTTTGGTCGCTCTTAGCTGAAGGGAGCTTCACCGGGGATGTGTGGGCGGTGCCAGAGGGAACAGCGATCTTTGCCAATGAACCCATCCTGCGAATTGAAGCACCCCTGTGGCAAGCCCAACTGGTGGAAACCTACCTGCTGAACACCATTAACTACCAGACCATGATTGCCACCAAGGCAGCCAGAATGCGCCACGCCGCTGGAGATGAGGCAATGTTGCTGGAATTTGGCACCCGACGGGCGTTTAGTCCCCAAGCATCGGTGTGGGCAGCACGGGCAGCGATCGCCGGGGGCATGGATGGCACATCTAATGTCCTTGCCGCCTATAAACTAGGTCGCAAACCTCTGGGAACGATCGCCCATTCCCTGATTATGGCGATCGCCTCCCAATCTGGCACAGAAATGGATGCCTTCCACGCCTTCCATCGCTACTTTCCCGAAGGTTCCCTGTTGATAGACACCTACGACACCGTGGCAGCAGCCAAGAAATTAGCCGCCGAAGTGAAGGCTGGCAAAATGCACCTGACAGGAGTTCGCATAGATTCTGGCAACTTAATTGACCTTGCCAAACAAATCCATGCCATCTTGCCCGATGTGACTATTTTTGGCAGTGGTGATTTGGATGAATGGGAAATTGCCAAATTCCGCGCTGCCCAAGCTCCCATCACCGGATTCGGTCTGGGAACCAAACTAGTGACCGGCTCCCCGGTGAATGGAGTATATAAACTAGTGGAAATCAACGACACCCCAGTGATGAAGGAATCCAGCGGCAAGATCACCTTCCCCGGCAGAAAGCAAATATTTCGCCACTTCCAAAACGGGAAAATTGAAGGCGATCGCCTAGGACTGATGACCGAATCTCCCCCAGAAGTGGATCAAGATTCCTCCGCCTCCATTCCCCTCCTGAAACTGGTATACAAACAGGGCAAACCCCTTGATTCTCCAGAACCCCTAAATATAATCAGTCAACGCACTGCTCGATCGGTAGCCAGTCTGCCCCCAGAGGTTTGCACCCTAGACCAACCCCAACCCCTACCTATAGAAATTTCCCCAGACCTAGAGGCATTGGTGCGTAGGACTCAACGCTCTCTAGTACTGGCTTAATCTGTCAGTAGGGTGGGCATTGCCCACCATAAACCACCGACACCAAATCTGATTTTATTAAACTCTCTAAGGCGGTTTAAACCGCTGCTACAAGAGCAAAGTCCGGATGGTGCGCGGACTAAGAATAGGTACTATACCAACCCAAATTTGGTATTAACTGTTAACTGTTAACTGATAACTGAAAATGAACTACCGTATTGCCTTGTTTGGAACTAGTGCCGATCCACCAACTGCTGGACATCAGGAAATCTGCCGCTGGTTGAGTCAACATTATGATTGGGTGGCGGTGTGGGCTTCGGATAATCCTTTTAAGTCTCACCAAACCCCCCTTGCCCATCGTTCCATGATGTTGAGCTTGATGTTGGAAGAAATGCGATCGCTCAATCAATATGCCCCCGTCCATAATATTGAACTCCACCAAGACCTGAGCAGCCCCCGGACTCTAGAAACCGTAGCAAAGGCTCGCCATCTCTGGGGAAATCATCCAGAGTTGACTGTGGTGATTGGTTCCGATCTGGTTCCCCAACTCCCCCAGTGGTATCGGATTGGAGATCTATTGCAACAGGTACAATTATTAGTAGTTCCCCGATCGGGATATCCCCTAGAAGATCACGATCTACAGGAACTAAGATTAATGGGGGGCAGAATTGCGATCGCCCACGTCCATCCCCCCGGAGTTTCCTCCACTGATTACCGCAAACACGGCGATCGAGCGACGATCACACCACCGATCGCCGCCTACATTAACCGGGAGAACCTATATCCATGTCAGAACTTAGCCTAAAGCCGTTGCCCACAAACTCCGACTTAGCTGATTTTAAGGTAGGGGTAGATAATGTCATCTTCTCTGTGGATATTCCTGAAAATCGCCTCCTAGTTTTGCTAGTGCGGCGCAATGAACCCCCTTTTGCCGATACTTGGAGCCTGCCGGGAACCCTCGTCCGAGTGGGGGAATCACTGGAAGATGCTGCCCATCGGATTTTGGCGGAGAAGATTCAAGTTGAAAATCTCTACCTAGAGCAGCTCTACACCTTTGGGGCTGCCGGACGGGATCCCCGAGAAGATCCAGAGAGTTATGGCGTGCGCTATCTATCGGTGAGTTATTTTGCCTTGGTGAGATTTGAAGATGCCCAGTTGATTAGCGATCGCCACCGAAAAATTATCTGGTATCCAATCCAAGAAGTTCCTCAATTAGCCTTTGATCATAACCAAATTCTCGACTATGGCTATCGTCGGTTACGCAATAAATTGGAGTATAGCCCAGTAGCTTTTGATGTGTTGCCAGAATACTTTACCTTGAGTGATTTATATCAGCTTTATACCACGGTTTTAGGGGAAGGATTTTCTGATTATTCCAACTTTAGAACCCGTTTAATTAAGCTAGGATTTCTCTTAGATACGGGCTTAAAAGTCACCAGAGGAGCCGGTCGCCCAGCCAGTTTATATCGATTTGATTCCGAAGCTTTTGCCCCGCTAAAAGATAAGCCGTTAGTATTTATTTAACATGAATTCGATAAAAATCCCTAAAAACTTATGGTTTCGTTCTCAAGTTGTGCAAGATTGCCTAAGGCTGGTTGAGCGAAGTCGAAACCAGCCCCCTAGAGCCGGACTTCGACTTCGCTCAGTCCTCACCTTGTCCAATTTGAATTTAATCAGGCTTTTAAAAACCATCAAACTCACATTAAATAGGTAAGAAAAATCTAAATTGGTGGGCACTGCCCACCCTAAGAGAGACAAAGAAAAATATGAGTAAAAAGAAAGAGCATTTGAGTCAGACAGAAAAAATTGAAAAAGCTATTAGTTATACCTTTGATGATAAGGATTTGTTGTGGAAATCTTTGAAGCATTTTTCCTCAGCCCATAGCAAGTTTAGTCCCCATGACCATAATCGGAAATTGGCATTTCTGGGGGAAGCAGTAATTGGCTTGTTGGTGGGCGATCGCAAATTCTCGGTGGCAAATTTACCCGTAGATTTCTTGGCAATTAAAACCCTTGGTGATATGGGGAAGAAATTACAGCTTACGGAATTTATTAAACTAGGAGGAACTACGGCTAACCAGAATCTTGATGGTATCAGTAACAAAATTATTGGTGAGGCTGTGGCGGCAGTATTTGGGGCAGTTTATCTGGATCAAAAGTATGATATTTATCCAGTTAAGGAATGGTGTTTCAAGAGATTATTGCCGCCGCTAAAAATCAATGAAACTGGCACGAAAGCCCAAAAAGGTTACCAAAATTCTGACCAATTGGGAACGGCAGTTTTGCATCTCATTGCAACGGATTATCTATACGATCGCTTCCCCACCCTGAAAGAAACTGACCTCGCGGGGATTCGTAGTGGTTGTCAAGAACAAATGCTAAGTGCTAGTAAACTAGATGAGGAATTTTTGGCACAAATGTATCTAAACAATGAGTTTGCCGGACTACGAACTAGTTTAATAAACTCTTTGAATACCCCTTAAATAGAAATCAGGTTAAATAACTACCCCATGAAAATTGCGATCGCTCAACTTAACCCAACTATTGGTGACTTGGTAGGTAATAGTCAAAAAATCTTAGAAGTGGCTCACAAAGTAGCTAATCAGGGAGTGGAATTACTATTAACTCCAGAACTTTCCCTCTGTGGCTATCCGCCGAGGGATTTGCTGTTGAATCCCAGCTTTGTGCAAAGTATGGCGACCCAGTTGGCAAAGTTGGCTGCTGAGTTACCGCCCCAAATGCGCGTTTTGGTGGGAACTGTCCAGCCCAATCCCGATACCCTTGTCAATGGTGGTAAGCCCCTATTTAATAGTGTGGCTTGTTTATCCGGGGGGAAGATTCAGGAGTTTTTTTATAAGAGATTATTGCCTACCTACGATGTCTTTGATGAGGATCGCTATTTTGCCCCCGGTGAGGCGACGGGAATATTGCAGATGCCTCGTCCGGTTTCTATGGATCAAGAAGAAGACCGGGAATTAGAAATTGGGGTGACGATCTGCGAAGACCTGTGGAATGATGAGGAATTTTGGGGACGGCGCAGCTATGCGGTGAACCCGATCGCCGAACTCAGCATGATGGAGGTGGATTTGGTGATTAATCTCTCTGCCTCTCCCTACTGTGTGGGCAAGCAAAAAACCCGGGAAGCGATGCTGAGTTATAGTGCCAAGCGTCACCAACAAGCGATTATCTACGTGAATCAGGTGGGGGGCAATGATGATCTGATCTTTGATGGCGGCAGTTTTGCCTGCGATCGCACTGGAGAGGTCATCTACCGGGCTGCGACTTTTGGCACCGATGTGGCTATTTTGGAGTTTGATCCCCATTCCCAGAATTTAACTACCTCGGCAACTATTGCCCCCCTAGCCACCGACCCCAATGAAGAAATTTGGCACGCCCTAGTTTTAGGTGTGAAGGATTATGTCCAGAAGTGTGGTTTTCAGCGGGTAGTTTTGGGTTTGAGTGGTGGGGTGGATTCGGCTCTGGTGGCGGCGATCGCTGCGGCTGCCCTCGGTGTGGAAAATGTCCTCGGTGTCCTGATGCCTTCGCCCTACAGTTCTGATCATTCTGTCAGCGATGCCATGGAACTGGCAAAAAATCTGGGGATCAAGACCCAAACTTTGCCGATCGCAGATTTGATGACGGGGTACGATCGCACCCTTGAGGATCTATTTACGGGGACTAGTTTTGGCATTGCGGAAGAGAATATCCAGTCCCGGATTCGGGGGAATCTGTTGATGGCGATCGCTAATAAGTTTGGCTATCTGCTCCTCTCGACGGGCAACAAATCGGAAATGGCGGTGGGTTATTGCACTCTGTATGGGGATATGAATGGGGGTTTGGCGGTGATTGCCGATGTGCCGAAGACGACGGTTTATGATGTTTGTCACTGGCTGAATGCCCACCATCCCCAGATCAAAATCCCCCAGCAAATCCTCACCAAGCCTCCCAGCGCGGAACTCAAGCCGGGGCAGGTGGATCAAGATTCGCTGCCAGATTACCCGGTGTTGGATGAAATTCTTGATCGCTTCATCTGTCAGCACCAATCCCCAGCAGAAATCATGGCGGCAGGATTTGGGGAGGCGATCGTTAATCAAGTGATTAAGTTAGTCACCAGAGCGGAGTTTAAGCGCCGTCAAGCACCACCGGGATTGAAGATTACCGATCGGGCTTTTGGTACAGGATGGAGGATGCCGATCGCCAGTAAGATTACGCTCGATCGTGAATAATACCTAATCTTTAGCAAGGAATATTTATGATGGCTATATCAAGGGAAGAACAACTGAAAATCCTTGGGCTGATGCAGGACTCTGATATTGACTACACAGATGCTCCAGCGACTGATGCGGAGTTTTGGCAAGGTGCAACTGTGATGGAAAGAATGGGTGGGTATCCTGAAAATTTATTGGAGGGAGAAATCAATCTTTCCGATCAAGATTTTCGGAAACAAAAAATTGATCAATATCTTCAATCAAAAAATCAACACCTTTGTGAGGGCGATCACTAGCAAGTCCCACTTTGAGGATAAGCGATCGAAGATTTTCGGTGGGGTTTTGGCTACTTCGGCTTCGCTCAGCATAAATTCGACTTCGCTCAGCCAGCGATAATTGTTGCTCAGCCATTGATAATGGTTATTCAGCCAAGCGATGACAATCCAGTTCCCTGAGCGAAGTCGAAGGGACGGTGTACGAAGCGGGAAATGCTGGTGGGGTTTTGACTTCGACTTCGCTCAGCCAGCGAGAATGGTTGTGGTTTTCGTAAAATGGTACTAGAGGTATTTCTTATCCCGAACTGAGGTTAACTAAACCTATGGCTAAAACTCCACCGGAAGAATCTGAAGAATCAAAGGAACCGCAAGAGCCAACACCCAAAGCTGAGAACCCAGCACCCCGGCGGTACATAGAGAGAACTGCTCTTACTTTTATGCGCTGGTCTCCAGTGGGGGGTAGTGGCTGGTTATTTTTTCATGCAATACGGACTCAAGATTGGCTGATGGCGATTATTTTGTTTCCGGTGACGGTGGTTTATGTGGTTTGGGCAAAGTATACCGAGGGCTTTACCGAGAAAATGGGTGAAGTTGCTCAGAAGCGGGGCAGTAGTGATGCAGAGGGATTGGTTAAAGGGATAGATTCTCGTAGCAAAGCTCTGAGTGAAGCGATCGCATGGAAGTTTTCTAGGTTCGATCAAACCTATCTGGAATGCCAAATTAATCAACATCAGATATATAAAACCGATGGCTTTACGCCGCCGAATTTGAGGGCAAATTTAGAAGATGTTTTTGTGCCTCTACAAATTAGTGGCAATTTCTATTGTCGTGATGATGGGCAGCTTTTGCCTATGCAACCGGGGTTACGTAGTCATGAGCTAGAGCAAATAGAGTCTAGTGAAATTGAAAGATTAATGGAGCTTGATATTTGGCAGCTATTGGCTGATAGTTACTGTAATCCTGCCCTGAAACAGATGGCAATTCTAGCTTATGGTGGCTATGGCAAAACTACGCTCTTGCGGCATATTACCTACATCTACGCAACAGGAAAACAAGAAGATCATAATGCTCCAAATCTGATCCCAGTTTTATTGTATCTACGTCTATGGAAAGAAGTAATCGCCACAGAAACCCAGCTTACTCTGCCGGAACTAATTACGAAGTATTGCCAAGATTTAGTAGCAGGTAAGGAGGTGAAAATCCCTCCTGACTGGGCAAAGAAGTTTTTACAACAAGGCAAAATGTTGGTGATGTTTGATGGTTTTGATGAAGTCAATCCAGAATGGCGACCCATTGTGAGTCAATGGATCACTAAGCAAATGCAGCTCTACGAAAAGTCTATATTTATTCTCACCTCCCGCCCCGGTGGTTACAACGACAATAATTACAGCGCAGAAAAACCCAAGATTCAATTCAGCATCAAATCCTTTAATCCCAAACAACAGCGAGAATTTATTAGCAAATGGTATTTAGCTCAGGCGAAATTCTTCAGCAAAGGAGAAAATGAAGCGTCTCAGGAACAGGCTAGGTACGAAGCTAATGGACAAGCGAAGAATCTGATCGGGCAGATTGAGCAACAGCCAGAGTTAGCGGCTATGGCAATCAATCCGTTGCTCTTAAATATGATTGCCTTCTATCACAGCAACCGCTCTGGTCAAAGGTTGCCTCCTTACCGGGCTGGTCTGTACCGAGAAATTTGTAAGCTGCAATTGGGAGACAGACCAATATTCAGAGCCATTGATTTACTTTTGGATGTCTCGGAGAGTCAGCAGGTGTTGCAAGAGTTGGCTTTAGGGATGATGGAGCAAAATCTAGCGAGTTTGGAAAAGGAACAATTGATCAAAGTCTTGCAACCCAAATTATTAGCTGTAGATGATACTGTGGACACAGAAAAATTCATCAAGGAAATTACTGATATTAGTGAGCTATTGGTGGAGGCAGAAAAGGATGAATATGAATTTGCCCATTTAACCTTTCAAGCATTTTTAGCGGCGGAGGAAATTAAACGCCTCAAACGAGAAGATTTTCTGGTGGAGAAATGGGCAGAAAGCTGGTGGAAAGATACCATTTTGTTTTATGCAGGCTTGGTGAAAAATCCTAATAATCTCCTGCAAAAGCTACTGGATAAGGGAGAGAAGGCGGTTAGTCTTGCTGAGGCTTGCCGGAAAAATACTGCTAGGAAAATTGACCCAATTATAATTACCCAAATTCATACGTTACGGTACCAGAAGCTGGAGGAATATCTGAAAAATGGGCAATGGAAAGAAGCAGATTATGAAACCTATCGAGTGATGATCGAGGTGGTGGGCAAAGAAGCGGGAGAATGGTTTACCAGTGAAGAGTTGTTGAACTTTGACTGTGATGCTCTATTGACAATAGATCGATTGTGGGTGGATTATAGCAAAGGGAAATTTGGCTTTAGTGTTCAGAAGGAAATTATCAGGAAATGCGGCTACAAATTAGATGGCAGCTATCCGGGCGATGAAATTTGGTATGATTTCTGTAATGAAGTTGGCTGGAGAGATAAAAAGACAAAAGAATGGCACGACCCTACCTACACCTTAGATATAAATACGAAGATAGGCACACTCCCGTTTTGGTGGTGGGGTTGTGTGTTTGATGTTGATGTTGGGGTGGTGGTGGGTTATCTTCTCTCGCATCGAGACTTGTAGATTGTAGCAGATAAGGCCTTCGTCGATTTAAAAAAGATTTGTCCGATCCGTACTTTCCACACTAGATATACCTTTCAGGGTTTTCGATACCTGGCACCGCCCCCGTTTATTGGTTCCTCAATAAGTATATTTACTCAGTAGGGTGGGCAATGCCCACCTTTCCCCCATATTTTGCAACCCCCATTGCCTCAAAAACCATCCTCCAAGGGCTAAACCCTCCCCCAAGTCCACCACAATTTACTTGCCTCAAAAATTATCAAGGCAAAGATTTTATATATTTAGTAGTTGTTCTTCAGTCTTCCATCGGTGGGCAATGCCCACCCTACAAATTCTCCCCCCTTTTTTCTAGCGTAGCGGCGCGTTAGCGCGGGGGCTGGGGGGGAGTCGTCGGCGGCTGCGGGAACAGAGCTAGGGCAAACTTCGGATTAAAACAATTGGCAAGAACAAACTTCTCCGCCACCCGATGAATCTCCGTCGATATTTCCCACTCATCCCATAGATTCAACTGCCCCGGTTCGATCCCCCTAAATCCCCCTTCAAAAGGGGGACTTTAAGAATTAATTCTCCCCCCTTTTTTAAGGGGGGCTGGGGGGGATCGTCGGCGGCTGTGGAAACAAAGCAAGGGCAACCTTCGGATTAAAACAAAACTTCCGATACGCCGCCGCACAAATTTCCAGCGTGCCCCCAGCGCCAAAAATGCCGGATGCCACTGAGTAATTCCATCCTGAGTTAAGCGGTCATAAGTGCCATAATTACTAAAATCATAGAAAAAACCCTGCTGGATTCCCGCCGCCTTCGGGTTGGCATGGATATAGCGCAAAGTATTCAGCGCCCTTTTCTGGTCATCCGCCGGGAACCCCGTGCTGTAGTAGAGCTTCTCCCAAAAATGCCCCGTCCGGTGCAGCATCCGATTAAAACACATCGCAGTGTACCAATTCAGCCAGTGCATAATCTTCGGCAAATCCTCCGGTGCTTGGGGTTCCATCAGGTAATGCACATGATTGCTCATGATGCACAAACCATAGAGCTTGAAGCCAAACTTACTCTGGCATTTTTGTAAGGCATACACAAAAACCTCTCGGCATTCCAACCGAGTCAACCGAAACTCCCGGTTATTGCAGCGAGTAGTAATGTGGTAAGAATAGCCAACTTGAAGCTGACGGGGTTGGCGGGGCATAGATAAGGAACATGGAGGTAAATTAAATGTTAAACGAACAACATCCCCTAGCCTCCTTGATCGATATTATTGGCGTTTTAATTGAATATTATGAAAGCGATCGTATTCCCGAACTTTAATCAACGTGAATTCGATGAAAATCCCTAAAATCTTAATGGTTTCGTTCTTACGTTGTGCAGGGTTTCTACAGACTGGTTGAGGGTCATCGAAACCAGCCCCCTAGAGCCGGACTTCGACTTCGCTCAGTCCTCATCTTGTCCAATTTGAATTCGATCAGTTTTTTAAAAACCATCGAACTCACGTTCGGTGAGATTCCCAACTTTTGAGAGCGCTGCCATCTTTTTGAATTTAGTCTAAACTTCAGTTCATCAGGAACTATACTTAAAAATGTGGTTATAACTTGCAGAAACTATGACAACAAAAGAAAAACTACTCCAAGAAATCGAACAAAGCCCCGAACTTTTATTAGAAGAAGTTCTTAACTTTTTGTTGTTCACCAAAAATGCCCGCTACTCTCAACCCCTCGATGAAGATGAAAATGAAGATGACTCGATCAAAACTATCCGTGAAGGACTCTATCAAGGATGGCAAGAAATCCTCATCGGGAAAACTCGTCCTGTTTCTCAACTGTGGGAACAGATAGATGTCGATTGATCCACTACATAAATTCGAGAAATTCTTACCCTTGCAGAAGCTCAGTTACCCAATTCGGAAAACATCGCAGATTGACTTATTGAATCTCTTTTAGGGTTGGGAATAATGATAACGAGCTTGGAGAAAATAAACCCTATTTCCCGTCACCTTATAAACCAACCGATGCTCCAGATCAATTCGCCTCGACCAAGTATCCGCCGCAATATATTTAAGAGGTTCCGGCTTCCCTAAACCTACAAAAGGTGCTCCATCCAGCACATCCGCCATCAAATCTAATATCTTCTCCCCCTTCTTTGGGTCATGGCGATACCACCATGCCAAATCTGCCTTGAAATCTGGACTAAATACTGGGAAATAGCCAGAATTAAGATGAGCCTGCGATTTCTCAACTTTCTGCTTCTTTCTAGGACTCAATACCCAACTCCCCAGTTAACTCCGCTAAGGTTTGGGGAGCCTCCATTGTAGTTTCTGCCCACTCCAAAGCCCCAAATAAACGCCGAGCATTTTCCGGCGATCGCAATAGATACACACACTCCAACAAACTCGAAAGCTCATCCTCAGCAATCAACGCCACATTTTTCTGGTTCCGGCGCTTAATCACCATAATTTGGCGATCGTCACAAACCTGATCCAGAATACTCGCCAAATTCATCCTTGCCTGAGAGTAAGTAGTTTCCTTGTTCAACATGATCGGCTGCTTAAAATTGTACAGATACATTGTACAATAATTTACAGCAGTTTGAGAGTGGACTTCGACGACCCTCAGCCCACTCTCAAACCCAACATTGATCAGACTTTCAATATTTGTGGAGTGTCTCATTTGAACGCAAGGTACTGTAAGTTTAGGGATACTAAACTAATAGTCAAACCAGAAATACAGGCTGTAACCAATCTGGCAAATTGCCCAAGACCTGATGGCAGATGCCCCACCCGAAATAGTTGACCAACTCCCAACAGATGGCGCTGCCCAACACGATCGCTACATCTACTACAGCAACAGCCAAGATTAATGAATTAACTTATTTATGGATATTAATCCTATTACTCTGAATTATTGCGATCTTCAATTAGAGAGAAACTTCCGACAGGACTATGCAAAAAAATCTATTAAACAGGTAAGATTTGCTATCTTATTACCTATCATAATTTATTGTCTAGTAACAATATTAGATGGCATCCAGATCATAAGAGGGATTTATACTTATGATTATATGGAAATGGGTCTATGGATAAAATTTGGAATTTTCACTCCCTTCCTAGTAGTTATTTTTGCTTTTACCTATACAAAGAAAATCTTTCATGTAATGCAACCAGCCTTAATTGTGGTTAGCTTGATTTCAGCAGTCAGTTTTCCCATTGCCATTGGCTCAGGAGTAAGCCTTATCAGAACAAGTATAGTTGGTCAGAACTATGATTATATATTGTTCATTATTAATACTTCTCTAGTTTTGGTAACTCTATATACTTACACTGGTACAAGGCTTCTATTCACCTATGCTACTGCAACTGCTTTAGTAATCTTAGTAATCTATAATATAACAGCCTTTTACTTTATCAAACCAACTTTATTTGGAATTACTATTGGCACTAATTTTCAATTATTAATTGCCAACTTAATTGGTGGGTCTGCTGGTTATTTAATGGAGCTTTATCTACGGCGGGATTTCTTAAAGAGTTTCTTAATAGAAATAGAACGAGAAAAATCCGAGCAATTACTTTTGAATATTTTACCTATTACGATCGCTTCTCGCTTGAAAGAAAGTAATAACACGATCGCCGATAGTTTTAGCTCCGTAACTATTTTATTTGCCGATATTGTTGAGTTTACAAAGATATCTAGTCAAGTATCTCCAGTAGAATTAGTGGAAATACTTAATCAAATATTTTCTGCATTTGATGAATTGGCAGAAAAACATCAACTAGAGAAGATTAAAACTATTGGTGATGCCTATATGGTAGTCGGTGGTATTCCAGAACCAAGGGCAGACCATGCGGAAGCGATCGCCGAAATGGCTTTAGATATGCAAACAGCACTGATTAAAATTAACCAAGAGACTCAACAAAATTTTTCAATACGGATTGGAATTAATTCCGGGGAAGTAGTAGCTGGAGTGATTGGCAAAAAGAAATTTATCTATGATCTCTGGGGTGATGCGGTCAATACAGCTAGCCGAATGGAATCCCATGGTATTCCCAATGCAATTCATGTGACGGCGGAAACCCATCAACTCTTAGCAGATAAGTATTTATTTGCAGATCGGGGCATCATTGAAGTTAAAGGCAAGGGCGAAATGCAGACCTATATTTTACAAAATAGGTTAAAGATCAGACCTGCTTCTGGTTAATGATCTCCCTTGTATTTGGCGAGGGAAATCATTTAGGATCGCTATGTATGAAAGGAAAAATTACAGGACTATGCAGATTAAGAAAGTAGGGATTATTGGTGGTGGTCAGTTGGCGTGGATGATGGGGGATGCTGCCCAGAAATTAAACCTTGATTTGATGATTCAAACTCCCCATCCAGAAGACCCAGCAGTAGCTGTAGCTACGGAAGTGATCTATGGAGAAGTTGGTAATGCGATCGCCACTGCTGCCCTAGCTGAGTTGTGTGATGTAATTGGGTTTGAAAACGAATTTGTAGACCTACCCGCATTGCAATTATTAGCCGCCCAAGGCACTTTATTTCGACCTAACTTAACCTGCCTAGAACCCCTATTAGATAAATATCATCAACGTTGTTATCTGCAAAAATTAGGCTTACCTAATCCCAAATTTTGGTTAGTAGAATCAACAGCAGATGTAGCAGATTTAGAGCCTAACAATCATCCTCTAAAATACCCTTTTGTCCTCAAAGCTCGCAGACATAGTTATGATGGTCAGGGCACCATGATCATCAAAGATCAATCTCAGCTATCAGCAATGGCAGAGAAAATTAGAAATACACCATTTCTTGCCGAAGAATTTATTCCTTTCACGAAAGAATTAGCGGTTATTGCTGCCCGTTCTGTCACCGGAGAAATTAAGGTTTATCCCGTAGTAGAAACTCAACAAGAAGAGCAAGTCTGTCGGCGAGTTTTTGCTCCAGCAGCGATTAGTGCAGAGTTGGTTTTAAGAGCTGAAGAAATAATCACTACGATCTTGGCAGATTTGCAGGTAGTAGGTTTATTTGCCGTGGAATTATTCTTAACACCAGAAGGGCAACTATTAGTTAATGAAATCGCTCCCCGTACCCATAATTCTGGACATTTAACCATCAATGCTTGTGCTACTTCTCAATTTGAGCAATATCTCCGGGCGATCGCTGGTCAAGAATTAGGCGATACCTCTCTGCAAACCGCCGGGGCAGTAATGGTAAACTTGCTCGGCTATCCGGGATTAGATGATTATCCTGCCAAAAACCATCAACTAACGCAGATTCCCCATAGCCATATCTACTGGTACAACAAAACCCCTCGCCCCGGACGCAAGCTGGGTCATGTCACGGTTTTAATTCCTAGCGATACATCACAGGAATTGCAGGCAGAAATGAGAGCGATCGCTCATCAAGTAGAAACTATTTGGTATAGATAAATATCCGACTGAATTAAGTAGAACTTACACACTACCAACGAATTATTTATGTTTTTTGAGGTTGTTGCGGGCGTCGACGACACTCAGATCGTAACAACCTCAAAAGCGTAAGTCCTATTACAACAGTTTGAGAGTGAGTGGCTACAGCCATCCACTCTTAAACCTAATCTTGATAAGCATTTCATACAGTTGCATCGCATCTTCTTTGAATAAAAACTGCTGTAAGACTATTTATAAAGTATAATTTCACATACCCAAAAGGTATGAGAGACTATATATAGCAATCCTAAATTATTTGCTAACATCTTATAAGTCAACCTGATTCTAACTGATATTTTCAACCACCTTCGCGGGTGAAAGTATTTAGGATTACTATAGAAACTCTAAATTCAGTGAAGTACAACTAATCGTAGAGGCGTAAGACTTTACGCCCTCAGCATATCCCGCAGCAAAACTAGAGTTGCCATACTTTCCCACCACTTTATAAATAACCTCCTAAGAGGCTATTTATAAAGTCTGATTTTGCGCCTCCTCCGGAGGCGCAAAATCAGACCTTCTAGCCACTTTATAAATGACTTCTAACCTTAAGATAAGTAAATGCAAAATGATACTATTGGTCACCATTTATTTTCTGAGTTGGTTTTACAAGCCTTCAAGGAAGATATTAATATTGTTTTACAGGGAATCATTTCTTTACACCCTATAGAATATATATTTCTTAATCAAGAGTTGATTGTTCAGAAAACCTCTCTAGGTATCAATAAATTTTCTGAAGTTCAAGAAATAATCATTGGTAATGATGTCCGGCATAGCTTGCCAGAGTTAATTGGTTTAGAGCAGATAATTAATAATATTTTAGGAAAGAAGATGATGAGCTTCCATCTTCAAGGTGTAGCTAGAGAAACTCCAGATCAGATGTTCACATACCATGATGTGTATATTTTAATGGGTATGGGGGAGGATAAGCAAGAACATTTGGTGCTGATTTTAGAAGATGTTACAGAGCAAATGATCAATAGACAAATCATGTCTCAAGCTGTTAATGAAGCTACTTTATTGATGATGGAAATGGCTGACAGAAATGAATATATAGAATCTTTGAATAAGAACCTAGAACAAATAGCCTTAACTGACAGTTTAACCAAGTTGGCGAACCGCCGTCATTTTGATCAACACCTAGAGATTGAATGGCGTCGAATGACTAGATCTCAAAAACCATTAGCTTTAATTTTGTGTGATATAGATTCCTTCAAACTTTATAACGATACCTATGGTCATGTGGCTGGAGATAAATGTTTGCAGGAAGTTGCTAAGGTGATTGCAGAAAATGTCAAAAGACCGGGGGATCTGGCAGCACGTTATGGAGGAGAGGAGTTTGGCATAGTTTTACCTGATACAAGTATTCAGGGTGCATTAAAATTAGCCGAGATAATTCGTCAGAAGCTGGCAATCCGATCGATCGCTCATTGTAGCTCTCCCCTAGACACTCAGGTAGTTAGTCTGAGTATGGGGGTGGTGAGTGTTATTCCCAATCAGTATGTATCCATAGAGTGGTTAATTATGGAGGCGGATCAAGCTTTATACAAAGCAAAGCAAGCTGGAAGCGATCAAATCCTTGCTGCCAACACTGATACCATTTTGCCAAATAGTTGATACAAATAAGACTCTGAATACCTTGCTGCGTAGGGATTTAAATTAAAAAATGGTGAAACCATTTTTTAATTTAGTGTGAGATTTAGCTAAGGGTTTAGCTAGGAAGTTCGCCAGCTATGGTGCCCGACGATAAACTAGGGTGGCACTGGATTGATCCACTGGCATCAATACTACATCGTTAATATTGACATGGGCAGGACGGGTGGCACAGAAGAGGATCACATCCGCGACATCCATCGCGCTCAGGGGAGTTAGACCTTCATACACCTTATTTGCCTTGGCTTCGTCTCCATGAAACCGGACAATACTAAACTCGGTTTCCACCAAACCCGGATCCACAGAACTCACCCGAATCGGTGTGCCAATTAGATCCTGTTTCAAACCTTCGCTAATTAATTTCACCGCTGCCTTAGTCCCGCAATAGACACTACCCTTGGGATAGGCGGCATGACCAGCGATCGAACCAATATTGATAATATGCCCCCGGCCTCGATCGAGCATTCCGGGGATAATATACCGCGTCATGTAGAGCAGTCCCTTAATATTGGTGTCGATCATCTCTTCCCAATCGTTTACCTCTGCGTCGGGGAATAGCTCTAAACCCCTTGCCAATCCAGCATTATTGATCAAGATTTCCACTTCTGCCCACTCGGAGGGGAGGTTAGCAATTTCTTGGGTCACCGCAGAGCGATCGCGCACATCCAGCTTAATTAGGTAAACATCGGTAGTCGTTGGCAATTGAGCCGCCAGCTTTTCTAAACCTTCTAGCCGCCGTGCCGCCAAAATTAATCTTGCCCCAGCCTGAGCAAAGGTATGGGCACAGGCAGCACCAATACCACTACTCGCTCCTGTGATGAAAACAATTTTTCCCTGCATCTCCCAAACCTTTTTTCTGAGTTTGCTAATAATTGGCGGCTGAGCGTACCATTGGTGGCTGAGCGTAGCCGAAGCCCATCTTTATAATACAAGACTTCAATTGGTGGCTGAGCGCAGCATTGGTGGCTGAGCGTAGCCGAAGCCCATCTTTTAATACAAGATTTCAGTTTCTGATTCTGATTTATCTGCTACTCCTAATTTATCTGCAACCTCGACAACTACCGGCAGGGTTGCTTGAGCCATCAGACCGTTGCGGGTAGTGGCGATCGCACAGGCGAGGGAAATACTATCTTGTTCTAATAAGCCGACAATAGTTTGGGGTTCCTGGCGATCGACCACCGGGAGTTGATGCAACCCCCTCGCCCCCATCCGTGCCAGAGCATCGGCGATCGACTCATCGGCATAGGTATACAAAACCTCCTTAGTGCACACATCCTCTAAGGAAGTTTCGTGGAGGTATGGCACGTTGGTTGTGCCAATAGTAATCGCTCGATTAATATCTTGGAGAGTAATAATTCCAATTAATTGTTGCTGCTGATCCACCACCAAAGCACTCCGCTGCCGCTTGCGAGCTAGAATCAGTCCCGCATTAAAAATAGATACAGAATTACTGATCATTAGGGGAATCTGCATTGCCTCCCCGACCATGATTTTTTGCAAGAGTTCTTGGTTGGGATTGGTGTTGGTATCTAAACCCAAAGTGGGTTGGAGGTTGGGTGTGGGGATCAAGACTGGCTTATAGCGCTCTACCAACCAAACACTTAAGCCCACCGCTGCCATCAAAGGTAAGACAATGCGATAATCCCTCGTCAGTTCAAAGAGGAGCAAAATTGCCGTCAAAGGAGCATTAACACTCCCCGCCAACACCGCTGCCATCCCCACCATGGCATAGGCGGGAGGAGCCGCCACCGCAAGGATATCTGGGGGAATTACTATGCCCAAGAATTTACCATAGGCAGCTCCCAATGCCGCCCCCAAGAACATCGCCGGGGCAAAAATCCCACCCACTAAGCCACTGCCAAGACTGGTGGCTGTAGTGATTAATTTAACCACTAAGAGGAGCAGCAATAGCCCCAAGGAAAGGTCTACATCTTGTAAAATTGCCTCGATCGTCTCATAACCAGTCCCCAAAATCTGGGGTAACTGCAATGCCACCAAACCCACGAATAATCCCCCTAAAACTGGTCGTACTGGCTGGGGAATCTGCCCCAACCAAGCCACAAGGGGAATCTGCCCACTAAAGCACAGGCGCATTCTTTGCAACATTTGGGTATAGGCAACAGAAACCAAGCTGGCTAAAACCCCCAAACCAATATACAGAGGCAATTCTAGGGGACTACGCACATCATAGGCTGGCAGCGTAAAGGCGGGTTGCCCCCCCATGCCAATTTGGGCAACGAAGGCAGAAACTACCGCCGCCAGCAGGACTATACCCATGGAAGAAGTGGTGAAAGTTGTCCCCAGTACTAGTTCTAGGGCAAAGAACACTCCCGCAATCGGGGCATTAAACCCCGCCGCCAAACCCGCCGCCGCCCCAGCCCCCAAGAGTAATTTCTGGCGATCGCGCGATACCCGCAGCACCTGCCCCAGCAGCATCCCAATGCTACCCCCCACCTCCACACTTGGGCCTTCAGGTCCCAGAGATGCCCCCGTGCCAAGGGAGACAGAAGCCGCAATGATTTTTATAATCGGATGTTGGAAAGAAACTTCTTTAATGCCTTGGTCATCCGTCAGCAAAGACTTGATATCAGAGCCAAAATTAGACCAGCGCCAGCGCATTAAGCCGACAATAATTCCCCCTAGGGTAGGAATAAATGCCAGAGTCCAAGCACCCCAACGAGAAAGCACCCCCATCAGATCAAGAATTGCCCAATGGTGGATCAGGATAATTAGATAGTGAAAGGTGACGATCGCCATGCCCGTCCCTCCACCGATCGCCACTGCCAATAGCAGGACAATGATTTCTGGTGAAGGAGCTAGGGAGTTGATCAGGTGAGCTAAAGGTTTCTCAGGAGAGGGAACAGGCAGGGGCTGTTTCAGGATAGCAGTAGTGGCCGAGTTATTGGGGGAAGTGGTGGGGGCTAACATTCAAGGGAAAAATGAGAGGAATGTTTATTTATATTTACCTACCCCTATTGTGATCGATCGCTGCCTGCAATCACAAGGTAATTCAGCACATTTCTCATAAAAATCTTAAAAAAATTTTAGGTTGGGACTGAAGGGGTAAGAAGTTACCCCAGAACCGTTGGGAACTTCTGGAATCCATCTCAATCCCCTTAGTGGTTGCGATATCTCTGCAAGCATTTTATCTAGTCAAAGCAATAGAAAGTCAGGGCTTACGCATGTGGATGTTGTTGCCGGCGCGGAGCGCCGGCAA
>CALRPI020000026.1:0-68985 GCA_943370025.1 Phormidium lacuna HE10JO | reverse complement strand
CGGGCGCGGAGCACCCGCAAAAACGTCCACAACTCTCAATAATTCATTGGCAGTGCGTAAGTCTTGACTTAAATTAACTCAAGGAAATTCTACCTATTAAAAGTTGCCCTTATGTTAACATGGCTTTAAGAATTAACTACGATAACTCGACTGAGATTAAGGAGTATGCATGAGTGATATCAAAAAACTAAGTGATGAATTTTCTGCTGGTGGTCAACCGACTGCTGAAGACTTGAAGCATTTCGTAGAGCAGGGTTATAAATCTGTGGTTAATTTGCGATCGCCCTCAGAAACCGGAGCCTTAGGGAATGAACAACAACAGGCAGAGGCTCTGGGACTGCAATATGTTAATGTACCTCTCTCCTCAACAACAGCTAATCAGGAGCTGACAACTCAAGTAGTGACGGAGGTAGAAAACCTGCCAACCCCTGTATACTTCCATTGTGGGGCTGGGGGACGTGCCAGCGCCTTGGCTTTAATTACCCTAGCCACCCAAGCAAACCTCAATCGAGAAGAAGTATTAACTAAGGCGCAAGAATTAGGAGTTAATCCAGACCAGCCCCATTTCCAACAGTTCTTAGCCAATTTGCCTTAAGGATTATAATTTTTTAGTAGTCCTAAAGAAGTAAGGACTTACCTGCGTTGTGGGAAAATTCTTATTCCAAGATCATTAACCTTAGTTAGGACTACCTAACCTTCCTAAAATATAGCTATGGCAGCAGATCAAGAACTTCAAGACCAACAACATCCCCAAGAAAACCGCGATCGCCTGACGGTGGAACAACTCCTAAAGGGGGAACCCAAGGAGTTACATTTTGCTGAGCTGGCACGGCTACGGATTCGCTACCAAGGGTTTCCCGGGGCGAGAGATATTCAACAAGACCTCGATCGCATCCTTGCCCAATGGCAGATGAGTGAGGCGGAATTATTTGCCAAGACTAGAGAAATTCATGAAAAGGGGCTGATCTACAGAAAACGAGGGGCGGGCGATCAAGATGATTGGAGTTGAGCTAAACTCAATGAATAAAACAATACATTGCCATCTATGACCCCGATCACTACAGCGAACCTCCTAGAAAGTCTCAACTGGCGCTACGCCACCAAGAAATTTGACTCCAGCAAAACTATTTCCCCAGAAGTTTGGGCAGCCCTTGAAGATTCCCTAGTCCTCTCCCCCTCCTCCTATGGACTGCAACCTTGGAAATTCTTGATTGTCACCAGTCCAGAAATCAAAGAACAACTCAAACCCTTGTCTTGGAATCAGGCGCAGGTAACCGATTGCTCCCACTACGTGATCTTTGCAATCAAGAAAAACCTCACTGCTGAGCATATCGATCGCTTTGTGGAATGTACTGCCACTGTCCGGGGTACTACCGCAGAATCCATGAAAGGCTATCGAGATTTGATGGTTGGTGATATAGTCTATGGTCCCCGCAGCTTGAATGTAAATGAATGGGCAACCAGACAGGCTTATATTGCCCTAGGTAATTTCATGACCAGTGCGGCGCTGATAGGTGTTGATACCTGCCCGATGGAAGGCATTGATCCGGCTAAGTACGATCGCCTTTTGGAATTACCGCAAAAAGGTCTTGCCACTGTAGTAGCTTGTGCTGCTGGCTATCGGTCGGAAGATGATAAGTATGCAACTTTGGCTAAGGTCAGATTCCCCAATTCTGAAGTAGTGGAGTATATTTAATCTTCCAAATTCGATCCCCCCCAGCCCCCCTTAAAAAGGGGGGAGAATAAACAAAACAAATTCGATCCCCCCAGCCCCCCAGCCCTAACGGGAAGGCAAAGCCAACAAAAGTAGGGAGAATGAATTTAAGTCCCCCTTTTGAAGGGGGATTTAGGGAGATCGAGACTTAAAGCAATCTAATATTTTCTAAACTTAAACATCTACCATGACCGATTCTGCTGCTAAACGTCGTGCTAGTCATGTGATCCTTACTTCCCACCTGAATGGGATTGGCACCACGAAGGTAATTCCAATTCAGTGGGGAGCAGCAACTCCCAGCGATCGCAGCCCGATTATTGGTTCCGTCAGGAGTGGCATCCACCGAAATGTGATTGGCACCCATGGCGGTTCCTATAGTATCTATCGGGCGTTGGCGGTAGCGAATGGCACCCTCGACCCCGATCATCGGGCAGATTTGACCAATACTTCCCCCGCCGTGCGGATTGGTCCCTATCCTAGCTGGAGCAATCCCCAGAAAATTGTCTCCCTCGATCCTTGGGGAGCATCCGCCAGCGAGGTTTTTGGGACGCTGTACCCAGAGGATTATGATATTTTGCCCAGTATTGCCATTACTAAGGCGCATATCAATATTCCAGAACTCCAGTTAGAGGTGGCGGCGGGCAGATTGCAGGTGGATGGGCAGATTTTGAAGGCAGATGGAAATTTGGTGGTGACCAAAGCCTCGATCGATCCCGTTTGGTATTTGCCCGGAGTTGCCGAGCGGTTAAAGGTTCCAGAATGGGAGCTACGGCGGATCCTATTTCAACAAACGGGAGGGATGTTCCCTGAACTGGTAACTCGTCCAGATCTGCGGGTATTTCTGCCCCCGATCGGCGGCACGACGGTCTATGTGGTGGGGGATATCGAGAATGTGGCTGACCCGACGAAACCTTTGGCGGTACGAGTCCATGATGAGTGTAATGGCTCCGATGTGTTTGGTTCAGATATTTGCACCTGCCGCCCCTATCTAGTCCACGGCATTGAAGATTGCATCCAGACTGCTCAGAAAGGCGGGGCGGGGGTCATTGTCTATTGTCGCAAGGAAGGTAGGGCTTTAGGGGAAGTGACGAAGTTTTTGGTCTACAATGCCCGGAAACGGCAGGAAGGGGGCGATCGAGCTGATGCCTATTTTGCTAGAACCGAATGTGTGGCGGGGGTGCAGGATATGCGCTTCCAAGAACTGATGCCTGATGTGTTGCACTGGTTGGGGATCACCAAGATCGATCGGCTAGTTTCCATGAGCAACATGAAATACGATGCCATCACAGGTTCGGGCATCGAAGTAATCAAACGCATCCCCATCCCAGCGGAGTTAATTCCTGCTGATGCCCAAGTAGAAATCGAAGCCAAGAAAGCCTCCGGTTACTACGCTGAAGATGAAGTATTAACTAGCGATGGCTTGGCACAAATCAAAGGCAGGGAACTTTGAGATTGAGAAATGAATCTAAATTCATTTACACCTCGTATACCTTGATAATTATTTGCCCAATTCCACCTGTAGGGAAGGCATAAGCAATCAGGACTTACGCATTTGAAGTTTTTTGTGGGCTGAGCGAAGTCGAAGCCCGCAAAAAACTTCATAACTCTCGATAATTCGTTGGCAGTTCGTAAGTCCTAGCAATAAATGGTAGTAGTAGGGTGGGCAATGCCCACCTATGTAGATTCGGCTTCCCTATTTGGATTGAGGCTGATAGCTGAGAATATTAATCTTTATTTTCCGGAGAAATCATGATCAATTACTTAAAGAAATATCAGAAATTATTGTTGAGAGCCTTGCTGAGTATTGCTGCCTGCTTGTTTGTGGTGAATATGGCTGCCCCTGCTCGATCGATCAGTCCCATCCTGAATCCGATGAGTCCCCCGATTGATTTTGCAGAGCTACAACTAACTGCCAATGAAACTAGTCTGCATAACTACCAACAACAAGCCCAATCGGTATTAATGGCTCAAGGAAATCCTGAAAGAACTCTGGTCAGTCAAGCTATGAGCTGGAAATCTTTTGCGGCGGTTTTGTCTGGTAATGATATTGTTCCCAGTCGGGTCTCTACTCCAGCGATCGGGGCAGTAGGGGCAGTCTTAGAAGGAAATCGTTTGGTTGTCCGGGGCAGTTTTCGTGATTTGACCAGTTCCCCACGGGACTACGCCACAGATCCTCCAGTTCCCCCCAACCCCAATGTAACTTCCCCCATGCATATTCATCGGGGAGCAGCGACGGAGAATGGACCTTTCCAGTATGCGTTGGAAGTGCAGCTTAATTCAGATGGGATGGGTGGGACAGTTAAGGGCGACTATACCTTAACAGAAGAACAACTCCAAGCCCTAAATAGCGGCAGACTGTATGTGGATCTGCACACTAAAGGTTTCCGAGGGGGAGAACTGCGGGGAATGCTCAAGCCTTACTAAGTTGAGTTCTATGGAAAACCATGCAACCCTGATCTGGCGATCGTAAATCATTTGCTAACCCATTATAGGATTGCTATAGCTGAGGAAAAATGAATTGCAACCACATAGCAAATGCTTAAGTTTGCGGTAATTTAGAGGAATAGGCACTATTGTGCCGCCACTGCGGCACAATGACTAGTTAGCTGGCTGAGTTTTTGGGGTGTGGTAACAGCTACAGGTATAGGTATTCATGTTGTGTTTGCAGACGGAAAGTTACAACATTGTGATCAATGATGATCCTACCTGCACTGTAGGATTAGTGGATAACACGCGAGCCTATAGCTATCAGTACTGGTTAGGTCAACAGGAATGTCAGCCGTCTTCAAAGCATGGGGTAGAGGTAATAAAGCATGGTACAGAAATAGCATCTTGCATTGTGCTTGGTATACGCGGAGCAACTGGAGTACATGAGCATTCAGCCCTATTACACAATCAGTCTTGCATCGTTGCGGTGAGTGCATTCATTTGTGCTTTAGCTGTTCCAGCTTTACAGCTTCAGTGGCAAGTACAGGTAGACTCGGCTACTTGCTTTGGGGTACACCACGCAGCAAAACATGGCTGCTACATTTCGCATGGTGAATGTGAGATCGCCTGTGTTTCCTATTCGGGAGAATTACTTTGGAGTGTGGGTGGCAAGGACATCTTCACTAATAGTTTTCATTTGTATGATGACTACGTTGAAGTTATTGATTGGAATAATGAAACGTATCGCATTGAAATATCCTCAGGTGAAAGCTATCTTGTTGCCAGCTAACCCTTCATTGCACCGGACTGTTGAGCGCGATCGGTTAGGATTGAGAGGTTACTGGCAGCCGGTGAATGTCGCCGTTAGCTAGCTTTAGGAGATTAATGATTCACCGACTTTTCGTTTATGGAACGCTCGCCCCAGGTCGCCCCAACGAACATGTCCTAGCGGATGTTCCCGGAGAGTGGGAGCCAGCAACCGTCACTGGCATGTTGCTTCAGGAAGGCTGGGGTGCAGCGGTTGGCTACCCAGGCATCCTCTTGGATAATCATGGCGGAAAAATAGAAGGTTTTCTCTTCAGCTCAGAGAGGCTGGTTGAGCACTGGTCTCGCCTTGATAAGTTTGAGGGTGAAGATTATGAGCGTGTCCTAACGACGGTGAACCTCAAAGACGGGACAGCCGTGGATGCCTACATTTACAAGCTCCGCACAAAGCTTTTGCCTTCATAGATGAGGGCAATTGGCATAACTACACTGTTCCAGCATCAATCGGTTGAGGAAGTGGGTGAGGTGATCGGCGTGAATCAAGTAGTCCATCGAGCGATCAGTGCGATCACCGATCTTGTAGCGTGTATTCCTCACGACGACGCACCGGAACGCAGTGAAAATATCGGTTTGGTTGCAAATGCTATCTGCTTCTGGTGATTGCGAACGTTATACTGCTCTATCTCTCAGTGATGATGGTACGACCAAGTTATCTTTTGGTGCTCGGAGTTTAGTCACTTGGGAATAATGCTGAGGTAGTTCTTCTAAAGTTAAGAGGAAGATGGGTAGGGTAGAGCTATAATTTAAGTCAAATAATTTTGAGTGCGAATTATGACTACAGTAGCTATTTTGCCAATCTCTGATGTTAATGGTGAAAAATCATACCGGGCGATCGCGGGGGACAAGCATTCTGTCGGTGAAACTGCGGGGCAAGCTCTGGATGCATTAACAGCTCAATTTGATGAGATTGAATTTAGCGCACTACTGGTCATCCAAAGTTTTCGTCCAGACTCATTTTTCACTGCTGAGCAGCAGGAACGGTTATCGGTATTGATGAATTTGTGGCGGTTAGCTAGGGATCAAGAACAAGAATTACTGCCGGAACAGCAAGCAGAGTTAAATAGTTTAGTTGAGGTAGAACTCCAAGCGGCGAAAACTCGGACTGCTGCGTTGATGCAGCAAGGGAATTTATGAATCCTTTCTACACGGCGATCGCTCAACGAGCGAATCATGTTCGATCGAAGCCTCGATCGCTCCCAGTAATTCCTCCTGCCCCCAACCTTGGTAGAGATGGGAAGCGATCGCACAGCCCCCGGCTCCCACCCCTTCTTTGACATAGCCCTGTTCGTAAGCCCTGAGTTGGGCATAGCGAGATTCAGCAAAACTTAATTGGGTGGCAAGTAAAGGCACATCCCCGATCGCTTCGGCTAAACCCACAGTATCTCCAGTGGGGTCTTCCGCCACCCAGCGAGTAGTTCCCACGACAACATTAGCGGGTTGCCAAGGGATGTGGGATTGTTTGGCGATCGCCCTAGCCAAGGCATACACCGCCAGCATCTGGGTTCCTCCAGCTAAGAGAACTCCCCCATAATTACTGGCACTGAGCAGCATTCCCGCCACCACAATCTGCATCGGATCGCCAACGGCAGCAACTACAGCAAAAGGGTCTGGGGAATTAAGTTCATTTTGGGGATGGTTCTGGGTTGGATTGGGGCGATCGACTAGATTAGTATTCTGCGACATTAACCCAGCCTGAGTTAAACCTGTTTGCACTACCTGCCATTTTTGTTCATGGTTGCAGGTGGGATGGCTGCTGTTAACTTTGCCGATCGCTTCTATCCCCAAACCCGTCAGGACAGCCAAGGCTGTGGTAGTGCCGCCAACTACACATTCACTGAGAATTAGATAACTATGGGAATTCGCTAGTTTTTCTCCCCAGTGATAACCTTTCTGAAACAGGTGCTGGACTATCTCTGGGGATAAAGCTGATCCAGTACTAACGCAACGGGCGGGAGTGCCGCCTAGATCGATCGCTGCCAAATCCTCCGGCACGTAGGGCAAACCAGCATTAAACAAATAAACTGGGATATTTAAAGATTGAACTACCGTCCTAGAAATCAAAACGGGCGAGGCTCCGGCAATCAAAGGTGGTAAAGGATTTTGGGGATGGGGTTGCGCTCCGTGGAGTAAATATTCGGCATCGGCGATCGCTGTAAATTTCCGCTGTTCTGGAGTTGCCCCCGCCGCCGAGATCCCCGGCAACAACCCCGTATCGGTAAACCCCAATACACAAACAAAACTAGGCAAGCAGCCCCGGTATTGATCGAGCCACTGTTGTCCGATGTCGATTTGGGTGTAGGTTTTGAGCATAGGAGGTACAGGGAGGTAAAGGAGGTACAGGGAGGTAAAGAATTAGGAGTTATACCAAATCTGATTATGATGGTATCCCTATTCTCCGAGTCCGCGAAGGTGGACCTTGCTCTTTTAAGATACAAGCTGCGGTTTCAACCGCCTGTATTGGTAAAACCCAATTTGCACCTGCAATTTACATTAGAATTAAGTAAAGATTTGTAAAAATAAAATAACTCTAAAATATATTTTTCATGAATAATCCTGATCCTAGATTAACGGAAATATCAGCTAAATTAGATAGTCCCAACTTGGGCGATCGCATGGTTGCCCTCGCTTCCCTAAGAGATTTCGCCGCCGTGGATGTGGTGCCATTAATTAAAAAAGTCCTTGATGATCCAGTTTTGCAGGTGCGATCGATGGCGGTTTTTGCCTTGGGAGTCAAGCCCACGGATGAATGTTATCCGATCTTGGTGAATATTCTAGAAAACGATCCCGACTATGGACTACGGGCAGATGCGGCGGGGGCTTTGGGCTATCTGGGCGATCGACGAGCTTTTGAACCCCTGTCCCGTGCTTTCTATGAAGATACCCAATGGTTAGTTCGATTTAGTGCCGCTGTCTCTTTGGGGAATATTAAGGATCCCAGAGCCGAGCAACTGTTAACCAAAGCCTTGGATAGCGAAGAAGTGGTGATTCAACAAGCCGCTATTTCTGCCCTAGGGGAAATTAAAGCGATCGACTCTGTAGCCAACATTCTCCGCTTTGCCCAATCCAAGGATTGGCTAGTCCGGCAACGTCTAGCCGAAGCCCTCGGCAATCTAGATACCGAGAAAAGTCTCTCCGCCCTGAAATATTTAGCCAAAGATGTCCATCCTCAAGTCTCGGAAGCCGCAATGATTTCCTTGCAAAGATTAGAAAAAAATTAGATAGTAGTTACAGTAGTAGGGTGGGCAATGCCCACCGATTTGGATTCTGTTGACCTATTGGGGTTGAGACCGATGGCTACATAAACAGTTGCAACCTGTTTTCTACTCTCCGTAACAGATTCCTCCTCAGGTGGGCAATGCCCACCCTACGACAAATTCTGACTTGTCCCAAACTAGTGTTAAACATTAGAGGTCATTTATAAAGTGGCTAGAAGGTCTGATTTTGCGCCCCCAGCGGGGGCGCAAAATCAGACTTTATAAATAGCCTCTTAGACTTTAATTTTTTAGGATTTTATTTTATTTTAATTTTAGGAGTGTAAAAGCATGGATATCCAAGAGTTTTTTGACCTTAGTGGTGGCAAATGGTTTAGTCAGCGCACTAGCCATCACCTCGCCTTCAAGCAATCTGAGAGTGGCAAGTCTGATATTGTCATTGAAACTCTCCCCAAGGATCATCCAGAGGTGATCAAACTTTGTGAACAACACAATGTGGATCCTAGCCTAGCCACTGGAGGCGCGAGGGTAGTGTGGAATGGTTCCATGGAGTGGGATAACAGTAAGGAAGATAAAGAACAACATTCCGGCTCCACCGTGATTGTCCCGATTCCTGACCCCGAAAAACCCAACGAAGGTCAACTCCTCCGAGAAATGGGTTATGCCGAAAAAGCTCCCGTAGCCGGACGCTACATTATGGGCAGTGATGATGCCCTGACTTTAATTACAGAGTATGACACCATGTATTCCGAGGAGCGGCTATGGTTTGCTAGCCCGAATCTTCGATTGCGCCATAGCATTCTCAAACGCTTCGGTGGTTTTAGCATGGCTTCCTTCTGTTCAGAAATTCGCATGGGGGGAGTGAAGCCGCCTAGTGAAACCCCAGCAGATGGTGCAAAATAAACTGCCGATAATATCTTTGCGGGCTTCGACTCCGCTCAGCCCGCAAAAATATTCAAATGTGTAAGTCCTGAAAAAAGTTTCATAATGCCCCAGCCTCTGTCTAACTGGCAGTCAGAATCTGAGCAAAGCCAGTCCTATGAAAATTCTGATTCTCCTCTAGAATATGCCGATCGATTCGGAATATCCCCTACATTGACCAGTGATGAAGCTGGGTGGAGTAGTGTCAGTCTAGAGTACAACCATCTCCCTCTAGCAGGAGAAACCCCAAAGCTTTGTTTCGATTACTACTCGATCTCAGTCACCCTTGGACAGGGTTTCCAGTTCGATTGGCAAATGGAGGGGGTTGAAAAAGGGCAGGTGCAGCGGCAGATGCTTTTTTACGGCGGGATGACTCTGGTTCCCATGCACCATTTTCACTGGGGAGCGTGGAATCAACCACACGAAGGATTTACGATCGGTTTGCAGCCAGAGCTGCTGACCCGCAATGCTGCCGAATTGTTAGCTATTGATCAGGTTGAGTTATTGCCTCAAAAGCCCCTCTACGATCCCCTCATTCTTCAGATGGGTATGGCACTCAAAGCAGACTTAGAATCCCAGCGACCCGGTGGCAGGCTGTATGCAGAGACGATGGCAACGGCACTGTCCGTCCATCTGTTGAGGAATTATTCAGCTCACAGTCATAAGTCTATTCGCTATTTGGGTGGCTTATCTCCTACACACCTAAAGCTGGTAGTTGACTATATCAACGATCGCCTAGACCAGGAACTGAGTTTAGATGAATTAGCGGCGATCGCCCAACTCAGCCCCTATCACTTTTGTCGTTCTTTTAAGCGATCGACTGGTTTAACTCCCCACCAGTATGTAATCCGGCAGCGAGTAGAGTGGGCAAAACTGTTATTGAAGGATGGAAAGATGGGAATTGCAGAAGTAGCTATTGCCTGCGGTTTCACCCATCAAAGCCACCTACATCGTCACTTTAAGCGCTTGACAGGCGTGACCCCCAAATTTTTTTCTAATTCATAGCAATTTTGTGCAAAAGCAGCAATCTGGTGCAAGATTTCGCCAATGCACGGGATGTAATTTAGTGGTCTCTCAACGGAGGGATTTTAGATTTAATCCAGCCCAGCTTTCATTAGCTTATTTTCCAAAACCTTAATGTTTAAGCCTGATCTCAAATTTCAAAATAATGATCTGAGTTTTTATCCATGAATCTCATCCTAAATCAGGAATCTACTGGTGCAGATTTGAAGATTAGTACTCTGCAAACTTTAATTCGCAGTAGTCATAATATTCGCATTTTCGGTCGGCTCTATCATCCCTATCATCTCGCCACAGATATTGGAATAATCGCACTTCTGGGATTTTCTGCGTGGTGGGTTGATGCTCGATCGCAACTCAACTTTTTAGCGTTCATTGGTGCTTTCCTAAGTATGCAGGCGATGTACACCATTGTTCGATCGCTGAAATATCGAATTTGGGGGATTGCTGAACGTTCCTACATTCAAGATTCGATTTTCATTTTACTCCCTACTTATGCTCTCACCAGTGTGGCCTTGGGCAATGCGATCGCACCCGCCATGGATCTCGCTGCCCTTGACCTTGCCTTAGGAGTTACCTTCATCCGAGTAGGTTGCTTTTTGGGAGGCTGTTGCTACGGTCGCCCAGCGGTTTGGGGAGTCAAGTATCAGGAAGCGCAATTAGTGCAAGTGCTAGGCTGTCGTACCTATACCCCTAGCTCGTTACCGTTGGAACCGGTTATTCCCATGCAACTGTTTGAATCGGCGTTTAATTTGGTCTTATTCATCGCTCTTGTGGTTTGGGGACTTCTTGCACCAGAGCAGTCTTATGGAAAAATTTTACCCACCTACTTCCTTGCTTATGGTTGCTGGCGTTTTGTATCTGATTTCTGGCGAGAAGTTTCAGCAAGACCCCGCAGAGCTGGACTTTCTGAAGCTCAGTGGGTCAGCGAGATCGTTGTCATCGCCTCTATTTCAATATTGTTTTACCTAGGTAGAGGATAAAGACCTATGGCAAATCTATGGATGTTCTGGGCATTCTTAATTATCATCACCACCTTTCATCTATCTGAGGGTTTCTTAGTTTGGTGCTTCAATCGACACGATCTCTCATGGGACTCAATGTTGTTCTCTTGGCCCTATGCCGCCATGCTATTACTCGCCATTGGCGAATACTGGGTTGAGAGTAACCATCTCCCTATCCTGAAACAGCCCTCTGTGAGTGCTTTGGGAATCGTGTTGTGCGTATTTGGAGAACTGGTTCGGAAATCAGCAATGGTGACGGCTGGTTGCGGTTTCACCCATCAGATTGCTGAATACCACGATGCTAGTCACAAGCTGACAACCCACGGCATCTACCATTTATCTCGCCATCCCGGCTATTTCGGTTGGTTTTGGTGGGCGATCGGGGCACAACTGGTCTTGTCTAATCCCTTCAGTACGATCGTCGCAGCGATCGCAGCTTGGAGCTTTTTTGCTGAACGTATTCCCTACGAAGAGGAGCGGTTGCAGCAATTTTTTGGTGAAGCTTACGTGACCTATCGACTCAGCACACCTACCCGCCTACCCTTTATTTCTTAACCATCACACTACTTTATGGATGCAACACCTTACCATGTTGAGCTATTTGATATCCCACCACCTTGCCTACGGGATGCCCTGACCAAATGGCGATCTCCTAATGGGTTTGAGAGCCTTGTGATTCCTTGGTCTGAATTGACCTGTGCAGCAAATCCGGGGAAAGTAGAGTTGCGCTGGCTAGTTGTCCATCGAGGGGCTGTGCTTTGTGCAGTTGGCGTTGTCCATATTGTGATTGGTCTTGCCATTGGTGATTATGTCGGAGGGGTCTTAGAACGGTTGACTCAGGTGGGGAGACGCATGGGCTATGTACCTTTGACGGTCGATGTGGCATTCTTTGAAATCCCGTTTGCTAACCGTGAAGGAATCTTCTTCTCTCAAGAGGTGGCGATCGACGAACAGGCGACAATCCTGAAAACCGTAGTGCAAACCCTCGATCAGCAGCTACCCGTCGATGCTATTTGTGTCAAAGCGACTGCCAAGAGTCCCATCCTGTCCTGCCTGAACTCAGATATGTTGGAACTTCCCTTCATTGAGCTTAACGTCCTAGAACTTCCCGGCAGTCCGCCATCATCTGAAGCCTGGTTGGCAGAGCGAAGCCAAAAGTTACGTCGCAACATTCGTCGCAACCGACGTATTTTTGCCCAATCCGGGGCGGTACTTGAAACGTTAGTTGATCCTGCTGCTCATGCCGAAAAACTTACCGAACTCTTCGATCGCACAGCAGCTCGTGCCAAAAGCCGAGGAGATATTCCCGCGCCCATGAGTGTTGGTACCCCCTTCTTCGAGCACTACCATACCCATCTAGGCGATCGCGGTCTAATCCAATTAGCGCGAGTTGGCGAGACGATCGTAGGCTTTAATATGCTACTTTTCGGTCACGACGCAATTTTTAGTAAATTCACTGGCATGGATTACGAACTCTCTCCACAAAACAGGACTTACTTTGAAATTGATTACGATACCATTGATAGAGCTGTGGCGCGTGGCTTGCGGTATGTCGATATGGGCAGTGGCACATCCCATGTAAAAGAGCCCCTTGGATGTCGCCAAATTCCCACGACTTACCACATTCAGTTTCGCCGTTTTCTGCGCCCCTTTGGGGGAATTATGTCCCACCTGCTGGGGTCTCGCTTTGGCACCCTTTTTGACTAGCTGTTCAATCTACACTCGCATTTATACCAAATCAAAATAAAATCACCATTTTTTTGATTTAAATCCCTACGCAGCAAGGTATTCAGAATCTCATTTATATCAACTATTTAGCAAAATGGTATTAGACATTCGATTATGAAGCTGCTTTTTCGGTTATTCTTCCAAGCCACGCAGTAGGTCTTGGAAATCTTGTCATATATCCAAAATTCCCTGTCCAATCTCAGGATAAATCCAATTTCTGGAATCAATGGTGCTAGTCTTGTTCATAATAAAATGGCTAGGACTTGATGCTATGGATACCATCGGGAAATAAAATACATTATACTGCTAGGGACTAAAACCGGAATATGATGACCATGACTGCTACTTCAGAGAATTTAGACCATTTACTATCTAGCTACAACTACGAACTACCCATTGAGAGAATTGCCCAAAATCCTGTCACCCCAAGGGATAGCTCTAAATTACTGGTGGTAGGCGGAGGCGATCGATCTGAGCATCACATATTTCATGATTTGCCCCAACTCCTAGAGCCGGGGGATTTACTGGTCCTGAACAATACCAAGGTTATGCCCGCCCGCCTGTTCGGTCATAAAACCACGGGTGCACCAGTGGAAGTGTTGTTGCTAGAAGAAAAGCAACCAAATTACTGGTTAGCCCTAGTCAAACCGGGCAAGCGCCTCAAGTTGGGTTCTAAGATTTTGTTTACCCACCATCCTACCGAGCATCTAGAGACTTCCCCCTTTATGGCAACAGTGGTGGAGCGAGATGAAGCTACGGGGGGGCGATGGTTGCAGTTGACAATTCCCGAAGATCAGAGTCTTGATGACCTACTAGAGGAATTTGGCCATGTGCCTCTCCCTCCCTATATAAATGATTCTCAAGCCCTCTTTGAGCAATATCAAACTGTCTATGCCCAAAAATTGGGGTCGGCGGCAGCACCTACAGCGGGACTGCACTTTACTGAGGAATTACTCAAAAATTTAGAGGCAAAGAATATTGCCACAGCTTTTATCACTCTCCATGTGGGGGTGGGAACTTTCCGCCCCCTAGAAGTTGAAGATGTGACTACCCATAAAATGCATGGTGAGTGGCTAGAGGTTTCCCAAGAAGTGATAGAAAAAATCCAGAAAACCAAAGCCGCTGGGGGGAGAGTGATTGCGGTGGGAACTACGGCGGTGAGGGCTTTAGAAGCTGCCGCAGTGACGGGGAAATTAGAGCCTTTCATCGGGAAGACCGAACTCTATATCTATCCGGGCTATCAGTGGCAAGTGGTGCAGGGGATGATCACTAATTTTCATCTGCCCCGATCGAGCTTATTGCTCTTAGTAGCTTCTTTAATCGGTAGACCACGCCTATTGAAACTCTATGAAGAGGCGATCACCAAGGAATATCGCTTCTACTCCTTTGGAGATGCCATGCTGATTACCCCAGACGCGGTGATTAAACCCAGATCTAATTAAGTTGCAATATACACCTGAGAACCTTGATTGGTCTTGCGGACTTCGATGCGGGTTTGGAAGGCTTCCTTGAATTGGGGCATGTGGGTGACGGTGAGGATGCAGGCAAAATCTGCCGCGATCGCATTAATTGCTGCAATCAAATGATTGCAACCATCGGCATCCTGAGTCCCAAAACCCTCATCAACGATCAGCATTTGCAGGGAAGCTCCCGCCCGTTGTGCCAAAATCCTCGCCAGTGCCAACCGAATCGCAAAGTTGATCCGAAATGCCTCGCCTCCAGAGTAGGTTTCGTAGGGTCTGGTGCCGCCAGCATCACCAATGATGATATCCAAGGTGTCGATCATCTTGGTGTTGCGCTTGGTGCCGCCGGGCTTTTGGGTGACGATTTGCACATGGAGTTGATTGGCTGTCAGACGCGAGAGAATTTGGTTAGTTTGAGCCTCTAGCTGGGGCAGAACGTTCTCAATAATCATTAATTGAATCCCATTTTTACCAAAAGCCTTCGCCAACTCTTCGTAAACTTTTACCTGCTGTTGGAGGGACTTAAATTCCGTCTGTTCTTGATCATATTTTTCTTGTAAGGCATCAAGATTCTTCAGTTGTTGTTGCCAGCCGCCCAAGGTAGCTAATTGTTTATGAAGTTGGGCTTGGTACTGTTGAATTTTTGCTTCTATTTCCTGAATTTGACTTTGGGGATCGGGGGTAGTGGCAAGGTTAACCTGAAATTCTTGGATATACTTTGCCGCCAATTCCTGTTGCTGACTGAGGTTAGCTAGGGATTGCTGGAGTTGCTGGAGGCGATCGCAAACTTGGGGATATTCTTCTTGACAGGTTTGCAATTTTTGGTAACTAAATAGCCAAGATTGTTGAGTTTTTACTGCTTGATTGAGTTGGTTATGTTCATCGCGATCGTAGCCAATAGCATTAATTTGGGCATCTAATTCCCGAATTTGCAACTGCAAGGGATGATCTACTGGATTCTCTAGATCATCCGTCGTCCAGTTGTCCAACGTAGTTTTTAATTGTTGGAGTTTTTCCAGTAATTGGGGTTTTCTGGTGGCGATTTTTGCCTGCTTTTTCCCCGCCTCTTCAATCCGAAAAAAGCGATTTTCAGATGATCGCGCCTTGTCTACTTCTCCCCGGAGCAGAGCATGGGTTTGTTCATCGTAATTCAGATTAGCAATATGCTGATTAATTTGCCCTAGTTCCTGTTGCAAATCCAAGGCATAGTTATTGGTATTTAAAGCCAATTCTAGTTCAGCAATCGCTTTGGTTGCCTGTTGTAGTTGGCTATAGGATTCATCGATCGCCTCCAGTTGTGCCTCCAACTGCCCTTGTTTCCCCAGCAGTTGTTCATAGGTTTGTAGTTCCTGCTGGAGAGTTTTAGCTTCCTGTTGCAGGTTATACAATTCTCTCTGAGTAATGGTTTCCTGCTCTTGCAAATGCCAGAGTTGGTCTTGGATTTGGGTTTCTTCTTGCCGAGTTTTGGTAATCACTCGCTGGTGATCGTGTTCCGTAAGTTCACTTTCACACAGCGGACACACTGCTGCATGATCTAGCAAAGTGGCAATTTTGATTGCTAGCTCCTGCTGCCTTCTGGTGTAGCTTTTTGTTTCCTGTTGATAGCCAACTAAAGCATCTTTTTGCTTCTGAATTTTCTCTTGAACTCGCTGTTGATAAACCCGCTTTTTATCCAGATTTTGAATTTGATTGCTAAGTTCCAAAAACTGCTCCCGCAGCGCATCAGCCCCGGCATATTTCTGGCGGAGTTTGTTTTGGCTAGATTGCAATTGTTGTAGCTCTGCCTGTAGTTTCGCCATGCTTAAACCAATAGCTTTCTCTAGTTCCGTCTTGCGTTGGACTAGAGGAGAAACATTGAATTTCACCTCATCCAATTCCTTGAGTTGCTGTCGCAATTGGCGTAATTTCTCCATTGCCTCCAGCACCGCAGGTTTAGTTTGCAATACCTCCTGAATATCAGCTTCCTCTGTGCCGAGGAGGTCTAATTCATGGCGAGTTTGCCCCATTTGTAGTTTCAAGTTATTGATTTGGTGCTGCCATTGCTGCTGGAGTTGATCTCGCTGGCGCTGGGCAGTTTGGAATTTATGGGATTTTTCCTCGAGGATTTCTTGGCTAGTTTGTAACTGGAGAAATTCTTGATACTTGCTGGTGATTTCTGGAGCTTGATCTAATAAATTTTGCAGTTGTAATTGTTTCGCTGTGGCGTGGTTAATTTCCTGCTGGTAGCGATCGCATTCCTGCTGAAGACTCTGGTATTGCTGTTGGCGAACTTCGAGGTTTTGCTGCCAACTCGATCGCAGATTCTGTTGTTCTTTGAGACTAAATAATTGCTGACTTTCTAAGGCTTGGGCAGTTTGTAGTTGGGCAATCACTGCCTCTACCCGTGTCAATTCTAGGGTAAAGTTTTGCCGCTGTTGCAGAGTCAAAGTTAGGGATTCTAAGCTCTGTTCTAGATGTTTAGCCTCCCCTTGAAATTGCTTGGCTTCGGTCTTGGCTTGCTCGGCTAATTCTTCGTATTGGTCTAGCTTGAGCAGGTTGGCGAGGACTTGTTTGCGATCGGCTGGCTTCCGCAGCATAAAAGCATCAGCCTGCCCTTGGCGCAGATAGGCGGAGTTGATAAAAGTATCGTAATCCAGTTTCAGATAGCTAATAATCACATCTTGGGTCGCCTTCAAGCCTTTGCCCGTCAGGGAGATAAATCCCTGGGTCGTTTCTAGCTGAAACTCCAAGCTCCCCCCCTGCCCCCGACTCCGCCCTCGGATCACCTTGTAGATTTGTTGGTTGCTACTAAAGGTGAAATCCACCCGCACATCGATCGCCCCAGAATGGATCACCTCATCTTCCAAACCCGCCCGGCTTTTGCCCCACACAGCCCAAGTAATCGCCTCCAAAAGAGAAGATTTGCCCGCCCCATTCGCCCCACAAATGCAAGCGGTGTGCAAGCCGCGAAAATCTAAGGTTGAATCTTGATAGCTAAAGAAATTTTTCAGTTTGAGGTGGAGTGGGATCATTGCAAGAGTTTGAAACGGAACGGATTATTTGTGGCTAGGTCTACTTTGCCCGTAGTTAGGCAACAATTAGGCACTGGCGTAAGTCTTGGGGAGCATAATTAGTCTATATCTATAAAAAATAACAGTACAAACGCTCTAGCAACCAATTTTTTCTGAGGAACCCCAAAATTGTTACAAATCTTCTTAATAAGCTTCGTACAGCAGACTCTAATATGCAGCTTAATTTTTTCTGGGAACGTAGTAAACGCAGTATAAATGTTTTCCCGATATCAATTAAGCTTAAGAGCTTTGAGAGTAAAACTTCAGCCCATTGTGGAACTAGATCGGAGTGGCAAAGTAATTGTAAAAGTTGTACCTATATTTAGCTTACTATCCACCTTTATTTTGCCATTATGTAAGTCTACAAAGCGTTTGACAATATTTAAACCCAATCCTGTCCCTGGAATATTGCTGACATTTTTGCCGCGATGAAATGGCTCAAATAGGTGAGGTAAATCCTCACACAAAATACCAATTCCTTGATCGCTAATCTGAAAGATAATTTGACTGTTCCGCTTGGATAATCGCAGGTTAATCTGGCTCTGATCATGGGAATAACAAATTGAATTAGAAAGAATGTTGATCAAAATTGATCGCAGAAGTTTTTCATCCAGTTCGGCAATTAGGTGTCGATGGCGGGTAGTAAAGGATAGTGCTTGTTTGTTAGAGGTGAGCTGCATTTCTGCAACTAACGAATGACAAAACTGAACTAACTCGATCGCAGTTGGCTGAATCATCAGCTTATGTGCTTCAATTTTGCCAATAACTAAAATGTCATTAATCATCTGAGTCATACGTTCCACATCGATTTTGACTCCTTGGATATAGTCTTGACGCTGTTCAGGAGATAGTTGTGCATCGTAGCGATCAAGGGATGATGCCGATAGCAAAATATTGTTGAGGGGATTGCGGAACTCATGACACACCATGGAGACGAAGCGAGATTTAAGTTCACTAAGTTCCTGAAGCTGTTCATTTGCTTGCTGGAGGGCGGCAGTGCGATCATAGACTTTCAACTCTAACTCTTCGTTGGTTCGCTGTAACAATGTTTCTGCCCACTTGCGTTGAGTGATGTCTTGGAAGGTGACTACAGTTCCCACCACTTCACCATGTTGATCCTGCATAGGGGTGCTGATATATTCCACAGGAAAACTGGAACCATCCTTACGCCAGAACACTTCCGTATTCGCCCGGTGAATTCGCCCGTCTCGAAATGCCTGATAAATGGAGCAGTCGTGGATTGGGTAGGGTCTGCCATCGGGTTTAGAGTGATGCAGCACTGAATGCATGGACTGACCAATCAGGTCATTAATATCCCAGCCAATCATGTTCGCCGCTGCTGGATTCACAAAGGTGACTCGACCCTCTATGTCTAGCCCGTATACCCCTTCTCCTACCGCGTTCAAAATCAATTCGTGTTGGCGGCGGAGGGTTTCTAGGTCAGTTTCAGGCCGAGAGCGCAGTTCAGCAACGGGCAATTCAGTCTGATCTTCTAATGCCTGATCTAATGTCTGATCTAATGTCTGATTTGAGGAGGTTGGTAACCAGTCGTTTTGTATCCAATAGTATTGCCGCATAATGACTAGGATTCCTGACAAAGGTAGCGATCGATCAATAGTATGTATTCTTTTACACCACAAGGTTAGCTGAATACAGCTAAAACCAATAATCAACTGTAATTAGGACTTATGAGCTGTAAACAAACTACAGCCGTCGCCAAGCAAGTAGGTTATTTTGTGAAAACCCCCGCTTCGCAGGGGTTCCCGTAGCCAAAATCATATCAACCCCCTCGGCGGTTGATATATCTAGGATTCTGGCGGTTTTGCGGGCGCAAAGTGCCCACAAAAACCTCCAAGTGCGTAAGTCTTGTGTAATGCTACATCATACAGGTAACTCTGTGAATCAGACATTTTTATGGCTAAGATTTTAGTGATTGAAGATGAGGCACAAACTCGCAGCATCTTCATGAGATGTCTAAAATTTGAAGGGTTTTGTGTGATCGAGGCGGAGAGTGGCACAACTGGGGTCAAACTTGCTCAAATGCATTCACCAGATCTGATTATCTGCGATATTATGATGCCCGATCTAGACGGCTATGGCGTTCTATCAGAAATTCGTCGTTATCCTACTACTGGTGCAATTCCATTCATCTTCCTGACTGCCAAAGTAACGATGGCTGACCTGCGCCAAGGCATGGAAATGGGGGCCGATGATTACTTGACGAAGCCCTGTAGTGTAGAACAATTATTAGCGGCGATCGCAACTCGTTTAGAACGACATAACCAATTGCAAGCTTGTTTCAGTAATGCTCCATCAAACATGAAACCAGAGACTGCCATCTTTCCAAACTGCTCACGGCTGTCTCACGTTTTTGCATTTATCGAGGCGAATTATTACCAGCCCATTAGCCTAAACGATGTTGCCAAAGCCGCAGGATATTCTCCTGCCTACCTAACACATCTAGTGCAAGAGCTAACGGGCTATAGCATCAAGCGCTGGATTACAGAACGCCGCATGTTCCAAGCGCGGATGTTGCTCTGCGATACCGATCAACCTGTGCGCCAAATTGCTGAAGGAGTAGGCTATCTAGATGTGGCTTACTTTACCCGCCAATTTCGTCAGTTATATGGCGATCCACCTCAGTCTTGGCGCAATTCTATGCGATTGCGATCAGCATAATGACACCAACCCCGAAAGAAAGTCCTATTCTTGCCAAAAATAATCCAATGCGATCGCAGGTGTTCCTCTGATATTGTTGCAAAATAACAAACCGAAATGTTTCACTCACAAATTGGAGCAGCTTATGGTATTAGTAAATGTCCGCTCTCAAGCCCAAGTCGAGTTAAGTCGCTGTCCCTGTGGGGGAACCCATCTCCCCCATGATCACTGGCAGGCTGCTGAAGGAATGCCTCATGAACCCGCTGAATTGACCAATGATCTTGTCCGCATGGGTTTGTATCAACCAGAAGTGCTAGAACTGGCAAGGAAACTGACCGAAGTGGAGATGAAGGAAGCATTGCTACTCCGTCAGGTTGGTGGCGGCAGCCCAGAGAGAGAGAGATTCTTTCAGGCGTTGATTCAGGAAGCGGGTGGTCTAGAGCAAGTGTTTTCAGCAGCGTTTGGGGTTAATGCAACGGAGTTTTTTAGTAATACTATTCGCAACAGTGATTTCAGTCGTCGGGAATTTCTCAAGCGAGTGGTAGTGGCTGGGGCATTAGTTGCCGCCGCCAGTTGTGGCCAGCAACAGGCAAAAGCTCCAGATGCGAGTCAGTCTCCTACTGCTAATACTCCAAAGAATTTAGAAAAAAAGGATTTAACGATCGGGTTTATTCCCATTACCTGTGCCACCCCAATTGTTATGTCAGAACCCTTGGGCTTCTATAGCAAGTATGGTTTGAATGTACAGTTGAAGAAGATGCCTAACTGGGCGGCGGTCAGGGATTCGGCGATCGCTGGAGAACTGGATGCCTATCACATGTTATCCCCCATGCCAATCTCCATTAGCCTAGGCTTAGGTTCAGCAGCATTTCCCATCAAACTTGCCAGCATCGAAAATATCAATGGACAAGCCATAACCATTGCCTTGAAGCACAAAGATAAGGTGAAAGAAGCTAAGGACTTGAAAGGTTTCAAGATTGGTGTGCCTTTTCCCTTCTCCATGCACAATATGCTAATCCGTTATTATTTAGCCGCAGGTGGGCTAGATCCAGATAAAGATGTGCAGATTTCTCCTGTTCCACCGCCTGATAGCGTTGCTAAAATGGCCGCCGGTGAAATTGATGCCATGCTGATGCCTGACCCCTTCAACCAAAGGGCGGTATTTGAAAAAATTGGCTTTATTCACCTGCTGACAAAAGATTTGTGGAATGGTCATCCTTGTTGTGCCTTTGCTGCCAGTCAGCAATGGATTGATACCAACCCCAATACCTTCCGGGCGGTGAACAAAGCCATCATTGATGGCACTGCCCATGCTAGTGTGCCAGCTAACCGGCCAGAAATCGCCAAGGCACTGATCGAACGCAAATATCTCAATCAACCATTGCCAGTGGTTGAAGCAGTTCTCACGGGTAAGTTTGAGGATGGCTTGGGCAATACCTTCGATGTTCCCGATCGCATTGGCTTTGACCCCTATCCCTGGAAGAGTTTTGCCAAGTGGATTGCCAGCCAATTAGTGCGCTGGGATATGATGCCCAAGGACAAAGCCGACTATACCAATATTTCTCAAGACATCTTTTTGACGGATTTGGCGACAGAACTTCAGAAAGAGCTAGGTCAAACACCCCCCACCAGCGCCGAACGAACTGAGACGTTAAAGTATGATTCCTTTGATCCTAAAGATCCCTCTGCCTATGTAGATGAACAGATCAAAAGGTTCAAGATTTAGCCAGAATATTTAGCAAGGTCTATCGCTATGAGCAATCAGGTTTTCCGGTCTGCCCCACCTAGGGCAAAGTTGTTTAGGTTCAATGTTGATCAACGGGCATTTCTGCTGTTTGTCGTGATTTTACTAGTATTTTTAGGTTTGTGGGAGTTAGGCACGAACTTAAAGTTATTTCTGCCGATCATGCCCTCTGCCAGTCAGACGATCGCCGACTCTTGGTTCTGGATATTGAATCCTTTCTTTGATAATGGCCCCAATGATCAGGGGATTGGATTGTTATTGCTAACTAGTCTACGCCGTGTCCTGGGAGGATTCATGATTGGATCGGCGATCGCCATTCCCCTCGGTATTTTGCTTGGGTTATCTCCAGTTGTATCCAAAGCTGTTGATCCATTCATTCAAATTCTGCGTCCGGTTTCACCCTTAGCATGGTTGCCGCTAGGTCTTGCCTTAATGCGAGACTCGGAAAAAACGGCTCTGTTTGTAATTGCAATTACCAGCATCTGGCCTACACTAATCAACACCAAATTTGGGGTCAGCAATGTAGACCCTGCCTATCTCAACGTTGCTCGCACCTTAGGGGCTTCCCGCTGGCGAACCATTACCAAAGTGATTTTGCCAGCGGCTGCACCTAGCATTGTTTCTGGGCTGCGGATTAGTCTCGGAATTGCTTGGTTAGTGATTGTGGCGGCAGAAATTTTGCTCAGTGGTGGAATTGGCTACTTTGTTTGGAATGAATGGAACAACTTGAAAATCACAAGCATTATCACTGCCATTTTGATTGTGGGATTGGTGGGGCTGTTGATGGATCGTCTGTTTGGTTTACTCCAATATTGGGTTTCGTTTGGGCAAAGATCTTAACCATGCAATCCTCTAAAATTATGCTTTCCTCACTTGAAATACTTGAAACACCAACGGCTCATTTGTCTTTACAAAATATCTCTAAGGTGTTTCCGGGGCGAAACAGTCTGGTAGATAAAGTCCTGCGGCAGACATCTAAGGCATTTGCCGCAATCACGGATATTAACCTAGACGTGTTACCCAATACCTTTGTTTCCATTATCGGTCCCTCTGGCTGCGGCAAGTCCACCTTACTCAATATCATTGCAGGGTTATCTCAGCCCACCACAGGAGAGGTTAACCTCAATGGTCGATTAGTTTCTGCCCCAGGACCCGATCGCGGCGTTGTCTTTCAAAACTATGCCTTAATGCCTTGGATGACGGTTGCCGAAAACATCCAGTTTGCGGTGGAAACGGTTTATCCAGCGATGGCGATCACTCAACAAAAGTCGATCGTTCAAGAGTACATTGGCTTGGTGGGTTTACGAGGCGCCGAAGCTAAACATCCCCATGAACTCTCTGGCGGCATGAAGCAACGGGTTGGCATTGCCAGAGCACTGGCGATTAATCCTCAAATTTTGTTAATGGATGAACCGTTCGGGGCATTAGATGCCCTCACTCGTGGCTTCCTACAAGATGAAATTGAACGGATCTGGGAGCAAGAACGCAAAACCGTAATTTTGATCACCCACAGCATTGAAGAGGCATTATTGTTGTCTGACAAAATTGTGATGATGACCAAAGGACCAGCAGCAGGCATTGCTCAAGTGCTGGATGTCCCATTTCCTCGTCCACGCAGACGAGAAGAACTCGATCAATATCCGGGTTATCATGCGCTGAAAACAGCAATGGAGCAGCATCTTTCCTATGAAACTCGGGCTGTGGAAGAGTCTCGTGTTCGGAAATAATACCTTTGGAAAACATATCTAAGTTAAGTTATAAGGAGAAAACCATGACAAATACTGAACTTTCCGCAATTACAATAATCCTTCTGGAAGCTAAAAAGGCAAAGGGGATTACGTTTACAGATTTGGAGCAAGCCATAGGTCAAGATGAAGTGTGGATTGCTGCGGTAATCTATCGTCAAGCCACCGCCTCAGTTGATGAAGCGAGTAAGTTACTCAACATCTTGGGGTTGAGCGAAGAATTTGTACCAGAACTGACTGATTCTTCAGTCAAGGGGTTGGGGCCAGTTGTGCCGACTGATCCTCTAATCTATCGATTCTACGAGATCATGCAAGTTTATGGGATGCCGATGAAAGCCATCATCCATGAAAAGTTTGGGGATGGTATCATGAGTGCGATCGACTTTACATTAGATATCGAAAAAGAAGCAGATCCAAAGGGCGATCGCGTCAAAGTTACCATGAATGGGAAGTTCCTGCCTTACAAGAAATGGTAGTCAGGAGCATTAAAGATGAAAAAACGCAATGCGATAGATTCAGGGGCACAGGCTAACGCCACCCCTAAACTAACCACAAGAACCGAATGGCTCGCCTACATTACCAAAGTTCTCGCCTTCATTGGGCTTTGGCAAGTAGTTTCCAATAGCACCCACTTATTGACTCACTGGTTCTAATTGGCATTGTTTCAATTGCAAGATTTTTGGCATGGAAGTGTTATGTTGCAAAACTTTCATGCAAAAAAAAATAAGTCTAGAACTGTAAATGGTTTAGAATGGCGCACCAGTCGGGTGCGCCATTCTAAACTCAATTAGGATAACTATAGTCGTCGCCAACCAGGTTATTTGGTAAGATATCCTACTTCACAGGGATTCGCACTAACAAAATCACCTCAACCCTTTTGGAGCTTGCTATATATTATAAAGTCCTTAACTTCTTCCCCACATTCAGTTGCTCAACTCTCTTGGTATCCAATGTCTGAGGATATCAAACATTTGCTATTGTTAGTCTCTGAGCATTGACATACACCAGAAATTGCTAATCAATACATGCAGCAAGCGATCAATCTGGCAGGTGATCACCCAGATGTTCTAGTCTCCGCCTATCGCTACTTTTTTTACACCCACAATAATCAATTAACGTTGCAAGTTGCCACGAAAGTTCTGGCGATGGTGCAAAATAGTGAAGATTTGCCTACCGAGTGGGGACAACTCAAGCCGATGTTGAGCGATCGCAGTGATGACCCAAATATTCGGCTGTATATCAATGCCTATGCTGCTTCTGGATTAATTCACGATCAGTTGGGCGAACTAGAAGCAGCGCAACATATCGCCGCGTGGGTCAATGAAATTGAAAGCCGTAATGAATTTGGGGGTAAGGTTGTGCAGAGTATTTTAGCGCATACCGATGAGGATGACGAAGATACGGATTCTAGTGTGATCCTCCAGCATTGGTTACAGACCCAGGGTTTGAATCCAGAGGATTTGGAACAGCGGGGGAGTAATGGCGATACGCCGCTGATAAATGTTGCCATGCTGGTCATTGTTTGCCCAAATCGCCAGACAAACTGACAAGTTCTCAACCAAGTCGTTCTTTTGAGCAATACAATGGCGCAATTCTCTCAGGATGCAAAACTTCGCATCTACCCAACACCAGAAATGTTCGATTATTTTGAAATCCGTGTTGATGAAATCTCAATCTACCGAGAGAAATTCTAATGCCAACGATGGAAAAAGATTTCAACCTTTTCCTTCGTTAAATCCTTATATTTTTGACAATCCCCATCTCTTTACACCATTTTACTAAATAGTTGATACAAATAAGGTTTTGAATGCCTTGCTGTGTAGAGATTTACAGCACTTTGCGTTCAAATGAGACACGCCACAAATATTGAAAGTCCTATCAATGTTGGGTTTGAGAGTGGGCTTCGACTCCGCTCAGCCCACTCTCAAACTGCTGTAAATTAAAAAACTGGTGAAACCAGTTTTTTAATTTGGTATTAGAGCGGGGATTGTCAAATATGATATCAAGTCCGGTTATATGCCCACAGTTAAGCAATATTCTAATTCATTGATAATCGTAAGCCTGCATTTACTTTACTATATGTATGCTACCGGATTTGATATGACTCAGTGGCAGCCAGCAGTCGGATTAAATGAGGGCAAATACACCCTTTCTGGGGTTTGGGATACGGGAATGGTGGATTTTCTTGTATCTAAGCTCCCATGCCAGAATAGTGCCGCAAACCCCGTCTCCAGAGCCAACGATTCATGAACCAGAAAATAATTAGCCAACTCAAGATTACTAAAATTCCTTGGGGAATATTTACTGGTAAACCAATAATAATCGCGGCGGGGAAATGAATCATGTAGGGAAAAGGAGTCCACTCAGCAAAAGTCCGGATTGCTGGGGGAAATATTTCTAGTGGAGCAATCATCCCGGAGAGAAATAAATAGAACAAGAAGACAAACTGTTCGATCGCACTAGCCCGTTCTGTCCAAAAAGCCAATAGGGCAAAGGTATACTGCATCAGAAATCTTAAGCAAAAACTCAGGATAATCACGATCGCAAACCAGAAAACATTCCCTAAACTCGGTACCCACCAAGTGTTGGGGTAGAGCAAAAAGAAAAACCCCACCAAAATCACCACAAAGGGCAGTCGAGCTAATCTTTCTGACACATGGGAAGCAAAATGATGCCAACCTGGATCCATGGGTTGCAGTAACCGAGGGGATAACTTGCCTTCCACAACTTCCCGTTCAAATTCCCAGACTACCCAGACCACATTAAATTGCCGCACCATAAATACGGTCAAGAAATACCGGGCAAAATCTTCGGGACTCAAGCCAAAATTGCCCGATCGCGAAGCTTCCATCCAAACCCCCATTAAAATCAAAGGCAATGTCCCAGACAAAGCCCAGAGGAGGAGTTCGGCTCGGTATTCCAGCATATAGGCGTAGTACACCAAAAGGAGAGTCGTTACTTTTTTCTGCATATTCTAAATATATATAGCAATCCTAAATCATTTGTGGATTTTTTAGGATTGCTATAGCGATCCTAAAATAGGTTAAAAACAGCGCATCCTCTGGGTGCACCATGCTCGACATTATTCTCAACGTTATAGAACTTACAGCCGTTTGAGAGTAGGTGGCTGTTGCTACCCACTCTCAAACCTAACATTGACAAATATTTGCAATGTGTCCTATTTGAACGAAAATTGCTGTCAGCAAGTTCTGGTGTTAGCCGCCATTGGTAGGGGCGCAAGACCTTGCGCCCCTAATAGGTCTGTGGTTTTTGCGTAAGTCCTGTATATAATTTATAGCAACCGCTCTCATCAAAATCCTATGCCCCAGAAAAATAATATCCTCGATAATCTTAACCATGCCCTGAGTAAAATTGTAGTGGGGCAGGAGCAAGTAATTCAGCAATTACTCATTGCCCTGCTGGCGGGGGGACACGTAATCCTTGAAGGAGTACCGGGTACGGGAAAAACCTTGTTGGTAAAAGTCCTCTCCCAGTTAATTCAAGCCGACTTCCGGCGAGTCCAACTAACTCCTGATATTTTGCCGACGGATATTATCGGCACGAATATTTTTGATTTAAATCAACGAGAATTTACCCTAAGAAAAGGGCCGGTTTTTACCCAGATTCTCTTGGCAGATGAAATTAACCGCACGCCCCCCAAGACCCAATCGGCGCTGTTAGAAGCCATGGAAGAACAACAGGTAACTTTAGATGGAGAAAGCCTGCCCCTCCCAGAACTGTTCTGGGTAATTGCCACCCAAAACCCCTTGGAATTTGAAGGGACTTATCCCCTGCCAGAAGCACAATTAGATCGATTTTTATTTAAGGTGATTGTTGATTATCCCGACCAAGCCAGTGAAAAGAAAATGCTGCAAAATCGCCAAACCGGATTTCAGGCAAAACGGCAGGATTTGGGGCGGATTAAACCCACCACAACAGTAGAGGAAATTCTCCAAGCTCGCCAAGCTGTGAGTGCGGTGCAAGTGGAAGAAGGGGTGATGGACTATCTGTTGCAATTGGTACAACGATCGAGGCAACACGCAGATCTGGCGATCGGTGCCTCTCCCCGCTGTACTGTAGCTTGGTTACAAACTGCTAAAGCTAATGCTTGGTTAGCCAACCGGAATTTTGTCACTCCCGATGATATTAAAGATGTGGCATTACCTCTACTACGCCATCGCTTAATTCTCAAACCAGAAAGTATTCTTGATGGGCTAAACATTGCCGGTATAATTAAAAATATTCTGCAACAAGTCGCTGTCCCTAGATAAACCATAACCCTCTCCCTATGGGAGAGGGAACAAGAATAGACTACTATGATAAACCCACAACCTCTCCCTATGGGAGAGGAAGAATAAACTACTATGATTCCTGCTGCTAGAACTTATTTCTTACTATTTTCAGGGCTGCTATTGGGCGTAGGAATTGCTAACTTTAGTAGTGTTAATAATGGGCTATTGGCAACTGCTATATTTGACTGTTTAATTATTAGTTTAGCCCTGATTGATAAGCTCAAAAATAAGCCCGATCGCATTAAAATCCATCGGTTACCCTTAGGGAAATTATCTATTGGTAGAGATAATCCGGTGATTTTATCCGTTACCTCTAGTCAAAAAGCAGCCAAGGTTTGTATTTATGATCACTATCCACGGGAATTTACTCACCAAGAAAATCACCAAGCCAAACTGCCTCTAGAGATTGACCTTCCCAGCAATACCCAGCAGGAAATTAGCTACAATGTCCATCCCCAAAAGCGGGGGGAATTTCTTTGGGGAGGCATCCAAGTGCGGCAATTGGGGGCATGGGGTTTGGCTTGGGATAATTGGCAAGTTTCTAGCAATACCAAAGCTTTGGTCTATCCAGATTTAGTTGGATTGCGGCAGTTGACCGTGAAGTTGACCCTCGAAAATAGTGGAGCCATGAAGCGATCGCGGCGCTTGGGCATCGGTACAGAATTTGCAGAATTGCGGGAATACCGGATGGGGGATGATCCCAGACTCATTGACTGGAAAGCCACCGCCAGGAGAGCTACGACCCTCGCTACCCCCACCTTGCAAGTCCGGGTGCTGGAACCGGAGCAGGAACAGACACTAATTATTCTGCTCGATCGCGGCCGGTTGATGACTGCTCAAGTGCAGGGATTAGCAAGATTTGACTGGGGCTTGCAGGCAACTCTTTCTTTGGCGGTGGCGGGGTTGCACCGGGGCGATCGCGTGGGCGTGGGGGTGTTCGATCGCAAAATGCACACTTGGCTCCCTCCTGAAAGAGGGCAACAACAACTCTCCCACTTGGTGGAATCCCTGACCCCCATTCAACCAGAACTCCTCGAACCCGATTATGTCGGGGCTGTCACCCATTTAGTCAAACAGCAAAGCCGCCGGGCATTAATTGTTCTAATTACCGATATTATTGATAGCACTGCCTCCAAGGAACTACTTGCAGCCTTGGGACGGCTGACCCCCCGTTATTTGCCCTTCTGTGTCACCTTGCGGGATCCTGAAGTCGATCGCATTAGCGTTGCGGAGCAATATCGCATTAGCGTTGCGGAGCAATATCGCCTGAGCCTTGGGTCGCAATCTTCTCCGAATCAAGCAGCGATTCCCAACCTCAGAGCTGCCTATAGTCAAGCCGTAGCCCTAGACCTCCTCAACCAGCGCCAAGTCGCCTTTGCCCAACTAAAACAAAAGGGTGTATTGGTGTTAGATGCTCCAGTCCAACAAATTAGTGACCAATTAGTCGATCGCTATCTGCAATTAAAAGCTAAGAATCTACTTTAAGCCGCCATGACCAGCACTACTATTCCCCCCGCCAGCACTACTAGTACCACTATCTACGTCAATCCAATTACCGGGAATAATCAGGGCAACGGCACCGTAAATTCTCCCTACAAAACCCTCACCTTTGCTCTCCAAAAATTAACTAGAGGAGGAATAATTATTTTAGCGGCAGGAAATTATAATGACGGCGAAATTTTCCCTTTAGTAATTCCCACGGGGGTAATGATTATTGGGGATGTGAATACACGGGGCAGAAATGTAATTATTGTTGGCAGTGGCAACTTTGCAACCCCCACCTTTGGCAGCCAAAATATCACCCTCCGCATGGAAAATAGATCGCAACTCCGGGGGGTGACCGTGACCAATCCCCAGACTAGAGGTACGGGAATTTGGGTAGAATCTACTAGCCCCGTAATTGTTAGTAATACCTTTACTAAGTGTGGTCGGGAAGGAGTTTTTGTTAGTGGAGCTGGTAAGCCATTAATAATGAATAATCTCTTCACTATTAATGGTGCCAGTGGCATTTCCTATGGGCGCAATGGCAAGGGAGAAGTACGCCGGAATACTTTTACCCGGACTGGTTATGGCATTGCCTTGAGCGATCGCACTGCCCCTTTAATTATTGATAATACTTTCAATGATAATCATGGCGGGATATTTCTCTCTCGCAATGCCAAACCAACTCTCCGCCGCAATTTAATTACTAAAAATACAGGAATTGGTTTGTTGATTAACGAAGCTGCCCAGCCTAATCTGGGTAGCTCTCAGGATCCAGCGGGGAATATCATTCAAGATAATAATCAATTCGATATTCAAAATAATAGTACTGCCATAATTACGGCAGCGGGCAATCAGATTAGTCTGACAAAGGTACAGGGCAGAATCAACTTTGTGGCTACAGAATTTGCTGGAACTATGGGGCTATTGCCTTTTACGGATATTGAGGGACATTGGGCAATTTCTTTTATTCAAGCATTGCTGAGTCGGCAGTTAGTGAGCGGTTTTCCGGATGGAACTTTCCAGCCAGAAATGAGTATTAATCGATCGCAATATGCGGCTCTAGTAACGAAAACTTTTAACTTACCCATCAAGAGAACTGATGTTTTATTTCGAGATGTGCCGAGTGATTTTTGGGCAGCGGGGGCAATTAATAAAGCTGCCAGTATGGGCTTTCTGGCGGGGTTTCCCGATGGCACGTTTCGGGGCGATCAATCCCTAACCAAGGTGCAGGCGATCGTCTCCATCGTCAATGGATTGGGCTTGACTGGTGGCGACCCCGATGTGCTTTTAGGCTATGGCGATCGGGCGCAGATTCCCAGCTATGCCACCAATGCGATCGCCACCGCCACCACTAATCTGATGGTGATGAACTACCCGGAACCAGAACAGCTAGAACCCATGCGTCCCATCACTCGCGCCGAAGTTGTCGTCCTAGTCTACAACGCCCTCGTCACCACCAAAAAAGCTCCCCGCCTCGACTCGCCCTATCTAGTCCGCCCTTGAAGGGGAAATCCATGATTTATAGCAGTTTATGTTGAGAGCCGCGCTCCGCGCGGCTCTCAACATAAACTTTGGTTATTTTAAAGCACTGTATCTCCTCGATACCTGCCTAATTTCTGAATTAGTTGGCAACCTCGAACAACAGGGACAACCTCCTAACTCATCTCATTTACTGGGGCGGCTGTCCCGGCAAAGAACCGCTGGGCTTTAGCCCACACCCTTGCCCCTGCCTTGCGCCCCAACTCTCGACCGACCAGATCACCATCAGCAAAGTGAATCCCTCCATAGCGCCTAGAAATACCCGCCTCATCAGCAGCTTCCGAAAAAGTCCGCCACTGGAGCTTGATGGGGTTTTGCAGATTGCCCAGTCGGAGTTCATGAATCGTGTGGGTATGGGGGAAATCATCACTGCCAGTAAAAGATTTAAGCACCTCTGCCGAAGCAGCACTAAAGGTACTGTGCCCAGAAACAAATTCTGGGAACGCTGGAGTGACAAAACACCTGTCTTGGTAGGGTTCCCAATCTTCCCCATTGATTAATATTGTGTCTCTACCGGGACCGCCCCAAGCTTTGACCTTCTGCCCCCGGAATAGCTCCCGAATAGCGGTGATAGGACGGACTGAAGTATAGGTACGTTTGACCTTCCATGCCAAAATTCCGGCATCTAAATTGGCATTGCTGACTGCAAAGAAGAGCTTGGCATCATCATCGAGGGTGTGGCGACGGCGTTGGGATACCATCTGGGCAATCAATGCCCAATGTCCCGGTGGCAGTTCCGAGGCGGGCCCATCTACCCAGTATTCGGAGATAGCTTTTTGTTTGTCGGTGAGGTTGGCGCTGATATCTAGCACTTCCTGTGCCTGTTGGGTAAATTCTGGAGAGGGATAACGGGCTGGAGGCTTAGAGGGAACGATCGCTTCCCCGTCATCAAGGGCGAAGGGAATCACCAAACCCCAATGGGGACCGACATAGGTTTGCAGAGTGGGGACTCCCAGCCCCGGCACACAGCCGCCTTGAAAACTACCATTGGAGGTCAGTAAAGGTTGCCAATGGTTGAGGTCGTTGACTTGGGTAGGAGAATTGACTGGTTGATAATTGGTGTAGTCGCTGTAGGCACCGGGATGGCGATCGCCCAATTGATTTGCCCCATCATCATGGCGGTAAGCCAGTAATTGGGCGGCGGCGAGATTGCCTAGACCGGCGGGGGTGTTGGGAGTGGTGGCGGTGAAGTTAGGATCAAGATTGGCATCCCGCATACCCTCAGCAAAGTCTGAAGCAAACGGAGGAAACAGATCCACCAAAACTCGGTAGGCGGCATAGCTCATGGCGGTGGTTTTGTTGCTCTCGGTTCTAAGTTCCACGGGCTGGCGATATTTTGCCCCCAACAAAGTCCCCACCGCTTGAGAGTCGTACTGACTCCACGCCTCGTACTGGGCTGTATGCACCATGGCTAAGATCCGCGCCACCACCGGAGGTCCCGGTCGGGCATTGCGGATGGCTTCGAGGGCTTGGTTATCCCAGAAAATTACCGCATTTTTTTGGGCTTGTTGTTCATTTGGAGTCTCGTCTTCTGTCTCATTAAGTTGATTCTCAATTACCGGAGCAGGAGCGATCGATGGAGTCAAGGCGGGGGGATTAGATGGCGATCGACCGGGACGAACTAAAAAATCAGGGGGTGGTTGATTGGGGGGGATGGGCTGATTGGGCTTCCGACTAGAGGGAATAGAGAGGTTAGGTGTGGGGCGATCGGCACTCAAGGCTTGCACAGGAATAGTCAAAACTGCCCCTAGAAATATTGCTATGCCGAAACCTACAAGAATATGTTTTATAAACTTCTGGATTCTTCCCATCATCACTATTTCACTCCCAACTTAAGGTTATCTCTGTATTTTGTATCTGTGGTTATATCAAATCCGGTTTGGATAACATCTCTCTGCATAGCAGTTGAAACCGATGCTACAAGAGCAAAGTCCGCCTTCGCGGACTCAGAAAACATGGATACTCTCGTAACCAGATTTGGTATTACTCTCCGAGGATTTCCGCAATGCCAAGGAATTTTTACAGCAGTTTGAGAGTGGGTGGCTACAGCCACCCACTCTCAAACCCAACATTGATAAGACTTTCAATATTTTTATGTGTCTCATTTGAACGCAAAGTGCTGTAGGTTCTGGGAAGTTTTTGCAGGAATCGACAACCCTCAACCCGTAAAAACTTCCAAAGGCGTAAATCCATCTCCTACATACTTCTGTAAAAATTCTGCTCCTTTCGGAAAACTAGGAGCAAAAGGAGACTTTCCCCTTCGTATCCTTAATAAACCTTCACGAAACTTCAATATCTCACCTACAGATGATCAAGAAATGAGCTTTTCGCTAAGGCATCTTCAATATTCCGCTACTAGAGATGAGAATATAGAATATGGAAAATTATCTAAGTATAGAAAATTAACTAATTTGTTATCTCTTTTCTGATTCCGGCTATAAAATTAAAAAATGCTGTGTATCCCTACCTAGACACTTCAGGTTGCATATATGTTCTCAAAAGTCTCAGACCCCCTGCAAAATGATGCCGCAAACAATGGAGTCCAAATTGCCAGAGGACTAAAGGAAAAATCCCCTAACTACAAGAAACTGCTGGCACTGGTCTTGCAGTGGACTGGCGGGCAACCATTTTTAACTCAAAAACTGTGTAAGGTATTAATTGATGCCCCCGACTCGCCATCGGTGGGTGGAGAAGCTGGCTGGGTAGAAAGATTAGTCCAGAGCCAAATCATTAGCAACTGGGAACGGCGCAGCGACCTGAAGGAAATTCGTCAGATGGGCGATCGCCTCTGCCATAATCAGCAGCGGAGTTTGCAATTACTGCGGATCTATCAACAAATTTTGCAACAGGACGGGGTGCTGATCAACAATAGCCCAGAGCAGGGAGAGTTGGAGCTATTGGGTTTGGTCACCAAGCAGCAGGGCAAACTCAAAGTCCATAACCGTATCTATGAGGCGATTTTTAACCTCCAGTGGATTGAAGGGGCGATCGCTCTTGTCCAAACTCGCCTCGAACCCAACGATACGGAATTTCTGAAAACCCTTGCCGAACTGGAGCGCAAACTCCTCGTCTCCCAAGTAGACCTCCTTTCCCAGAGTGATTCCGACTCAGAAGATCAAAGCTCAGCCCAAGCTGTATACGAAGTATTGCGGGATGTCACCGCCCGGATTGGTAAGCTCTTGAGCGCCGATCGCACCACCATCTTCCTGCTGAATGAAGACAAGACCGAACTTTGGTCTTTGGTAGCTCAAAACGAAGCTGGGGAATTTTTGGATATCCAAGTCCGAATTGGCGAAGGGATTGCTGGGCAGGTGGCTCTGACCAAGAAGGTCATCAATATTCCTGACAATGTTTACGAAGACCCCCGTTCGGAAAGAGTCCGGGAGACCGATCGCCGTTTTAACTACCGCACCGAAAATATGCTGGCTTTCCCAATTCTTGATGAAGAAAAGGAAGTAGTGGCGGTGATTCAACTCTTGAATAAAATGCAGCCCTCCCCCGATGATGGGCGGCTGGTGATCAAACCGAGGGGCTTTACCCGCCTAGACCTAGAACGGTTGGCGAAGTGCGTTGTCCCCATCCGCCGAGTTTTAGAGAGTTTGCAATCTTGCTACAAAGCCACCAAAAAGCTCCGGGCAACGGCAGCCCTGGCAGAAGCCACGCGATCGCTAGACCAGATCAACCTCGATACCAAGGCGATCCTGCAACGGGTAATGAACACCGCCAAAAAGCTGATGAATGCCGATCGCAGCACCCTCTGGCTGGCAGATAACGATCGGGGGGATCTGTGGACAGAGCTACCGGGACGGGGGGAAATCCGCGCCCAGATTGGGGTTGGTTTTGTCGGTCATGTGGCGAAAACCAGAGAGCCGATGATCATTCCCTTTGACCTTTATGACCACCCGGATGCCGCCAACGCCAAACGCACCGATGAACAGACCAAGTACCGGACCTGTAGCCTCCTGTGTATGCCCATTCTCAGTCCAGAGGGGGAACTCCTAGGGGTGACTCAGTTGGTGAATAAGCGGAAAATGGGGGATTATCCAGAATATAGCAAGGAAGATTGGCCAAATGTGCCGGATTATTTTGTCGCTAGTTTCGATAAGAACGATCGCCAATCGATGCAGGTATTCAACGAACGGGTGGGGGTCATCCTCCAATTCGTGAAGACCCACGAAACCTTGAAACAACTGGCACAGATTGAACCGAGGGAAGCTGTGCATAAATCTTTGGCGGTATTGAGTACAGCCTTAGATCGCAATGGGGATGAGGCTCTCTACAGCACTCTCCACAATATGTTGCAGTTCTTTAGTACATCTCTGACCAGACTTTTTGGAGCAGATCAAGTTCATGTTTTTGTCCTCAGTGAGGCAGAAAGAGAACTGTGGTCATTGTTCTTGGAATCTAGCCATAATGAAATGCCTTCCGAGATTAGGATCCCCACCAATCAGGGCATCGCTGGCACGATTATGGCTTCCAAAACCGTCAAGGCAACTAACAAACCCCGCAGTTTTAATGATCCCCTGATCCAGATCGGCATCGATCAAGCCGGGGGCTACATGATCCATAGCCTGCTCTTATTCCCGATTATTAATCAGCAGGGAGGTTTGGTGGGGATTATCCGTCTGTTGAATAAGCTTAAACCCAATCCCCCCAAGGGTCTGGAGTTAGCTGAGCAGGTGGATCCAAATGGCTTTAGCCAAGAAGATGCCGATCGCCTCAAGGAACGGGCGAATGCTTTCTTGCCAATTCTTCAGGCTTTCCAATCTTTCCATCGAGAAATTCGCACGATCGAGGAACAACGCCAAGCGATCGACCCTCTCTACCAAGCCATCAGTGTGGTCAGCCAAAGCAGCGGCAACCAGCAGGAAATGCTGCAAAAAGTGATGCAGGCTGCCAAAAAGCTCACCAATGCCGATCGCAGTACCCTGTGGCTAATCGACCAGCACCGAGAAATTCTCTGGACACAAATTCCCCAAGCCGACGGCTCCCTGATGGAAGCACGGGTTCCCATTGGCGAAGGCTTTGTGGGCATGGTGGCAAAAACTGGTCAATCCCTAAATATTGGCTTCGATCTCTACACTCACCCCAGTTCCCATATGGCGAGAAGAATCGACCAAGAATCCCACTACCGCACCTGTAGCCTTCTCTGTATGCCGGTCTTGAGTTCTGACGGCGAACTATTAGGGGTAACCCAGCTTGTGAATAAACGCAAACCCGGTGACCATCCCGATTACAACCCTGCCGACTGGCCCAATGTCCCCGACTATTTCAAAGCCAGCTTCGATGAGAAGGATCAAAAAGACATGGAAATTTTCAATAACCAAGTAGGGGTGGTTCTACCCGGAGTTATGTAGTTAAAGTGAATTCGGTTTTATGCTCGGCGGTTAAAACCGCAGCTACAAGAACAAAGTCCGCCTGCGCGGACTCAGAGAGTAGGGACATTATCATAACCAGATTTGGTATTAGTTAACCTCAGTTCGGGATAAGATACACCCCTAATGCCATTTTACGAAAACCACAACCATTGTCGCTAGCTGAGCAACCATTATCGCTGTCTGTTATCGCTGTCTGAGCGAAGTCGAATTTATGCTGAGCGAAGCCGAAGTAGCCAAACCCCAGGACAAATCTTCGATCGATTATCCTCATGTATTGCGAAAATGTTCCCTTCGCTCAGAAGCCCTTAACCCAAAATCCTGACCTTCTAGCGAACCATCCCTATTTCTTCTACTTGGCGGATGCGGCTGGCGAGGAGGCGTTGCCGACATAGCTCTACTTGGTCTGGGCGATCGGGAAAGCGCAGTCCTTCAAATTGGCAGTGCTGAGTCTGATATTGTTCCCACTGCTGTTGGGCATTAATCGGCGGCAGTTCTAAGGCAGCAATTAGTGACCTGAGGCGATAACTAGCACGGGCGGCATCTTGTCCTGGCTCTCCCCAACCCTGTAGGTCGGCAATGCGATCGTTCGTCATCTTGGCTAGGCAATTATTGAAAACCATTGGGTAGGCGGATCCGCCCTGAATCGGTTCGCTGAGTTCTTCGCAGTGGTTACGCCGGAAATCACTCCAATTTTTGTCAATATCAATCAGCTTATCTCTTAGATCGGGGGTAAGTTGCTGAGATAGATCGCCTGTAATCATTACTCGAAAGAATTCTGTAATAAAAGACCATTGATAAGCACAAGCATTTAGCCCTAGTTGAGATTGGTTCGCACAGTAGGGTTTTGCAATACCGGGAATTGCGTTATCTTGAGCATAGGCTGTGGTTGCTGATGCTGCTTGCGATCGATCCAGATAAGTGTGGGGATCGCAGGCATCACCCCATGGACTAGGACAGGTCTTCGGATCAATGGGGTTGTCGCGTAGTCCTAGGCTTCTCAAACTAGTCAATGTAGCTAAAACGCTAAGATTTTGGACGGCATTATTTCTGAAATTTAACTCTTGAAGACGATCGAACCCTGCTAGAGGAGAAATATCCCGAACTTGATTAAAACTAATATCCAGTTTTACTAAAGTAGAAAGGGTAGTTAAAGGAGAGAGGTCAATTAGTCCCGTATGGGAAAGATTTAGTTCTTCCAATTGGGAGAAGTTTTGCAGGGGGGTAAAATTCTGAATCAAGCTATGACTAAGATTAAGAATACGTAGTTTAGGCATTGCCGCCACTACCGGGCGTAGATCCACCACTGTTGGCAAGGTAATAGACAAACAGGAGAAATGATTAATCAGACAGGAGGTATCTTCAGACTGAGGATTAGTAGTTAAGTTAGGAGGGGAGAGAAGAGCACTCATAGATAAGCTAGTCACTGACTGCAAACGAGTTTCTGCCTGTTGGCAATCCGTAACCCCAGTTTCTGTAGTCCCAATGGCAACTAGCAACGCCTCAATAGTTGCCTTGGTTTCTGCCCCCAAGGTATTCCTCTGTTCACACCATTGGCTAAAGGATGATGCACTGGTTAGTGCTGATGCCATGACCGGAGAGACAATGTTACTAATCAATCCTAGGGGCAAAATTCCCCATAGAAACAAGTTGGCGATCCAAGTGCGGGGGCGATCATTCATATTGATAAGCTCAGAATTTATAAATAGGACTTACGCACTGCTCACGAATTATCTAGAGTGTTAGAGGTTTTTGCAGGTGCTCCGCACCTGCAAAAACCTCTAAATGCGTAAGTTTTAATAAGGTGTTATGTATCTCTACAGGAGCAGGACTAAAAATTTCCTGAAAACTATTGACAGCGATCGTGAACCCACATCACATCAGCTAGTAATGGTGGCATATTCTCTGTAACAGAACCTCTTCTTTGATAATAATCATATCCGCCTAACTCACTAATAAAGGCATACTCTGGTGCGGCTGTTTCTTCCCCTAAAAATATAGGTGTGGCAGCTCGAAGATTTTGATCGAAAAAACTAATTCCTAATCGATTATTCGTTTCCAGCCGATTCCCATTGCTATTAATATTTACTAAGGAAATAGAGCCATAGCCGCTACTCTGAACAACATTAAATTGATAAAGTTGTCCCTGTGGGGGATAAGCGATCGTTGCTGTAGCGTGGGATGTCCTATTTCCAGCAGCACTGAATACCAGTTCAAAACCTTTGCCATCAGCATCACGGTAAACGCTTTGAGCAATTTTACATGGTGCCGCTGATACTGGGAAGCCTGATGTCACCAGCATTAACATTCCTAGGGTGAAGGTAGCTATTTTCATCTTTCACTTACAGCAGTTTTCGTTCAAATAAGACACATTATAGCGATCCTATTTGAGTTTAGAATTTTAGAGGGTTGAGAACGGCTCTCCCGGAGGGAGAGCCGTTCTCAACCCATTTAGGATAGCTATACAACTATTCAAATACTTATCAAGGTTAGGTTTGAGAGTGGGTGGCTGTCGCCACCCACTCTCAAATTGCTGTAGTTAGCCCAGATACGCCTGTTTAACTCGCTCGTCTGTCAGTAAAACTGATGCCTCTCCCGTTAAGGTAATAGTTCCAGCTTCTAAAACATAGCCTCGATCGGCTATTTGCAAAGCTAAATTAGCATTCTGCTCTACCAAGAGAATCGTCACCCCCATTGAGCGGAGACTTTCGATCACCTTAAAGATTTCCCGGACAATATTCGGAGCCAGACCGAGACTGGGTTCATCTAATAGGAGCAGCCTCGGACGACTCATCAAAGCTCTGGCGATCGCTAACATTTGTTGCTCACCACCGCTAAGGGTTCCGGCAACCTGGTGGCGGCGTTCCGCCAAGCGGGGGAAGATGGTAAATTGCTGTTCTAGATCTGCCTTTATTTGTTGCTGGTCAGCACGAACATAAGCCCCCAATAATAAATTATCCAGAATGGTTTGACGTGCCAGAACTCTCCTGCCCTCTGGACTATGGGCAATACCCAAACGAACTATTTCATAGGCTTGGCGGCGGCTAATATCTCGACCGTTGTAGATAATCTGACCTTGACGGGGATTAACTATTTTAGAAATTGCCCTTAATGTAGTACTTTTGCCGGCTCCATTTGCCCCAATCAAGGTAATTACTTCCCCAGTATAGACAACTAAATTGATATTTTGTAAGGCTTCAATGCCGCCATAATTAACGTATAGCTCCTTGATTTCCAGTAATTTGATATTAGCTGGCTGCATATTATTCATCTCCCAGATAAGCTTCTATGACTGCTCGATCGTTCCTGACTTCCACAGGATTTCCGAGGGCAATTAACTGACCGAAATCTAACACTGCAATCCGATCGCATAATCCCATCACTAAAGGCACAGAATGCTCAATTAAGACTACTGTTAAATCAAATTGCTGCCGCACTTCCCGAATAAAATCACTCAGTTGATGTTTCTCATTGGGATTCATCCCTGCTGCCGGTTCATCTAAAAGTAGCACCTGTGGTTCTAAAGCCAAGGCTCTAGCGATTTCTAGCCGTCGCTGATCTCCGTAGGAAAAGTTTTTGGCTAGTTCTTGTTGGCGATCGCTTAATCCCACCAGTGCCAATAATTCTAAAGCCTTTTGTTTGGCTTTTTGCTCTGACCTAGTGGCGGCATTCAGCCCCATAATTCCCGAAAACAAACCACTCTTGGTATGAATATGCCGGGCAATAATTACATTCTCTAGGGCAGATAGATTGCCAAATAAACGAATATTTTGAAAAGTCCGGGCAATGCCTTTGTTGGCAATTTGATAGGGACGCAAACTACAGATATCTTCACCTTGGTAAAGCATCGCACCACTGGAGGTTTGAATTAATCCAGTAATTAAATTAAACAAAGTGGTTTTCCCTGCTCCATTAGGACCAATTAGCCCAAATATTTCATGTCTTGCCACAGTAAAAGATACCTTATTTACTGCGACTAAACCGCCAAAATGACGAGTTAGATCCTTAGCTTCTAGCAAGGGTAGCTGATGGGGCATTTCTGATGAAACCGACACCGAATTTTCTGGATTCATATTATCTAGGTGTAGTCAATTTTCTTTTCAATGAGTTTTTAAATAAGTCGGGAGTTACTAACCCTTGAGGAAAAAAGATAGTGCCGATCACTATTAATAATCCAAAGATAATTAACCGCCCATCCTTGAGAAACTGGCTTAGCCAAAAAGGTAATCCATTGATATCAGCCATCGCCCTTAAAACTTCAGGTAGGGCGGTAAACACCATGCCGCCAATCACTGGGCCAATGAAAGTCCGATTCCCGCCAATTAATACAGAAGTTAAGTAGATAATACTGGCATCAAAAGTACCTTGACGAGCGTTCCAAGTATTCAGAAAATGGGCGCTAACTGCCCCGACTATCCCGGCAAGAATGGCTCCTAAGGTAAAGGACAATACCTTATAGTAGGTGGGATTAATTCCCATGGCATCGGCGGCTAATTCATCTTCCCGAATAGCAATAAAGGCTCTGCCGACACGGATTTTTTCTAGGCGATCGAGAAAAATCATACTCATGATTAGTAGAGGCAAAACCACCCATAAATATTCAATGGGAGTTTGAAAAGGTTGGGGAATTCCAAAAATGCCGATCGCGCCTCCGGTAATTTCTAAATTTTGCGAAAGAATCTCGATCACTTTCACAAAGGCAATGGTGGCGATCGCCAGATAAATACCCCGCAGCCGCAGGGAGGGAATCCCCACCGCCAAACCTAACAGTAGAGAAACTACCGCCGCTAGGAGCATTTCTAAAAGCAAAAAATGGATGGGAAATAAGCCAGTTGTGGCGGGAAAAACCTTCGTTGAGAGAATGGCGGCGATATAGCCACCTAGAGCATAGAAACCGGGACTAGCTAAAGATAACTGCCCACTCATCAGGGGTAAGTAAAGCGATAGCCCTAGTAAAGCACCTAGTACCATCGAGATAATTAGAGAACCATAGGTATTAAAAAATTCAGTCATTAAATTGCCGATATTATTAGTTATTTGATAGCGATCCTAAATTATTTTCTGAGGTTTGATAGAAACACTCCCTCTGGGGGTGTTTCTATCAAACCAGTTAGGAATGCTATAGTTATTACAACAGATACTAAACTTTTTGAATCAATTGCCTACCCAGTAAACCTTGGGGTTTCACTAACAACATAAAAAACAATATCCCAAAGGCAACAGCATCTTTATAGGCAGAAAAATCTCCCGGCACAAAGGCTTCAATAATCCCAATTAATAAGCCACCCAGCACTGCACCGGGAATGCTCCCCAAACCGCCTAAGACAATTACTGCTAACCCTTTTAAGCCAAAGGCAATCCCGAAGTAGGGACCAGCAATACTGACACTAGAACTAACTAAGGTTCCGGCTAGACCGGCTAAAAAGCTACTCACAAAAAATGTCAGCATAATAAAAAAATCTGGATCAATCCCCAGTAAGCTAGCTGTAACTGGGTCTTCTGCCACAGCTTTCATGGCTTTGCCAAACTTAGTCCCATTAATAAAGTAAGTCAGGATCCCCAAAATAAATATCGATACTGTGAAGATAACTATTTGCACGGTGCGGATGGGAATTGGTTTTTCGCTAGTACCAAAATTAATGGCGCTAGGTAAATTGCCGTAGGTATTGGCGGGAAATGTATAATTTTCTGCGCCAACAAAATATTGAATTACATTCACAATCACTAGGGCAACACCCAAACTAGAAACCACTGTGAGCAGAGGATCTGCTTGGCGATCGCGCAAGGGTCTAAAAGCCAGACGTTCCACCGCTACCCCCACTAACCCCGCCAAGAAACTCCCCAAAATTAAAGCTAGGGTAAAAGGAAGTTTAATCGGCAGAGAAGCATTGGCAAGTAAGCCATTAAAGCCAAAAGATTCTCCCATCAAGGTATAGGTAAAATAAGCCCCTAGGGTAAAAATTGCGCCGTGGGCAAAGTTAATAATCCCTAAAATCGAAAATATCAAGGTATAACCTAGGGCAAAGATTGCATAAACACTGCCAATGGATAAGCCATTAAGAAATTGTTGGAGGAAAGTAGTTAAATCCACGATTGACTGAGTTGTTTTAAGGTTATTTTGGGATTATTTTGGGGTTATTTTCTTACTAATTTTATTAATTCATAATCCGTGAAGGTAGGTGGGCAATGCCCACCTTACGCTATCTATAAACCCCAGTTGATATCCTCAACGTAGGATGTGTTAGGCGACAGCCATAACTCATCTTTCCCTGATTCTGATGAGTTAGGCAGTAGCCGTAAGCATCCTACAAGAATAATTGGTTGCAATCAAGAGATATCAAATGGGTTCTATAGTAAGCAGCAACTTTTTTTCGTAAGTCCTGTAGCATTTATTTTTTATTAGATAATTACACCCATCTTTGATAGGTGCAATTATCTAAGAGGTCATTTATAAAGTGGCTAGAAGGTCTGATTTTGCGCCCCCGCTGGGGGCGCAAAATCAGACTTTATAAATAGCCTCTAACATTGCGATATCTAGTTAGCTAAGAAGTTGAATTTGCCATTGTTGCCATCGGCATCCATCTTGATTTGAGCTACATAGAATTGAGATTGGACTACCTCACCTTCGGGAGTAAAGGAAATTTCTCCTAGGGGGGTGTCATATTTTCCGGCTAAAATTTGTTGGTTAAGTTGGATGCGGAGTTGATCTAAGGGCAGACTAGCAATTTTATTTTTAGTGTCTACAGCCTTAAGAGCTTCAACAAATACTTGCACAGCGGTAAAGGCTTGAGCGCTGAATTGCGGCGGCTCTTTTTTGTTTTGGGCTTTGTAGAGTTCCCGGAAGGTTTTATTAACTGCGCTTTCCTTTTCTGGACTGTAGGCTTGGGCAATCAATACCCCATCACAGAGAGCTTTACACACAGGCAGGATATTAGAGGTATTCAAGCCATTGCCGCCAATGATTAAACCTTTATAGCCTAATTCCCGGAGTTGTTTAACGAGGTTGCCGCCATCTGCGGATAGTCCAGAGATGATCACCAGATCAGGGGTGAGGTTGATGGCGGTGGTGGCTTGGGTTTGAAAATCCGTATCAGTGGTTTGAAATTTCTGGACGGTGACGGTCTCTAGCTTACTTTCTTGGACTACTTTTTGGAAAGTTTCGGTTTCTGATTTACTGAAAGCATCATTCTGGGCAAAGAATACGGCAACCTTTTTAATATCGGGATTGATTTTTAAGGCTGCTTTGACGGCGTTGGGGGCAACTACAGCGACAGGGGCAGAAACTCTGGCAATATAATCACCAATTTGGGGGATTCCCTTGGCAGTATTAGAAGGGGCGAGAACGGGAACCTTGGCTCGATCGGCGATCGGGTCAGCCGCAAAAGCCTGTTGAGATAGGGTTGGTCCCACAATCCCCACAACTTTGTCTTGATTAATCAGGGTATTAAAGGCATTGACTGCCCCGGCTTCATCGCCAGCAGTATCTTGGAGAACGATTTTAAAGGTAGTTCCATTGATTCCCTTTTGTTCATTGAAATATTTCTCAGCAATCTTGGCTCCAATCACTTGTTCTTGTCCGAGCAAAGAAACATTACTAGTTTGGGCAACCGCAACCCCAATAGCGATCGCACTAGTAGGGGAAGCACTGGTGCCCGCAGTATTGACCGGAGTTGCGGTTTTATTAGTATTTGTAGAACAGGCTACAAATAAAGCCGTCAGAGCAAAATATAGGCTCAGAATAATGGCAGAGCGTCTTTTGATAATTTTAAACAGCATGATGTTAAATTGTAAGATTTTGATAATTTTCTAGACTAAGTTAGAGGTTATTTATAAGGTTTGATTTTACGCCCCCGGAGGGGGCGTAAAATCAAACCTTATAGCCGCCTTTATCAATAGACTCTTATACAGCAGAATTAATCAGGCTAAAACCTATTAATTAATGATTTTATGGCAGGACTTTACCACCCTGATTCAGAATTAATATATTAATTAACATTGCCTGTCCTTCACAAACTAAAAAATAGGGTAGTGCTGCAAAGTAATGGTTTGGATAATGTTGCTTGGGGCGCGAAGTGCCCCAAGCAACATTACAATTCATAACTACCGAAAATATAAATTACAGCACTTTGCGTTCAAATGAGACACTCCACAAAGATTGAAAGTCCTATCAATGTTGGGTTTGAGAGTGGGCTGAGGGTCGTCGAAATCCACTCTCAAATTGCTGTAAGCACTGTCAATGAATTATTGAGAGTTATGGAAGTTGTTGCAGGCGCAGAATCTAAGTTCTAGCGAATTAGGGCTAAATCTTCTAGTTGGCGGATGCGGCTGGCGAGGAGACGTTGCCGACATAGCTCTACTTGGTCTGGGCGATCGACAAAATGTAGTCCTTCAAATTCACAATGCTGAGTTTGGTATTGTTGCCACTGCTGCTGGGCATTAATCGGTGGCAACTCCATATTATTAATTAACGATCTTAGGCGGTCACTAGCATGGGCTGCATTTGGCTCTGGCTCTCCCCAGCCTTGCAGGTCAGCAATGCGATCATTTGCCATCCTCGCTTGGCAATTATGCAAAACCATTGGGTAGGCAGAGCCGCCCCGGACTGGTTCACTGAGTTCTGCACAATGGTTCTGCCGGAAATCACGCCAAGTTTTGTCAATATCATTCAACTTATCTCTTAGATCAGGAGGAAGTTGCTGGGATATGTCTTCTGTAATTATGGCGCGAAAGAACTCCGTGACGAAAGACCATTGATAGGCGCAGGCATTTAGTCCCTGCTGAGATTGTTTCGGACAGTAGGGTTTTGCTACACCGGGACGAGGATTATTCTGAGAATAGATGGAGGTTGCCGAGATTTTTTCTATAGGAGCGATCGCCATGCCAATACCCAAACCTAGGGCGATCGTTCCCAGAGTAGATACCCATCCTTGAAATTGTTGCCAGACTAATTTCATTACTGTAAACAAAAAACTGTAAACAAAAATATTAGGGAGCTAGTTCTGTATTTATTTCATTAAAAGCTCGTTGCTTTAGTTCTACAGATTCAGTCCGGGGCAGCAGATTAAAAACTTGACGCAGGACATCATCTAGAGCCTCATATTTCACTTGTCCTTTGCCGTCAAATACCACTTTCCCTTTTTGGTCGAGGATTAGGGTTTGGGGCAAAACTCCAGAGTAGTAATAGCCGGGTTCATCTTTGCTGTAGCTGGCTTTGACGGGGATAGAATCGGCATTGATGGGGGTGAAGGCAGCGACTTTGCCGTAGTATTGTTGGAGTTGGGAAATAATTCCCGAAAACTTTTTACAGTCTTTGCTATCTTCGACATAAAAAGTTAACAGCACTGGTCTATTTCTGGCAAAAGATTCCTTCAGGCTCTCCCGTGGTGGGATCAGGGAACCATTGCCAGCGTAGAGAGCAAAAATATTCCCATCAAATTTGTCATCGGTGAGGGATGCTTGGGCAGGGGTCGGGCAGAAAAAGCTGAGGGAGAACAGGGTGATCGCCAGCCAACTCATAACTAGATAACGCCATTTGTTATTAACCATAAATCCTCTGGATAACTGGAGCAACTTTGGAAATATAGCCCGGATTTTCTGGATAGGGATCAGTATAAAGTTGAGAAATAGCTTAATTAATGTAGTTGATATCATAATTATTTGACTAGATATTTTATTTGACTGTAGCCATCTTAAATGGGTTGAGAACGTCTCCCCCGGAGGGGAAGCCGTTCTCAACCCTCTAAAATTCTAAACTCAATTAGGCTTGCTATAGATATTTAACTGAGTATTTGGCAAGATATTTGATTAGACTTATTGTTGAGCAGAGGATTACGCAAAGCTATTAATTCAGGCATATCACTAGGCATTCTATGGGTTCTCAATCCACTCAATATTTTTATTTACATGGCTTCGCTTCTAGCCCCAACTCTGCCAAGGTAGATTATTTGGGCGATCGCTTCCGAGAGCTAGGTTTAGAGTTAACCGCCCCAGATTTTAATCAAGGGGACTTTTCCCATTTAACAATTACTCGGCAACTAACTCAAGTTGGCAGCTTATTTAGTGATCGCCCAGTTACCTTAATTGGTTCCAGCTTGGGAGGATTAACCGCTGCATGGCTGGGGGAAAAGTATCCCCAAGTGGAGAAGTTGGTTTTAATTGCCCCTGCCTTTGGCTTTGTGGAGCATTGGCTACCGAAGCTTAAACCAGAGGAACTAGAGGAATGGCAAAATTCCGGTTATATGCCAATTTACCACTACGGCGAGGAACGATCGCTCCCTCTCCACTACCAATTCGTCACCGATGCCCAAAAGTATCTCACCACTGATCTCACCAGAGCCGTGCCGACTCTCATCTGTCACGGGCTGCAAGATGAGATTATTCCCTTGCAGGCAAGTATGGACTACCAACGCGATCGGCCTTGGGTAAAACTCGTGCAGTACGATAGCGATCATACCTTGATGGATGTGATTGATCAGATTTGGCAAGAGATCCAGCAGTTTTGTCAGTTGGGATAAGATGAGGACTGAGCGAAGTCGAAGTCCGGCTCTAGGGGGCTAGTTTCGACTTCGCTCAACCAGCCTGAGGAACCCCTGCAAAAGATGAGAACAAAACTATTTAGGTTTTAGAGATTTTCATCGAATTCACGTCATTTAGGATAAGAATTCATTCTCCCCTCTTTTGTTTTTCCCGAAGGGTAGGGGGGCTGGGGGCGGATCAACCTAAGGGCGTAAATCCCTGAGGATCTCATCATCTACAGAAAAATCAATTTCGGTAGCTTTTGATTTCAGGTAATCGTTTTGGAAAGCATCCTTGAGACCCGCGATTAGATCATACTGGGGCTGCCATGCTAGTTCCTGCTGTGCCTTGGTGACATCACAGAAAAAGTGCTGGGGGCGAAGGGGGAAGGCTTTGCGTTTACCAAAATCGTACTGTTTGGGGTCGTAATGGACAATCTTTAGGTTATCGGGATTCTTGCCAGCAGCCACGGCACAGGCCTTAGCTAAGCCATCAAAGGTGACGTAGCGATCGCCCGATACGTTATAAATTTTCCCCGCAGTATCATGATTCAAAACCTGTGCCATAGCTACGGCTAGATCCTGGACATGACCAAGTTGGGTAATATGCTGCCCATGACCGGGAATGGGGATGGGGCGATCGTAGGCAATGCGATCGAAGAACCATGATTCCAGGGGATTATAGTTCTGGGGTCCATAAATGTAGGTGGGACGGATGGAAGTCCAAGGTAGGTAGGAGCAACTAGCTAGATAAGTCTCTGTGTCGTGTTTCCCCTTGTGGCGGCTCTTGGGATCCACTGCATCCCCTTCTCGGTGGGGTGGTTGATCGGTTTTCAGATAAACCCCGGCGGAACTCATATAAATAAATTTTTCTACCCGTCCTTGAAAAATATCCACCAAGGGCTGAGTGTCGCTTAATTCCCGCCCGTTGTTGTCATAAATAGCATCGAAATTTTCTTTGCCTAGTTGGGTCTTCAAGTCCTCTGGATTGGTGCGATCGCCCCTAATCACCCGGACTCCCTCTGGAGCAGGATTATTCCCCCGATTAAACAAAGTAACCTGATGCCCCTGCTCTAGGAGAATCTTGGTTAAATATACCCCAATAAACCGGGTTCCCCCCATGATTAATATACGCATTATGTACCTAGATAATTTAATAATTTATCGATTAGCTAATACATAATCATAGCTATCAACTGTGACAAATATTGAAGGGGATTCTCAATTAATTTTAGACATTTAGCGCAGAGAATTTAGAACAGAGATAGGAATGAGGCTGCGGAATTAATCGCTTCTGGGGTTCCACCTGCCGTAAAGGGAAGGAAATTAAAGATTTGGGGAGCAAAGTTTTTCCAACCAGCACCGCTAGATGCCTTGAAATTAGCCACGTATTCTGGCTTGTTAGTTCCTTTGTAGTAACCATTGATCAATCTTTGGGCTACCAAGGGCAGGTTGGGATTCCCGGAGTTAAACCTTGCTTCCCAACGACTCAAGAATGCAAATTTGTTTGCTGCCTCTTGGAAACCTGTTATGGGGATACTCAAGCCCCCAGTCGTAGCTGCCATAGCTGGATCATCGAGTTCCACAAAGAGATCAGGATATGAATAGGAATTTTGTACAATATTAGGAATCATATAAATAACCTCCAATATTTATATCAAGTTGTATCTAATAATTATATTTGAAAATACTTATAAAGTGTGCAGTACCAAAGAAGAAGGATGGTTAGTATTTAGAGCTAACACAATTTTTTGTTTGAAATAGGTTTTAAAACCTCTTTGAAAATGGTGAGGAAAAACTATTAGATGATACAAGGCTATTTCGTTAGAAGAATAAAAATCAATACATGCGTTTTGATCTTTCTTACGATGGCAAAATTTCTCTATCTGATGAATAACTTCGGATGCTTTCATATCTTGGCACGAAAACTTCAAGGAGTGCCCTTGCTTATTCCATCGAATCTTATCACCATTTTTAATTATCTTATTTACTGTGACTAAGCTATCAATGAAATGATTAACAACTCTATCTAGATCAAATTCACTTGGCTGCTTATACTCACTGAGATCAACTCTGATTTGTTGTTTGATATCATCTATTTTAAGCCAAATTTCAGATGAGAATACAGTTCTAATAAAAGCTTTCATTTCATCTTCTATCCTAAAATATCTATCACCTATTTTTTCGTTAAGCTTAATGACTTTCAATGCAATATCTTGACGGTCACCATAAAGATAAGAATATATTTCACTTTCTGCTCCATATCCATTATCTAAGTAATATTCCCATTCATGCTTTGTAAAAAACTCATTTGGGGATGAAAGATCATAAGTTTCACCATACTTTTTTTGTTGTAATTCTTGATGGGTTTTATCATATGTAGAATATAAATTATATAGTTCTTTTCTTATATAGTCTAATAAAGCTTCTTCTGTTATTCCCCCTGTTATTTCCATAAGCAAATTTATATCTCCCGGCGCAATTCTAAATCCCTTAGAACTACTTAGATTTCTCCCGGATCTTGCGTACCTATTAAAATCAATTAATCCAATAAAGCCATCACCCCCCTCCGTCAGGTTTGTTAAAGTACCTGCTCCTAGAGAAGCTCTGCCTATCTCTGTGATTAACTTGCATTCACGAGCTAAAGCATCTTCTTCATTATCAAAAAATGAATCAATACCATAAATCAATTGAGAACCACTTTCTATAATTTTTTTAATAATATTGACTTTGTAAGGATTATTTATAATTAACGAAGTTACGTTCTTCTCATGCTCAAATAATCTTTGGTTTTTACCTTTGCCGACATAGAAAGGTTCATTCTTGTCAGGGCGAATCAAAATATAAACATAGTAACTTTGACCGTGAGTACTATATTCTTTGATTAACTTTATTATGTCTAATTTGTTGTCACTACGAATAAGCATAGACTAAGATATTTTTAGATAAGGATTTGCCATCAAAATCACTTTAATTTAATCATTACCTTCTTCTGTAAATGTAATCTTCATTCTTCAATTAAAGATTTTTCAAAAACTCTGCCGCTCTCTGCTGATTGAATAGAGGCGAGCAGACGACTTGCATTTACGGGGTTTGAGAGTAAATACATGGTTTCTTGCCATGCGGAGAACTCATCAAAAGAAATTAGCATATACTTGTTACCATTCTCATTACAAAGAATAGTTTGTTGCATATTGGCAATCACCCGATCGACTAGACTATCCAAGTTACTCTTAGCTTGGTTTGTTGTAATGGCATCCATCTAAGTTCGTCTCTTTGTTTTGGATAAAGTGAAGTTAAAACGTCAGTTCAGGATCACAAATACCCCTGATAGCATTTTACGAAAACTATAACTATGATAGTACTATTTATATAGCATCCAATTTCAATCTTGCACTCTGCCTATCCTGCCGTTGAAAACGAGCTATGACCTACACCCCATCTAAACTCCTGAGCTTTGAAACCTTTATCGCCGAATACGGAGATAATACTCGCTATGAACTAATTGACGGAGAACTGAGAGATATGGCTCCTACAGGTACTCACGAAGCTGTTGCTGGGTGTATTGCTGGGAGAATCTATGTCGAAATCCTGCGTAATAATTTCAACTGGTTAGTGCCGAAAAATTGCTTGATCAAACCAATATCTACCGAAGCCACAGCTCTGCGTCCTGACGTGATCGTTTTAGATAGAGCCAAGCTTAGTCAAGAACCCCTTTGGCACAAGGAGCCAGTGATTTGTCATGGCAATACGATCCATCTGGTGGCAGAAGTAGTTAGTACCAACTGGCAAGATGACTATGCGAGGAAAGTGGAGGAATATGCTTGCTTGAATATTCCTGAATATTGGATTGTGGATTTTCGGGGCTTGGGTGGTTGGCAATTTATCGGCAATCCCAAGCAACCTACTTTTACTGTCTGCCAGTTAGTGAATGGGGTGTATCAGCAGCACCAATATCGTTTAGGAGATACTATTTCTTCTGGTCTGTTTCCCAATCTCCAACTTCGTCTCGATGACTTGATGCCAAATTAACATTTAAGCAAGAGTTAATATCTCTACACCTTCCTCGGTAACGGCAACTGTATGTTCAAACTGAGCAGAGAGTTTTTTGTCTTTTGTAATCACAGTCCAACGATCGGCTAGTAGTTTCAGCTCATAAGTCCCTTCATTTAACATAGGTTCAACCGTAAACACCATTCCCGGACGCAGTTTCACCCCACTACCTCGTTTGCCATAGTGAGGAACTTGAAACTCTGTATGCATCTGCCTGCCAATGCCATGCCCAACCATGTCTCGAACAACTGAAAATCCCCTCGCCTCGGCATATTCTTGAATTGCCGCACCAATGTCACCAACTCTGGCACCGGGTTTGATTTCCGCAATCCCTCGCATCATCGATTCTTGAGTAGCTTCAACCAATTTTCGGGCTGTTGCGGATACCTGACCTACGAGAAATGTTCTAGAAGTATCGCCGTGATAGCCTTCTAGAAGCGGAGTCACATCGATATTGATAATATCGCCGTCTTGAAGAATTTGCTTAGGGTTGGGAATGCCATGACAAACCACTTCATTAACGCTAGTGCAAATAGACCCTGTAAACGGGGGATGACCGGGAGGGGCATAGCCAAGGGTGGCACTGATGGCACTATTAGCTTGCATCCAACTTGCCGCCTCATTATTCAAAGCTTGGGTACTCACTCCGGGTTGCACCATTGGTTCGAGATGATTGAGAAGATTTGCAGCAAGTCGTCCTACCCGGCGCATCTTGTCCATTTCTCTAGCTGAGAGCAATACAATCCCCCGATTAATTGATGGTTGCACGAGATCAGCGGCGATCGAAAGCAAATTTTGATGGTTCATATTTAAAGTTTCTGTTCTTCTTATGTGCTGGGCTATGCTAGCACAGCACGGACTAGCATAGCACGGGTTAGCTTGTTGCCCATATACTTGAGATAAGAAAAAGTCAAAACAAAACTTAGTATGGGCGGCAAAACAGACTTAGATCGAGTGGTAGCTTATATTCCTTCAGAATGGAAAAAGGAATTAGAAGCATGGGCAGAGGCAGATGAACGATCGGTCTCTTGGCTAGTTTCCAAATTAATTGATCAGGCATTGCAGGAACGTCGACAGCAGCAAAGTCCGGCAAAAGTGGTAAATATGCGTTAAAAAAATCTAATTTCTTGCCCCTGCTGGGAGCGAAAAAATTAGACCTTCTAGCCACTTGATAAATGACCTCTAATAGATATGTAATTGTGTCACCGCGATGTTATCGGAAAAGCAAACATCCACATCAGTACCGGGGTCTCGATCGCGCTTTCCATATTCCCCTACATAGGAAAAATAATCCCCTTTGCGGTGATATTTTAGGGGTAGAGGCTGAGTGCTAGGAGAGCAAAAGATCATTGCTGGGGGAGGCGCATCCGCCGTGAGATGGGGGAGGTTGACATTCCAGAACGTACCGGGTTCCGTCGGGCGATGCAGCAGGTCTTCTAGGACCAAAGTTGCCAGCTTTGCTGACAAACTCCAGTCGATCGCTAGACCTTTTTTGATGTATTGAGAGATGGCAATCCCATTCACCCCATGAATCGCTGCTTCCCGTACCGCCGCCACTGTCCCAGAAATGTATACATCCACCCCTAGGTTGCCTCCGGCATTAATACCCGAAATCACCGCTGTTGCCTCTGGACAGAAATGAGCTAGGGCAAGGCGGACACAATCAGTGGGAGTGCCTTCGATGGCGTGTTCGAGGGGCGATCGAGATTTATAGCGAATGGGTTTATGGGTAGTCACTTGGTGACCACAGCCAGAATGGTGTTCTAGGGGAGCAATCAGCATTCCTCGGCTATCGATCGCCTTCTGGAGTGCCTTAATCCCCGGTGCATCAATCCCATCATCATTAGTTACGACTAGATTATTCATCAACCTTCCCAAGATTTATCATATTTATTAAATCTATAGCGATCCTAAATCATTTGCGAACAGTTACTAAGCAAACTTGCTTCTGGCAGATGGTTTCACCCGCCTCCGGCGGGTGAAACCATTTAGGTTTGCTATAGTAGGGTGGGCATTGCCCACCTTACGAACCTGAAAATATAGAGTCTCAGCATAAGTTTTACACGAACTAAGCTCGATGCCAACGAGTACTGCCATCAGGGCTATCAATCAGGATCACCCCTTGAGCTTGCAGTTCTTGACGAATGCGATCACTCTCCCCAAAATTCCTTGATTTTCGGGCAGCTTGGCGCTGATTAATCGCTAGATCAATCATGGCATCACTCAGGGCATCTTGGCTAGGCTGCTCCGTGTCTAATTCCAGATCGGCTAAGGATACAGTGAACCCAAACACCTGAGCCAGATTCACCAAAGTCTGCCAAATTTCCTCTAGCTTCTTTGGTTCTGTAGCTGTTTTCCCCTCATGGATCATCAGATTACGATCGCGGCGCAATTCCTTTGCTAGTTCAAACAAAACCACTAAACCTCCGGCAAAGTTGAAATCTTCATTCACCGCCGCCGCAAATTCTTGGGTATAGGTATTATCTAGGGATTGCTGGACAAGCTCCCCGGCTGGGGATTTATGTGCTTGCCAATCTAAGCGATCGCCATACTCGTAGCCAAAGAGCAAGCTTTCCTTCAGGGTCTGCCAGCCGTTGGTTGCCGAGGTAATTGCCTCTTGGGTGAAATCTACAGGTTTCCGGTATTGGGTTTGCAAGATGAACAATCTAATTGCCATGGGGTCAACCCCACGATCGAGTAATTCCCTGATTGTCGTAAAGTTGCCCAAGGATTTGGACATTTTTTCCCCATCCACCATCACCATGCCGTTGTGGAGCCAGTAATGGGACAACGGTTGCCCAGTTGCGGCTTCGGATTGGGCAATTTCGTTTTCGTGGTGGGGGAAGATTAAATCTGCCCCGCCCACATGGATATCAATGGTGGCTCCAAAGCGATCGCGCACCATCGCACTACATTCAATATGCCAGCCCGGTCTGCCCTCGCCCCAAGGGGAATCCCAAGCCGGTTCCCCCGGTTTTGCCCCCTTCCACAGGGCAAAATCAAAAGCATCTTGTTTTTTTGCCTCCTCCCCCTCTTTGACTCTGCCACTGGCTCCCGCTTGCAGGTCTTCAAGTTTCCGCCCTGAGAGCTTGCCATAACCGGGAAATTTACCCACGGCATAATAGACATCCCCTCCAGCCGCGTAAGCCACCCCTTTTTGTTCCAATTCGGCAACTAATCTTTTAATACCGTCGAGGGCATGGGTAGCACGGGGATAGGCATCGGCTTTGCCAATGTGCAGCCGCTCCATATCCTCAAAATAGGCAGCAATAAATTTCTCAGATACTGCCTCCATGGAGCTACCTTCCGCCTTAGCCCGGTTGAGAATTTTGTCGTCAATATCGGTAAAATTCTGGACGTATTCCACTTTGTAGCCCAACCATTGCAGGTAGCGCCGTGCCACATCCCACACCAAGCAGGTGCGAGCATGACCCAAATGGCAATAGTCATAAACCGTCATCCCACAACAATAGAGCTTCACCTGCCCCGGTACTAGGGGTTGAAAAGCTTCCTTCTGGCGTGTCAAGGTATTGTAGAGGGTAAGAGTCATGGTTTATTTTGATTAAGAACATTTCTTGTTCCCCCCCTTAAAAAGAGGGGCTAGTCTTGTTCCCCCCTTTTTAAGGGGGGCTAGGGGGGGATCGAGGTTTCGTAGTTTAACAGCAATCTAGTATTATCTTTGATGATACTAGATTGCCACAGAGGAAAGCTTTTCCCTTACTACAACCCAATATTCAATAATTCTAACGGATGAGAGTATCCGAATAATCTATAAATAATGCTGAGTTTTCCTGCCAAACCTAATCTTGCTGACCAGATCGCTGCTGTTCCCTTTTGGTATCACAAAATTCCTCTGCCCGATGGTACTGTGACTCCGGGCTGGGCGCCTCTGGATACTGAGATGTATGGGATTCCTGAAGATTTAACCGGAAAGCGGGTGCTGGATGTGGGGGCTTGGGATGGCTATTGGAGCTTTGAGGCATTGCGGCGGGGGGCAAAGGAGGTGGTGGCGATCGATGATTTTTCCGATTACCTCGGCTTTTTGGATCAACGCCAGCGCCCAGCTTGGGAGACGTTTGATCTCTGTCGTGGGGCTTGGGGTTATGGCGAACAGATTTGTCAGCGGCGAGAGATGAGTGTCTATGATGTTTCTGAGGAAATTCTGGGCAGGTTTGATGTGATTTTCTTCTTTGGGACGCTTTACCATCTGCGGCATCCGCTGCTGGCGATCGATAAATTAGCCGCTCTTTGTAATGAACAAATCTATGTCGAGTCGGCAATTCTAGATGATTTCAGTCCCTACCAAGGCGGCTTGGGGCATGGCTATGGCAATCAAATGGTGATGGAGTTTTATCCTACTAATGAGTATGGCAATAACCACACTAACTACTGGACTCCGACGTTGCAATGTTTGGGCTATATGCTCACCAGTGCGGGTTTTCCTTCGGTCAAGGCGTGGAAGTTAGATAAATATCCTCAAGAGTTGCCCAGATGTCGTGGTTTTGCTGTGGGGACTAAATAATCAGGACTTACGCATGAGGAATTTTTTGTGGGCTTTATGGGGCTAGTGGTGAGGCAGACTTGGTAATATTTTGCAGAAAGTAGTTTAAGCATCAATAAATACAATTGGATCAACATAGAAAAAATCACCAAGAGCTTTTGCTTGATCTTTGTTGATTGATATTTTGCCATTAATGATCTCAGAAACTAAATCTTGAGAGCCAATTACAGTAGCAAGATCAACAGGCTTGATATTTCTTTCTTCTATCAAGTGCAATAAGATCGAACAAGGAGTTGCAGCTTTTAACGGATAATGTTCATCTTCAAATTTTTCGATCAAAGAAATTAAAAGCCGCAGGATTTGCTCTTTTTCTGGCGATAGACTTTCTTCGGCTAACAAGTTTTCGACAATACTCAAGGCACGATCATTCTCTTCTTCAGTCACAATCACCTTAGGTTGAATTTCGGCTAGCAATGCTCCATATTCTATTTTATTTAAAGTAAGGGTCATTTTTCCAACCTGCTAAACTGAACCAGTGCTTTTCTAGATATGATGTGCATTTTATTATTTCTACTTGCATCCTAATCCTCACTTACAGTGCTTTGCGTTCAAATGAGACATGACACAAATATTGCAAGTCCTATCCATGTTGGGTTTGAGAGTGGGCTGAGGGTCGTCGAAGCCCACTCTCAAACTGCTGTAGTTATCCAAATTATAATAATAGAAAAATTAAAAAGGTGGCAAGATGACGGAAGCAGATTTATTGGAGTTGATCGATGAGGCGGCAATGGAGAACGCATGGTCTCTTGATTTGTCATGGAAAGATATCAAAAATATCCCTTTAGAGATCGGCAAATTAACTTCTCTGACTAGGCTTGACCTCAATGACAACCAAATTACTGAGATACCAGAGGTAATGGGCAATTTATCGGCTCTGACTCAGCTTGACCTGATAACCAACCAAATCACTGGGATACCAGAGGCGATCGGCAAACTAATCTCTCTGACTCACCTTTATCTTAATGGCAACCAAATCAATGAGATATCTGAGGCGATCGGCAATTTATCGGCTCTGACTCATCTTCATCTCATGGACAACCAAATTACTCAGATACCAGAGGCGATCGGCAATTTATCGGCTTTAACTCAACTTGACCTTTGTGAGAATCAAATTACTCAGATACCAGAAGCGATCGGCAATTTATCGGCTTTGATTGAGCTTAATCTCGGTTACAACCAAATTACTCAGATACCAGAAGCGATCGGTAATTTATCGGCTTTGACTTATCTTGACCTTCATAACAACCAAATTACTCAGATACCAGAGGCAATCGGCAAGTTAACTTCTCTGACTCGTCTTAACCTTAGGGGCAACCAAATTACTGAGATACCAGAAGGAATTGCTAAATTAACCAAGCTGAAAGTACTTTTGGATAACCGGATGCCATAGAATTTGCTGTGGGTTTCTGTGATGCGATCGACATATGAAAATTCTCTCCCTAGAATCCGATCGCTTCCAAAAGTCGGGAATCTAAACCTAAATCCCCTCATCATCACCAAAAATCTCCAACCGATTCCCGACTTTTTCTCTTCAAAATAATCCCATCACCATTGCCTACACCTCAAATAATCCAAGCGGTATAAGCGATCGCATCTGGGCATGGTGGTCTGGAGAGGACTGAATTATACTAGGTGAAGATACAGCGTATTTGAGCATATTCTATGAATACATTAGAAAAGTTAGAGATACTTAGTGATAATTGTGGCGATCGCACGGAGTTGGATCGGATTCTTAGCCAATTACTAAATGTTGTGTTAACTCGTCATCGTCAGAAGTTGGCTAGTTACAATCTTGATATTGGCAAGTTTGAGGAAATTTATAAGCTGGATTCGATGCAGTTTCAAGAACAGTTTACAGCGGGAACGTTAGGGGATGAGATGGATTTGTTTGAGTGGTTTGGTTTGTGTGAGTTGCGGCAGGATATTTTAGTTAAAATTAGTAATTTAGAGCAGGCTTTGTGATGACTGCGGAGGATTATTTGGCTTGGATAAAATCTTTAATTGCTCTTTGTCCAGTAGTAACTAATTTTGACATTTTGCGGGAGGAAACCCAAGGGAATAAGGGCTTATGGCGATATCGGCTTACTTTGCAAGATCGCAGCTTTATAGAAATGTTTGAGTTTTTTGAAATTGAATTGGAGCAGACAAGGGTAATTAAATATAGTTTTCATTGGCAACAGGATGATGGACAATTAATCAAACGTTGGGATAATGCTGCTCACCATCCTGAAATCGATACTTATCCTCATCATTTACATAATGGGTCTGAGGATTTGGTGTTTACTTATCAGCCAGTTGGGGTTGAGGGGATTTTACAAATAGTTTCTGAGTTTATAAGTTCTTCTTGGTAAAATTAGTTTAGGTTTTGAGGGCGGGGAATTTATTTAGGAAGGGGGCAAGATGACGGAAGCGGAGTTGTTGGAGGTGATCGCTAAGGCTGCAAGGGAGAACGCAACTTTTCTTGATTTGTCAGGGAAAGGTATTAAAACTATTCCGCCAGAGATCGGCAAATTAACCAACTTGACGGAGCTTGATCTTTCTTACAACTACATAACTGATATACCTGAAGCGATTACTAAGTTAACTAATCTAACTACACTTAATCTCGATAACAACTTGATTAGGGAAATATCAGATGAGATTACAATGTTAACTAATCTGACTTTTCTTTCTATATCCCATAATCTTAATGATCGCATGGGCTTACGATTGTCAGAGTCAATTGATCAGTTCGCACTTCGTTTCAATAACCAAATCAGTGTTATTCCAGACACAATTACTAAACTAGCTAATCTGACTACGCTTAACCTCTCTGGCAACGAGATTGATACTATTTCAAATAGAATTGGCGAATTGACTAATCTGTCTATACTTAATCTTGATGACAATCAAATTAGAAGTATCCCAGATGCGATTACTAAGTTAACTAATCTAACTACACTTAACCTCTCAGCTAATAAAATAACTAAGATACCAGATGCAATTGCTGAATTATCTAACCTCCAGACACTTGTACTTGGTGGCAATCAAATTAGAACTATCACTAAAAATATAAAGCAACTTTCTAGTCTAAAACATCTTGATCTTTCAGAAAATGAAATTGCCGTTATTCCAGATGAAATTTCTCAGCTGTCTAGCCTTCAAGAACTTTCCGTCGGTGCTAATAAGATAAACATCTTTCCTGATGAGATCACTAAACTAGCTAATCTCCGAATTCTTTATTTAGATCGAAATGAAATTAGTGACATTCCCGATGAAATAGTTAAACTCTCTAGTCTTCAGCATCTTGATCTATCTTATTCTCGCTTGAGGAATATTCCCGATATAATTTCCCAACTTGCTAACCTTAGAAGGATTGACATCTCTAATAACTATATAAGTTTAATCCCAGAATCCTTATGCAAATTAACTTATCTAAATTATCTTAGCCTCAGTTTCAACGAAATTACTCAGATTCCCGAGGTGATCGGTAATTTAACTTCTCTGAATTCTCTTGAACTTAATGGCAACCAAATTGCTCAAATACCTGAGGCGATCGGCAATTTATCTTCTCTGATTTTTTTTAATCTCAATGGCAACCAAATTACACAGATTCCTGAGGCGATCAGCAAATTAGCATCTCTGACTTCTCTTTACCTCAGTAACAACCGAATTACTCAAATTCCTGAGGTGATCGGCAATTTGCCTTCTCTGACTTCTCTTGAAATCGGTCACAACCAAATTACACAGATTCCTGAGGCGATCGGCAAATTAACATCTCTGACTTCTCTTTACCTCAGTGACAGCCAAATTACACAGTTTCCTGAGGTGATCGGCAAATTAACATCTCTGACTTCTCTTGAACTCAGTAGCAACCAAATTACACAGATTCCTGAGGTGATCGGTAATTTAAGAAATCTGACTTCTCTTTACCTCAGTGAGAACCAAATTACACGGATTCCTGAGGCGACCACTAAGTTAACAAACCTGAAAAAGCTTGATTTAAGATATAACCCTTTACCAATTCCTGTGGAAATTCTTGAGGATTACAGAAATCCGGCGGCGATTCTTAGCTATTGGCAAAAGCTGAAACAGGGAGAACGAAAACCCCTAAATGAGGCAAAGGTGATATTGGTGGGGCGGGGGGATGTGGGGAAAACTTCCTTAGTTAAGCGCTTGATTGATAAGGAATTTAATGCAAACGAACCCAAGACCGAAGGGATAAATATTCGGGAATGGCAAGTATCGGCAAGAGAAGAAAAAGTGCGGTTGCGGGTTTGGGATTTTGGCGGACAGGAGATTATGCACGCCACCCATCAGTTCTTTTTGACCGAGCGCAGCTTATATGTTTTGGTACTCAATACTCGCAAAGACGAACGCATCAGCGATGTGGAATATTGGCTGAAACTGATTCAAACCTTTGGGAAAGATGCACCGATTCTGATAGTTGGCAACAAGTGCGATGAAACTGGTTTTGATCTTGATGAAAAAGGCTTGAGAGATAAATATGGGGAAAATATCAAACAATTTATCCCCACCTCTTGCAAAGATGGTACAGGCATCGAGACTCTCCGCCAAGAGATTATTCAGCAAATAGCCCAGATGGATCATGTCTTCGATCTGTTGCCCCAGCAATGGTTTGCCGTCAAAACAAAATTAGAGCAAAGCCAAGCCGACTATATTCCCTACTATGAATATCAACAACTCTGCCAACAAGAGAAGATTACTGATTCCATAGAGCAATCAAGACTCATCAAGTTACTCCACGATCTGGGAGTTATTCTCAACTTCCAAGACAATCCACGCCTCAAAGAACCCAATGTTCTCAAGCCAGATTGGGTCACAAAAGGAGTTTATAAAATTCTCAACAATAATGAATTGATGACCGAACACAAAGGCAGACTCGAATGGAAAACCTGCCAAAGCATTTTGACTGACGACTGCTATCGGGAAGACCAAGAAAAACTCTTCATCCTCGACATGATGAAAAAATTCAAACTAAGTTTCCCCCTCGATACTACCCCCGATATCCCGACCTATCTAATCCCCGATCTCTTGCCCAAATCTGAACCCTACACAGGACAATGGCAAGATACTCTTAATTTTGAATATCATTACGGTAAAATCCTCCCCAGTAGCGTCATTTCTCGCTTCATCGTTAAAACCTACCACAAGATCGCTCGCCTCTCTCACCCTACCTACTGGCGCACGGGCGTAATCCTCGCCTCCAAGGATGGCAATCATGCCTACGTCAGAGCTGATCTGGAAGATGCCACAATCTTTATCCGCATTTCCGGTAATCTCAATACCCGCCGTAGTTTTCTCACCTACATCCGCGAAACCTTTGACGAGATTCACGATGATCCCCCTAAACTCTCCCCAGATGAGCGCGTCGCCCTTCCCGACAACCCTAAACTAACCGTCAGCTACGAACATTTACTCAGTCTTGAACGCCGAGGCAAAACTGAATGCTGCCCCGAAGGAAGCGATCGAGACTACAACATTCGGGACTTACTAGATGGAGTGGAAGAACGGCGATTGCGTAATCCAAACTCTCGAAATCCCGATCCTAAAATAGAACCTGAAGGTAAAATCAAATCAATGAAAACTATCCTCCTGCTTGCCGCTAATCCCAAAAATACTAATTCTTTACGCCTCCAAGAAGAAGAACGAGATATTAAAGAACGCCTCCGTCTCAATGGTTATGGCACAGATCCCATCAAAAGTGCCGTTGCCGTTCGCTCCAGAGACCTGAACCAAGCTCTTTTAGATTTCGATCCGCAAATTATTCATTTTTCTGGTCATGGCGGTGGAGAAGATGGGTTAGCCTTCGAGGAAATTGACGGCACACTCAAACTGATTAGTGGTCAAGCCTTGGCAGGTTTATTCAGCCTCTTTAGCGATCGCCTAGAATGCGTCGTTCTCAACGCCTGCTACAGCGAAGTTCAGGCACAGGCGATCGCTCAACATATTGATTACGTCATCGGCATGGATCGAGCTATCAAAGATAAATCAGCGATCGAGTTTGCTGTCGGTTTCTACAGTGCGATCGGTGCTGGGAAAGACTACGAATTTGCCTTCAAGATGGGTTGCAACGCTATCGATCGCGAAGGACTCAGTGAACAACACATCCCCCAATTGCTTAAAAAAAGCTAGCTAACCACAACTCTTTCTCTCGAAATAATTATGCAGGTTTTTGCGGGTTTCCACGACCCTCAGCCCGCAAAAACGTCCAAATGCGTAAGTCCTGATCAACTTTGACTAGGCAAAATCACCCCAACTCCTCAGCAACTAAGCGCCGCAATACCTCCGTCACTTCTGCCCCCATCCGGGCATCTAATTGTTGTGCTTCTGTATCTTCATCATCTAAATCTTTTGCAGCCCGAAAACTGAGTGCCATTGTCCTAAGTTTGGCTGGTTTAGTCCGTTTATCAATAAACCGAATGCAGGCAGTGTAAACCAGTTCACTACGGTCTCTGATAGTGCTGCGACCATAGCCCATTTTCGATATCACCACCGGAGAACCAATCACACTGCCTAAAGCCAATTTATCAATGGCAATATCTAAGTAGCGAGCCGTATCTTTGCCCATTGCCCGTGCCAGACTTTCGAGGCTATCCCATTGCGCTCCGGGGAGGCGAGAACTGGCAGGAATATGGTAGTGCCAGCCGATCGATGTAATCATCCTAGTTAGGTCATAGGCAGAGACAGAATTATTCCCTTTATTCCCTTCCGGGGCTGACCTGAGGACAGTTTGATTCAGCTTGCGATCGAATATTTCTGGGGAGTAAATAAATGGGGCTTCTCCATAGCCACTAGAAAATTGCAAACTATTATTGCCAGTTATTTGTTTCAACCAATTCTCCAGACCTACCCAAGAAGTAAACCGCTTAAACATAGCGGCAAGGGAATTAGAAGTGCCAATTCTATCTTCGTAGGTTTGAATATCACTAACCACATCAAAAAATGGATAGGTGGAGCCATCACTAGGATCTCTAATTACGCAGTTATCTACATCACTATTAATAAACCGCGAATTGATCTGAGAAATGGCGTATAAAACATTAACAAATTTGGTGCTACTCCAATTTTCCACACAACTCAAGGCAGATTTTCCTAGCCAACGAGTCCGCATTTCTCCTTCCACAAAACTCCCCACCACTACACAAGCTTCGGTGATATCACTATGGAGAAAATTCAAGCCATTATTATCGATCGCCGGGACTTTGCCTAGGGGAGGATAGGGACTGAAGGTTACTGTCCGATTTGGATTCGCTAAGTTGGCACTCGCCCCCAATGAAATCACCTCTTGATAGTCGGGTTTTTCCTTGAGGCGGAGGGGGAAAGTATTAATATCTAGAACGAAGGGAGATTTGAGATAGCCCATGTCTAGGAGTTTTAATACTTCAGCATTGGAGCCGATGGTTAATTGCTGAAAATCCTTGAGGACTTGGCTGCGATTTTTGGCTGAAGTCAGGGCAAAATTCACAGGACTAGTGGTGAGTAGACTATTAGCAAAGGTACGATCGATCTTCCCGGTACTAAAACTACTTAAGCCCATAGTTGTGCCAAATGTCGCGATCGCACTTTCGGTTCGGTTGCCATACAAACCATCAATCCACCGACCACTGGGGTAAAGTCGGAAAACGCTTAGCCTTTGTTGAATTTGTTTAACTAGATTTTGATCGGTTTTGATAGTTTTGATATCTACTGTCAAACTTTTACTAATTATTTCTTCTAGTTGCATAGTTTTGGAGATTTTGGGGCTAATAAATGCTGTTTACATCTCAAACTTCGATCCCCCCTAGCCCCCCTTTTTAAGGGGGGAATCGAATTCTATGAGTTTAAGATGTTGCCATTTCTGCTAGGCGGCGAGTGTAGCTATCCTGGGCGAGGCGATCGTCTTCTAGGATGCAAATACTCTCGCTAGGCACGGCGACTTGGACTTTTTCCCCCAGATGGTGCAGGGTCAAATCTCGACGGTGGAGATTTTGTCGGCGGACAGTCAAGGCACTCTGAGGAGTTAGGCGGACTATATAGCGAGTGTCGGTGCCAATATAAACTACTTCCTCGATCACTCCGGGCAGAGTAGAAGGTTGGGCAGAATTCCGGGGTTGGATTTCGGCTTTTTCTGGGCGGATTACGAGGGTGACAATTTTACCGATGGGCAACTCCTCGCGGCTCTGGACAGTGATGGGCAATTCTTCATCCACCAAAACCACCGTCTGCCCCTGTTGCTGGGAGATGACTCTGCCGGTGAGGAAGTTGGTTTCGCCAATGAAATCCGCCACAAAGCGATTTTTTGGTTCTTCGTAGATCTCCATGGGTGTACCAACTTGGAGAACTTGCCCTTTTTCTAGGACAGCAATGCGATCGGACATGGTGAGTGCCTCTTCTTGGTCATGGGTGACGTAGATAAAGGTGATCCCCAATCTTTGTTGCATCCGCTTCAATTCTAGCTGCATTTCCTTCCGGAGCTTCAGGTCTAATGCCCCTAAAGGCTCATCAAATAATAAGACTGCTGGTTGTTTGACCAAAGCCCGTGCTAGGGCAACTCGTTGCTGCTGACCGCCAGACATTTGCTTGGGGTAACGCTTGGCAAAGGGTTCTAGTTGTACTTGCTCCAAGACTTCCGCTACCCGTTGTTGAATTTCCGCTTTGGGCAAGTTTTCCATCTCTAAGCCAAAGGCGATATTCTGCGCCACGGTCAAATGGGGAAACAAAGCATAGTTTTGGAAAACCGTATTGACGGGGCGATGGAAAGGCGGGCGATCGCCCATGGGTTGACCATGAATATAAATCTCCCCAGAGCTAGGGGTTTCAAACCCGGCAATCATCCTCAAGGTGGTGGTTTTCCCGCATCCAGAAGGACCAAGAAGAGAGAAAAATTCGCCTTCGGCAATTTCGAGATTTATGTGATCTACAACTAGAAGGGGTTCTTTACTTTGATTACCGGCAAAGGATTTGCAAATATCCTTAAGTTCAACGGCAGCATTAGGCATGGGCGGCTGGTGATTGGTTGGTCAAGTTAATCAAGCCAATTATTTTCGACTTTGATTGACTTTACCTCAAAAATTGATTACATGGCAATTAAAGAGAGACTAATCATCGGGGAACTGCCAACAGGCGATCGACTCTATCTTTCTGCCACTACATTGAGGACAAATATTTTCTACTTGGGAACTAACCCACTCGTAGCCACAATCATGGCAATGACAAAAGATATTATGGCGATCGGCTTCGGCAAGGGTAGCCTGCCATTGCACTAGTTCTTGGGGAGTCAGGTGGGTGGGAGTATCGGGCATAGAAAGCAAGAATAAGTAAACTGCTAATTTAGCAAGAGGATGTCTGAAAAGTTGGTTTAACGACTATATGTATAGTCTAAAGCGTAATACAAATAGTTTTTCTCTGTACTGCTACTAATGTGTTTGAGTCGCAGTAATTAATGCAATTGAGCAAGAAAAGGCAAATCAGAAGGTTTACAAGAATTCGTAATATTTGTAATCTTAGACATACAAGCAAATTATTAAGAGATATAAAGTTACCATAAGCAAATTTATAAATTTAGGCTCGAAAAAGTTTTTGACAATAAGATATGGTTATGCTGTAATTTATAGCAGTAGGCGTTGTTGTACCGCAACTGCGGCACAATACATAGTTATGCTTCACAGGAGTTTGAGTCTGTTGAGGAGATATGCGTGTGAATGAACGAAAGTGATTTGTAAAAGTTAGTTGGAGCATCTTTTATTTCCACCATGCAAAACCAACAGTCAGCCATGATGCCATTTGACAACCAAAAAGCTGCGGCTTCCTACGACGAGAAAACCGCTGGTTGGGCATCTTCGCGCGAAGCACTCTTTTCGTTAACACGCCTGATTTTCGCCGAGCTTCCGGCTGAGGCGCGAATTCTGTGTGTCGGTGTCGGTACCGGAACGGAAATGATCGCTCTGGCACAAGCCTTTCCGCAATGTCACTTCACAGCAGTTGAGCCTGCGTCTGCAATGCTGGATATCTGCCGTCAAAAAGCCGAAGAGAATGGAATTGCCTCACGTTGCACGTTCCACGAAGGCTATCTCGACTCGCTGCCCGCTTCTGATCCATTCGATGCGGCGACTTGCCTTTTGGTCTCTCAATTCTTGAAAGAAGCGGCAGAGCGGAGCCACTTTTTCAATCAAATCGCACAACGCCTTTACCCCGATGGAATTTTGATCAGTTCAGATCTAGTTCTCGGTCTGTCGGCTCCGATTCATAAAAGTTTGATTGAAGTTTGGCTGCGAATGCTCGGAGGCTCTGGCTGGGGTGAAGAAGATATCGAAAGAATGCGCACTGCCTGGAGTCTTCACCTCGCAGCTTTAACCCCACCGGAAATTGAAGCAATTATCGCAGCGGGTGGATTCGATACTCCTGTGTTGTTTTTCCAAACTCTTTTCATTCACGCTTGGTTTTCAAAGCGAACGGCTCTGGATTAGAAGCCTCAACCGTCGCCTAACAAACCCCGTGCAGCGGACGAAAGAACGCGATCGAGTAAAGCAAAGATTTTAGTCGCCGCTGACGGGGAACATTAGCCTGCTGAATATTGGATGTAATTCTTCAGGCAAGCACTAAGGGATTTATAAACAATATTGTGTCAATAGTACGATCGCCAATCTTATAGTGGCGTGACTCAGCTAATGCCAGTAGGATGCGTTACGGCAGTCGCCTAACACATCCTACATTAAAGCTATTATAGTAAGTGCCATTCTAGTTAGGACGGGAACGTTTTTGAGGGCGCGTGAAATTCATCCTCAAAAACGTCCTAATCAAAGCGGCGACCACTATAAATGGGTTCTATGGAGGATTGAAATAGTACTAATTTAATAGCCCATTTCTTTCAGGTAAGCTGCCCTAGCACCTACAGCAGTATGGGCAAAATCCGAGAAAACTCCGTCTACACCAGCGCGGAAGAATGCCAGGTACTCAGCCATGGGATCGCCTTTGTAAAAACCAGCTAGATATTTTTGTTCGTTACGGAAAGTGAACACATGGACAAAAAGACCTGCGGCATGGGCATCTGCAATCAGTTTGGTGGGGGTCACAGAGTTCACCTCAGCCAACGAGCCGGTATAGGGAGTTCCATCAGGGTTGGTTGCCTTGAAGGGAGATATCTTCAACTCCATTACTTGGGGTTTCCAAGGACCAATGCCATCGGCGTAGGTTTTGATTTCCGCCAGACCCGCAGGAGTCAATAGTTCACCAAAGTAACGACCATCACCACTCAAAGTCCAACTATAGGGGCGACCACTGACAAAGTTATCTGAGTCGTTGGTTTGATAGATCATTTCCCCAGTTTTATAGTTAACACTATTGCCATCGATCAACTGCACTACACGAGTATTCAAGCCGATCGAACGCATGTACTTCAAACTGGCGGGGTCAAAACTCTGGACAAGAATCGGGGCAGTCTTGCTGTTTAGGTTGTTGTCCTTGATCAGCTTGACGATCGCATCTTCAAAGGGACGAGAACCTTCTTTACCACAGCCGTTCGCGATCGCTTGGGCATTGTTCCAGTGAGGATTCTTGGCTTCAGGGTAGACCGTAATTGGAGTGCCAGTAGAGATACTCTTGGCTTTAGCAATATCAATGATTTCTTGCATGGTCAAGATCGGGGGCTTACCATTAAGAACCGACGGGCGTTGGTCACGGGCATCATAGGTGGTGCCACCAAACCATTGCTTAAGCTCCGCTACGGTAAAATCGGTGATTGACCAATCTCCAGTATGGTCTTCACCATCTACTACCAAGGATTTCAACACAGACTTTGGATCTTGAGGATCAGTGCGATCGCTCAGATAAGTAGCTGGCCCACCAAACTTTTCTACAGAGTAGGTGACTGGAACCATCACCCCCGGAACAGTCCGTTTACGAGATGCCACCTCTGGATTTGTCTTAGCCACGGTGGCAATATTAGTATTGTCACTGAGCCAAGGATTGTGGCGGGCTACCAACACACAATCTTTGGTCATATGTAAGTCTGGTTCAAGAGAGTCTGCGCCAACATCGGCAGCAGCTTCGTAGGCGGGTCTGGTTTGTTCGGGGTATAAGCCCGACAGCCCCCGATGAGCTATGACTAAAGGGATAGAGCCATCAAGGGTCTTCAATAAAGCCGTAGTACCTCCACTACTTCCGGAAGTTGCTATTGCCAGCAAACCACTCAGTAGTCCCATCGTCCAGCGAAAATTTCTTCGCATCTTGAGAATTTTCATGAAGTTAACCTTAAATTGATGAAACGCAAGCATCTTATCACTAGGACAAATTTTCATGAAAATGTTTATAAATTTGTAGGAATTCCTCTAAATTCAGGACGAAAAGGTATAGAAGATCGCAAAAACAGATAAGAGGATTTAAGTATTTTGGAGATTTTTGTGGGCACTCAGTGACTGCAAAAACTTCTCAAACTCTAGACAATTTGCGAGCAGTGACCAAACTCCAAAGGAAAGGTTTAGAGTTGGCTCATTGCATCAGTTAAAATATTAAGCCTAGGTAATGAGAACGTTAAGCTCAAGCAATAAAAATATTAAATTTAAGTTAACAAGAAGCTACGTGGCAGTTTATTGATAGGCGGCAGCCACAGCCTATACACAAAACGAAATCTAGTCAATATTTCAGATAAAATAGTGTATTCAATTTACATAAAAAGTGCCGTGAATAAAGATTGGAAAATATTTCCATCTAGGCTTAAATCATCTAAGATAGAAACATAGAACGGATAACATAAAGTTAATTATTCAGCTTATTCTTCCATCCACTCCCATGACTCCATTATTGACGAAGAGAAAAATTAATCACAGAAGGGAAACTCCAATGGAATTATTTTTGGTTAAAGATTGAGCTTAATGTCATTCATTTAATGATCAAAAGGCAAGGAATTCAAACTAGTTTTTATGGAGTTGTTGGCTTTTCACTAATTCATTCTCAAAGGTCATTTATAGAAACTATTTGATACCTTCAACGTAGGATGTGTTCGGCGACAGCCGTAACGCATCCTACTGAATAGACTTATCCCCAACTCAGGTTATACTAAGGTTACTTGTTAGCACTTAGAGTCAATGAGGCTTTTTCAGAATGCGGCGATCTGGTTGGGATGCTCGACGACGAAATAAGAATATTGGCACAGCGCAATCCGGGCGCAGTCAAAACAATCGGATGAGTATCCCTGAACGCTGGATTGGAGCTAAGTGGATTCAGTTTCATGAAAAGCTCAATAACCCAGTTACTTTTAAGCGAATCATCAATGCTCATGAAATGACATTCTTGGTTGAGCCAGTTCAGCCAGAATTTTTTCATGCTTGTACGCCAGATGATATTGTGCAAGTTTTAGAGTTGCTGCCCCAAAAGCATATTGAAGAAATTGATTTAATTGTTTTGCGTCAACCAAAACGCAAAGAAAGAATTCTCCAGCCTGTTTGGGGGCGATTACGCTATTGGGCAGAGATTCAGCATTATAGTGGTGTTGCGATTCATATCGAGGCTCAAGCTGTTGATGGTATTTTAGACCTCTTGCGTGAATCAAGATGCGGAAGCAAGCTCAAAGTTAAGGATAGCCGCAATCAAATTGAAGCGTAAGCCAAAACGCTTGCGACGATTGCGATAACGCTCGGACAGAATCCGAAAGACCTTCAACTTGCGGTGAACATGTT
>CALRPI020000025.1:0-69579 GCA_943370025.1 Phormidium lacuna HE10JO | reverse complement strand
AGCTTAAACAGTTACTTCGTTCGGCTAAAGCTCGAACTAATGAAGCACTCGATCTAGCTCTAACTACAATTATCAACGACTGTATTTCTAGTGATGATGCGCTGGGCTGGTTCAATCACTGTGGCTTATTCATCTGAAAACTGCTGTATGGTGTAATTATTAATCGGGGATCACAGTTGGAACTAATTAAATTAGATTTTATAGATTTGGTGATGGCTTTGGGGTTAATGGCGATCGCTATTGCCCTTGCCCAGTGGCAACATCTAGGCTTAGGTAGGCAATTAATGATCGCGACCCTCCGGACAATTGCTCAGTTGACTGGGGTTGGCTACCTCCTAAATGTTATTTTCGCCCTGAATAATCCATGGGCGGTTGTAGGGATATTATTAGGCATGGTGACGATCGCAGCCATTGCTGCCCACAAACGCATTGATCAAAAGCTCAAGGGGGTTTTACCCATTCTTTGGGGAGCAATCCTTGTCAGTACCTTAGGTATCCTCCTATACGTCAACTTGTTGATTATTCAACCTGCTGACTGGTATGCCCCCCAGTACGTGATCCCCCTAGCGGGGATTATTTTAGGCAACGCCATGAATGGAGCCTCTTTAACTGGGGAACGCTTAGTTAGTACCCTGAAGCAGCAACGGCTGGAGGTGGAAACCCACCTCAGTTTGGGAGCAACTCCAGAGCAGGCTGTGAGTTCCTATCGTCGTCAGGCAGTCCGCACTGCCTTGATCCCCACCCTAAATCAAATGATCATGGTAGGCATAATCACCCTGCCGGGCATGATTACGGGACAGATATTAAGTGGAGTGGATCCTCTGAATGCCGCATCCTATCAGATACTAATTATGTTTATGGTTGCCTTAGCAAATTTGCTGACTAGTCTGTTGGTCACCTATGGTCTTTCGCAAAAGTTTTTTAATTCCCAAGGGCAATTAATCTTGATCTCCTAAATCTCTTCCGTTAAATCTCCCCCGTTAAATCTCCCAATTCTATGCAGAGAATTAGCCCCATTTCTAAAACTGCCGTCACCCAAAGAACCAGAAAACTCCGCCGCCAGCGTTGGGGGCGAGCTTTTAATCTGACTTGGCGATCGCTCTGGGTATTTATCCTCGCAGCAGGATTACTGTGGCTATTGACTCAGCCTAATTGGGTCATCTATCGACCAGAGCAGGTAATTATTCGCGGGAATCAGTTTTTTTCGGCAGCAGCGATTCGTTCCTTGCTGCCCTTGAAATATCCCCAATCCTTATTAAAATTACAACCCCAGACCATTGCTACCCAACTAGAAGCTAAAGGACCGATTGCCTCAGCGATCGTCACCCGCAACCTCCTGCCCCCCAGTCTGACCGTAGAAGTCAAAGAACGCCGCCCTGTAGCAATTTCTATTCCCAATCCCGCCGCTCCCTCCAGCCCTGATCAATCTAGACCATACCTAGCCACCACTGAAGGGCTAATTGATGAAATGGGGGTGTGGATGCCCAGAGATAGCTATGCCGCCCTAGGATTACCCCTGCCCCGTCTTCAGGTAATTGGACTAAACTCTGAAGTCTATCCCCATTGGCAGGAAATGTATCAAATTCTCAGCAAGTCCTCAGCCCAAATCACTGAGATCGACTGCCGCAATCCTAGTAATATTATTTTGACTACTAACCTCGGCAAAGCCCACTTGGGCAGGTATAGCAATAATTTTGCCCAGCAAATTCGTATCTTGGAGACTATGCAAAGGGTTCCCCAACAACTCAAGGGTATTCAAATTGGCTATATCGATCTGCGGGATATCGATCGTCCCCAAATTCGGGATGTCAAATAACCGCTCAAGGCTATCTTTCAAGCTACACTAGATCAACTTACTCCTAAGTTAACCCATCGTCATGATTAGGCAAGCAGCCAAAATTGACAAAAATATAACAAAAGTTAAAACAAAAGTTTGTAGTTAGTGATGACTTAATCTATATTTGACACATATATCTGATGCAAGTCACCATCAAAACCAGAACAATTTGTTCATTTTCACCCTGAACAATTACAATGAACTCCAATAGCGACATAGATTCAAATTACCAAAATTCTAGTGATTCAGAGGCTGCTGACCGCTCAGTAGCCCACACTAGTAATAACCCTTTTAATAATACGGGAGTAACGTTTAACCCCAGTCGGGATTCGCGTTTAGTCTTCAGGGAAGAACTTAGGAGTGATAACATCGTGCCAGGTAGTGTTGCCAAAATTAAAGTAATCGGAATTGGTGGTGGCGGTGGAAATGCGGTTAATCGCATGATCGCCAGTGATGTAACGGGAGTGGAGTTCTGGTCAATAAATACCGATGCCCAGGCTCTGACCCAAGCTGCTGCGCCCAAACGTTTGCAAGTAGGACAGAAGTTGACTAGAGGCTTGGGGGCTGGGGGAAATCCAGCGATCGGGCAAAAATCCGCCGAAGAATCTAGAGATGAAATTGCCCATGCTGTAGAGGGTGCAGATTTGGTATTTATTACCGCTGGGATGGGTGGTGGGACTGGAACCGGAGCCGCCCCGATCGTCGCTGAAGTTGCAAAGGAAATGGGTGCTTTAACCGTAGGTGTGGTGACTCGTCCCTTTACCTTTGAAGGACGGCGGCGGACTTCCCAAGCCGATGAAGGGGTGGCAGCTCTGCAAAGTCGGGTAGATACCCTGATTGTAATTCCCAATAACAAATTACTCTCGGTAATTTCGGAGCAAACCCCAGTCCAAGAGGCATTTCGCCAAGCTGATGATGTGTTACGTCAAGGGGTGCAGGGCATCTCTGATATTATTACCATCCCCGGCTTAGTAAATGTGGATTTTGCCGATGTTCGGGCAATTATGTCCGATGCGGGTTCGGCATTAATGGGGATTGGCATTGGCTCTGGCAAATCGCGGGCAAGGGAGGCAGCGATCGCGGCGATCTCTTCGCCGTTACTGGAATCTTCCATTGACGGAGCTAGGGGGGTGGTATTTAATATAACTGGAGGGGCAGATTTGACTCTCCATGAGGTGAATGCGGCGGCGGAAGTTATCTATGATGTGGTGGATCCTAATGCCAATATTATTTTTGGGGCAGTGATTGACGATCGCCTCCAAGGAGAAGTTAGAATTACGGTCATCGCCACCGGATTTACTGGGGAGCAAAACATCCCCACTCCTCCCAGCCGAGAAGTGCTCAGTCGCCCTACTACCCCAAGGCGGAATCCCGTAACTCCACCTCCCTCAGCACTTGATGCAAAAGGAGAAAAATTGGATATTCCAGAATTTCTCCAGCGTCGTCGCAACCAACAAACCTAACTATTAACCTTATTATTAAAATTTTTCATGCTGCATTCTCGTCATCAATCCAGAAATAATTTACGGCTGATTTCACCTCTAGTCCTCGGATTAGTGACGGTTTTAGCTAGTTGTGGAGAAAGTAAGATTTCCCAGTGCAACAAACTGGTTGCTGAAATTAATCAAGGGCAAACCGTTTACCAAAAATCGGCAGATGCCATGAAAGGTCTGGGAGGATTTAACCCAACCAAGCCAGAGGAAATGAAGGCGCAAATCACTAAAGTCAAAGATTCTTTGGGGGCATTTGTTGCGGATATTCGGAAAGTTAAGGAAGGAGTTAAGGCTTTGAAGGTGGAGGATAAGCAACTTCTGACCCTCCGGGATGACTACGCAAATCAACTAGAAGCCATTTCAGTTGGTTTTGAGGATTCTAGTAAGGCAATTTCTTCTCTGGGGACGATTAATTTTACTGCTCCTGATGCTGTGAAACAAGTAGAAAACTCCACCAAAGCAATTGGTGACAGTATTCAAAAGGTTAGTAAGGCAGGGCAGGAATCTAACCGAGTTGTGGGTGAGATCAATACCTATTGTGGTGCTAAGTAATCAGTTAACAGTAATCAGTTAACAGTTATCAGGTTAACCAATGAGTCAAACCATCCAGAAAAATTTCTCTTCAGTTTTCCCACCACAAGCAGATAAAATAATTGTCGCCTTAGATGTGGGCAACTTAGAGGAAGCGATCGCCCTAGTCGAAAAACTTCCCCAAATTAAATTTTGGAAGGTTGGACTAGAGCTATTTGTAGCTAGTGGTGGAGAAGTTTTGAGCTATCTGAAGAAACAGCGGAAAAGAATTTTTCTTGACCTGAAGTTTCATGATATTCCCAACACCATGGCGGGGGCAGTGCGCCAAGCAACTCATTATCAGGTGGATCTGCTAACCGTTCATGCTACCGCCGGAAAGGTAGCTCTAGAAACTGCCCAAAAAGAGGCGATCGCTACTGCCCAAAGTCTGGGATATTCACCGCCACAAATTATTGCCATTACCCTGCTGACTAGCCTGACTACAAGGGATTTAGCCTTTGATCTAAAAATTCCCCTAGAGCTACCAGAATATGCTCTAGAGATGTCTCTCTTGGCGCAGAAGTCAGGTTTAGCCGGGGCAGTGTGTTCTCCTCAAGAGGCGCCGCAGTTAAGAAATGTTTGCGGACAGGATTTCTTGTTGATTTGTCCGGGGATTCGCCCCAGTTGGTCAGCCGCTGGAGATCAGCAGCGGAGCATGACCCCCAAAGCAGCCTTCCAAGCCGGGGCAGACTATTTGGTGATTGGCCGACCGATCACCGCAGCCCCAGACCCCGTGGAGGCTTGGCAGCGGATTTGCGAGGAGTTGGCGTGATTAGATATCTTATGAGCAAAACTTGTACTTTAGCTTTAAGTAGATATCTTGCTCTCTGGTGTACCTTCCCGACGATGGGGCTGGCATTTTTTCCCACTAGTTTGCCCAGCATTCTCAACCTGTTTGAGATACCAAGTATTGTCAATCCTCTTCTTAATATTGCCTCTGAACCTAAAACTTTTACCTGCCCTCAAGATATCCAGAGCTTAACTACTCTAATGCTCCGGGATCTGCCGGGTTATGCCAATCGAGCGATGCAGCGATCGCGGCGGTTGGGCTTGGAGAGTTCTAATGCCTATGTTGTGGTGGCTGGGAATCCGGATTTCAACCCCATTAATACCGATATTAACCCTAGTCTTGGGAGTGGAACCCAAGGCGATATTGCGACCCAACGCTTCAGCGACCAACAACTCCAGCAAGTATTTTTCACGACCCTGAACCGGGAATATCAAGGCAGTAGGCTGGTGGAAGTGCAGGAATTCCATCGGTTATTTTTGGTGCGAACTAGCCAAGGATGGCAACTAACGCTGATGTATAGTAGAAGTGGCAGCACTGGTTCCCAATCCCCTCAAGCCCTGACTCCTGTGCGGGAGAGTCTGAATAGTACCGTGGGGCAAGCAGTAAGTACTTGGCTCCGGGACTGTCAAGCAGGAACCCTAAGGAATTATGAATAAACCAGAATATCCGCTAGAAAACATATCAGAGAATAACCCCGTCCAACAGTGGCTAGAGGTGGGAACGATCGTTGCCCCCCAAGGGTTGCAAGGAGAAATTCGCGTTTATCCCCAGTCAGATTTTCCGGAACGCTTCCAGAAGCCGGGCCAGCGCTGGCTGCAAAGATCGGGACAGGAGCCATTTCCGGTCAAGCTAATCCGGGGCAGGTATGTACCGGGGAAGGATTTGTATATCATCACCCTAGAGGGCATAACAAGTTGTGAAGCGGTGGATGCGCTGCGCGGCTGTAAATTAGTCGTCCCCCAAAGCGATCGCCCCCAACTCCCACCAGATCAGTTCCATGTTTTGGATCTAATTGGCTTAGGAGTATACAACCAAAAAACAGGAGCCGCGATCGGCACCGTTGTCGATATCATACCAGCCGGGAATGATCTATTGGAGGTAGAACTGGCAGAACAACCGCCTCAGCCAGTGATTCCAGAAAAAGTCACCCCGAACCGAAAAAGTAAAATACCTAAACCCAAGCGGCAAACTGCCCCCCAAGCTGCAACAATTCTCATTCCCTTTGTCTATGAAATTGTCCCCGTAGTTGATCTAGTTCAACAGCGCCTAGAAATCAATCCCCCCGAAGGTTTGCTAGAAATTAATCTATAACTATTTTGGGACTTACTCGCTGCAAACGAATTATTGATATAGTAGTCGCCGATTTGATTAGGATATTTTTGAGGGCGCGGAGCGCGCCCTCAAAAATGTCCTAATCCTAACTAGAATGGCGCTTACTATAGTTACAGCAATTTTCGTTCAAATAGGACACATTGCAACCGTTGAAATATTGGTCAATATTAGGATTGAGAGTGGGTAGCAACAGCCACCCACTCTCAATCAGCTGTAAGTAAATCCCCCTTTGCTCTAGCGTGGTAGTGCTTTAGGGCTTGTATTTAGGGGGACTTTTAATACATGTCTAGAGACAAAACCAATGCAATTGAGATGCACCTCTAGAACTAGCTTTTTGCGCCAGAAAGTAACCCTTGCACCGCAGCTTGCATTTCTGCTACTTTGTCGGTTTGTTCCCAAGGTAACTCTAAATCTGTTCTGCCAAAGTGACCATAGGCGGCAACATCTTGATAGAATCTGCCGTTGCGGAGTCCGGGCAATTTGCGGAGATTAAAGGTTTCGATGATCCCAGCGGGACGGAGTTCAAAGTGGGCTTTAACTAGTTCCAAGAGGCGATCGTCGTCAATCTTGCCAGTACCAAAAGTTTCTACCAGAATACTTACGGGTCTAGCGACACCAATCGCATAACTGAGCTGGACTTCACATTTTTCAGCCAAACCAGCCGCGACGATATTTTTCGCCACATAGCGGGCAGCATAGGCAGCGGAGCGATCAACCTTAGTGGGATCCTTGCCAGAGAAGGCTCCACCACCGTGGCGGGAATAGCCACCGTAGGTATCCACAATAATCTTTCTGCCCGTCAGCCCCGCATCCCCTTGGGGACCACCAATGACAAATTTCCCGGTGGGATTGACCAAGAAACGAGTGGCGGCTGTCGGCTTCAGTTCGATATCCGCAAATACGGGTAACACTACTGCATCCCACAGATCCGCCTTGATTTTGGCTTGGACTGCGGCTTCATCGGTAATATCGCCAATGGTGGCAGCGTGTTGGGTAGAAACAAGAATCGTATCGATCGCCACGGGTCTGTTATCTTCGTAGGCGATCGTGACTTGAGTTTTGCCATCGGGGTAGAGGTAGGGCAGTTGGCCTGTTTTGCGGACAGCAGCTAATCGGCGAGAAACCCGGTGTGCCAGACTAATGGGCAAGGGCATCAGCTCTGGGGTTTCATTACAAGCAAACCCAAACATAATTCCTTGGTCGCCGGCACCGATCGCATCTAGTTGGTCTTCGCTAGAAGTTTCCCTAGTTTCTTGGGCAGTAGTTACCCCTTGGGAAATATCTGGAGACTGCTCATCAAGGGCAACTAACACAGCACAACTGCCAGCCGAGAAACCATTGTCGGCATTGGTGTAGCCAATTTCTGTCAGTTTCCGACGGACTAGGTTAACGTAATTGACATGAGCTTGGGAGGTAATTTCTCCGGTAATCAAAACTAAACCAGTGTTTACAACCACCTCAGCCGCTACTCGACTTGTGGAATCTTCCGCAAGCAGGGCATCGAGGATGGTGTCGGAAATTTGGTCACAAATTTTGTCTGGATGACCTTCGGTAACTGATTCTGAGGTAAATAAGTAATGGCGTGGCAAAGAATACTTCTCCTTGGAATACAACTAGGTGAAACAATATGAGACTAATGTAACTTGCAATAATAACAGTATTTGGCGACTGTTGGTAGTGATTTGATTACACTTAATTGATTGATAAATTACAAATGGGCTGAGAATGTCGCAAATATATATAGCAGTCCTAAATCATTTTCTAACAGTTGCCAAGTCAACTTGCTTCCAGTAAATGGTTTCACCCGCCGAAGGCGGGTGAAACCATTTAGGATCGCTATAGCAACTACGAAGGCAGTTAGTATGATTTAGGATAATGCAACCCCCGCTTTGCGACAGCCAGTAGGTACAATATTTTCATGATATTCAGGGTAAATCTCTTGCCTCTAGTAGCTTGCCTCTAGTAGATAGTTGCGTTCGCCTTCGGTGGACAAAACCATGTCCATCCATATAAAAAGTGCTGTATATTTTTAGAGTTTTAGCGTTTTGTCCTGAACTGAGAATAAACCAAGGAAGGTAATTAGTGGTAGATGCACCCTGGTTTTAGCTCTAGATTTTTTCTAGAGCTTTTTTTATGGGAGTTGCACCTAACAATAGTAGAACTTAGGCACTGCCAACACATTATCTAGGTTTTTGGGAGACCAATAAAAGCAGGATAGGGTATTTTCTCTGATTGGGATCGATCGCGATGGTAGGGGACAGAGACTTAGTAATAGCAATAATATTAGGTATCAAATAGGTATCAAAAACCCTTGGCTGACTAAAGTAACTTGTGCTATAGTTTCCATCTATTATCCACAGTAAATCTATCGGATTACCGTAGATATCTGTATTAAGCATTAGTTATTATTTGGAGGATGAAATCTATGGTTTCTGCAAATTTTGAGATCCAACCCGTTGCTGGTCGGATCGGAGCCGAGATTAGAGGGGTTGCTTTGACTACGGACTTGAGTGCTAGCCTGATTAGCAAAATTCGTCAAGCCTTAGTTCAGTACAAAGTTATTTTTTTCCGCCAGCAAACCCTAGATAAAAAAAGTCACACCGCCTTTGCTAGCTACTTTGGGCAACTAACGACAGCCCATCCTACGGTTCCTGCCTACTTTCCTGAACATCCATCCGTTTTTGATTTGGACTATAGCCGCCAAAACGCCCATACCAATCATTGGCACACGGATGTCACCTTTGTTGATCGCCCCCCCTTGGGTTCAATTTTGCGAGCAGTAGAGGTTCCTCCCTACGGCGGTGATACCGTGTGGGCAAATACTGCCACAGCCTATACTGACCTCCCATCTCATTTACAAGCCTTGGCCGATCAGTTGTGGGTTGTCCATAGTAATGGGTCAGATTATGCTGCCGCCACAGTTGATGTACCAGCATCCGCCCGAGAATACTCCAAGGTTTTTCAATCTACTATCTATGAAACCCTGCATCCCGCTGTCCATATCCACCCAGAATCGGGAGAGCGATCGCTACTCCTCGGAGGTTTTGCCCGGCGGATCAAGGGGCTGACGGCCGAAGATTCCCATACTACTTTGCAACTTTTACAATCCTACGTGACTCGTCTTGAAAATACTGTGCGCTGGCGGTGGCAAGCGGGAGATGTAGCATTTTGGGATAACCGAGCTACTCAACATTATGCGATCGCTGACTATGGCAACCAACCCCGGCGAGTCCAACGAGTAACTATTGCCGGAGATATTCCCACAAGCATTGACGGACAAAGGAGCATAGTTATCAAAGGAGATTCCACTGCATATATTTCTGCTCAGCTTGCGACTCCCCAAGTGGCTGTTTAATTGGCAATATCAGGGGACATTTATAGGGGATTTATAAAATCTGATGTTGCGTTCCCTGCTGGGGGCACAACATCAGACTTTCTAGCCACTTTAATAAATGACCTCTCAAATTAATTTAAAATTTAATTTTTTACCCTTTCAGGGTAAAAAATTAATGGCTGTAATTAGTGGTAGATGCACCCTGGTATTAGCCCTAGATTTTTTCTATGGCTTTTTTTATTTCTCACCCTGCTCCACTCTGCTACCCGACTCAATGCTTGTCAGATCTGGCAGAGTGTAGCGATCGATAATTCCGCCGCCTAAAACTAGATCACCTTGGTAGAAGACTGCTGCCTGTCCCGGTGTGATCCCAAATTGGGGTTCGGCAAAGATCAGTTTGACTTGATTATCTCCTAGAGGCACGATCGATACTGGCACAGCTTCGGAGCGGTAACGGACTTGGACTTCGGCTTGCAGGGGAATGCTTGGAGGATCGATCGCCAGCCAATTGAGGCGAGACACCGTACATTCTGCCTGTCCCCCAGACGCGCGATCGCCCACAATCACCCGATTATTCAACGCATCCAAGGCAATCACGTACAAAGGTTCTGGGGCAGCAATACCTAAACCCTTGCGTTGTCCAATGGTGTAATGATGCACTCCTTGGTGTTGACCGAGGACTTTGCCAGTGCGATCGACAATATCCCCAGTCCTAGTGGAAATATATTTATCCAAAAAAGTTTGCATGGAGCCATGAGCCTCCACCAAGCAAAGATCCTGACTCTCTGGCTTATCGGCAGTGCGTAAACCAAACTCGGCGGCAATTCTTCTAGTTTCAGTCTTGGGAGTTTCTCCCAAGGGAAACATAACAGAGGCAAGAATTTGGGGTTCTAAGTCATAAAGAAAATAGGACTGATCTTTGGATAAATCGATCGCTCGCCGCAATTGGTAACGTCCGGTAGCTGGGTCTTGGGTAATTCTGGCATAATGTCCTGTGGCAATCTTGTCTATCCCCAATTCCTCTTGGGCATAGGCGAGCATGGGGGCAAATTTGACCATTTTGTTGCAGTTGGAGCAGGGCAGGGGGGTAATCCCCGCCGCATAGCCTTCTACTAGATAATCCACAATATATTTTTGGAAAAGCTCCCGGCTATCGACAATATGGTGGGGAACGCCAAGCTGTTCACAAAGTTGAGCCGCATCAACCATCCCCTCAGAACAGCACTGTCCTTTCCCCTTCATCAACCACAGAGTTACTCCCACCACTCCATAGCCTTGATCATGGAGAACAGCCGCAGCAGTGGAACTATCTACTCCGCCGGAAAGCCCAACAACAACCTTGTCCATAGCCTAAAATTTATCTATAAAATTAATGCTCAGTAAATTATTTACTGAAATTTCCTAAACTCTTTAACTTTAGGATTAATCTAGCAATCTCAAATCCTGCACTAGATCAATAGGTTTTTGGTAAGAGGTCATTTACAAAGTGTCTAGAAGGTCTGATTTTGCGCCCCCTCCGGGGGCGCAAAATCAGACTTTATAAATAGTCTCTAAAGCTCTCTCGTCTTTGGCGAGAGAAATCCTCTAAGATTGCTATATATCTAGGCTAACACTCTCTTTGGTTAAGATGCCAATCCTCAACCACAAATTTGGAGTTTTCTAGCGTCAGTAAAATTGACTGTAGAAGGTGAAAATCAATGCATTATGTCAATCTAATTACGATTGAGCCAAGCAAACGTGGTGGCAAGCCCTGTATTCGAGGAATGAGAATTACTGTTAGGACTTAAGCACTGCCAACAAATCATTTGGGTTTTTAGAGGTTTTTGCGGGGGCGAAGCCCCCGCAAAAACCTCTAAATGCGTAAGTCCTGACTGTGTACGATATTCTAGAATATCTTGCAGTAGGAATGTCTCACCCAGAGATTCTAGAAGATTTTCCCTATTTAACTGAAGAGGATATTCTTGCTTGCCTTAGTTATGCTGCTGCCTACTAAATAGGACTTACGCACTATGAACGAATTATCTAGGAGCTTAGACGTTTTTGCAGGCGCTTTGCGCCTGCAAAAACGTCTAAACGCGTAAGTCCTGCTAAAGAATTTTTGTTGAGGAGTAAAGTATGTGGAATTTTTTTAAGACTGGCAGAAGATGGCTTTATGGGATGGCGGCTAGTTTGGGGTTGGGTTTGGCGATCGCCCTTGCCCATCCTGCCCAAGCTGGAGGAGTTGTGGGCAGTGGCATCGCCGCTAGTTGCACCGAAGCAGCCCTGAATCAGGCTTTGGCTGGTGGGGGGATCGTGACTTTTAATTGTGGAACTAGCCCGGTGACGATTCGAGTTGCCGAAAAAATCATTAGTGCCAATACGATTATTGATGGCGGTAGCAACCTGATTACTCTCAGTGGTGGCGGGACTAATCGAGTGATTAGAACTGCTGACAATGGGATTCAACTCACCTTGAGAAATTTAACGATCGCCAATGGTTTTACCACTGAACAAGGAGGCGGAGTTTTCAATGGTTTCCGAGGCACTTTAACCGTGGAGAATTGCACTTTCACTAATAATGTTTCTACCCAAGGAGGAGAATTTGATGGGGGTGGAGCAATTTATACTAAGAGCGAAAGTACGGTGCGGGTTAGTAGTAGTCGCTTCACGGGAAATCGAGCTAGTAATGGAGGGGCAATTAATAATCTTTTGAGTAATCTCAAAGTTACCGATAGTGTATTTGTGGGCAATAGTTCCACTCGTCCAGCTCCTTCTGGGGGCGGGGCGGCTATTTATGTGGATGGTGCTCTGAATAGCAGCGGCAAGATTGTGATTCGCCGCAGCCGGATGAGCAATAATATCTCAGCAAATCATGGCGGTGGCATGTTTATCCAACTCTACGGCACTGATAAATTAGTTTTCAACCAAAACACTGTAGCCAGAAATACTGCTAGTGGCACTCAAGGAGGTTCTGGAGGCGGGATATTTGTCCTCGGCGCTGGTAGTAGCACGATCGCCAATATTCGCCAGAATACTTTTTCCAGCAACAAAGCTAGTGGTTTAGGGGCAGGATTATGGTTAGGTACAGGGATTAATGCCAACTTAACCAATAATACGATCGCGAATAACCAAGCTGTGAATCCAGATGTCAATGGTGGTCAAGGAGGCGGAATTGCTGTATTAAACAATAGTCTAGTTACTATTAACAATAATACGATCGTTAATAATTTTGCCAGTTCTTTTAATGGGGCAATCATCGGCGGTAATTCAGTTACCTTAAGCAATACAATTATTGCCAACAATCGAGCAGGAAATTCCTTTGGTGTGCGGAATAATTGCTCTAGCTTGATGACTAATGGCGGCAATAATATTGAATTTCCCCAACGTAGTCCAGATGTTAATGATAGCAATTGTGCCACTGGAATTCAGATTGCCGATCCTCTGTTAGGAGCTTTCTTTAATAACGGTGGTTTAACTAGAACGATCGCTCTCCAACCCAGTAGTCCAGCAGTAAATAGAGGCAATACTGTCACCTGTAGCACCATTGACCAAAGGGGTGTAGCTAGACCTCGTGGCGGTATTTGTGATATTGGGGCATTTGAACTTTAAGCCTTGACAATTTTTTTAATTGCTTGCCAAATTCTGCCCAAAAATTCTTCAATCCAAAGAGTTAGGTCATCAAGAATTTCCAAACATTTCTGCAAAGGATGTTTAACGTAGCCTCTAGAAGTGACTTCGGTTTCTATCCAATCACCGCTATTGTTATCTAAGTCGGAAGAGATATCGCAAGAATTAGAAATGCCGTATTCTACATCCCTGTACTTGGCAATAGGTTTGGCTGATTTAGCTGGTTTAGGGGCAGAAGATTTATTGGCGATCGCGCGGGGATTAGTCCCTGCGCTTTTTTTTGTGATATTTTTTGAGGTATTACTTGGGGTATTTTTCTTTGCTAGAGGGGCTTGAGATGGTGATCTAGGTTTCTTCTTTTTCTGAGCCATGACCTGTGCTAAGGAAGGATGATTAGTTGCGGAGAGAAGTTTAGTTTCTAAGGTAGAAGGAAGATCGAGCATATCCTGATCTTCATAGTTATTTGATTCCTGAGATTCAACAACTTTAAATAAATCTTCTGATGTTAACCAATCATCTTCGGAGAAGGGTAGTTCTTGATAAGTTGGGAATAAATTTATGCCGGGATAGAAAGCATGAGGAGTGGCACTATCTAAAGCATAATTACCTTCGTAATTACCTTGATCGTGGCTCTGGTTAGGAGAAAAATTAGCAGAGATTTCTTCAGGAGATTTCTGTCCAAAAAAGTAAGCGATCGCTCCCTGAATCAATGCCCAAATATTTTCTCTACTATTTGCTGGATTATTTTCTAGGCTATCCCCTATCCCATTAGTAATTCCTTGATCAATTCCTTGATGTTTATATCTAGATAACACCTGCTGGGGAGCAACCACCAAAGGCAATAACTTTTCTCCTAGATGGGTTAGCCATTGAGAAGCAGGAGTAATCTGTTTGATTTCAATTTCATAAACCTGTTGATCAACAATTTGCAGGGTTGCTGAGGAGATAGGCAGGGAGGAGAAATCAATTGCCGAGAATATTTTTAGGAGATTAGTTGATGAATTGTCTAAGGAATTAATTGATGCACTGGATGAATTAATTGACGGAGCCACTAGAGCTAAACTAGATTCTTGAAAAAGATTGGCAGCCATCGCCACCTCCCCCCTTTGTACCCATGCCATTAATTTCCAAAACCACTTAGCTGGCAATAAAGTCTGGGGACTTTGGGGGTTGGGTAATGGTGGAGAGAAGGTTCTTTGGGATTGGTTTTGAGCTTGAAAGAAGCGGTGACGATCGTACCCATAGCCTGCTATTTCCCAAATAATTTTCTTGGCTAGTTTTTGTTGCTGCTCTGGGGTCATAATATCCAAGATTTGATTATTATTTCCGACTAAAACCAACTTTCGAGATGTCAATAAATTAGCTATTCCTTGAACGTATAAACCCACCTGAGCTAATCCATCTTCACCCCTTGACAAGATAGTAGATAAATTATCACCGTGCTTTTCTATTTCTCCTTGGGAAAGGGGCTGGGTGTTGTCATGAGATTGTCGAAGGGAGTGAGGGGAAGTATTATTAATTAGAGTCAGACTAGTATCTTGCTCTATTTGGGTAGATAATTGATAGTCTGAATAAATAGAAAGATTATTATTGCCAAAATGAGATGTTTCTAGTATTGGGACTTGAAAAAATCCTTCCGGAAGAAATTCTTTGACTAGTTCTAAAACTTGAGTGATTGGTTGATCTGATGATGGTAAAATTGGCTGATTATCTACTTGATTACCAATGGTTCTTGATTCCCTCCTCGCAGCAGATGCCTGTAGCTGCCAAGCAAAATTCCTGCCAGTTTGAATTAATAAATAAACTGGATAAAGGGCGATTTGCACACCCCAAATAGTTGCTACTTGCAAATGACGCAACACTGTTTTAGACTGATGCATCAGTTCTTGCGATCGCCGGTTTAGGAAGTTAAATAACTTACTTTTATAAACACCAGAACTAGATACATTGCCAGATTCAGTACCAGATTCAGGACTAGATTCAGGGATAAATTCAGACATAGGGGGAACCTTGGAACAAAGTGGTGAAGTCTTCAATAGCGAAGCCGTAAATAATCAAACTGCACATCATCTAGTAGGAGAGGAGATCGCTAGATTCCGCGCCTGCACCCAAGTGGACGTTCTGGGAAATTGGCAAATTTGCGATACAGATATTCCTGCTAGTCAGCTAAACCAATTATACTCTTTCCCTTGGCTCACACCTACAGTCGATGCTGGCGATCAGAAAAAAATCCTTTGGGCAAAAGGCTCTCAGGTGCGATGGTTCCGGCAAAAGTTGATGATTCCTGCTGATCTCCAGCATTATCCTTTGACTGGATTATCCCTAAGACTGGCTTTAACTTGGTGGGCAGAAGCAGCACAGGTTTTTGTGGATGGAAAGTTGATCCAAGAAGGAGATTTGTTTGATGCTCAAGCAAGGGTTTTGTTGCGAGAGGAAGTTATCCCCGGTGATGAGATAGAAATCCTGATCAGATTAGTCAGCCCTAGCCATGATCAGGGAGGATTGATGCGATCGCTCTGTATCTATGAATTGCCCTACCCAATATTTCAAAATTCTCCCAACTTACAATTATTTGATCTTAATTTCATCGCCGATCAACTAGCAGTTTACCAACAATATTTAACTGGCGATCAACTACACCAACTAGCAGAGATTACTGCTGAGATAAATTGGGATTTATTATCTAATCCAGAACAATTTAATTCATGTTTGACTCACTGGTATCAATCTGCCTATAAATTAGGTTTACCTCAAATAATTCAACAACATAAAATTCATCTCCTTGGTCATGCCCATTTGGATATGGCATGGTTATGGGAAGTAGCCGAAACTTGGCAAGTGGCACAGCGGACATTTACTTCTGTAATTCATCTCCAAGCAGATTTTCCTGAATTGATATTTTGCCATTCAACTCCTGCTTTGTATGCATGGATTGAACAGAATTGTCCTGATTTATTTGAGATCATTCAGCAGCAGATCCAGCAGGGAAAATGGGAACTAGTCGGGGGGATGTGGATCGAGCCGGAAATGAATTTAATTAGCGGGGAATCGATCGCTCGGCAACTCCTCTACGGACAGCAATATTTCCTAGAAAAATTCGGTCAAACTACCCAGATAGCATGGCTACCGGATACCTTCGGATTTTGCGCTACTCTGCCCCAATTTTTGCAATTAGCAGGGATTGATTATTTCGTCACTCAAAAACTAGATTGGAATGATACAACCAAATTTCCCTACCCTTTATTTTGGTGGGAATCTGCTGATGGCAGTAGAGTTTTAAGCCTAATGTCTAATCCCATTGGCGAAGGAATAGAGCCAGTAAAAATTGCTACCTATGGAGCTAATTGGCATACCAAAACAGGCTTAGATTCTCACCTGTGGTTAATGGGCGTAGGAGATCACGGTGGAGGACCTACTAGAGACATGTTGGAAACTATTAAGCGTTGGCAATTACAATCTCCAAGTCTTATCCCGGATTCTAATGATTCGGAAACTTCTGATAATCTTAGCGACCTTCACAATGCCCAAAAAACCGATCAGATTAATAGCAACTATCTGGCTTTTCCCCAACTACAATTCACAACAGCTATAGATTTATTGGAGCAAATTAAATCCTTAGAGAAATCAGCAGAACTTCCGATCTGGCGAGATGAATTGTATTTAGAATTTCACCGAGGTTGCTACACGACCCATGCCGATCAAAAATACTTTAATCGCTATTGTGAAGGGTTGCTTTATGAGGTAGAACTATTGGCAGCGATCGCCACTCTCGCCACTGGCAAAACCTATCCCCAAGCGACAATTACTAATACTTGGCAAAAGGTATTATTCAATCAGTTCCATGATATTCTTCCCGGCACTTCCATCTCCGAAGTTTTCGTTACGGCTAATCAAGATTGGCAGGCAGTAATTACCACAGGAAAAGAAATTTGGGAAGCGAGTTGGCAAGCCATTTTCTCAGAGATTTATTCACCGCCAGCACCCCAAGAAAATGCCCAGTCAATTATTGCTTTCAACTCCCTTGCTTGGTCAAGAAGTGAGGTAGTTAGTTTGGTGCTGCCAGATAATTTTATTGATCATCTAGCAAAAACTAATTCCGATAATCTGTCAAATAGTTCTATAGAAAACCATGGTATTAATCAAGCGTGGCAAATAGTAGATGGCAACGGTCAATCTATTCCTAGCCAACTATCTACTAGTGAACCGAATACCTTGTTATTCCTCGCCGAAAATATACCGAGTATTGGCTTTACTCGTTTTTGGTTAACAACCTCTTCTGCCAAAGCATTAAATAATATTCAATCAATTATAGGGGCGCAAGACTTTGCGCCCTTCATATATCCCACGACAAAACTAGATTTGCCATCTCAATCCTTGCAACTAGAGAATGATCTTCTCAAGGTATTAGTTGATCCAGCAACTGGAGATTTAGCCAGTGTATTTGATATTATAAACAACAAAGAAGTGCTGCAAGAAGCTGGAGGAAACCAGCTACAATTTTGGCTGGATCAAGGACAGTATTGGGATGCTTGGAATATCGATCCGAACTATGCAGAACATCTTTTACCTAGGGCAGAATTAATTTCTATTAACTATCTAGAAAAAGGAACGATTCGTCAAAGTATTCGGGTAGTTAGGAAATTCAGAAACTCTACTTTTGTCCAAGATTACATTCTTGATCGCCATTCCCCCCTAGTGAAAATTGTTACCACCGTAGATTGGCAAGAATCCCATGTATTGGTCAAAGCAGCCTTCCCCATCACGATCGCCAGCAACACTGCTACCTATGAAATCCCCTACGGCACTATCACTCGCCCTACTCAACCAGTGACTGAAGCGGAAAAAGCTAAATGGGAAGTTCCGGCTCTCCGCTGGGCGGATTTAAGTACTTCTGAATACGGCGTGAGTCTGCTGAATAATTGCAAATATGGCTATGATGCCCAGCCAGATCAGTTACGACTTACCTTGTTGCGGGGTTCTGAGTGGCCTGATAGCTCTAGCGATCGTACCCAACATCAATTTACCTACGCCCTTTATCCCCATCAAGGTAACTATCAACAGGCACAAACTATTCATCGAGGTTATGAGCTAAATCTGCCCTTAACAACTAGATTATCTCCAACTAAAATAGCTACAAATAATCAAGCAACAAAAGATACCAAATCTCGTGACCCTAGCCAATTAAATAATTATCCTGTTGAGAATCTAGATAATTCTGCTAATTATATTAAGTCAGCTAATATTTATTCTTCTAGTCATAGTTGGCTGAGTATTCGTGATCATCAAGGCAAGAATAATTTAATCATGAGTTCCTTGAAACTAGCCGAAGTCTCATCTCAATCCTCATCTTCTCCTGCATGGATTTTACGCTGTTATGAAACTGCGGGCGATCGAGCAGGAGTAATTCTCGATAATTCCCTAGGATTAGCTATATCTCACCCGGTCAATCTTTTAGAAGTAGCAATACCTGATGTTTTAACTGAAAAGTTGACCCAAGAAACAGACGATAGTGTAAATAATAGTGAGATTAGTCAAGCAGATATAACAGAAATTGCTCCTCATCAAATTGCTAGTTTTTACTTAATTAAATCACCATGATTATTTACCATAAACGATTCATTTAGCTGAGAATTAATATCGGCATAGGGGGAATATTTTTAAGCCAAGGTTTTGAGTTTTGTAAGTTGGATTTACTTAAGGAAACTCAACAAGAGTAGATACTAAGTTGGGTTTCGCTTTGCTCTACCCAACCTACAATTCAAAATGGGAATTGCGGGGATTACAGTAGTTAAACCTTCGATTAAGATTCTTTTAAGCAACTACTGCCGACCAACAGAATGTGCTAATCTACGTTATAACCGTTATCTTGTACTTAAAATTAAGAATATTTATTGTTTATGGCTATTTTAGATTCCCAAGGACGCTTGTTTGGTAAAGTTAGCATTCTTGATCTGGGAGCCGCCTTGGTAATCCTGATGGTGGTAGTAGGGATATTTTTGTTTCCGGGGACTGGTCGATCGGTCGCTCAGATGAATTCAGATACTAAACCCGTAGAAGTAGACCTGGTAGTCAGAGGATTGAACGTATCTGATGCCCCCGGACTTCTGAACAAGTTTCAAACCGAGAAAAAGACCAAAATTATTATTCGGAATCAGCCCCACGGGGAAATCGACATTAAATCTATCAAACAGCTACCCAGAACCATTGCTGTCCCCCAACCTGATGGCTCTGTCAAAGCCCTTCCCGACCCAAGACCAGAAATTTTTAGTATCGATATGCTGATGACCTTGGCTGGCAAGGTACAGGTAACCAAGGACGGTGCCATTATGGGTGGAAGCAAGGTAAAAATTGGGACTTCTGTGGAATTGGAAGGTGTGGATTATAATTTTAATGCCACGGTCATTGGTGTTCGGGTAAACTAACCTCGCTCAACCTAGAAAATCATTCTTTTGCATCATCAAAGTATGGCGGTAAAGACTACTAACCGTCATTCAGATATCAGGGCTGGAAAAATAATGAATAGCGATCGTAATGAATCCGCTAAGGGCAATATACTCATAGTTGATGATGCGCCAGAAAGTATCCGGCTTCTATCTGCCATGCTTCAGCAAGCAGATTACGAAGTAATATCCGCAGAGGATGGCGTTGCTGCTTTAGAGATGGCAAGGAATAGCTCTTTAGATCTAATCTTAATAGATGTAAATATAAGGGTACCGAATGGCTACGAGGTCTGCTCTCAACTCAAAGCCATCCCAGAAACCAGCGATATTCCTGTCGTTTTTCTTAGTTCCTCAAATGATGTAGCTGACGTGCTCCGGGGGTTTGAGGTGGGAGGGGCTGACTATATTCCTAAACCTTTGCAACTCCCTGAAGTATTAGCCAGAGTCAGGGTTCAAGTTGAACAAAGACAATTTAAGAAAGAGTTAGAAAAACAAAATCAACTTCTGCAAGCTGAGATTTCCTATCATCTAGCAGCTAAAGAGGTTCTGCAAAAAGCCAAGGACGAATTAGAACTCCTGAATCGGATTGATGGCTTAACCCTCCTTTCTAACCGCCATTACTTTGATGAATATTTAGAAGGCAACTGGCGACAAATGCAACGGGAAGCCACGTTTCTGTCTTTGATCATCTGCGATATAGACCTATTCCATCTCTATGACGAAGTTTATGGCCGTGAACAGAGTGATCATTCTTTGCAAACCTTTGCCCAAGCGATCTTGAAATCCTTAAAACGTCCCGGAGATATTTCGTCTCGGTATGGGGATGATGAATTTAGGATTGTGCTGCCCAAAACTGATGCTTCTGGGGCAATCACTGTAGCGAAGCATATTCAACAAGCAATGCAAAATCTAGCGATCGCCCATTCCAAATCTCCCACTGGTTATCTCACGGTGAGTATGGGGGTATCTACAGCAGAGCCAACCCAGCAAAAATCATCAGATGTTCTCCTCAACACCACATTATCAGCGCTGTATCAGGCAAAGCAGGAAGGACGTAATCTGATTATTTTCAAAATGGCTAATCCCTAGGTTTCTGGCTTAGCATTTGCCCTAGAGGTTTGGCTAATATAGCCGTCGCTAAGCAGGTTGTGGAATCCCAGCTTCGCTGGGGTTCCACAACCAAAATCATCTCAACCACCTTGGCGGTTGCCATAGCGGTTGCCATAATAGTTTGAGAGTGGCTGTCGCCACCCACTCTCAAACTGCGAGAAGAAGCTCTGTATGACTAGCTTTTAGCAGGAATTGTTGGGGAATCTCTGGAGTATTTCCCCAGTGGAGATGCACATAGCTAGCGTGGAGGTGGGGCAAATGCCAGCCTTCTTGGTTTTGGACTTGTCCTAAACTTTGGGTCTGCCACAGGGGTAAACCTTGATGGGGGGCTAAAGATAAGTCGGAAATTGGCGCAAGGGACGATCGATGAAATTCATGCCCCCAGACCTGTTGCCCTTGTTTGACTACTAAGCCATCTTGTAAGGCTGTAGCTTGACGATAACCCAAGGCTAAACGCGCCCCCATCACCGCCGACCTAGGCAATATTCCCACCATCTGCCACAATTGCCCCTGAAAATCCTTAATCCCTTGGGTTAAATACATCAATCCACCACACTCGGCATAGGTAGGCATCCCTCCCATAATTGCCTGTTTGACAGCTTCCCTAGCCTGATAATTATGGGCTAATTCCTGAGCAAATACTTCTGGAAATCCGCCCCCAAAATATAATCCCTGCACTGCTGGGGGTAATTTGTGATCTTGAAGAGGACTCCAATAGATTAATTCAGCTCCCAGCGATTCTAGTAAATCTAGATTATCTTGATAATAAAAACTAAAGGCTCGATCGCGCGCCACGGCAATTTTGATCTTTGCTGGCTGGATATCTGGGGATGATCCCCCCCAGCTCCCCTGTGTCCTTTGGACAGGCTGTGCCAACAAAAGGGGGGAGTAAGATTCTTGATCTTGTTTAAAAAAATTAGTTAAGCAAGGAGTATTGCTCTTCAACAGTGGCAATAGTTTCTCCCAATCAAAACATGCTTCGGCTAAATCTTCAAGTTGGGTGAAAAGTGTGGATAGATTGTCTAGTTCGGTGGTGGGGACTAAGCCTAGATGTCGATCGGGGATTTCGATACTTGCTTCTCGGCGGAGCATTCCCAGCACAGGGATATTTAGGGGGGCTAGGGCAGTAGTTAGTAGCTGGGCGTGGCGATCGCTACCTACTTTATTCAGGATTAACCCAGCAATTTTCACTCTGGGGTCAAAGGTGGCAAATCCGTGGGCAATTGCGGCGATCGAACCTGACAAACTCCGGCAATCTAATCCTAAAATTACTGGCAAATCTAAAAGCCGAGCAATATGGGCTGTAGAGGCAAAATCAGGAATTAACTCTAGGGATTGACTTTCTATACTATCAATAATGTGAATATTCTCAAAAGTCTGAGGAATACTGACACCATCAAACAAACCCATCACCCCTTCTACTACGGCGTAGTCCGCTCCTTGGGCGTGGCGATCGAAGCAGAACTGAACATAGCTGGGGGAGGTTAAGATCGGATCAAGATTGCGGCAGGGTCTGCCCGTTACTGCCCGATGAAACATGGGGTCAATATAATCGGGACCCACCTTAAAAGATTGGACAGTTCCTCTTTTTGTCAAGCCTGCAAGTAGGGCAAGGGTAATAGTTGTTTTCCCCGCCCCACTGCGATCGCCAGCAATAATTACACTCATGATGTCTCAGAGAAATTAAGAAGCAATGGCAACTTCTACTTTTTCCTGTAGCTCACCTTTTTGATAGAGTTCAATCAAGATATCAGAACCGCCAATAAATTCACCATTGATATAGACTTGGGGAATTGTCGGCCAGTTAGAATATTCTTTGATTCCTTGGCGAATTTCATAGTCTGCGAGAACATCAACTGTGTGAAAAGGGACACCCAAACTATTGAGCATCTGCACCACATTATTAGAAAATCCACACTGGGGCATGAGTTTGGAGCCTTTCATAAAGACCACAATCTTATTTTGGCTCACGAGGTCATCAAGACGTTGTTTTAGTTCTGGATTCATAGATTTGAGCTATGGTTTTTAGAAAATTAGGTAAGATAATCAATCATAACTTGAATCAGTAGATGCTGCGAGCGATCTCCCTTAAATAATTAAGTAAATAATTAGCAGGAAATTTAAGCAGAGGTGGCAGCTTGCCATTCTTGGGGGGTTTTTGTATCTAGCTGGAGGGCGTGGATTTCTCCTGTCGCCATGGCTGATTGCACCGCAGCATAGACGAGCTGGTGCTGGCGAACTCTAGATTTTCCGGCAAACTCTGCTGAGATTACGACTACTTCGTAATGATCTCCGGTGCCTCTAGGGTCTTGCACTTGGACGATCGCATCGGGTAACCCAGTTTTGATCATTGCTTCTAATTGGGCGGGACTGGCCATAATTCCTCCTGAGAAGTTATATTAAATAGTCCAATAGTTTTAAGGCAACAATCGGGGATTAAAACATTCCCCTCAGTGCAAGGAACATTCCTACATGTTTAGACCCCTAAAAAAACTAGGGAGCAGTAGAAGTAGGAACTCCATTGGTGGCAGTATTATTCACAAATCCTAGCTGCACCAACTGTTCATAGGCTTTTTTTCCTAAGTCTGTAGTCGGATTCTGGGAACGGATGATCTGAATCAGCAAGGGAACGGCTAGCTCCGGTTGGTTTTGCGCCCTGTGGACTAAGGCTAGTTGATAGGTAGATTGATCCCGCATTTCTGCTGCTTCTACGGCACTCTGGCGATGAATATCTGCCACTCGGTTATCAATGCCAGAGAAGCTAGAGGATAATTGTTGATAAAAATTAGATAGTTGATTAAATACCTGCCGTGCCTGTTGTAACTTCACTACGGCAGTAGCGTAATCTTGAGACTGCACTGAAGCGAGGGATTCATTGATCAACCGTCTTCCTCCCTGCATACTCAGAAGGCTGGTATCTTGGACTAGGGGACGGAGATCGTTAGTGTTTGTGGGGGCTAATCTTGGAGGTGTGGGCTGGGCTTGAGCAGGTAGCCCCATACTCATAGCAATCATCAATGGTAGGGAAGCAATACTAGTGGAAGCCACGCGGAAAGAATAAGAAAAAAGCATGGAATAATTTTCAATAAATAACTCTAGAACTATTCTAGACAAATCCTAGGTTATCTTAGCATGACTTTTGCAGTCGACAGTTGAGTTGCATTTTACTAGTGATGCTTTATCTATAGCAATCCCAGATATTTTCACCCACCCTCGGCAGGTAAAACCATCTACCAGAGGCAGGTTGACTTGGCAACTCTCAATAATTTGTGAGTTGTGAGGAATTACTATTAGTAAATAATTCGGAATTCAGAACTGGTATAGAAATCCTAACAGAGCTAAAAACATTGCACCCTCTGGGTGCACTGTTTTTAGCCCCTCTAAAGTTAGCAAATGATTGAGGATCGCGATATATAGCAGAGCTATTTATTTATCGTTTTCTTGGAAGGATGCTAACCACGATCGCACCTGTTCGGCGGCGATGTCTCGACCTCCTAAACCAAAGGCTAGGGCAATGGCAACGGCGATCGCTCCCAGCAACAAGCCAAAAGCCAGATTAACAATATCGCTGGCAATTCCCATTTGTTGGAGCGCCATAGCTGTGACTAGGGTAATAATCGATATCCGAGCTGCCTGACCGACAATTTTTGCTTGACGATTGCCAGAACTACTAATGATATTGAAAGCCAAGTTTGCCAAGTATAAGCCAATGGCAAAGACAACTAAGCCATAGATGATCTTGCCAGCAATCACCGTTACTCCAGAAATAATGGCGTTTAAGGCAGGAATTCTCAATACATCAGTAGCAGCGATCGCTCCAAACAGAACGATCCCAACCCAAGCTACCACCCCCAAGACCTCCGAAGGAGTCCGACTAGGAGTGGGAGGCTCAAACAACTCAGCGGCATCAAATTCATCAGTATCTACAGTTTGGCTGGCATTAGGATTCCGAGGAGAGATCGAGCCAACACCCAACCATTGGAAAATATTATCAAATCCAATCCCTGTCAAAACATTGGTAAGAATCTCTGCCACAAACTGCCCAATCACGTAGGCAATCCCCAAGATCGCTACTGCTGTGAAAATTTGGGGAATTGCATTCAGAATCTGGGTCAGCATGGAGATAGCTGGCTGAGAAATAGCCTCGATTTTTAGGGCATTCAAAGCAGCGATCGCCGTAGGAATCAAAATTAGTACATAGACCAAAGTTCCAGTAATCACCGATAGGGATTGTTGACTGTGGCTTAAGCCAAATTTGCTGCCCAGTTGATCTGCTCCCATAGCTGCGACAAGATTAGTCACAATCCGCCGGACTACTTGGGCAATCAGCCAACCCGTACCACCAATTAATATCGCCCCAAAGATATTGGGTAGAATTGAGAGAATTTGGTTCAGAAGTTGCTGAACCGGTTGGAGAGTACCTTGAAGCTCCAAGGTACTGAGAATTGCTGGCAAAAACAGCAGGAAAATAAACCAATACAGCGCATTGGCTACGGTTTCTGTGACGGCAAATTGCTGGGTTTCGCCTGTCTGTTCACCGAGGCGACGCTCCAAACCTAGGGAACCTAAACCACGGGTGACGACCATTTTGGCGATCGTTGCCAAAAGCCATGCCACTAAAATTAGCAGCCCAGCTCCTAGGAGTTTGGGGAGAAAAGTTGTTAATTGGGTGAGTAAGTTTCTAATCGGTTCAGAAACTGCTGTGAGTTGAATGGTTTGCAGAAAGGCAACTATGGCAAAAAGCATAATTAGCCAAAAAACTGTTCCCCCAATCCACTTTTCTACTGCTAGATTGCTGCGAGGACTTCCTGTAATCCAGTTCGCAATTTTATTATCTAAATTAGTTTTCTTGAGCAACCCTTGGGTAATCCCAGAGGCAATTGTTGCTACAACATACCCCACAATCAGGGCGACAATGCCTAAGACTAGGTTCAGTAAATTTTGACCGATGCTGCCTCTTAAGGTATTGAACAAAGGAGCGATCGCTGTCTCTCCTCCGGCTTGACCTAATAGATGGCTAGACACCACTTGGGGCAAATTAGCTCCCAAATAGAGTTTACCTAGTTCTATGTCAATTCCTGTAATGTTTATCATGGTTGGTTAGCTTCCGTAGATGGATGATCAACTTAATTAGTTAAGGCTGATGCAAGACTCGAACTTGGTAACTTATCTTAGAAATTACAGGGTCTATCGTCATCCTAAAATTACTGCTAAATCAAATTGCCTCTAAGAGGCAATTTATAAGGTCTAATTTTTCGCTCCCGCCGGGGGCAGAAAATTAGACCCTCTAGCCACTTTATAAATGATCTCTGACAGGTGAAATCATTTAGGATTGTCATATCCACCGCAGTTAAATTTCTCAGAGTAGTTGCATAGTCCCTAATGAAGAAATACTACAGTTAAATCTCCCCCAAAGAAGTAAATTTTCGATTAAGTTTAAAAAATACATATCTTTACCCCATTGCATCAGATATCTCATTGGCATTTTATCTGGTAATCCTCAGGGAGTATTATTGACTCCTGTTAATTTCTGCATATTTATCCGTATCATTTACTATGTCATTCCCTTTTGTTATAGAGAACTCGATCCAAATTAACGCTAGTGCGATTACAGTAGAAACATGTCTGACAGATCTAGAGTTAATGCATCAATGGCTGAACCCAGCTTTAAGATGTCAGCCTGTGGGGGTCTGGGAAACAACGATCGGGGCAGAAAGCCGCTTTCTCTTACAAATTCCCTTCTGGCAACCTAGCTTAACCAGCGTAGTTGTGGCAAGAGAACCGGGTTTAATTGTCTGGGAGTTTACAGGTTTTTTTCAGGGGCGCGATCACTGGGAGTGTCAACCTATTGAGCAAGGAACTACTCTCCTCAATCAGTTTCAATTTACTATTCCTAATCCTCTAGTGAGTTGGGGGTTTCAAACCTTCGCTGCTAGTTGGACACAGAAAGATATGCAAGCCCAACTCCGCAGGATCAAGTCCCTCGCGGAAAGACGTAACCTAGTTAGCTAAGTTGGCTAAGTCGGCTAGGTTGGCTAGTCAATAGTAATTAGTTGCTAGAATGAGCTTTGCCTTCTATACATAGATATAGAGCTTGAAGATGAAGCCGTTTATCCAAAGCTGAAAACTGGGAAATTGTCAATAATTGACCGACAACTAACCGACAATTATTGGACAATTATTGATTTTTTAATAGGGTTTGTCAGGGTTTCCCCTACTAAGATTGAAGGGTGTTATAGCGGAAAATAGATCGAAGGGTGTTATAGCGGAAAATAGATCATAACTAGTCATATGCCAAGAGAATCGAATCTCTCAGAAAATCTAGATTTACCACAGGTAGGCTCAGGAGGGGACTCAGGGCAACTCCTTAATTCTTTGGTTGTCACACCAACCCTAGAGGAAGGACTCCTGGAGGGTTTGAGTGATATTTTAGATGCCCAAAAAAATTGGCAGCAGTTGAATCTATTGGATCAGGCGATCGCCGCTAGCAGTAGTGGAGTTGTGATTAGTGACATGCAATTACCTCATCAACCCATCATTTACTGCAATGCTGCTTTTAGCAAAATTACTGGTTACGCAGCAGAAGACGTGATCGGCAGTAATTGCCGTATTCTCCAAGGGCAAGATACGAATCCGAAGGTGGTCGAGAAAATCCGCCAATGTTTGCGTTTGGGGATTCATGGACAAGTTGTGATTAAAAACTATCGCCAGAATGGGACATGGTTTTGGAACGAGCTATCTTTGTCTCCTGTGCGCAATGAACGGGGAGATTTAACCCACTTTATCGGTATTCAAGCAGACATTACTCAGCGCATCCAATCTGAAGAGAAGCTGCGCCGCTCTGAAGCTCAACTGCGAGAACAGACGGCGATGCTAGAGATTGCTAACAATACGATTATTATTTTTGACCTCCAAGGATTGATTAAATACTGGAACCGAGGAGCAGAGCTTCTCTATGGCTGGACGAAGGCTGAGGCGATCGGTCAAAACGTCCATAATTTACTGCAAACCACCTGGTCTGCTCCCCTAGAGCAAATTCATGATCATTGTCTCCAAATGGGACACTGGCAAGGGGAATTGCAACAATACCAGCGGAGTGGTCAAAAAATCATTGTCAGCAGTCGTTGGGCGTTGCAAAAAAATGCTCAGGGGCATCCCCAAGCTATTTTAGAAATCAATAATGACATTACCGAACAACAATGGATCGAGCAGGAACTACGGCGGCGCGATCGCCTCTTAGCTGGAGTTGCCAGCGCCACTAACTACCTATTGACCAAAAGTGAACCGGGAAGCGCCCTGAAGATGGCGCTCAAGGCTCTGGGGGAAGCAACCGAAATTAATCGGGTCTATTTGTTTGAATACCACACGGATCAGGGGACGGGGGATACGCTGATGGTACTCAATGAGCGCTGGTCTTACTTAGATGATTTCTCCCCGGGGCAACAACGCCCAGTTTTAGAGCAGCCGATAGCCTGTGATTATCCCCAGTCTCCCCAGTTCCCTCTGCTTGCCAGTGCTATGGGCGATTGGTGGCAGGAAGCAATGGCAGCAGGAAGAATTATTAGTGGTCGGGTAAGGGATTTTCCAGAGCCAGTACGATCGATCCTCAGCCAGCAAAAAATTTGTTCGATTCTGGTTGTGCCGATTCAGATCCAAGAAAAATGTTGGGGGTTTATTGGCTTTGATCATTGTCAACACGAGTGGATTTGTTCTGAGACGGAAAAATCTATTCTCTTGGCGGCTGCCGGAACTATTGGCGGAGCGATCGCCCGCCATCGCATCGAAATAGAATTAGCCACCCTGAACACCCAGCTAGAGAGTTTAGTACATCAAAGAACGATGGATCTGGAAATTGCCAACCAAAACCTCCGTCAAGAAATTACTACCCGCTGTCACATTGAATCTCAACTCCGCCACAATGCCTACCACGACTACCTGACTGGTTTGCCCAACCGGACGTTATTGATGGAAAAGCTCTACGAGGCTATGTACCATGTCCAGCATAATCCTAATTATTTGTTTGCCCTGTTGTTTCTGGATCTAGACCGCTTCAAGGTGATTAATGATAGTTTGGGTCATGCCATGGGGGATAGTTTGTTGGTGGCAATCGGGGCTACCTTGGGTCGTTGTGTCCGCCAAGAAAAAGATATGGTTGCTCGTCTCGGTGGGGATGAATTTGCAATTTTCCTAGACAATATCAGCGAGCAAGCAGAATCAATTCAAGTAGCTGAGCGAATTATTCAAGAACTCTCCCGTCCCTTTATTCTCCAGGGGCAGGAAGTATTTACTGGCGTGAGTATTGGCATTGCCTTCAGTCATCAGGGTTATCGCCAGCCCGAAGACATGCTCCAAGATGCTGATTTGGTCATGTATCGAGCCAAAAGCAGTGGTCGCTCTCGCTATGAGATTTTTGACCAAACGATTAATCAACAAATAGTTTCTACCCTAAAACTGGAAAATGACCTCCGCCGAGCCGTCAAATCTCTGGCTGCCCAGTCCCAATTTTATGTTGAATACCAACCGATCATCTCTCTCGCAGATAACCGGATACTTGGTTTCGAGGCTTTAGTCCGTTGGCAACATCCAGAACAAGGAATTATTTCCCCCTTGACTTTTATTCCCCTCGCCGAAGAAACAGGCTTAATCATCCCCATTGGTGAGTGGATTCTTCATCAAGCTTGTCAACAAGCAGCCCTGTGGCATCGAGATTTTAATCCCCACCTAACGATCAACGTCAACCTATCCCCCCGGCAGTTTGCTCGCCCGGATCTAGTCCCCAGAATTGCCAAAATCCTTCAAGAGACCGGACTCAATAGCCAAGCTTTAAAGTTGGAAATTACTGAGAGTATTTTGATCGATCAGCATAATCAAACGATCGAAACTCTCCAATGCCTCAAGGATATTGATGTCAAGCTCTGCATGGATGACTTTGGCACGGGCTATTCTTCCCTGAGCTATTTACACAACTTTCCCATGGATACTTTAAAGATCGATCAGTCTTTTATTCACCAAATGATTCCGGGTTCTCGCCATAACAAAATTGTCCAAACAATTATTAATCTTGCCCACAACTTAGATATGCAAGTAGTTGCTGAAGGTGTAGAAAATCAAATTCAATTAGATCAACTCCAAAGTTTATCCTGCGAGTGTGGTCAAGGCTATTTATTCTCTCTGCCTTTAAGTAGTGAAGAAGTAAACCAACTCCTCAGGCATGGACAGTTAGCCGTCGCTAGGGAGGTTGAGTAGTGTAACCCCCGCGAAGCGCAGGGCTGTTTCATTCTAAAGTTCTAAGCTCAATTAGGATCGCGATATATCAAGAATAATTAAAGTAATAAGTAATTAGGTTGGCATCTACAGCATCGGTGATTAAAGACATTTGGCAATACTCAGTCAAGCCGTCGCAGCTACACAAACAAAATCTGTCTATAGCAGGTTGATGAAAGTTCTAGATTTATACTACTCCACAGCAGTGAGCTTTGTTCTTGTGATTGTGGTTTTAATCACTATAGCGATCCTAAATCATTTGTGGATTTTTGAGGATTGAGAGAGACGCACCCGGAGGGTGCGTCTCTCTCAATCCTATTAGGATTGCTATAAAAACTTTTAAAACGTCCTCTAAAAATTAATTTTCATCTTTATATCCTAAATAAAATACAGGAGAAAGTCATGTCAATCACAGGATTTCTAGCCCAGAATATTACGAACTATGACAATCAATAATCTATAGGATCAAGATTTAGAGCCAAACGTATTGCTCTACTTATAGATATGATAAAACAAGCTCATCAAGAATATGGAACTGTAAAGATCATAGATATTGGAGGAACAAAAAGCTATTGGAATATATTGTCAAATCAAGTATTTGAAGAATACGATATTCAAATAACGATCGTTAATATTCCTGAAATTTCAATACCCAAAGATCAAGGAAGATATCATTTTGTTTCTGGAGATGGACGGAATCTCTCGAATTTCAATGATGGCTCGTTTCATATTATCCATTCTAATTCTGTTATTGAGCATGTAGGTGATTGGGAATCTATGACATCCTTTGCCAAGGAGATAAAAAGATTAGCACCAATGCATTTTGTGCAAACTCCAAATTACTGGTTTCCCTTAGAACCCCATTGTATGACTCCCTTTTTCCATTTGCTTCCTAAACCAATACGTCTATGGCTAGTCTTACATTTTCAATTAGGAAACTGGACTAAGGCAACAACTATTAATGAAGCAGTACGACTGGTAGAAAGTGCTCGCTTGCTATGTAAGCCCATACTAAAAGAGTTGTTTCAGGAATCTGAGATAGTTACCGAGAGGGTTTTAGGGCTATCGAAGTCGTTCGTTGCCATTAAAAAGTGCTAAAAGTTAGCTGCATGAAAATTAGCTGTTTTTGAGATAAAACTAGCTTAGTCAGAACTTATGCAGATGGAGGTTATTGCGGACTTCGACGACCCTTGGCCTGCAACAATGTCCACAATTATAGATAACTTGTTGGCGATATATAAGTTCTAAATAAGCTAAAATACATTTAACTTTCAAGAAGGATTTACTGCGTGGGGTGTAGCAAATCCTTCTCTTATTTTGTATAGCAACCGCCAAGGGGGTTGAGATATTTCAAGCATCATTCTAGTTAGGACGAGGACGTTTTTGATAGTACTGTTAAATTTCATAGCGTATTCAATCAAGTCAATCAAGTCATTCAAGAAGTACAACGGCTACTTGTCAAATTGATATCAGGAGCCAGATTTGATAGCTCGAATTTGGTAATTAATCCTTAAATGCAATCAATTTACAAGGAGTACGCATCATGAGTTTAGAAGATAGAGCAAAAGCAACTGCTAAAAATGTTGAAGGCAAAGTTCAAGATGCAGTAGGCGATCTGACTGGCGACCCCAAGGCTCAGGCTGAAGGAAAAGCCAAACAAGCAGAAGCAAAAGTGCGTCATGCTGCTGAAGATGTAAAAGATGAAGTCAAAAAAGCTGTTGACTAGTTAGGTCATTAGTTGTGGCGATCGCTATCTAGATTAACTAGGTTAGTTGTGATGGCGATCGCTTTTCATCTCTTCTACAACATCTGCCAAGGGAATTTTACAACATTACCATTATGGCAACAGCTACAGAAATTCTAGATAGTTTCACCCACCTTCGACGGGTAGAACTATTTGCTAGAGGCAAATTGACTTGATATCTATACAGGAGAAAAATTATGTTAAACCTCATTTGGACTGCTGCTGGGGTACTTTTCTTTCTTTGGCTGTTAGGATTCTCAATTAATGTTGGGGGCAGCTTAATTCATATCCTTTTAGTTCTGGCACTAATTGGCATCGTATACAATTTATTTGTCGGTCAACGGATTTAATATTTGCTTGACTAATTATTGACTAATTAATAGTAGGCAGAAGCCTAGATTGGTTGGCTGGAATTCTGTTGATCTAATAGATCAAATAGATCAAAAAACGGAATAAATTATAGTGAGGATATCCTATGTTATTACAGGAAAAAGCAACTGGAAATTTGGTAGAGGTCATGGATTTCAAAGCCTTGATTGATCCATTTGAGCAAGAGATTGTGATTCAGGTGCAAGCTGGTGAAGAAGAGCAGGATCCTGAGCCGGGTTATAAGAAAGATTTGATTTTTCCATCTGGGGAAGAATTGCCCCGTTGCTGGCTAGATGCAAATTATAAAAATACCTAATTTTTGATTCATTAAACTACTTTCAGGAGTTAAAAAATGATTTCACTTCGACAGATTCGTAATTTTGTAATCACTATGACCATAGCTATAGGGCTGACTATAGCTTTTAATTGGGGAACTTCTAATGGTTGGGCTGCAACTTTATTGCCCAGCCAACTATCAGACCCACTATCGGGGACTATTGCTGAAACTGCCATTGTATTTTCCAGTCCTAATTTCTTGTTGGCATTGGTGGTGGGCGTAGTCATGGCTTTTGCCTTTCAATTGTTGTTTACTAATCTAGCGATCGCGGTGATTGCCGCCCCTGATAGTCCTTCTAGCCAGAGTGACTCCGAAAATTCCCATGACAGTGTGGGGATTGAAACCAAAGTCGGCTTGGGATTGTTGGTAAGTGTCAGCATTGCCCTCTTTGCTGCCTCTTTTCTGGCGGTCAAATTGAGTTTAGTGGGTAGTCCAGAACTGGGAGCAATTACGGGAGTAACTATTTGGTCACTATTTTTTACCCTGCTGACTTGGTTTGGCTCCACCACCTTGGGTTCTTTGCTAGGCTCAATTATGAGTGCTGCGACTACGGGGATTCAGAGTTTATTGGGGACTGGTACAGCCATGCTGGGGGCAAACATCGCCAAAAACCAAGTGGTTTCCACCGCTGAAGAAGTTACAGCGGCTGTGCGCCGGGAATTGACCTCTGGTTTTGACCCCGACAGTATCCAGAAGGTACTACAAAGCTCTCTAGACAAGGTGCAATTACCTAGCTTGAATTTGGATCAGCTAGGGAATCAGTTTACGAAGTTGCTAAAGGATGCAGATTTGGGTTCGATCGCCAATAGCGATCTTCTCAAGAATGTCAACCGAGACACCTTAGCCAAACTAGTTAGTAGCCGGACTGATCTCTCCAAGAAAGATGTCGATCGGATCACCGATCAACTAGAAGCAGCTTGGAAACAAGCGGTGGGTGGCAAAGAGCAAATTGATCCCCAAGCCTTAATCAAACAATTGCAATCTGCGGCTCCAGAAGAGTTGCGATCAGGTCAACTTAGCGAGCAGTTAAGTCAACTTGTGAAATCAACTTCTTCCCAACTCAAACCTAGTGATAGTTTGACGAGTCAGGCTCTACAATTTGGCACTACGGCACTGCTCAGTCGAGTATTACAGAATGTCGATCTTTCTGATGTGGATGTGGAAAAAATTGCTGGGCAACTACGCACTATTGGCAGTAATCTATTGCAGCCAGATAATTCATCAAATGGCAACTCAAATGGTACTACTAATGGCAAATCAAACGGCAAGTCAAACGGCAAATCTTCTGGGTCTGCCAAGCGTTTTAGCGTTATTCGGGCAGACCTAGAAAACTATCTGTTGTTGTCGCCAATTTGGAAGCTGAACCGGGAAACTGTGAAGCAGGAATTTCGAGATGTGATTTATGATCAGGCGGCAAATCCTAGTACGATTCGCCAAGAACTGGAGTCGATCGATCGCGAATACTTCATCCAAACCTTAAGCCTACGGGATGATTTCACTCCAGAAAAAGCCCAAGATGTCGCAGGTTATCTAGAAGATATTCGGGCTGAAGTGTTTACCACCGTGCAGGGATTGGAAGCTGAAGGAAAATCCCAAGCATTACGCCAGAAGGTGGAAGCATATCTCCGCTCTACGGGCAAAGAGGAGTTAAATCCAGAAGCGATCGAGCGAGAATTTAATCTCCTGTTAGCAGATCCAGAAGCTGGTTTAGATGCCTTGGGTGATAACTTGAATCAATTCGATCGCAGTACTTTAGAGCACATTTTGAGCCAACGCCAAGATATTAGCTCTGAAGATCGGAGTCAAATCCTCGATCGACTTGAAGGTACTCGTGATCAGGTTTTATCTCAAGCAAAGGAACTCCAAGATCGCCTGCAACACCAAGGGCAAGAACTACGCCAAAAAGTTTCCGACTACCTACGGAATACTAATAAGGAAGAACTCAACCCTGAGGGCATCCAAAGGGATCTAAAAACCTTGTTTGCCGATCCAGAGGCGGGGGTAAATGCTTTACGAGGCAGATTGGCTCAGTTCGATCGGGATACCTTGGTACAGCTATTGAGCCAACGGGAAGACCTCAGCGAAGAACAGGTGAATCAAGTCTTAGATCAGGTGGAATCGGTACGGGATAGTATCTTGCAAGCTCCCCAAAAATTGGCGGGCAAAGCTAAGGAACAATACGACCAAACTACCCAAGCCTTGGCTGATTATCTGCGCAAAACTAACTTAGAAGAACTCAACCCCGAAGGGATTCAACGAGATTTATCCACCTTGTTTAGTGACCCTAAAGCTGGAACTTCTGCCTTGCAAGAACGCCTATCCCATGTCGATCGAGAAACCTTGGTGAAACTCTTGAGCCAACGGGATGATCTCAGCGAAGAACAGGTGAATCGAGCGATCGATCAAATTCAATCTGCCCTGCAAAGCCTAATCAAAGCTCCCCGCCGCTTAGCTAGCCGGTTCAAAAAACAGGCTGTTGATTTTGAAACCAACCTAGAAAATTATCTGCAAAACACCAACAAAGAAGAACTGAATCCTGAGGGGATTAAACGGGATCTGCAACTCTTACTACAAGACCCCATGGCGGGGCTGAGTAGCTTGGGCGATCGGGCTAGTCATTTCGATCGAGAAACCTTTGTGGCTTTGTTGGCTCAACGCAAGGATATGACTGAGGAAGAAGCCAATCAGATTGCTGATCAGGTGGAAGCTAATTTCAAAGCAGTGACCGATCAACTAGAGAAGGTACAACAGGCTGTCCAGTCGGCGATCGACAAGGTATTTGAGAGTATTCGTAACTATCTCAATGGATTGGAACGCCCAGAACTCAACTATGACGGGATCAAACAGGACTTTAGCCAACTGTTCAATGATCCGCAATTGGGTTTAGAGGCATTGCGCGATCGTCTATCTCATTTCGATCGAGATACCCTAGTCGCAGTTTTGAGTTCCCGGGAAGATATCTCCGCCGCCGATGCCGATCGGATTATTAGCCAAGTAGAATCCACCCGTGACAACGTTTTACACCAAGTAGAACGAGTCCAGCAGGAAACCCAAAAACGGCTCGATGCCCTAAAGCATGAGGCTCAAAAACAAGTCCGAGAAACTCGTAAAGCCGCTTCTAGTGCTGCTTGGTGGGTATTCGGCTCTGCCGTCTTCTCCCTTGGGGCATCAGCCTTGGCAGGATTCCTAGCAGTGACTCAGTTTGTCCTTTGATCAGCAAGTCTAAAATATAGCAATCCCAAATCATTTGTAGATTTTTGAGGTTTGAGAGAGACGCACCCTTTGGGTGCGTCTCTCTCAAACCATTTAGGAATGCTATATCTAGGATTTACGCATTTTAATGTTGTTGCGGGCTGAGCATAGTCGAAGCTCGCAACAACTTCCACAAGCAAGCTTTTTAATTACATTTTGTGTTTTATTCAATCAATTTATTTTAAATCAATCAATTCATTCAGGAAATAAAACAAGTACCTATTAGGCTAGTTACTAGATAGACACCAGAAATAGAGTTGTTAATCTCAAGTTGGCTATGTCATTTTTCGATTCAACGAATCTGATCATTGAATCAATAAAAATAATTTGGAGGAATTAGTTATGAATATTCTTGCTTGGATAATTTTGGGTTTGTTAGCTGGAGCGATCGCTAAAGCCATTGTCCCCGGTAATCAAGGGGGTGGTTGGTTGTCAACCTTAGTATTGGGCGTTGTGGGAGCTTTCATTGGCGGAACTTTAATGACTTTTATCCAAACGGGAAGCCTCCAATTAGGCGCACCGGGTTTAAGCATTCCCGGAGTATTTGTGGCAGTTTTGGGGGCAATTATTGCCATTTATCTCAATGGATTACTGTTGCGGAGAAACTAATATAATTTCTTCCCCTAAACACCGCTAAATTTACCTAGCAATTAAATCAATCAACTTTGTGGGTCACACATTATGAGTTTAGAAGATAGAGCCAAGGCAACTGCCAAAAATATTGAAGGTAAAATTCAAGATGCCGTAGGTGAACTGACTGGCGATCGTAAATCTCAGGCGGAGGGAAAAGCCAAGCAAGTAGAGGCAAAAGTTCTCCATACGGTTGAAAATATGAAAGATGAAGTTAGGAAAACAATTGATTGACAATTGATCCTATAGCACTTTTTATGTAGATGTAGCTATCTTAAATGGGTTGAGAACGGCTTCCCTTCCGGGGAAACCGCTCTCAACCCTCTCAAATTCTAAAACTAATTAGGATCGCTATAGAATATGCTGTATTTTCTAAAATATTGATCAAGATTGGGATGGGAGAGGCTGTCGCTGTCCACACACAAAGCGATATATAGCGATCCTAAATCATTTGCGAACAGTGACTAAGTCAACTTGCTTTTGGCAGATGATTTCACCCGCCGGAGGCGGGTGAAATCATTTAGGGTTGCTATATATCAGGCTAATATTTGCAGTAGATTAAGTCCTGACCAAACAATTAAAACCACTGTCTCAAAACCATTGTATATATGGCAATCTAGGCTAGAAACATCGCATCTTATAGGTGTGATGCTTCTAATTTTTTAAGGTTAAAAAATAAATCAGGATCCCTGTAGTAACTCTCTAAAATTTGCCAATCATTAAGGACTGACAAATCCCAGCAAAATTGGCAAATATTTGCTGTATTTCCAAACAAGTTAAGTAACTAATACATTCTTAAACATCTTACAATACATCATCTCAAACAGCTATCCATCATAATTGAGAAAAGCATATTAAATCTTGTCAAAATAGTTAAAAATCTTACTTCTAAAGATACCTTTAATCTAGATAGTCAGGAGAAAAATATGCACTTTAAGCAAACCACTACTAGGATATAATAGTATGAACTTTTCTACAAAACATCAAAGAAGATTAATCTCTCCCTTAGTTAGCTCTGTATTACGAGGAACTACTTTAGGTTTGAGTATGACAATGTTGGTATTTGTTCCATCTATTTTGGCACAACCTGATACTGGAAATAGTAATAATTCTACTAGTCCATCTGTCCTCCCCGGTGTGATTCCGTCTCCCAGTGTCAATCCGTCACGACCAACGAATAATAGTACTCTTACCCCACTTTTCCCTCCACGACCAACTCTATCAGAACAAAGGAATAACAGTCTTCCTATACCCACTAATGATAACAACAGTATTCCTGGGACTGAGATTAATTTAATGGAAGATAGGATGTTTAATCTTCCTAATAATCAACCTAACGTTATCCTAGGACAGCCTGAGAATGAACGGTCACCTAATAGTACAAATACAAACCACCACTCCCTTAACAACTCTGATGAAAGTGATAATGGGAGTTCTCGACCATCATTTTCTGGACAAGATTCAAACCTTAATAACCCCAATAGTTCTATAGATAGCAGCAGCAACTCTCGACCATCATCTCACGGACAAAATACAAATCTCAACAACTCTACTGATAACCCTGCTACTTCTAGAAATAATGGAGGTTCTAGAAACTAATTCAAGGTTTATATAGCCATCCTAAATGGGTTGAGAACAGTTCCCCTCCGGGGAGCCGTTCTCGACCCTCTAAAATTCCAAACTCAATTAGGATTACTATAGTTATTTCTGTTGTAAAGATTTCCATGGTCTTAAGACAATTTATACAGATTATACATTGCTCAAACATGATTTCAAACAGTCAAATGTCACGCTAATTATTAAGTTAGCAAACTACATATAGCAATCCCAAATCATTCGCTAGATCAAATTGCTTCTGGTAAATAATTTCATCTGCCACAGGCGGGTGAATTTATTTAAGATCGCTATACATAAATTGTATCCCTTACTATTTAGGAGACCTTAATTATGAATATGAATGGCAGAAAGATAGATTTAACTTCACGACGTTCCTTGATTAAGTGGGGATTTTTAGGTCTTGGCAGTATGGTGATCGCATCCCTCCCCAAAGTAGTTACTGCCCAGCCAAGTAACCGAGGCAAAACCCTCACCTTTAATGCTAATGATGTGGGCATTCTTAACTTTGCTTTGTTATTAGAAGAGCTAGAATCTGCTTTTTATGCAGGGGTTATTAGTTCAGGAAAAGTTGTAGATGCTAAGGAACTGGATTATATGAGATATTTGGGTTCTCAAGAAGCTGCCCATGTCACATTTCTGCGTAGTGTATTAGCCAATCAAGTTCTATTTTCTACCCAAGACTTAAGCCTTAATCTAGCCACTCTGAATACTATTCTCAATAGTAGAGAAAGTATTTTGAATACAGCGATCGCTTTAGAAGATGTGGGTGTTCATGCCTACAATGGCGCGGGAACTAGTATGACTAACCCCACCTACCTTTTGGCGGCGGGTTCGATCGTTTCTGTAGAAGCTCGGCATTCGGCTGGGGTACGATCGCTCCTCGGCAAACCCACCACAGAACCCGATAGCGATCGGGCGGTTAATGATGCCAACCTAAATCCATCACTTAATCCTTTCAAAGGACGCGCCTACGATGAGCTATATACCCCAAAACAGATTATTGCTATTGTTGGTTCCCTAAACCTACTCAATAATCCTATTAATGGGGCTTTGGTTGCCTAATTCTCTTCAATTTAATCTTGCCAATCTAGTTTCAGGCACTTTCAAATACTCTAGAACACAGGAGCCAAAATAATGTCCGACCACATCACTTTGAGAATGAATTTCCAAGTTATTTTTCACAGCTTTAAGAAGCTAGCCAGCAAAGCATTTCTGCCGGCAATTCTTAACTTTTCTTTGATTCCTTTATTGTTCTTGACTGTTTGCTTTAGCTCCACTGCCCCAGCTTATGCCCAGAGTACGGTCTTAAGCCCTAGACAAGTTACTGAATATGCCCTCACCCTAGAAAAGCTAGAGGCAGATTTTTATCGCCGGGCTGGAGATGCAGCCCAGAAAGGTGGCTTGGCATCAGCTCCGCAAGTAGCCAAGGATGCGATCGTCTCCTACGGTGAAGATGAAGCTAAACACGTCACCGATCTCTCGGCTGCCCTCCGCTCCCTAGGTGGCAATCCTGATGCGATTACGATTCCTGTCAACCCTAATTACAGAGCTATCCTCGGTCGTGACCCCTTTGCCAATCCTGAGGACTTCCTCCTCGCAGGGCAATACGTCGAAGATTTGGGCGTAGCTGCCTACAAAGGACAGGTACAAAATCTATTAGCCGCCGGAGCGGCAGGTAAACCAATATTAGCTGCTGCCCTAGAAATTCATACCGTAGAAGCTCGCCATGCTGCTGGGGTGAGATTCCTCCGCCAAACTTTGCTGGGGGCTGATGTGCGCCCTTGGATTTCTACCAATGCGAGTAGCAATGAAGTTATATATAACGAGAATCGCTCTGGTTCGCCAATTCCCTTTAGTACTGATGCTTTTGATGGTTATGCTACTAAAGATGAAGTTATGGCATTGGTGGGACCCATTTTGAATGTAGCCCAGTTACCCAGCCCTCAGTCTGGTCAGCCTACTCAACCTATTCAACCTATTCAACCTACTCAACCCAGTGGAGTGACAACTGCAACTCCTAACAGACCTTCGGCACCAGTTCGAGCTTTGTGGTAATACCAAATCAAGAAAAGAGTTTCACCCTTTTCTTGATTTACAGCAGTTTGTGTGTGGGCTGAGGGTCATCGAAGCCCACAAAAATCTCCTCATATAGCGATCCTAAATCATTTGTGGATTTTTGAGGATTGAGAGAGACGCACCCTCCGGGTGCGTTTCTCTCAATCCATTTAGGATTGCTATATGTAAGAGGTCATTTATTAAAGTGGCTAGAAGGTCTGATTTTTCACCCCCTCCGAGGATGCAAAATCAGACTTTATAAATAGCCTCTAAGTCCTGATATTAGCTCCGAGGTTAAAGTAATGAATCATGATCAGCAGGATGAAACTAATATTTCACGACAACAGGAATTGCAACAGGAGCGGGAATCTTTTCGGCTGCATCAAGAAGAGAAGCACCTAGAAACTGCTCGACGAGGTAATGCTTTTAAGTGGATAGTTAATAGTATTTTCTGGTTAGCTGGAATGCTAGAAATATTGCTAGTCATCAGGTTTTTGCTCCGTTTATTTGGTGCCAATCCCAAAAATGACTTTGCTCAGATCATTAATAATCTATCGATGCCTTTTATTGCCCCATTTTCTACTTTATTTATTAGTCCGACAACCAATAGTGGAGTGAATATATTTGATCTGAATATTGTAGTGGCGATCGTTGTCTATGCCCTCTTGAGCTATCTGGCAGTTTCCCTGGTCAGGTTCATCTTTTACCATGAGCCATAGATAATAGTTATGCCAACCACAACAGATTTTAAGGATTATTACACCATCTTGGGAGTCAGCAAAACCGCAACTCCTGAAGAAATCAAGCGGGCTTATCGCAAGCTAGCCCGGAAGTATCACCCTGACCTGAATCCCGGCGATCAGGGTGCAGAAGCCAAGTTTAAAGACCTGAATGAAGCCAATGAGGTAATCTCTGATCCAGAGAAGCGGCAGAAGTATGATGCTTTTGGTCAGCAAGATGCCCAACCTAGTTATAGCAACACCCCTAGAGGAGCTAATTCTGGCACAGTAGACTTCGATCAGTATGGTGATTTTGATTCCTTTATTAATGATTTGTTGGGACGATCGCCGGGTGGTTCGCCAAGGGGTTCAAACCAAAGAAGTGCCTATCAGACTGGCGGCTTTAATAATTCTGGCGATGGATTTCGTTCTCAAGCTCCTGCCCCAGATACGGAGGCAGCGATCGCCCTCACCTTTGCAGAAGCATTTCATGGTGTCCAAAAACATCTGCAATTGGACAACGACGCTATCAATGTCCGTATTCCTGCCGGAGCAAAAACCGGTAGCCGGATCAAGATCAAGGGGAAGGGTCGCCCCAGTCCGTTTTCTGGGCAGCAGGGGGATTTGTATCTCACCATTGAAGTCTTACCCCATGCCTACTTTCATTTTGAGGGAGATGATCTGGTGGGGGAGGTGCCAATTCGCCCTGATGAGGCGGTTTTGGGGGCAGAAATTAAAGTGCCGACTCCCGATGGCAGGGTGACGATGAAAATTCCCCAAGGGGTGCGATCGGGGCAATCCCTCAGACTGCGGGGCAAGGGCTGGACTTTACCCAAAGGCGGACGGGGTGATCTGTTGATCAAACTTCAGATTGTCACTCCAAAGGATCTAAGTGCGATCGAACAGGAATGCTACGAAAAGATTCGGGCAAATACCAGCTTTAACCCCCGTACCCAGCTAGAGGAGATTAAGTTATGACCGATGATTTTTCAACTAGCCTTGTAAAAGTTGTGGTCTCCCCGATCGACGATCAAATCAATGATCCAACTAGTGATCAACAGGAGCAGCTCTATAGTTTTGAGTATGCAGCATTGATCACAGAAACTTCCATCACGATCGTCCAGGTTTATGTGGAGTTGGGGGTAATTGAAGCGATCGACAACCTCCTGCATCGTCGGGAGATAGCCCGGATTGCCCAAATTCAAAGGCTACGCCAAGACTTGGGATTAAACTTAGTCGGCGCAGCTATGGTACTAGATATGGCGCAAGAAATTGCCCAACTCCGGGCGCGGCTAAGGGTCTATCAATCTCCTCCACCCGATCCAGAATAATGTCAGTTCGGGATAAGCAAAACTGGGCTGTTTGAGGAGCGGCGCAACGCGCCGCTCCTCAAACAGCCCTTAAACCGAATTTACATCATCATAAACATCTGGCATGAAAAACCTCCATCAATGGTCAAAATCCGCCTTAGATCAGGAACGCAGTGAAGTTTTACAACAGTTGGATGCTTGGCTAGAAACACCAATGCTAATTCTGGGATTTGCTTGGTTAGGACTGTTCATCATGGAGATGGTTTGGGGATTGAACCCTCTCCTAGAAATACTTAGTAATATTATTTGGATTGCCTTCATCGGGGATTTTGGCATCCAATTTCTCCTCGCCCCCCACAAACTCGACTACTTAAAACACAATTGGTTAACGGCTTTCTCTCTGTTGCTTCCAGCCCTAAGAACTCTGCGAATCGTGCCAGTGATCCAATCTTTTTTCCAATCAGTTCATGGTTTGCGAGGATTGCAACTACTGCGAGTGATGACCCGAATCAACAAAGGCATGAAGGTTCTCGCAGCAAGTATTGGGCATCGAGGATTTGGCTATGTGGTGGGGGTAACTACGATCGTCACCCTCATTGGCGCAGCAGGAATTTATACCTTTGAGCGGGAACTTCCGAGTGGGGCGATCGCAGACTATGGCACAGCCCTGTGGTGGACAGCAATGGTGATGACAACGATCGGCTCTGATTTCTTCCCAAAAACGGCAGAAGGGCGAGTACTATGCTTTTTTCTGTCCATGTATGCCTTTGCAGTTAGTGGTTATCTAACAGCAACCCTAGCCACATTTTTTATGAGTCAGGATACTGAGAGCGATCGGGCAAAACTAGCAGACACAAACTCAATTCAGGCACTACAGATAGAGATTAGTGCTTTACGAAAGGAGATTCAGGCTTTAGTTGAAAAAGAGTGATAACGGCGAGATTAAATAGTATTTTAAGTTACGTTTTATATTGTATTCAATCAAACTCAACTAAATCATTCAAGAAATAAAACAATCACTTGTTACAGTAATTTTAGAAACCCAAATTATTATTCCTCTAATTAGTACAGTGATTTGTGGGGGCTGAGCGTAGTCGAAACCTCCACACAAATCAAAATCCAGTCAACATTTCAGGAAACACAATGTATTCTATAGCAGTCCTAAATCATTTTCTAACAGTTGCCAAGTCAACTTGCTTCTAGTAAATGGTTTCACCCGCCGAAGGCGGGTGAAACCATTTAGGATCGCTATATTTCCATAAAAATTGCTGTAAATAGATCGTAAATATAGGAGATATCTAAATGAAACCTAAAGTGGGGCTATGGATTGATCATCGGCAAGCTATTGTGGTGACTATTACTGAGCAGGGGGAAGAGATTAAAGAGATTCTATCAGCAGTAGAAAAACAACCCCGGCGTTCTGGAGATTCTCCACTTCAGGGCAACTATGAAGCCCGGCAAATACCGGCAGATAATAACCAACAGAGAAATTTTACGGGACAGCTTAATATTTACTACGATGCAGTGATTGCAAGTATTCATGATGCCAAATCTATTCTAATATTTGGTCCAGGTGAGGCAAAAGATGAATTAAGAAAGCGTTTTGAAGAAAGTAAATTTAGTGGGCATATTGCAAATGTAGAAGCTGCTGATAAAATGACCGATCGCCAGATTGCGGCAAAGACTAGACAACACTTTGGCAGGTAGAAATATAAATTGAGGAATTAGCCATGTCTGAACATGATATTGCGGACTGTCCTAGGTGCAAACAGCGTGACTTTGTATTAAAAGAAGATAATGTTTGGGTTTGCTTAAATTGTGATTATACGAGCAGAATGCCCCGATCGAAATTTGATACTCAAGATAATTCAAGTGTATTTAGCACATTTATTTCTGTATTGCTAATTGCTGTGGTGTTGATGGTTGTTCTGGGCAATAGCAGATTAGCGATTATCGCCCCCAGCCAAGATACTCTGCAAGAGCCACAGCAACAAAATTTCCAGTAAATAAATTGGTAGCCATACTTCAAGTAATCACTTTCAAACCAGAAATAAAATCAGGATTAAAAGATTGATTTATTTACCTTTCCTTGCCACTTTATTCCTTCTTGCTCCAGCTATCTCCGCCATAGCAATTCTCCGCTCCCTGTCGCTAGGTTGGCATTTGACCTTACTGGGTATTTGCATCTTCTATGGAGCTTCTCCATTACTCATATTTTGGGCAGGAATCGGTTTAGCTGAACGCTTTAATTGTCTGGCAGAGGCGGTTGTTTTTACTTGTCCTAATCTTCCTTGGCTAGGAGGCATAATTACATACATGGTCTTTGCCCACTGGTTAGCGATCGTGACTATCCCCTCAGCTATTTTGGGTTGTCTGGGATTGCTTATTTCTGTGATTTTAAAAACCAATCCATCCCTACTCAATTTAAATTCTGAGGGAACGCCGATCGCTAAATTTCATCGCAGTCGTCGCCATAAGGCAATTGCTGGAGTTTGTGCGGCGATCGCCCAACAATGGGGTTTGCCGGTTCTAGGAGTACGAATAATTACAGTTATTTTAGCCATTGTTATTCCCGGAGTTCTTCCAATATTTTATCTCTGGTTTTGGCTAGCCTTTCCCCTAGAGTTGTTATCATATCCTACTTAATACAGCAGTTTATGTGTGGGCGGCGACAGCCGCCCACACATAAATCCAAGCCTAGCCAATATTTCAGGAAATGCAACGTATTCTATTCACATAGAAAGTGCAGTAATCAGATTTCTTAAAAACTAGATTTAGAGGAAAATCATCATGAGTATTCCAACTGATCATATATTTTCTCACTCCCCATCTCCTTCAACACGAGGAAAATTAATCTGTCCCCACTGCCACTATTCTTTTCCCCTAACTTGGCATCGATATTGGTCAGCACCCTTAGGCAATTATCGCTGTCCTCAATGCAAAAAAACATCTCATCTTAAAGCAAATTCTGCTTGGATACTTCCCCTGCAAATCACTGGCATCATCCTTGGATTAGGAATACCATCATTTTTCTTGATATACATTTTTCATCACCTATTCATTGGTGGTGTATTCCTTTTATTTGGGATTTTGGGAATCGTAATTCCTCTTGACAAATGGATAGATGGAAACTTCAAGAAACTAAAAGCAAGGAAAACAAAATAATGAAATTAAACCAATATAAATTATTCATTTGTTTGGCAGCTCTAAGTATGTTTGTCGGCTGCACGTTTACATGGGGTGGTCTGAGAGGTTCTGGCATCTCCAAGACCGAATCTAGATCAGTAAGTGGATTCTCATCTATCTCTAGTAAATCTATAGGCAGGATTATGATGCAGCAAACTGGAAAAGAATCCCTAACGATCGCCGCCGATGATAATATTCTGCCCCTTCTAGAAAGCCGGGTAGCTGACAATGTTCTGTATCTCACTATTGCTAAAGATGCCCATATGAATCCAACTAAATCTATTAAATATGTTTTAGAAGTGAAGAGTTTAGAGAACCTAAAAATAGATGGGGTTAGCAGTATTGAAGCAAAGGATATTCAAGGAGAACAATTGACAGTTGCTCTGGATGGGGTGGGTAGTCTCACGATCGCTGGCAGTGTCGATGTGCTTGATCTCAGTCTTTCTGGGGTCGGCAGTTTTAATGGTGAGGATCTCAAGACGAAACAAGCAAAAGTGCGCCAAGATGGAGTGGGCAGTGCGGTGGTTAATGTTAGTGAACAGTTAGACGCAACTCTTTCTGGCGTGGGTTCAGTGGAGTATATCGGCTCTCCTCAGGTCCAGCAATCCACAAAAGGTCTAGGATCAGTTAAAAAACGGTAGTTATAGTTTCGGTAGTACTGCAAAGTAATGGTTTAGATAATGGTGCTTGGGGCGCGAAGCGCCTCAAGCACCATTACAATGCATGACTACCATAGTTTCAACCCCCAGAAACTTGTAAAACATCTTTTTAGGATCGCTATATAGCAGTCCTAAATTATTTGCTGACACTTACTAAATCAACCTGCTTCTGATAGGTGGTTTCACCCGCCTATGGCGGGTGAAACCATTTAGGATTGCCATAGATTTTATTTACGTTTTATATCATATTCAATCAGTTTAGTTAATTCAATCATGAGATCAAACATAGGAGCATGATGCTGGTCTGTATTGAACCAAAATCAATAAATCATCAAAAACTACTGAGTGAAAATAAATGAGTAACACTAATACTTTAGAGAAAACCGATGCCCAATTGAAGACCGACATTCTTTCTGAGCTTAAGTATGATCCAAGTATCAAGTATACCGATATCGGCGTTGTGGTAAAAAACGGAACCGTTACCCTCAGTGGCTCTGCTAGTAGCTACGGTCAGAAATGGGATGTGGTGCGGGCAACTAAACGGGTAGGTGGAGTAGAAGCGATCGCCGATGAGATTGAAATCAAGTTTCCCAGTTCATTAAAAGTTAGTGATGCCGACATTGCTACTGCTGCGGCTCATCATCTCGACTGGTTTACTACTATTCCCAAAGGAGATGTCAAGGTGACAGTGAGAGATGGCTGGATTACTCTTGATGGTGAAGTGGAATGGCAGTATATGAAGAATGTGGCGAGTAACTATCTAGGGAATATTTTAGGGGCAAAGGGAGTATCGAATCTGATTTCGATCAAGCCCAAATTGGCAGAGGAGGTCAAGGCTGATATTGAATATGCATTCAGACGTAATTCAATGTTGGATGCTAATAAGATCAAAGTGGAGGCGTTTGGTAGTGATATTACCCTCAGTGGAGATGTTCGTAATTATGCTGAACGTGATGAGGCTGAACGAGTTGCTTGGGACGCTCCCGGAACATTCTCTGTTAACAATAAACTAATGGTGAAGTGGTTCGGTTTCAGCTCTTAAATTTTATCTGAAGTAAGTTTATTCAAGATTGAGAAAGTCTTCTTTCGCTCAATCTTGAATTTCCCTAGCCAATATTTACAAAACCCCAAATAGACAACAAAAATAATATGAAAATTACTACATCTGCGACTGATGAGCAAGCTATTAGCTCTACATGGATAAATGTGATTGCTATTCTGATGATTGTATTGGGAATGGTGGCGATCGTATTTCCCTTTTTCTCGACCATAACGGCAACTATATACCTTGGTTGGATATTCATATTTGCTGGTATTGCCCAAATCGTCTATGCAGTTCAATTGCGAAATCTTGGACAATTTACAGGAAAGCTAATTCTGGGTATTTTGTATCTCCTCGCTGGCTTCTTTGTGTTGATAAATCCATTTGAAGGGGTATTTGTCTTCACATTAGCTTTGGGAATTAGTATTTTCATACAGGGCATTATCCAAGTGTCAATGGCATTTCAGATACGTCGCCTTTCTTCTAATTGGGGCTGGATGTTGGTGAGTGGAATAATTGGCATCATCTTCGGTATTTTGGTCTGGTCTATCACACCTTTTGCCGCAAGTTGGTTAATCGGTACTCTGATTGGAGTCAATATTTTATCCGATGGAGTTTGGATGCTGACCTTACCTTCTGGAAGCTCTCGCCCCACCTTACCCTAGAAATTTGCGAATTATATATTTAACCAAGAGGACTAAATGACTAGTCAGCAAACAATGCAGCTTACTGATTCATTCAACAAAAGTAGTGATTCAGTGGTAAGTGATCTAAGCGATCTAATTTATACAGAATGGACAGTGATCGAACCTGAATTCGATTCGGCAAAGTTGCGGGCTAGGGAAACAGTTTTTACTATTGGCAATGGTTATTTAGGAACGCGGGGCAGCTTTGAAGAAGGTTATCCCAAAGCATTGCCAACGACCTTAATCAGTGGTTTGTATGATGATATGCCTTTGGTTTATACCGAGCTGGCAAATTGTCCTGATTGGCTATCAATGGTGGTGACAATCAATGGCGAACGGTTTAGGCTAGATTGCGGCGAAATTCTTGATTACGAGCGACAGTTGGACTTAAGACATGGAGTTCTAAGGCGATCGGTCCGCTGGCGCAGTCCGAAGGGCAAAGTTGTGGATTTAAAATTTGAACGCTTTGCGAGCTTGGCAGATCGGCAGCTATTGGTATTGATTTGCCAGATTACACCGATTGATTTTAGTGGCACGATCGAGGTTCAATCCAGCATTAATGGCTATCCCGACAATCAAGGCTTCGATCATTGGGAGCACCTCGATCGCGGCGAGACAGAGCATGGAGTTTGGCTGCAAGTTTGTACTCGCAGCACTCAGATCGAACTTGGCATGGCAGCTAAAATGACCGTAATCGGGATTGCAGATTCATCGCAGGTAGTCAAGATAATTAATAGTCCCGACTGTCCCTCGTTGACAGCGAACTTTATGGCGACACAAGGAGAAACTGTCATCGTAGAGAAAGTAGTCGCGGTGTTTACATCACAGGAAGTAAAGCAACCAGTACGATCGGCTCAAGCCAAATTAACCAACCTGCCATCCTATGAGGTTCTACTCACCGCCCATCATCAGGCTTGGGATCGAGTTTGGGCGCAAAGCGATATCGAGATTGAGGGAGATATTAAGGCTCAACTGGCGGTGCGCTTCAACATATTTCAACTGTTTATTGGGGCTTGTGCTGAAGATACACCAAATGTCTCATTATTTCCAGATAACATTCCTGACAGCGTTCCAGCTAGAACTCTATCGGGATTGGGCTATCGAGGGCATATCTTTTGGGATACCGAAATTTTCATCCTGCCCTTCTTTACTTTGACTCAGCCCACGATGGCTCGGAGTTTGTTGAGCTATCGTTATCACACCCTCGCTGGAGCAAGGCGCAAAGCCTTCCATAGTGGATACAATGGCGCGATGTTTGCTTGGGAAAGTGCGGCTACTGGGGATGAAATGACTCCCCAATGGTCGATTCAGAGCGATCCCTACGCGGAACCAGTGCGAATCTGGTGCCGCGATCGCGAAATTCATATTAGTGCTGATATCGCCTACGCGATTTGGCAATACTGGCAAGCAACGGGTGATGATATTTGGATGCGAGATTGCGGAGCCGAAATTATCATTGATACGGCGATGTTCTGGCTCAGTCGGGTGGAGTGGAACGAACGGCAAAAACGGTATGAATTATCCAACGTGATCGGAGCTGATGAATTCCACGAGCAGGTAAATAATAATGCGTTCACCAATCGGATGGTGCAGCGGCATCTAGAAAAAACGATCGCTGTCTATGAATGGTTACAGCATAAGTTTCCTGATCGGGCGATCGCCCTGAAACAAGAGCTAAAACTCACCCCAGAGCGGCTGCTATCTCTGCACACAACCATGTCTCAGATGTATATTCCCTATCAGGGCAAAGCAGAACTGATTGAGCAGTTTGACAGATTTTTCCAACTTCAGGATGTTGATTTGAGCCATCATGAACCGCGATCTCGATCGATCCAAGCGATTCTGGGTATGGATGAAACCAATCAAACTCAAGTTCTCAAGCAGCCCGACGTGCTAATGCTCCTCTATTTAATGCGAGATACACCAGAGTTCTCATTGGAAGTGCTGCAAAAAAACTGGAACTACTACGCTCCCCGCACCGACATCACCTATGGTTCATCTCTCGGGGCATCTATTCATGCACTCCTAGCCGCCAAACTAGGTGAAGCCAATGCCTATAAATATTTTATGCAGGCAGCCCTAATCGATCTCCAAGATACTTTCGGTAACACTAAAGATGGCATTCATGCCGCTTCGGCAGGCGGTGTTTGGCAAGCAGTCGTATTCGGCATTGCCGGCATTCAACTAAAAGATAATGCTCCGATCGCTAATCCCCAACTTCCGCCCACTTGGACTCGGCTCAAATTCAAATTGAACTGGCATGGTGTTTGGCACAACTTCGATCTATCACCAATCGCGCCAATTCCCACTATTCAGGGCTTCATTTTTGATGTGGATGGAGTTTTGACAAATACCGCCGAATTTCACTATCAGGCTTGGCAACGACTGGCGGATGAAGAAAAACTACCTTTCGATCGACAAGCAAATGAATCTCTGCGCGGTGTAGCTCGACGAGAATCGCTAATTCGCATCGTGGGCGATCGCTCTTACTCAGAAACTTCATTGCAAGAGATGATGGAGCGCAAAAATCGCTACTATCTAGAATCGATCCAAACCATTACACCCCAAGATATGTTTCCCGGAGCAGTTGAGTTATTAAAAGAACTCAGGCGATCGGGAATCAAAATTGCCATCGGCTCGGCTAGCAAGAATGCCCGCACTGTGATTGAGAAGTTAGGAATTGCAAATCTGGTAGATGCGATCGCTGATGGAGATAGTGTCGAAGCTCCTAAGCCAGCCCCAGACTTGTTTTTGTTCGCAGCTAACCAGATCGGACTTGCTCCCGATCGCTGTGTGGTGGTGGAAGATGCCACCGTGGGAATTGCCGCTGCGATCGCCGCAGGTATGGCAACGATTGGCATTGGTCCAGCTATTCGCGTTGGGTCTGCCAATATTGTGCTACCAAACTTAGTCGGCGTTCGCGCGATCGATCTCCAAACCCAATTGGCGCAAACCTCCCACGATCCTCCTAAATTAAGGCTTAGTCAACATCTTGACCAAGAGAATCGAGCCATAAAAAATCTGCAATTGACAAGATAAAAGCTCAATTCTCAACTAAAAATCAAACCCAAAGAGAAATAAATGGATATATCCATGTCTAAGGTTCACCAAACCACATACAAAGCCATCTTTCAGCATCCGATCGCCCATAATCTGCAATGGCATGATGTGCGATCGATGCTCGATGCTCTAGCCGAAGTCACCGAAGAGCATAACGGTAATCTCAAATATACAAGGCATGGCGAAGTATTAATCCTCCACCCTCCCAAGCATAAAGATATCTCTGATATTAAAGAAGTGATGCAGATTCGGCACTTTCTGGAACGTTCTAGCGTACCTGGACTGGCAAACCCAACTGAGGATGGCACTCATTTGCTGGTGGTGATCGATCACCGTGAGGCTCGCATCTATAAAACCGAACTAAGAGATTCAGTGCCAGAGAGGATTACCCCCACAGATCCCGATGGTACTCGCCGCCATCTTCATAGTGGGGATGATGAGGCGAATGGTCAACCCGAACTTAAATCTTTTTATGAGGCGATCGCGCATTCATTAAAAGATGCCGAACAGATTCTAATTTTCGGTAGCTCCAAGGGAACCAGTAGTGCGATGGATTATCTAGTGGATGAACTCAATCAACATCACCCAGATATTGCCAAGAGAATTGTGGGGGCGATCGTAGTCAATGAACAACACATGACCGAAGACCAGTTACTGGCTCAGGCACGGGCATTTTATGAAGCAAATAATCAATAACTTGTCGAATTCATGCTAGTTGAAAAAATCAAAGTAATTAAAGGAGTCTCTATGAAAGGTTATTTGCAAAATATCGAGAAGATCGCGATCGAGAATCATGATTTTCGCCAAGTGCTTTATACCGCCAAGCATTGCCAACTTGTAGTGATGGCGTTAAAACCTGGGGAGGAGATTGGGGCAGAAGTCCACAAGCTCGACCAATTCTTTCGGGTGGAAGAAGGCACGGGTGAAGCAGTGCTGGATGGCGTTCGGACACCAATCCACGCGGGTTTAGCGATCGTCATTCCGGCAGGAACGAAGCATAACATCATCAATACCAGCAGTACCCAGTTGAGTCTCTATACAATCTATTCACCGCCGAATCATCGTGATGGCGTTGTTCATCATACCCACGCTGACGCGCAAGCTGACAACGAACACTTCGATGGTAAAACGACGGAATAGAGCATCGTCTAAACACTCGATCTAGTTCCCCAACCTCTCCAAGAAGTTGGGGAACTAAGAGACAAAATATTCTAAATGAATTAAAGGAGTCAAGATGAAAATATTAATGGTGCTAACCTCCCACGACCAGCTTGGTAATACGGGCAAAAAAACGGGTTTCTGGCTTGAAGAATTCGCCGCCCCCTACTACACGTTTAAAGACGCAGGTGCGACTATTACCCTAGCCTCACCGCTAGGTAGTCAGCCGCCACTCGACCCTAAAAGCGACACCCCAGATTCCCAAACTAAAGACACGCAACGCTTCAAGGCAGATCCCGCTACCCAATCCGCGCTCGCACACACACTTAAATTAAGCGAAGTTGCTGCTGGCGATTTCGATGCGGTATTTTACCCCGGCGGTCATGGACCCCTCTGGGACTTGGTTGAAGATGCATCTTCGATCTCTCTTATCGAAGCCACACTAGCAGCGGGGAAACCGATCGCCTTAGTTTGCCATGCACCCGGAGTGCTGCGCCACGTCAAGTCAGCCAATGGATATCCTGTGGTGCAAGGTAAAGCAGTAACAGGCTTCACCAATACCGAGGAGCAGGCAGCAGGATTGACTGAGATCGTTCCGTTCTTGGTCGAAGATATGCTCAAGCAAAACGGTGGGAATTATGTCAAAGTAGCCGACTGGCAGCCCAATGTTCTCAAACATGGTCTGCTAATTACTGGGCAAAATCCTGCATCTTCTGCGCCAGCCGCGAAGGGACTGCTGGAACAGCTCAGTCTGCTTGCTAGTGCCTAGAATTAGCTTTTTTAGTGTCCAGTATCGGAAACCGTAAGTTCAGTTTGCAGATTTAGTCAAAGTATTTAAGTAAGTTTATCCAAACAAATAATCCAAATAATCAGGAGAAAAACCAATGAAAACCAATGCCTACGCAGCCCAAAACGCCACGACCCACCTTGCGCCCTTTAGCTTTGAACGCCGCGATCTGGGCAAGCATGATGTGCAGATAGAAATTCTCTATTGCGGCGTGTGTCACTCCGATTTGCACACCGTCCGCAGCGAATGGCAGGGTACCACCTACCCTTGCGTCCCCGGTCACGAAATCATTGGGCGGGTCGCGAAAGTCGGTGCGAAAGTCAATAAATTTAAAGCAGGCGATACGGTTGGAGTGGGTTGCATGGTCGATTCCTGCCTTACCTGTGCTAACTGCAAGGAAAACCTAGAGCAGTTCTGCGAGAAAGGGACGATTTTCACTTACAACTCCCCCGACAAACACACTGACGGCATAACCTACGGTGGTTACTCCGAGAGCATTGTAGTGGATAAAGAATTCGTGCTAAAAATTCCCAAGAATTTGGATCTCGCTGCCACTGCTCCATTGCTGTGCGCTGGGATCACGACTTATTCGCCCTTACGTCATCAAAATGTGACCAAGGGGCAGAAAGTAGGCATCGTGGGACTCGGTGGGCTAGGGCATATCGGCGTGAAATTGGCGAAAGCTTTTGGTGCTCACGTCGTAGTCTTCACTACCTCATCAAACAAAGTTGAAGATGCACTGCGGCTTGGCGCAGATGAAGTCGTCAATTCTAAAAATGCAGACGAGATGCAGAAACACCTCAATAGCTTCCACTTCATTCTGGATACCGTGTCTGCCCAACATGATATCAACGCTTACCTCCTGATGTTGAGACGGGATGGGAACCTTACTCAAGTCGGAGTACCACCAGATCCGCTTTCGCTTTCGGTGGGGAGTCTGATCTTTGGTCGGCGTAGTATGAGCGGCTCTCTGATTGGCGGCATTAAGGAAACCCAAGAGATGCTGGATTTTTGTGGTAAGCACAATGTTACCGCTGATATCGAACTCATCCCCATCCAAGATATTAATAAAGCCTACGATCGCCTCGTCAAAAGCGACGTGAAATATCGCTTCGTCATTGACATGGCTTCTTTAAAACAGGCTTGAGAAACCTTCACAATTCATGACGAATAATCATGACGAATAATTAGGAGAAAAATTATGACAGATACAATCAGCTACGAGATACGTCTAGCTTCTCGCCCTAATGGGATGCCGACAAAAGATAACTTTGCCCTCGCCCAAGTCAAACTAGATTCCCTTCCAGATCAACAGGTGCTAGTCCGCAATCTTTATATGTCAGTCGATCCCTATATGCGTGGTCGGATGAGCGATCGCAAATCCTATGTTGCTCCGTTTGAATTGGGTAAAGTGCTGGAGGGTGGAGCAGTCGGGGAGGTAGTTGAGTCTCATGCCAAGGAATTAAAATCTGGGGATATTGTTACTTCCAACTTTGGCTGGCGGGAATACTTTATGGCGACACCAAAAGAGTTGCATCTTGTCGATCCTGATATTGAACCACTCTCGGTCTATCTGGGGGCATTGGGCATGACGGGGATGACTGCATGGGCGGGATTGAACTTGGTGGAGGTTAAAGCTGGTGAGGTGATTTATATTTCGGGTGCAGCTGGGGCTGTGGGCAGCGTCGCAGGGCAACTAGCAAAATTGCGGGGATGCGTTGTGATTGGTTCAGCTAGCTCAAAAGAGAAGGTCGATTTTCTCAAAGACGAATGCGGATTCGATCGGGCTTTCGATTACAAAGAGCATTCTGTTCTAGAAGAATTGCCCCGATTAGCCCCCGATGGCATTGATGTCTATTTTGATAATGTCGGTGGTGAAATGCTGGAAGCCGCGCTCTCATCCTTACGGGTGCATGGCAGGATTATCGCCTGTGGTGGCATCTCTGGGTACAACAATCCTCAACCAGGTCCTTCTAATCTATTTAATATGATTGGCAAACGGTTGACAATGAAGGGGCTACTCGTGCGCGATTGGCTCGATCGCCAAGGCGAATTTGAACAGGAAGTGGGCGGCTATTTTGGAAATGGAAAACTTAAAAATAAAGAGACAGTGGTGATAGGACTTGACCAATCGGTGAGTGCATTTATTGGACTATTTACAGGAAAGAATATTGGCAAAATGGTGGTGAGATTGGATTAGCCCAGACCAAGAATATCAACTAACTGAATCATAATTATTGGAGAATCAAAATGCACATAGATTGGCGACCTAAAATCAATAATCCTGATGATTTAAATACAATTCTGGCATGGTGGAATTGCCAGAAAACATCCGTAGATATAAGACATACTAAGGCTGAACATCCAATTACTCACGAACAAGACTTATACATCACAAATATTGAATTTGTGATGAGATTACAACAAGAATCTATCAGAGAGTTCGCAATCAATTGGCATCAAGGAACAGTCTCGAAAACTTTATCCAGAGTTGAGAATATCAAGCTAGATATGGAAGCCAATACTGTGACTGCATATTACCTTTGTGACAATGTAGATCAAGAACTGGCTTTTATTTATAGTTCATGAAGTTCATTAGACTGTCGTGCCGAGGTAAATCTGAGGACAACCTTAAATAATCCTCAGTTCAAAAACTATTCATCACAAATAGGGAATCCTATGATTAATATCCAAACTCGTGAAAAAGGCGATCGCACGGCAGTCTTACTCACAGGATACGGTGAGGTCGAATCTTATCGAGATTTGAGTCAGTATAATCAAGCCGCAACTAAATACATTGCCTCGCAGTTTGTACCAATCCCAAAATGTTTATACCCTGCTACTGGATTGATATTAGCAATTCAAGATTGGTATAAATTTGGAGTCAAGCATGATCATTTCATCTCACCTGAAAATGCCATGTTTGAAAAACAACGTTTTGGGATCGAGAAATATTTGCAGATAGAATGGGGTGATTACGTGCAAGTATTCAAAGGATTTTACTTCTGTAAGCCTTTTGTGCAAGAAGTTGTTGCCGAGATAATTCAGCAAGGCTTTGAGAATTTATTAATCTATCCTTTACTAGTAGTTGATTCAGCCTTTACTGGCAAAATTGCTGTAGAGCAAGTTAATGAAGTAATCGCGGCAACTATTTCTCAAGATAGCCTTCACAAATCTCCTTTCAAAGCGATTAGATATATTCCTGCTTTCGCCACGGAGCCAGCTTACATTGATTTGATAGTCAGTCAACTTAAAGAAACTCTAAATCAGTCTTCTAATCTGTTATTTGAGACTCAAATTGGCATCATCTTAGCGGTACATGGAGGACCCGAAAAAGCTCAAGGATTGTTAACTGGGGTAATTGATGGACAAGAATTATCCGATCGCATCCAAGCACAGTTACAACATCAATATCCCCTGATTTCCATTGGTTGGATTAATCACGATATGCCCTTCATTAAGTGGTCACAGCCGAATCTAGTCCAAGCAGCGACAAGCTTAATTGAATCTGGGGCACTAGCCATTTTCTTCAAACCCATCGGTTGGGCAACGGATAATTACGAAACTATTCTGGATGTGGAAGATGCAATTAAAACTTTGCAGCGTCAGTATCCAAAGGTTATCTGCACAAGACTTGATTGTGTGAATGACGATCCTGATTTTTTACAAATAGCCGCAAAGTGGGCAAATCCCCAGATTGAATCCATGCTGTCATACCATTTTGCTAAATAGTTGATACAAACAAGATTTTGAATACCTTGCTGCGGAGGAATTTAAATTAAAGAAATGGTTTCACCATTCATTTTTTTAATTTGGTATCAGAATCAAAAATTGGGGCAATTGCAAGTAAATAATTTTTTTAAATTCAAAGGAGAAAATGTATGTCAGACCCACGATTGAATTCATTGATAGGTGTAGATGCAGCAGACGATGCTGAGAATGATGCCTATCGAGACGAAGTGAATGGAGATGAAGCCGTTGGTGGTAGCACCGCAGTTCCTAGTCAAAATGACACGGAAGAATTGGCAGAGGCAGCAGGGACTGTAGTAGATGATGACACACCCCTTGATACTGATGAAATGCTCCAAAAGCGCGATCGCGATCGCTGGGAATTAGACCCGGCATCAGCTATCGATCACTAAGATTTGGCATCAGAGCTAAGCAAACGCTATTTTATTGAGGAATAAGCTTTTATGTCAGAATTTTTATTTTCTCTCATCCTATCCGCTTTGCCCGTTGTTAGTAACTTCATAGGCGCAATGATGGCTGAAGCATTACCCTCCTCAAAACAGACATTAGGATTAGCACTTCATGCAGCAGCGGGGGTACTATTGGCGATCGCCTCAACTGAACTGATCCCTAGAGTCCTGATTGCTAAACCCGTCTGGGCAACAGTTCTCGCATTATTTTTGGGCGGTGCTGGTTTTATCTGGGTCAATGAACTGCTCAAGTTAAGTAAGAATAGACTGCGTGGGATCGATGTGAATACGGTGAGTTTGACAATTTTTCTGAGCATTGCGATCGACTTATTTGGCGATGGTTTAATGATTGGCACCAGCCTGACGATTTCACCTCATCTAGGAGTAGTTCTGACATCAGCGAGAGTTGTGGCTCACATTCCCGAAGGATTTGTGACCAATGCAGCTTTTAAGAGTCAGCAAATGCCGCGCCCCAAGAGATTTTTATTACTTGCGGCTTTTCTAATTCCTGTTTGGCTAGGTACAACGCTTGGTTATTGGGGCTTGCGCGGACAAGATGAGCTTTTAAAACTGATCGTACTTGCTTTTGCCACAGGTGCTTTGATGGTGGCGATCGCTGAAGAAATTATTCCTGAGGCACATCAGACTCAAGATACAAACTGGTCTATGTTGACGTTCATCGGCAGTTTTGCTCTCTCCATTCTGTTCTCAACTTATCTTGAATAGCCAAGGAACAAGGTTGAACAAAAGAGAATTTATCAACAATCAAGGAAAATATTATGCAAACTTTAACTGCTATCCCTTCTATTCCTAAAACAGATAATCAACCTGCCCCTTTTAATCTATCAACTCCTCAAGGTCTGTTATCAATTCTGCAAGAACTACGTCAGACTGTGGAAACTGAAGGGAAAGCTACCTTTGACCAATGGCGATCGCACATTCAGCGCCCAGAGTTTCTGGACAGTGCCTTAAATCTAGCTGAATATCTAGCCCTACGTCGTCATGATCTCCGCTCCCTCCAAGCTGCCCTAATACCTTGGGGCTTATCCTCCCTAGGACGGATTGAAGGACGGGTGATGCCCAATCTTGAGGCTGTCATTGCCACCTTGGAAGTAATTTGTGGTTCTAAGTCAGCCCAGCACCTCAACCGTCCCCCCATCGAGTTTTTCTTTGAAGGCGATCGATTACTGCAACAGCACACAACAGAACTATTTGGTCAATCTCCACCCCAACGGCGGGTCAGGATTATGGTCACGCTCGATACGGATGCTGCTACTGATTATGAGATGGTGCGAGGATTTATACAACGCGGGGCAAACTGTATGCGAATTAACTGCGCCCACGACACGATCGCAGCTTGGCAGTCCATGATCGACAATATCCGTCGGGCGGAACAGGAAACCGGAACAACCTGTAAAATCATCATGGACTTAGCTGGTCTCAAAATCCGCACAGGAGTAGTACTTGCCCCCCGTCATAAAAAACGGATATTTAAAGGCGATCGCATCCTGCTGTTGCGGTGTGAGCCTAAAGTTACTAGTAAAGCGGCGGTAAAAAAACTAGAGGCAGGTGATGCCATCCCATCCCATATTAAGCATTTCCAAACCTCCTGCACAGCTCCCGAAATTCTCGATTTATTAGTGGTTGATAACCCTGTGTATATCGACGATGGCAAGATTCAGACTCGTGTGGTTGAGACCCAGCATCGAGGACACCATGGACAGGGAATTTTACTAGAAGTAACTAATACCAGCCCCGAAGGAGTCAAACTCCGTCCCCAAAAGGGGTTAAATTTCCCAGATACAGTCTTGCCCCTCAGCCCCCTGACTGAAAAAGATCTATCCGACCTAGATTTTGTCGCCACCCACGCAGATATTATTGGCTACTCATTTGTGCAATGCTCTGCTGATATTGAGTTACTTCAACAAGAGTTGGATCAGCGCTTGGTCACAGGGCAGCCCCGACCAGCGATCGTTGCCAAGATAGAAACCGCGATCGCCGTTGCCAATCTCCCAGAACTAATCATCTATGCCGCAGGTAAACAATCCTTTGGAGTCATGATCGCTAGGGGCGACTTAGCCGTTGAAATTGGCTACCAGCGTTTAACAGAGATCCAAGAAGAAATTCTCTGGCTTTGCGAAGCGGCGCATATTCCTGTGATTTGGGCAACTCAAGTTTTAGAGAGTTTGGTGAAAAATGGCACACCTTCGCGGGGAGAGATGACCGATGCCGCAATGGCTGAAAGGGCTGAGTGTGTGATGTTAAACAAAGGTCCGTTTATTGCTGAAGCGATCGCTATTCTAGATGATGTTCTCATCCGCATGGAAGCACATCAATCCAAGAAAACGTCCCAATTACGGGCGCTTCATTCTTGGTAGTGCTTATTTTTGTTAATTCAACCATTTATTTAATTAGGAAAAAGGTCAAGTAATGTACAAACTATCTACTAAGTTATTTGCAGGATTAGCGATCGTCACAATGCTTTTGTTATGCTCTTTACAGCCTTTAATCGCAAAAACTATCCTGTCAGATTCAACACCTCTTAAGCAATCTATGTTGATAGCAAGTGCCGCTACTGCTCCTAGTCTGGAAACTGCTATTTTAGGAGGTAAACCTATTAGTATTTTATATATGACTCGTGCTGGAGATACTGTTTTGGTACGTTGCTATCCCGGCTATCAACCGACGATGGAGATTCGATCAATGGGTAGTGATCCCAATGCAAATACCCAAAAAGAAGGGGTTGTAATCTGTCAGCCATCTTCCTAGGAATAAAGATCGAAATTTTATCTTTAATAACGAAACTATAAAAGCAAGTCTAACGAAATGCCAAATATAGCAGTCCTAAATCATTTTCTAACAGTTGCCAAGTCAACTTGCTTCTAGTATATAGTTTCCCCGCCGAGGGCGGGTGAAACTACATAGGATCGCTATCTCAAATAACTTGATATAAGGCAGAAAGAAATGACGTTAATCCGAACTTTACGATTCCTCACACTGATATTAACTTCCTTTAGTCTCAGCTTATCTATGACACATTTGTTAGAGTTGCCACAGAGGATGCAATTCGACCAGCAACTGTGGGTAAGAGTAACAGTTATTGAAAATGTTTATAAGTTGTTTGGCTCAGTCGGTGCAGTTTTTGAAATCATGGCGATTCTAACGGCAATTGTATTGACATTTTTGGTTCGCAGACGAGGCTCAACTTTTTACTGGACACTTGGTGGAGCAACTCTCTTAGTGCTGGCATTTATAAGTTGGATCGTATTTATTGCCCCAATGAATGTTGAATTTGCTATATGGTTAACGAATCCTATTCCATTAGATTGGACGCGATATCGTGATCAATGGGAGTATGTCCACGCAGTAAATGCCGTCATCAAAATTACTGGGTTAAGTTTACTGGTAATTTCTGTACTTGTCGAAACTTCAAAAAAGAGAGGAATCTATTTTGAGCATGAGTAAAATTCAGATGCTTTAGTTGACAACAATTCACAAAATAACCAAAACATCTGATGAAAAGAAATAAGTTTATTAACATGACCGGTGGTGCGATCGCGGCAACTGTGGCTATGGGTTATCTATTTAGCGATAAAAGTAATCTTCTAAGAAAGGATATCAAATTGATAAACTCTAGCAACGCAAGTCTTCAGCCAGACGAAAAGAAGATTTTGTTTCTCGCCTCCCTTGCACCAAGCGGCCACAACACACAGCCCTGGTTTATCCAATATCTCGCACCTTATCACTGGATTATCGGCAACGATCGCAATAAATGGCTACCTGCTGTTGATCCAACTCAGAGAGAAACGATTTTATCGATCGGTACTTTCATCCAAAATCTGGAATATGCTGCTAGTTATTTTGGCTACATCTGTCATTGGAACTTGCTGGCTACAACAAATCAGGACGAACAGGTAGTGGAAGTAAAACTGAACAAAAGAGAATTAAAAAATCCTTTTGATATCTCCAAAGTCAAAGATCGCCGCACTGTACGCTCCAATTTTTTAAGCAATGAACTAAAAAAAGAAGATATCCAATATCTTATTAATTCTGAATCTGAATTTATTCATTATCTGCCTGCTACCAGTAAAGAAGGTCAATTTGTCAACGCCCAAACTATCGAAGCCAACCGCCTGCAAAGCGATCGTGACCCAGCGCAGCAAGAGTTAGCCGACTGGATTAGATTCTCCACAAAAGATGCTGAAAAATATCGTGACGGGCTGACAACAGCGAGTATGGAAATCGAAGGTTTTTCTGGTTGGGTGGTGCGGAACTTCTATAGCAAAGATAATGTGATGCATAAGGACTTTAGAGAGAAAGGTATTGATAATGTCAAAAAGGAAATATCAGAATCAGCAGGTTGGATTTTAATCACCAGTGGGGATAATTCGGTGGCAACATTGCTGGAAACTGGCAGAAGAATGGAAAGACTTTTCTTGAAAGTACGGGAAAAAAATATAGCTATACATCCCATGACTCAGATATTGGAAGAATCTACAACGAGGCAAATATTGAATCAAGCGATCGGACTCAGCGAGAATATTCAATTTATCCTACGAATTGGTTATGTGAACAATTATCCACAGCCAGTTTCACTCAGGCGACCAGTTGATTGGTTTATTCGCTTATAAAACAATAATTTAAAAAACAAAACAATGAAAAAAATACTCATTATCAACGGACATCCAGACAAGGAAAGTTTCTGTTTTGCACTCGCAGAAAGCTATAAAAAAGGGGCTAATTCGTTTGGAGCAGATTGCAAACATGAGTAACTATATTAATAGTTTCAATCACAAGTTGAATCGCCGATCCAAACTGCCAATTGTGAAAGCGATCGCTATTATATTCTTGCGAATTATTACAGCTATATTGATTGTTCTGGTGATTTTTCCAGTCCTACTGTTACCAAGTACGACTACTGTTCCCCCAGCGATTCAAATTCTATTTGCCATGGCAGAAATTGCTTGGTTAGTGGTGATGTCGCGACTTGGCTTTAGAATGCGTGTATTTCTCATTGAGCTTGCAGGTTTCTTGGTAATCACATTCCTCGCTATTTTTGCCTCGCAACTCTTCGCATCCACACTGCCCATTCTCGACACGAACGGCAAACCCCTGCCCAACAGCATTGCGGTCATGGAAAAAGTCAAGCTCGGCGGTGCTGAAGAATGGATCACGATTCGCGGCAAAGACTCGCGCAATCCTGTACTCCTGTTTCTCGCTGGTGGTCCCGGTGGGAGCCAACTAGTACTTGAACAACGCGCATTACCAGAGCTAGAAGATCGCTTTGTGGTGGTCAACTGGGATCAACCGGGAGCAGGCAAGTCATACGGTGCGATCGATCATTCCAAGCTGACACCCGATCGCTATATCACCGATGCCCACGAATTGGTCTTGCAACTACGCCAACGCTTTGGCAAGGACAAAATCTATCTATCGGGGCAATCGTGGGGCAGTGCCCTGGGCATTATGGTGGTGCAACGTTATCCAGAGTTGTTTCATGCCTTTATCGGCACGGGTCAGGTAGTCGCATTTCTGGAGAACGAGGTGATCAAGTATGATTTGGCACTGAGTTTGGCACAGGAGCGCGGAGATATAGAGCTAGTGAAAAAACTCCAGCAGCAGGGAGCGCCGCCCTATTACGGCAACGATGTCTTGGCGAAGATGATGACCTACCTCAATGACCTGAATGAGTACAGGAATGAGCATCAGAATTCTGCGATCGCCAAACCGAAGTCCAACATATTGTTTGACCTGATTACAAGCTCTGAGTACGGATTGTACGACAAGGTGAATTTGTCCCGAGGAGAACTGGAAACCGTAGGCGTTGTCTTTCCGCAATTGTGGGGTGTAGATTTTCGCAAGCAAGCAAAGCGCCTTAAAGTGCCTGTCTACTTTTTGATTGGTCGTCACGATGGCACCACATCGCCGAAGCTGACCGAGGAGTATTTTAATCTCCTGACTGCACCCCACAAAGAATTGATTTGGTTTGAACATTCAGGTCACGGTTCTTGGATGAATGAGTCAGCCAAATTCATTGATGTGATGGTGAATAAGGTTTTGGCTCAGGACATCATTTCCAAAGCTGATACATATAGCCCTTCTGTGTTAAGCAATACTTTTAAAACACGAAAAGAAACTTCATTTGGCAACAATTATGAATAGCAGCAAACCGGAAAATCGTTCACCATTAAAATTCTTTCTAATAGTTTTCGGTCTTTCGATTCCGTTGTGGATTATTGATTCAATGATTGATGCAAAACGTACATCGTTGTTGAATTTTTCTATAATTGACATTATAACTGCTTTCATACCATTAATTGCAGGATGTATTCTTATTTATAAAGAGGAAGGTAAAAGTGGTGTCTATAAATTGTTTAAACGAATTTTCGATTATTCAAGAATTACAAAAAAGATATGGTATATGCCGATCATTTTCCTGCCATTTCTAATGTATTTGTTGATATATACGGTAATCTACGTTTTAGGATTATCTCTTCCAAACGAGTTTCACATTTCTTTTCTTTCTATTCCTGTGCTTTTTTGTTTGTTTTTTATCGGAGCTGTGGCTGAAGAAATCGGCTATATGGGTTATGCCGTTGAGCCAATGCAAGAACAGTTTGGAGCATTGGCAGCAAGTATTCTGATTGGAATTCCATGGGCAGTTTGGCATTATCCGTCAATCATTCAACAAGGTCATGGTCTAACTTTTATCGCGTGGGCAACTCTCGGCACAGTTGCTGTCAGAGTTTTGATTGTTTGGATTTACAACAACACAAGAAAAAGCTTATTTGCTTGCATATTATTTCATACTTTGATGAATGTAGGAAGACCTTTGTTTCCAAGAGATGGAATACATAATCCATTGGTTGATTATCCTGATATTCACTATTCAATAATTGCAATTATCGCAGTTATTGTAGTTTTTCTGTGGGGATCAAAAACATTAGAGCAATATAGATATGCCTAAATTCGTCTTTGCTAGTGTCAAAGATATTTTCGGTAGTCATGCATTGTAATGGTGCTTGGGGCGCTTCGCGCCCCAAGCACCATTATCCAAACCATTACTTTGCAGCACTACCGATATTTTCTAATAACAACTATCAAAAATATTGAAGATAAGGCTCAAGTATGAACAATCCCCCCAAAAAAACTTTTTCGCTGAGAATCTATTTATTAGTTGTTGTTGCGGTATCTTGGCCATTTCAAATCGCATATTTGCTGTGGGCAGAGACCCCATTTATGCGCTATGCCTTAAGCTCATTACCAATGATTATGGTCGCAGTTGGCACATACATCGCAGGTCACTATATATTCCGTGATGGTTTCTCGAAGGCTGGCGGTCGTTGGAGTAAACCAAAACATTATGTAGCAGTGTTTTCGCTAGCAATCTTTGTCTGGGTTGTTCCCACCATTCTCGAATTAGTCTTAGGAATGCGGAGTATTCCTAAAGGAGTTATGGTTCCAGACATCCTCAGAAATTTTCTACTTCGTTTTGTCGGCACATTAATCCCAGCCTTTGGTGAAGAGTTTGGTTGGCGCGGCTATCTGCTACCGCACCTGGTCAAACAATACAGCCTAAGAACAGCACTGCTATTTCATTCCTTTATTTGGTGGGCATGGCATTTGCCTGTACTTATTGGAATGGGAATAACTGAAAAGCTGACCGATAATGTCGGTATTTCAATCGTCATTATGCTGGCAGTCAGTCTAATTCCTAGCATGATGCACGCGATCGTTTATGCCTATATTTGGACTGTGACCCAAAGCCTTGCTGTGGTAACTGTTTATCACGCCGCATTTGATGAAATTCGGGATGCGATCGAAACCTCGATCGGGCTTAGTCTTCTGGTTCAGTTCTGGCAGATGCTGACATTGACAGTATTAGGCGGACTGCTGCTGTGGAAGGGGAATTGGCAGCAATTAACAGCGAGGAAAACATGAGAAATTTATTGATTGCTTCTGCCACAGGCGCACAACTTAGAATCCCCTTTACCACTGAACAATTTATTCAGATTTTTGAGAAATATAATCAAGCTGTATTTCCGATGCAGTTTGTATTGATTTTAGTGACGGTTATAGTAATTTTCCTAGCGGCAAGTCGCAAACCGTCCAGAAACAAAATCATTTCAGGACTACTTGGGCTGCTCTGGCTCTGGACAGGAATTGTGTATCATTTAATTTTCTTTACAGCAATCAGCCCACCCGCCTATCTGTTCGGGATATTGTTCATTTTTCAAGGCTTGTTATTTTTATACGAAGGCGTGGCAAGAAATTGGTTAAATTTTCGCGTTAATTGGAGATTTAACGGCATTCTCGGCGCGATATTTATTGCTTATTCACTGGTGATTTACCCGGTGATTGGCTATAGACTGGGGCGAATCTTTCCCGCATCACCGACGTTTGGCGCACCTTGCCCGACAACCATTTTCACGTTCGGCTTGCTGCTCTGGACAGACAAAAAAGTTCCGTTAAGTTTATTAATCATTCCAGTTTTATGGTCGATTGTCGGAACCTCAGCGGCTTTGAGTTTTGGGATTAAAGAAGATTTCGGATTGCTCGTCGCGGCAACGATGGGAACTGCTGCGATCGCTCGGCACAATTTAAAACCGAAAACAGCGCAAATTTGATGAAATTCTGAATGCGATCGAAGCCTTGATCGGATTAAGAGCTTACATAGCCTGAAAACAAGGAAATAAAAACAAATGAGAAAATATCCCGTTACTTGGTTCTATATCTTAGCCTTTGGTATGTCATGGCTTGGCATGATATCAGCCGTCTTAGGATCACGAGGTATTACCCCGTTCGACAATCCCTACTTCCAGATTCTTTCCATCTTTTATGCCATTGCTCCCGCTCTTGCGGCGGCGATCGTGTCAAAGGTGGCATATGGCAAGACAGGGGTTCGGGATCTGAACGAGGGACTGATGCGATGGCGGGTTGGTCTAGTCTGGTATTTTGTAGCGGTGCTGGGGTCTGCAATTTTGCTGATTGTGGCACAAGTCCTCACGAAATTACTGGGCTTGACCGTAATAGTTCCAGTACCACCAGTCAATCTATCTCCCTATGTTATTTTCAGTTTCGCGATCAACTTCCTTGCAAATACCTGCGAAGAAATTGGATGGCGTGGCTTTGCATTACCACATTTGCAAAAACGATATAATGCTCTGCTTTCCACCTTAATCGTTGGCACGTTATGGGGGTTATGGCATTTACCGCTGGTCTTTTTAGTGGGCAACTCAATGTCTGAGTTCCCTCTCCTCTGGTTCATCAGCATCGTGGCAGATGCTTTTATCTATACCTGGATTTACAACAGTACTAAAGGCAGTATTTTGCTCGTGGCGCTTTTGCATGGTTCGGGGAACATCTTTGTAGCATTCATAACTGGGGTGTCACCTGTCGCCTTTGCTCTCGTGAACTGTGTGGCGGCGATCGCACTAATTGTAGTATTTGGGAAAGTGAATCTCTCTCGCCGAGAAAGAGTTCGTGCAGGCTAATATCAACAAAATAAAATTATGATGCTTTTTCTTACGATCGCTTTCTTGGGTGCAATAGTCTTAGGTATCTTATTCCTAATTCCTAGCTTTACTTTTTCTATTAAAGATAAACAAGGATATGATGTTTCGCGGAGCATTGCCTCACTCGAAAAAGTTAACTTGGGAGGGCAGGAACAATGGATTCTGATTCGTGGCATGGATACCATAAAGCCTGTCATTCTCTTTCTTCATGGTGGTCCTGGCACTTCAAATATGTGTCTTTTGAGGAAATACACAGATGAATTAGAGAAACATTTTATAGTCGTGACTTGGGATCAACGAGGGGCAGGTAAATCATATAAAGCTATTAATCCTCATTCTTCCATGACAATCAATCAGTTTATCTTAGATACTGGCGAATTAACCCAATTGCTCTGCGATCAATTTAATCAAAAGAAAATATTTCTGGTTGGTCATTCATGGGGAAGCCTAATTGGGATACTAAGTATCCAAAAATATCCCAATTTATACCATGCTTATATAGGAATTGGTCAGATTGTAAATATGCAGGAGAACGAACAAATTTCTTATGATTGGACATTGGCACAAGCGACAAAAGCGGGAGATAACCGAGCGGTTAAGACTCTTACCGAAATAGGAAACCCACCTTATACTGGTGATTGGCAGAAAAAACTGATGACCCAACGACGCTTACTAGGAAAGTATGGTGGAGAGTTGTACGGCAGCTCAACAGGTGCTTTCCCACTTATTTTTAGTAGTTTGATATGGGCTACTGAATATACTTTAATTGATAAGGTAAATTTTTTCAAAGGAATATTCGCATCTAATCATTTGTTATGGCAGGAACTTTCGACCATTAACCTAAAAGAACAGGTGTCATCCTTTAAGGTTCCAATATATTTTATATCAGGAAAACATGACTACGAAGTACCCTCCGTACTTGCGGAACAGTATTTTAAAATAATTGAAGCACCCAAAAAGGAATTAATTTGGTTTGAAAACTCGGCACACTTTTCTAATATAGAGGAAAACGAAAAGTTTAATGACCTCTTGATAAATCATGTACTACCTACTATTGCTATAGCGATCCTATTTGAGTTTGGAATTTTAGAGGGTTGAGAACGGCTCCCCCGGAGGGGGAGCCGTTCTCAACCCATTTAGGATGGCTATATATTTTAAAACACAAAAATATGAATAAAACAATACATAAAGTTGGGTTTTGGTCAGGACTTATTGCATTTATTTCAACAGTTGCATTTGTTATTGTTCAGATGTTGCAGCTTCTCGGTGTTCTCAGTTATCCATTGGATGAAATTTTAATTTATGGATTTTCTCTTTGCATAGTAATACCTTTCTTACTAGAGATGCTTGCACTTCACCATATAACTCCAACTGAGAAAAAGTTTTGGAGTCATGCGGCTCTCATTTTTACAGTCTTGTATGTAGCATTCGTCACCGCTAATTATGTTGTTCAACTAACAACGGTAATTCCGATGACACTTCAAGGAGCCTCAGATGAGGTTCTTATGCTAAAACAAACTCCGCACTCTCTCTTCTGGGACTTTGATGCGATCGGATATATATTTATGGGATTCGCAACCTTATTTGCTATTCCTATATTTGAGAAGGAGGGATTTCAAAGGTGGGTTAGATATTCTTTCTTAGTTCATAGTCTTGTTACCCCTTTGACAGTATTTGTTTATTTCTATCCCAACTTTTCGGAGAAGCTACTTCTTATTGCAATTCCTTGGGGAATTACAGCTCCCATGTCAATGTTGCTACTTGCCATCATGTTCAAGAAGGATTCTGAAGTAAGTACTCAAACATTATGAAATATAAATGCGGTGACACTATTATCATTATTGGGGCGGGGATTGCTGGGCTGGTGGCTGGTTGCTATGCCCAGATGAATGGTTATCGATCGCAGATATTTGAAATGCACGATCGACCGGGTGGACTGTGCACTTCATGGCAGCGACAGGGATTTGTGTTTGATGGTTGTATTCACTATTTGTTTGGCTCTGCACGAGGACAGCCTTTTTACCAACTCTGGGAGGAACTTGGCGTTGCGGGGCAGCAACAATTTGTCCATCACGATGAATTGCTACGGGTGAGTGAACCTAATGGGAAAACCTTAATTGTTTACAGCAATCCCGATCAATTAGAACAGCATTTAAAAGAATTATCACCGATAGATCGGCGGTTAATTAGCGATTTCTGTGCGGGGATTCGCACTTTTACTCACTTCGATTTGTCATTACTTCAGCAGCAGCCCAAAGCATTAATGCAACTGGGAGACTGGGGAAAGTTAGCGCGGAAAATGTTGCCATTTATCTGCCCACTAGCGCGGTGGGGAAATCTTTCGGCAGCAGAGTTTGCAGAAAAGTTTCAAGATCCTTTTCTCCGCCACGCTATCCCCCAAATATTTGGCTGGGAAGATATTCCTGTGATGGTGGGGATGTCTTTACTAGCATATATGCACACCAAAAACGCTGGATTTCCGCTAGGAGGATCGCTACAATTTGCTGAAAAGATCGCCGATCGCTATCTGGAATTAGGCGGTGAAATTCACTACGAGTCGCAAGTAGAAAAGATTTTAATCGAGAAACATCAGGCGATTGGAGTGCGGTTATATAACAATGAAGAGTACTATGGTGATCGAGTAATTTCAGCCTGTGATGGTCACAATACACTTTTCAGTTTAATAGATCGGCAATATGTCCCCCGCGAGATCCAACATTACTACGATGGACACTTACCGATTCATTCCCAACTACAGGTATCACTGGGCGTAAATCGCGATCTATCAGCCGCACCGCACTGGACTACGCATCTGCTCGATGAACCTGTCGTAATTGCGGGGGAAGAGCGATATGAGATTGGGATCAAACACTATTGCTTCGATCGCTCGCTCGCACCACAGGGAAAATCGGTGCTAATGGTCGTTTTAACGACTAATTATGACTATTGGCAACGTATTTATGGTCGTTCGATCTACGACGCAGAGGAAATTCAAGAATCACAAATTATCATCGATCTTTTAGAGAGATTCTACCCAGGAATTAAGAAGGATATTGAGTTTGTCGATGTGGCTACACCGCTCACCTACGAGCGCTATACAGGTAACTGGCAAGGATCGAGTTGTGGTTGGCTCCTGACCAAACAAACTCTCCCATTATCGATAAAAGGCTTGCCCAAAACATTACCTAAACTACGGAATTTTTATGCGATCGGGCAATGGGTCGAACCCGGTGGGAGTGTGCCAGTGGTTGCCATGTCGGGACGCAATATTGTCCAGCAAATTTGTCGAGAAGACAAGCAGACTTTTCGGTCAATAACATCATAAAAATCTCAAGGGGTGACAGAGGGGCTATAACGCTTGCTGTATAGAGCGAAGAGCCTTCATCCCTTTTAAGAAATTAAGCCTCTTTTGAGGCTTTAGACTCATCAGAGCCTCCGCCAACTCAGACAAATTATCCATCGCTTCCACCCAAGCAGT
>CALRPI020000024.1:0-69656 GCA_943370025.1 Phormidium lacuna HE10JO | reverse complement strand
TTTGCGGGCGCTCCGCGCCCGCAAAAACGTCCACAACTCTCAATAATTCATTGGCAGTGCGTAAGTCCTATATATCTATCTAGAAAATGTATCTAGCTGACTGGTGACCGCAGCTAGAGCTATGCTAGGATTTGTGTAATTTTGTAAATGTCAGTGTAGTAACTAAATATACTAATCTTGCCCGTAGGAAATTTTAGCTCAATATGCTCGATCGCTTACCTGTCAGTCATCCTGGGAACCATCATCAAATTAACTTCTATAGCCGTACCTACGGGCTGATCACTCTATTTTTAGCCGCTTTAGTAGCTACTTTACTCTTGTTTTCCTCTCCCAATCGGCAGGAAGTTGTCCAAGCATTGATATCGAATACTCAGGTTCAGGAGTATGATGCGATCGTTTTTGGGGATGAAGTGCCGGGAATCATGGCAGCGCTGAAACTTAGTCGCCAATTACCCAATGGGAAAATTGCCCTAATTACCGAAGCAGATATTAGTAAAGGTCTTGGTGGGCACTTAGTTCGGGGAGGGTTGGCGTACCTCGATCGCAACCAAGTACCTAGGGATATTCGCCAAGATTTAGGTCTGCGGAGATTTGCCTCTTCTAGCAAGCTCTACGATGAATTTATTCAGATGACGGGAACCAAAGAAATTGCCCTTGATCGGCTCAGGGCAGACCAAGCCTTCCGCCGCGCTCTAGATCAGGCCAAAGTAAAAGTCATTAGTAATATCCAAGTGCAATCAGTACAAACCCAAGGCAAGAAGGTACAGTCCTTTACTACCGCCGATCAAGGGGTTTTTGCTGCTAAGTATTTTATTGATTGTACCCAGGGTGGCAAATTGGCGGAAATGGCGGGGGTGAGGATTCATCAGGGATTTGAAGCTTTGGGACTGCCCGATAGTAGTCTAGCGATTGGCTTAATCTTTGAAATTTATGGGATTAATTTAGAACAACTTCGAGATATCGAAGACAAAATGATCGATCGCTTCCTGAATCAAAATGATACTGAGGCGCAGAATTGGCTAGAGATCGCCAGTGGCGGTAGCCCCGGACTCCGGCAACAAATTGTTAGTTCTTTTAGTAGTAAAAATGGAATTGCTTCTATTTACCAAGGGACTCCCGACTCAGCGGATGTGAGGAGTTCGGCTTTGGGGGCAGCCTTTCATGGCATGAATGGTTTGGTGTACGATCTGCGCAAAGCTGGGGTAAAGCTCGATCGAGCTAATGTAGCAATTCTCCGTGACCATCTCAGCCTCAATTCCATGCTCTTCTATGCCGATAGCAAAACCTCTCGCCAACTGAGCTTTAACGGTTCTAAGCCCACCTCAGAGATGCTCGCATTTGCCCGGAAAGTTCAAGATTTCTATCGCAGTTTGGGGGCATGGGATGTGAAATTAATGAGCGAGCTATATATTCGTAGTGCCGGACATATTGCTCAATCTGTAGATGATTTGACGGCGACGGAAATGGCTGGAGGTGGAGTCAGTGATGAAGAAGCATTGGGAACTTTTACCTATCATTTGGATGTGCGGGGGGGAATTACCGGGATTGGTGAAATGGCGACCCGTTTGGGCATTGACAAGCTAAATATTCACCTGAATATGCCTACCTTTAACTATGGTTTCCGCCATACCTTACCTAAGGAAAGAGATAATTTAGCCGTCCTCAGCCCCGCCTCTGGGTTTGGTGGTTTGGGTATTTCTGCTGGGAGAATTGTGGAATTTAATGTTTCTGTAGGGGAAGGTCTGGCGATCGCTGTAGCCAAGGCTGTAAAAGAAAAGCGATCGCTCCACAGTATTACCAATAAAGAAGTCCGCCGAACCTTCAACTATACGCCCCTAATCTACGGCCGGCGCAGCCCCAACTATGAGGCAATCAAAAATATAGAAGTTCTCTTTAAGCAAGAACAACAGCGCCAAAGCCGGGAATTGATCCAACACCGTAGCAAAGCTAAACTACCGCAATCTTAACTAGTTTAAGAACGGCATACCTTTCGGGTATGCCGTTCTTAAACCAATAGAATTAATCAAGCAGGACTTAAACACTGCCAACGAATTATTACAACCGCCAAGGGGGTTGAGATGATTGTAGTTGTGGAAACCCTTGCTCTGTGAAGGTTCCCACAATATGACCTGCTTGACGGGGGCTATATCTGGAATCTCGGACGTTTTTATTGGCTTTGACTACGCTTAGCCGACAAAAACGTCCTTGGACTAATTAGAATGGCGATTGCTATAGAATGGCACTTGCTATACTAATTTATTACTAATTTGAAAATTATGAGTGCAGAGATTATTTGTGTGGGAACTGAGTTACTTTTGGGGGAAATCCTCAATAGTAATGCCCAATTTATTGCCCAACAGTTGGCAGATTTAGGGATTCCCCATTACTATCAAACCGTAGTGGGAGATAACCCCGATCGCCTGAAAGGAGTCATTGCCAATGCAAAAAGCCGGGGTAGCCAAATCTTGATTTTTACTGGCGGATTGGGACCCACTCCCGATGATCTGACCACCGAAGCGATCTCCGATTTTTTCCAAACTCCCCTGATCGAAAACCCCGAAACTATTGCCAATATCATCCAAATGTTTGCCCGGAGGGGATTGTTGATGACCGACAACAATCGCAAGCAAGCCCTAATTCCCCAAGGAGCAAGCGTTTTACCTAACCCCACGGGCACAGCACCGGGAATGATTTGGCAGCTAGAGGGATTAACTATTCTTACCTTTCCGGGGGTTCCGAGGGAAATGGTCAGAATGTGGCAAGACACTGCTGTTCCTTTTCTGAAGAGTCAGGGTTGGGGGCAGGAGATTATCTACAGCCGCACCCTCAGGTTTTGGGGAATTGGGGAGGCAACTTTAGCTGAGAAAGTCAGCTCCTATTTTGACCTTGCCCAACCAACGGTAGCTCCCTACGCCGGAGATGGAGAGGTGCGGTTACGGGTTTCTGCCCGGAGCGATTCCCCAGAGAAGGCACTGGAAATTATTAACTCAGTGGCTGAAGAGTTGGTACAAATTGCTGGGATGGATTATTTTGGGTCGGATGAGGCAACTCTCGCGTCGACGGTGGGGGAATTATTGCAAGCTAGGGGAGAAACCTTAGGGGTGGCGGAATCTTGCACAGGGGGACTTTTGGGACAGCGGCTGACTGCGACAGCGGGGAGTTCTCGCTATTTCATGGGGGGGATAATTTCCTACGATAATGCGGTGAAGCGTCGACTGTTGGGAGTTAACCGCAAGACCATAGATAAATTAGGGGCGGTGAGCGACAAGGTGGCAAAACAAATGGCGCAGGGAGTCCGCAAAAAGCTGAAAACCACTTGGGGTTTGAGTATTACAGGAATCGCTGGTCCTGAGGGGGGCAGTGAGGAGAAGCCGGTGGGTCTGGTTTATATTGGTTTATCTGGGGCAGATGGAACTAAATTAGGCTGGGAATACCGTTTTGGGGAACATCGTAGCCGGGAAGGTATCCGGCATCTAAGTGCTGGCAATGCCTTGGATCAATTACGGCGCTATTTGTTGACCCTAGGCTGAGGATTTACACGAGGAATTTTTTGTGGGCTTCGACTTCGCTCAGCCCGCAAAAGACTCCTCAACCCAAGCTAATTTGTTGACAGTGCGTAAGTTCTACAGCAACTTGATGTGGGCTTCGACGACCCTCAGCCCACACTCAAACCCAAACCTAGCTAATATTTCAGAAAATATAACTAATTAACCGATGAAGAAAATTTTTATTACGGGTGCTAGTGGCTGCATTGGTCACTATCTGGTGGAGAATTTAATCCAAAATACTGATCATGAATTGTATTTGTTGGTGAGAAATCCTCAAAAGTTGGGTTTTGATTATCAAGCCCGTGAGGGGATTCATATATTACAGGGAGACTTATTACAAATTGCGAATTATGCAGATTTGCTCAAAACCATGCAGGTGGCAATTCTGATTGCAGCGGCTTGGGGGGGCATTGAGGAAACTAGAGAAATCAATGTCACCAAAACCCATCAGTTGATGAACTTTCTTGATTTAGAAACCTGTGAGCAGGTAATTTATTTTTCTACCGCCAGTATTTTAGATAAAAATAATCAGCTTTTAGAGGCAGCGAGTAAGACTGGGCATAATTATATTAGGACGAAGTATGAGTGCTATCAAAGCTTAGGTGAGTTAGCGATCGCCCCCAAGATCACGACAGTATTTCCCACTTTAGTATTTGGTGGAGAAAAGAATAAGCCCTACTCCCACATTTCCGGTGGCATTGGAGAAGTAGCTAAATATATTGGTTTAATTAAATGGCTGAAGGCCGATGCTAGTTTTCATTTTCTCCATGCCAAAGATATTGCCCAAGTTGTTTGCTATTTAGTAGCGCATCCAGAACTAAATCAACGTCAAGTGGTGTTAGGAACCCCAGTAATTTCTGCTAACCAAGCGGTGGAAGAAGTGTGTGCCTACTTAGGGAAAAATATCTATTTTCGGATTCCCTTAGAAGTGTGGATGGCAAATATTTTGATTGCGGTATTTCGGATTGAAGTGGCAGATTGGGATGCTTTCTCGATCGAGTATCGTCACTTCACCTACAAAGACCCAGTAACCCCGGCAAGTTTTGGTTTACCTACCTACTGCGCCACTTTACCCGATGTTTTGAAGGCAAGTGGAATTAAGGGTGTTTGAACATTGAGCTAATATCATTTTGCCAAATAGTTGATACAAATAAGGCTCTGAATACCTTGCTAAGTAGGGATTTAAATCAAAAAAATGGTGAAACCATTTTTTTGATTTGACGTGAATTCGATAACAATCCCTAAAAAAACTTATGGTTTCATTCTCACGTTATGCAGGATTTCCTAAGGCTGGTTGAGCGAAGTCGAAACCAGCCCCCTAGAGCCGGACTTCGACTTCGCTCAGTCCACATATTGTGCAATGTGAGTTCGACAAAAATCCCTAAAAACCTGATGTCTTCGTTACCAAGTTGAAAATAGCAAAAAACGATTCTCTGTCCATCAGGCTTTTAAAAATCATCGAACTCACGTTAATTTGGTATAAGACTGCTTCGGTAGCAAGTTGAAATGATGTGTCAAGAATCACTGCGCGTTCGCGCCGGGGAGTATGTCAAAGCAGGCTATGTCGACCCTCAGCTCACACTCAAACTGTTGTAATTTTTGCAACCTGAGAATCCTACTTTTGGTTAAGTTTTATGATTTCTACAGGTTAGCTGGGGGCAGAAATATATTTTGCCTTTGGGAAAAATGGTACATTTATGGTGGTTCAGTTGTAGAAGTTTTGGATAACTTCTACCATATGGATAGTCAAGACTCCTCATACAACATGCCGCTGAAATTAGTTTCGGTGGCTTTTCATTTTTGGGTACTTTTTTCACCATCTTCTTGGTCGACTTGTCTCAGCTCTTGGCAGGCATTTTCTTTGATAGAATAGGGTTCCTTTGTAGTTCCTCAGTCCCCAGCTTCAACCTATGTTTACCTTCTTACGCTCCGACCTCACCCATCTCCAAGCTTATAACCCAGCCCATGTTGCCTCAGCAGACATCGATCGCCTAGATGGCAACGAGAGCCACTTAGATTTGCCACCAGAACTGAAGCAAAAACTAGCTTGGACTTATCAAGAACTCATTACCGCAAATCGTTACCCCGATGGTGGTCATGCAGAACTAAAACAAGCGATCGCCACCTATGTTAATACCTCAGCCCAGCCCAGCTCAGCTATTACCCCAGAGCAAATTTCTGTCGGCAATGGTTCCGATGAATTGATTCGCTCTTTATTAATTGCCACTTGTTTAGGCGGTAATGGCTCAATCTTGGTTGCAGAACCAACCTTCTCGATGTACGGCATCCTCGCTACCACCTTGGGGATTCCTGTCTGCAAGATTTCTCGCCATCAGGAAAATTGGCAAATGGATCTAGAGGCGGCGGCGCAGGTGATCCAGATTCAATCGACTACGGAATCTCCGGTACGGGTAGTATTTGTTGTCCATCCCAATTCCCCCACCGCCAATGCCTTAACTAGTCAGGAAATTGCTTGGTTGCAGAGCTTACCAGAAGATATTTTGGTAGTAATCGATGAGGCATATTTTGAATTTTGTCAACATTCCCTAGTGGGGGAACTGGCGGCATATGCCAACTGGATAGTTTTACGCACCTTCTCTAAGGCATTTCGCTTGGCAGCCCATCGTGTGGGCTACGCGATCGCCCATCCTCAAGTCATTCAAGCCCTAGAAAAAATCCGCCTCCCCTACAATCTGCCCAGTTTTTCTCAAGCTGCCGCTTTGATTGCTCTCCAGCACTCTGAAGAGTTACTCGCCTCAGTTGGTCAAATCTTTAGAGATCGGCAAACTCTCATCGCTTATTTCCGGCAACAACCAGCCCTCCGAGTTTGGGAGAGTCAGGCTAATTTTATCTATCTCCGCCTAGCTGAGACTTTTGCAGAATCAACGAATCATGAACAGGCTCTAACCCAGATTCGTCAAAGCATGGAAGCACAGGGAACTCTGATCCGCCACACAGGAGGCGGATTAAGGATTACGGTGGGTAGCCCTCCAGAAAACCAGAGAACCATCGATCGGCTCACCAAAGTTCTTTCTAGCAAGTAGTAGAGACACAACGCTTTCATTTCAGAAAAAATCCCCCCTTAAAAAGGGGGGATCAAGGACTAATCATTAAATAGCCGACTGGTACTCTCTTTGAGATTAACAGCACTTTGCGTTCAAATGAGACACACCACAAATATTGAAAGTCCTATCCATGTTGGGTTTGAGAGTGGGTGGCTGTAGCCAACGACTCTCAAACGGCTGTAAGTTGACACTAAGGTCAATTTTGCACCCTTAGGTTTCTTCGTTCTATTCTAAAGATTCGCTCCCACGGCAGAACTGGGGTAGAGCAAGCCCCGCTTGGGACCGTGGATGGGGTCTTCGACAATGATGGTCTGGTCACGACCTGCTCCTAGGGAGACTAGGGCGATCGGAACTTCCATCAATTCTGCAAGGAACTTCAGGTAAGCCAAGGCTTGGGGGGGGAGATCTTCTAGCGTCCGACAATCTTCCGTTGATTGTTGCCAGCCCGGAAAAGATTTATAGATAGGACGACAGTTACCAAAGATCCGGGAACTGCTAGGGAAGTGCTGCCGGGTTTCCCCATCCACCTCGTAAGCGACACAGACTTGAATCTCTGGTAGGGTATCGAGGACATCTAGCTTAGTAATCGCAAGGCAATCGATGCCATTAATCCGCACCGCATAGCGCCCGATGACGGCATCAAACCAACCACAGCGGCGCTTCCTGCCAGTAGTGGTGCCAAACTCTGCCCCTCGATCGCACAACAACTCACCCATCTCTCCATCTAGTTCCGTGGGGAAAGGTCCCTCGCCGACTCTAGTAGTGTAGGCTTTAGCCACGCCAATCACGCGATCAATCATCGTTGGTCCCACCCCTGCTCCCACACAAGCTCCTCCAGCCACTGGGTTGGAAGAAGTGACGTAGGGATAGGTTCCGTGGTCTAAATCTAGTAGAGTTCCCTGCGCTCCCTCAAAGAGAATATTCCGGCGTTGCTGCACAGCTTCATAGATAGTCAAGGAGCAATCCACCACATGGGGGCGTAATCTTTGGGCATATTTTTCATACTGCTCAATGATCTCTTCTGGATCCAAAGGTTCTAAATCGTAAAGTTTTTCAAGGATGACATTTTTGTAGTTGATCGTCCAGAGGAGTTTCTTGCGCAGGGATTTAGGATTCATCAGATCCACCATCCTAATCCCTGTCCGCTCTGATTTATCAGCGTAGGTAGGACCAATGCCCCGCCCTGTGGTGCCAATTTTATGTTCTCCTCTCCGTTCCTCTGATGCCAAATCGATCAGCCGATGATAGGGCATAGTAATATGGGCGGTCTCTGAGATCAGCAGCCGCTCGGTAGAAACTCCCAAAGTAGCCAGTTGATCTAATTCCCCAATCAGGACTTGGGGATCAATTACTGTGCCAGAACCAATCAAACAATCTGTATCAGAATAGAGAATACCCGAAGGGATCAGGTGCAACTTAAAGGTTTTCTCTTGTACGACCACGGTGTGTCCAGCGTTGACACCACCCTGATACCGAACCACGACATCAGCAGATTTACTGAGTAAATCTGTGATTTTACCTTTTCCTTCATCGCCCCACTGAGCGCCAATTACAACTACGTTAGCCAAGGGTTTATTAAATCTTTTTAGAGTTTATGGACAATCTCTAATTATCTATAGTTAGTGTTATTGATGTCAAGTCAGTTGTTTGATTTTCAGCAATTCTCATCTTAAATAGGTAGGACTTACGCACTCTCAACAAATTATCGAGAGTTTTGGAAGTTGTTGCAGGCGCGGAGCACCTGCAACAACTTCCAAATGCGTAAGTCCTGATAGTGGGTTTTTTAAAAATTAAGAATTGCTGGTCTTAAGCATTATGGCGATCGCTAGAACAATCTAGCCTCTAGAATAATATTGGTTGTCAAACGATTAAGAAGGTCACACCCATTAGGATGCGACCTTCTTAGTCCATGATGATCTCTCCTGTAGAGCAGGAAAAAGTTCTTAGTTATTTTGGGGAATTGTTAGACAGCATAGGAACGGACTAACTCTTCGATGCCGTTGACTTGAACACCTTTACCGATCGCTTCCATATACCAATCATCGCCGTCTCGATAGATCTCCGCCATTACCATGCCAGTGATTCCTCCCTGACCAGAGAGGTTGTAGCGAGCAAACTCTAGATTGGTTGCCATGTCTACCAAGCGGACGTAGGCATTTTCAATCCTGCCAAAATCCTGCTGGCGGAGATTGCACTCATAGATATTGACCGTAAATACTAGCTTGGTGATGGTGGCAGGGATTTTGCCTAGTTCCACGACAATCTGTTCATCATCGCCGATCCCAGCTCCGGTTTTGTTATCTCCTAAGTGTTTGATGCCCCCGGAATAATGTTTGAGGTTGTCAAAATAGATGATATTTTCTGGATTGTCGATCGTTCCCTCGGCATCTAAACAAATTACCGAAGCATCTAGATCGCAGTTGCTTGGCTCTTCATGACCGCTAAATAAACCACCGGGACTATGGGTAGGGATATCCCAACCCAGACCACACATAATTTTCTGTAAATTAGGAACTGTCTGGGAGAGGGAGATGCGTTGTCCTTGCTCTAAGGAAATAGATTCTCCTTGGGTGATACGTTCCTCTGCTTGTAAGTTGCTTGCCATGGGTGTTATCTCCTGTTTGTCGCCTAGATATGCCTAATTATCACAATCCCAAATGGGTTGAAAACACGACACTCTCTGGGTGTGCCGTTTTTAACCCTCTAGAGTTACCAAATGATTTAGGATTGCTATAGTCTCGAAATATTACTTGAAATATTACTTAAACACTATTCTCTGTAACCTAATGCCATTCTAATCCCATAAATGATTGCCCCCGAAAAGTTCATAATAAATTTAGTAAGTAGTCATCTCGACATTAGCCGCTAAACTTCTTAATAAGTTTCTCAATAATTTCCCCAATAATTCTCTCCACAAATTTCTCAACTAACTGATAATTATTAGTAGCCAACTATACTAATTTTCTATTCTCCTCACCAGCGATCGCCTTAAAATAAGAATGTCTCTTGCCGCACAAAGGGACATTCTTGCCAAAATATTCTTATCCTAGACTACGCCCCTATGAAATTTGCCTTTATTCTCGACCCTGTACCCCAACTTGATCCCACCCACGATACTACCGTGGCAATTATGGAAGCTGCCCAGGTTTTGGGGCATGAAGTTTGGGTAACTCAGGCAGCTCAATTAAGCGTGGTAGGCAGCAAAGCTTATGCTTATTTGCAACGCCTAGAGCTTGTTCCGGTCACCCTAGGAGAAAATCGCTGGATCGCTGTGCCAGATTGGTATCACCTTCATCGGGGGCAATTTCTTTGCTTGGAGGAAATGGATGCGGTGTTTATGAGAACCGATCCTCCAGTGACCGTACCTTATCTTTATGCTACCTATATTTTGGATTATCTTGATCCGGTAAAAACTCTGGTGGTAAATTCTCCCCAAGGGATCCGGACAGCCAACGAGAAAATGTATACCATGAATTTCCCGGAGGTGATGCCAGAGACGATCGTCACCCAAGATAAACAAGTAATCCGAGACTTTGTAGAAAAACAGGAAGCGGCAGTAATGAAACCCCTAGGCGGCAAGGCTGGGGAAGGGATACTATTTTTGCAGCCGGGTGATCGCAATCTCAATTCCCTGGTGGAAATCAGCACCCACCAAGGCAAGGAACCAGTGATGGTACAGAGCTATCTCCCCGCAGCCAAGGAAGGGGATAAAAGAATTATTTTGCTCAATGGCAAACCCATCGGAGCAGTAAACCGGATTCCAACCGGGAAGGAATTCCGGGGCAATATGGCTGTGGGGGGCAGGGTAGCATTGACGGAGATTACCGATCGCGAGCTATTTATCTGTAACCAAGTTGCCCCCAAACTAGTCCATGATGGCTTGTATTTTGTGGGGATTGATGTGATCGGTGGTTATCTAACGGAAGTAAATGTCACCAGCCCAACGGGAATCCGAGAGATCGATCGGCTCAATGGGGTCAAGCTAGGAGAAGAGGTGATCAATTGGGTGGCAGGTGGGTGACGTATTCTTGGAACTTAGCCAAGCTCTCGTTTAGGGTATCTTCTACTGCCTTGCCGAGAAATAAATTATCCATCAATTGCCCCAAGATACCGGGAATATCGTAAGCCACACTGAGTTTGACAATACTGGTTTCCTTGCGATCGTAAAACCGTACCGCTCCCCGGTTGGCTAACCCGGTGGTGGATTCCCATTGGATAATTTGGTTAGGGATAGTTTTGATCAGTTGAGAAGTCCAAGTAAATTCTAAGCCCCCAGTATTTAACGTCCAGTAGGACAAATCTGGGTCATTGGGGTCTACCTTCACCGATTCGATCCACTTCATCCACCGGGGCATTTGCTCCAAGTCAGCCCATAGGCTCCACACCAGATCGATCGGGGCGTTTACTTCCACTTGAACACTATGTTCTAACCAGTCTGCCATGGGCTTATCTCAAATTCCGTTGAATGTTTGGGAATGGTGGGCATTGCCCACCCTACAGTCTTATCCCCCCTTTTTAAGGGGGGTAGGGGGGATCAACCTAGGCTTTACTTGCCAAAATCACCTTGGCTGCTCTTCTGCCAGAAATCGTTGCCCCCTCCATACTATCAATGTAGTCCTGCTGGGTGTAGCTGCCACAGAGGAAGAAATTATCGATCGGGGTTTTTTGGTCGGGGCGGTAGACATCCATGCCCGGAGCTTCCCGGTAGAGGGATTGTGCCAGTTTGACCACGCTATACCAAGTCATATTTAATTCCTTGGCAGAGGGAAATAATTCTTGGACTTGCTGCAAGACATGGTGGGCGATCGCTTCATTGCTTTGTTTAATAAAGGGATCCCCCGGAGTCAAAACTAATTGCATCAGAGAGCCTTCCCCTTCTCGATAGTAATCCTCTGGGCTAGTCAGTGCCATATCGGCAAAGCAAGAGAAATCCGCATCAGCAGTGTAGAGCAAATTATCTAAACCCGCCTTTTCCTTGAGTTCTTTCATCGCCACTGGATCTTTCAACTCAGTTACCCAACCATCAAACCGCAATTGGACTGTAGCCACCGGGACAGTATCTAGCTTGTAGATACTGTCAAACTCACTCCACTGCCGCCACTCTGGTGGTAATAGCCTTTGGGTTCCCGGCACATCCGCCGCACAAACGTAGGCATCGGCAGTTATGGTTTCCACGTTTTCCCCTTCGGCGATCGCCATCCCAGTCACCTGAGTGGCTTCCGGGGAACCCGTATACAAAATTTCCCGGACTTGGCGGCGGAGATGAATTTTTACTCCCCGTGCCGTCAGGTAATCCACAATGGGTTTATGGAGATATTCTGCCGGGGATCCCGCCAACATTCTCAAGACAGAAGCCTCCGATCGCACCGCAAAAAACTGAAAGATCGTCAGCATACACCGGGCAGAGATATTTTCCGTATCAATAAAACCCAAGGCATAGGCGATCGGGTTCCACATTTTCTTCAAACTGCCATCGTTGCCTCCATGACGGCGAAACCAATCAGCAAAGCTAATCCCGTCTAAATCTCGGATATTTCGCATTGCCCCATCAAAATCCACCAGACCCCGAACGATCGGACTAGTTCCTAAAGCTAAGGAATTTTGAATTTTGTCTTGTAGTGATAACTGAGAGGTAGTAAAAAACGCCTTCAGACCATTAAATGGAGCACCAGTGATGAATCGAAAATCTAGTTCCCCTACCCGTCCTCCCTGATTAATAAAAGTATGGGTATGTTGCTTGAGCAGTAAATGCTCGAAGGCTCCGACTTTTTTCATCAGGTCAAATAGTTGATAGTAGCAACCAAAGAAAACATGTAGACCCATTTCCACATGATTTCCTTGAGGGTCAACCCAACTGCCAACTTTCCCGCCCACAAAAGGACGAGATTCAAAGATTTCTACTTCACAGCCTGCATCCACTAAGTCTACGGCCGTGGCTAAACCAGCTAAACCAGCCCCAATAATTACAACTCGCATCCAGAGTTACCCTCAGAGTTACCCCAATTAATTTCTAATAATTACTTTACAAACTTTAACATGAATTATAACGCAGTTATAGTTTGGAGTAAGCTAACATAAAAACGCTTTAAGTGTTATTCCGGAGACATTTTAGATGAAAATTTATACCTTTGGTGCAGATTCCAGTACTCCAGTTGAATTACTGTATTCCCTACGCCCAGGAAATCGAGATACTGTTTTTCAGCAGTTTATCGATCAGAATTCTTGGCAGGAAGTAAATAAAATAACCGAGTGTGATGTGGCGATTTTTCCCCACAAGGCTTTTGACCCAGAAACTCTCCGGCTTAATGATAAATGTTTTATTGCGGCTCAGGAAGCTAAAGCCTACAACAAACCGATTATTATTGATGCCGCTGCCGATGCTGATGCTCCCCTAGTCATTCCGACGGCAAATATTCTGCGCCTTGGTCTTTATCAAAGCTTGCAGCAGCCCTACGAAACCGAGCGCCCCTACTGGATTAGCCAAAAGAACCAAGATTATCTGGTGCCTTTACCGATCAATCGCCGGGGAAGTAAACCGATGATCGGGTTTTGCGGCAGTGTCGGTTCAGAAGGCAAATGGTTTAAGGTCGGTAAAACTATTCCTTTACGGGCTGGGAAAAAGATATTAGGGAAGGGAAGTATTGCTCAAAAAGTTGATATCAGAATCAAAAAGGGTATGAGTCACAAGCTCCGGGGTGCCAGTATGCAGAATTTGGCTGATGACCCCCGAATTTTGACTAATTTTGATATCACCAACCAACTCCAAGACTATTACAACCCCAACAACCCTAACCGACAGCTTCTAGAACAGAAATTTGCCAATAATCTTGTTAACTGTCAGTATAATCTTTGTGTCCGGGGGAATGGGAATTATTCGATTCGTTTTTTCCTGACTTTGATGGGGGGCAGAATTCCTGTGGTGCTGGATACAGATTGTGTGTTTCCCTTTGAGGAAAAACTCCATTTGATTCGAGTGCCAGTATCTGAGATCGATCGCATTGGTGATTTTGTGATCAAACATTTTGAGAGTGTCAGCGATGCAGAACTCATGTCAATGCAGCAGGAAAACCGGGAAGTCTATCAAAATTACATGGCTCCCCATAAATTCATTCCTAACTTTGTTGAGTCTGTAGTTATTCGGCAAAAAGATCGAGTTTTATTTGGAAGATAGATAATTTGGACAATAGAATAAGCTGAGTTTGCGCCAAGAGGATGTTTGAATTTTTTCTGGTGATTTTGACTGCTAATACATCTCAAAAAAACGACATCCTCCACAAGCCCCTGATGGGTTAACAGCGCACCGGATCAGCTCGGAATGGGCATTAAATCGGCAGTTGGCATCCCCTAAGACCAATTTGCCATCAACCCAACTAGTCTCCGTAGGCAGAGGAGCCGCCTGCACATATAAAGCTATTTTATGGAGTTGGTAGCGCCCAAACTTGAGATGATAGCGATGGCGACGCTCTAGAACTACGTAGTTTTGATCTGCCAAGTTCAGGTAATTTCCGGGTTGGGGCATCCAGTCTAGATTAATGTCTCCCAAAGATTGGGCAGACTGACTCAGAATTACCTCCGTAGGCAGGGAATTTCGCTCCATAAAGTTTTTTTAGCTCTTATTGTATAGCAACCGTCAACAGGGTTGAGATGATTTTGGTTGTGGGAACCACCGCTAAGCGAGGGTCTACAACATAACCTGCTTGGCGATAGCTATAGATTATTGTGAAAGATTAAGGTCTGCTGGGGAGTTGCAGTTCCAGAGCATGGCAACCTCCGCAGTTCCTAGGGGGATTTTTTGGGCGGGCAGAGTGGGTAGCCAAGCCTGAAAAGAGTTGCCCCCTTGGGAGAGAAATTTTTCTAGGGAGGATAGGGCTTGGGGGCGATAGAAACCACAGAGGGGATGCCAGTATTGACGGTAGGGAACTAGAGCGAGGATAGAGGGAGAGAGATGGGGGAGTTGCGATCGCCACTGATGGAGAATTTTTTCATCTAAGCAGGGCAGATCACAGGCTAAAACCAGCACCCAATCAGCAGGTATTGTTCCTAAACCTTGACTGAGGGCAACTAGTGGTCCTTGAAGGGGTGTAGTTTCTGGCAGCCAGTGATATTTAGCTTGGGAATTAGCTTGGGGATTAGCTTGGGGATTGTCTAGTGAATTATTTTGTAGATTAGCTTGTAGATTAGCTTGGGCATAACTTTGGAGATGGGTTTGATAAATCTCTATCCGGGGTGTTAGTAGATAAATTTCCTCGCAACACTGAGCTGCTGCATCGATGACCCTTTGCAGCATTGGCACACCCCGCCAGAGCAACAGGGCTTTATCCTGTCCCATCCGAGAACTAGTTCCTCCTGCTAAAATTAAGGCTGCTATGGGTAAACTCATAAATTAATTTCCTGCTATAGCGATCCTAATTGGTTTACGACCTGTAAATGGTTTAGAACGGCTCACCCTTCGGGTGAGCCGTTCTAAACTCAAATCTACTGAAGTCACTGGGGATTACGATCAAGGATTGCGATAAAATAGATTAAGATTAACAACATAAATTACTCTAAAAGAGGTTTGATATTCCATGACTCCTTCCTTACTTAACTTTTTTTACAGTCTCTTGGCTGGTACCCTGATCGTCGTGGTCCCTGCTACTGGTTTCTTATTATTTATCAGTCAGAGAGATAAGATCGAGCGCTCATAATTAATATAAGAGCAATGCAAGGGCGGGGGAGAAATTTCATCACCGAGGATAATCTGCTCCGATAATCCTCGTGATTATATAGCAAGGGTCATTCCAGTTAGGACAGAAACGTTTCTGAGGGCTTCGACTACCCTCAGCCCTCAACAACATCCTAATCAAAGGGGCACAAGCTATAAGTTAAAATGCTCACCTAAGAATTTTCTCTCTAGGTATTCCCCGCTTTATTAGCGCTTTATTAGCTTAGCTATGCATAATTTTGGGTTATCAATAGCTTTGTCTTTAATCACCTCAAGTATCCGACTAGAAATAAACTCATGGTAAATTTTGGGCTAAATTCGGCGAGTATTCTCGGTATCTTCTTGGCAGTAGGTGGCGCGGGATTGTACTTCATGCGATCTTTTCGCCCAGAGTTGTCCCGTGACCACGATATTTTCTTTGCCGCGATCGGGCTATTGTGTGGTTTTATTTTAATTTTCCAAGGGTGGCGCCTAGACCCCATCCTGCAATTTGGGCAATTTTTATTGGCGGCTTCTGTAGTATTTTTTGCCGTGGAAACCGTGCGTTTACGGGGGGCAACCACCGAGCAGGCAAGACGCACTTCGCCGCGATCGACCAATGATGATGACGACTATCGTCCTGTCACCAATGCCTATACCTACACCGCTGAACTAGATGAACTAGAATCAGCCGATGACTATCCTAGTAATCGACGTTTACGGGGTACGACCCGCCGCAATGATGACTACGATCCAGAGCCACCCCGTCGTCGTGCCGCCCCTCCGCGATCGAGTGTCGCTCCACCTCCAGAAAGCCGTCCTAAGCGTCCTTCCTCTAGACCAGAGAGACCAGAAGGTAGACCAGAGGGCAGATCAGAAAGATCAGAAGGCCGCAGCCGGAAAAATGACTGGGATGCGCCCCCGGCTCGAACGAGTGAAGATTGGGATGATGCTCCCAGCCGTCGCCCCAGTAGCCGTCGTCCTCGGAATGATGCTCCCCCTAGGGATTATGATGCTCCTAGCAACTCTTGGCAGGAGGAGGAAGAGCCGGAAATTAGACCCAGACGGCGGAAACCGTCATCTGCTGAGGATGACCGGATGCCCTCAGAGGGACGGACTCCATCCCGGCGGGAGACTTCTGCGCCTGAGGACTACGTGGACTTTCAGCCCGTGGATGCCCCCGTTTCTTCAGCCCCGGAGGAAGATAATGAAGATCAACCAAGGGGATCGGAATACTAATCAGCAGCCTAGAGGACTTATGCAGAATGAGGTGAGTTCTGCCATGGGTAAATTAAGAAGTGGATTAAAAAGTAGATTCAGGTGGGCATTGCCCACCCTACCTAGATGGTTTCTGTCTTCCAGTGCTGGTCAGATGGGGATTCGGGCGATGCTGATCTGGGCTGGCATAGCGATGTTAAGTGGATGTAGCCCCCCGGTTTTAGATTCTTCCACCCTGAATAGTCGCTATACCGATGAGCAACCTTCCTTAAGTGGGAATGGTCAATTTTTGGCTTTTGTCAGTAGTCGAGATGGGGCTAACCAAGTTTTGCTCTACGATCTCAAAGCCCGAACTTTTATTGCCTTACCAGGGCTAAATTCCCCGATGATGATTGCTCAAAACCCTAGCCTGAGTCGGAATGCCCGTTATATTTCCTACCTCGCCAGTAATCAAGGAAAACTGGATATTTTTGTGTACGATCGCCTAACTCAGCGCTCTGAAATTGTCACCCTAGGGTATAAAAACTTCATTCGTCGTCCCGCTCTGAGTCCCGATGGCCGCTATCTAGTCTTTGAAACCGATCGCCGGGGGCAGTGGGATATTGAGGTGATCGATCGCGGTACCGGAATTGAATTAGATAAGCCGGAGGGGTAGGCTGATGAACTTGAAGTTTGGCAGAAAACAATCCCCCCTAGCCCCCCTAACTCTTCCAGAGTGGCTACGCCAACAAAAGGGGGGGACTTTCGGGTTAGGTTGGCGATTCTTGGTACTGGGATTAGCTGTGGGGTTGGGGGGATGCTCCAATACGGCTCGATTGCTGGAATTTCCTTTGGATCCGGGGGGCAGAAGTTTGAATAGCTTGGCTGCTGATATCCAACCGCAGATTGCAGATCGCTACTTAGTTTTTGTTTCGGATCGGCGGGGTTCGCAGGATATTCTTTTATTTGATGCCATTGATCGCCAGTTGATTGATTTACCGGGGTTAAATAGTTTGGATGCGATCGCTTCCCATCCTAGTGTTTCTGAAGATGGCAAATATATTGTGTTTCAGGCAACTCGACAGGGTAAATCTGGGGTCTATCTCTATGATCGGCAATTATTTCAGGTGCGAAATCTGACGGAGAATCTTAGCCCAGAACTACGCAACACCGAGGTGAGGAATCCAGTTATTAGTGCCAATGGAGGCGTAATCGCCTTTGAAATAGCCATTAATGGCACTTGGCATATCTATTTGGTCGATCGAGGGGGCAAGCCCCTAGATATTCCCACCTTACCCCGCTAGATCAACAGTGAGATCCGTTACACTTTAAGTCTGGAGTGGTAAATTTGGGTAAGTAGTGGTGGAGAGAAGGAGTGAAATTTGCATGGAGAATTTGGTTGAGAAACAAGCGCAGGTCTGGCGTTCACGTCTAGAAACAGAATATCCAAACCAAAATAAAGTTACTCGTGAAAGTATTATTCAATGGCTCTTGGGGGCAGAGCAAGATAGCTTTGCTGCCTTAACTCCTCAACAGTGGTCTATTGCCCAGCAAGCCATGAATTATCGCTATCGCATTCTCAAGGAGCGTTATTTGGGGGTACCGCCAGCCCGATGCTATCAAAACCTCACCGGTCGCCTCGGTTCTTTGGTGCTACTCCGCAATAAAATTCGCACTTGGGTGGCACTGAGCCGAGATCGGCAACGGGCGGTGGTAGATGTCTTGCAAGAGGTAATTCAGGAACTGCTCCACAGCGATCGCTATATTCAAAGACAAATCCGCTGGATTGCTGAATGCACCAAAGACAAAAAACTTCGGGATGCCCTCTTACTCACTGCAGTTGAGGAATATTGTCTCCGCCCCATTCGCAACCAGCCACTGATCGTCTATCGTTTTGTAAATTTTCTCCGCCGTTCTCAGCGGGGCGGGATGACCCACATTCCCGAAGGTGAAATTATTAAATTAATTTCGGAAGAAGTTATGGGGGAAGATTCTGATAATCCGATGAATCTTTGGGATGAGCAGGCGATCTCTTCTTACCAAGAAGAGCAGAGTTGGTCGCAGCAGCAAGCGATTCGTCTGACTGTGCAGCAAGAATTTGAGGCTTATCTCCAAGAGCAATTGGGAGAGGAGGCAGTCAACTGGTTGCGTTTATACCTCCAAGGCAAAACTCAAGAAGCAATTGCCCAATCCTTGGGTGTACCGATCAAGCAAATCTATCGGCTCCGGGAAAAAATCAGCTACCATGCCGTCCGGGTATTTGCCATTAAAAACCAACCAGAACTAGTGACTAACTGGCTAGAGATTTCCTTGCAGGAAAATAGTTTGGGTTTAACTCCTCAACAATGGCAAGAATTTACCGCCAATCTAACCCCAGATCAGCAAGAAATTCTAGAGAAACTTCAATCGGGTCTAGATTTTAATGCGATCGCTCAATCAGGTAATCTTAAACTCCATCAAGTAGTCACCGAATGGAGCCGAATCTATCTAACAGCCCAAGAAATCCGCAGTAGTTCTGTATAAGGCTATTTATAAAGTATGGTTTTTCGCTTCGCCGGGGGCGCAAAACCATAACCTCTAGCCACTTTATAGAACCTATTTGGTATCTTTCCTGAAACCCTTGCTGAGAGGCTATTCTAGGTGGACATTGCTTGTTTGGGCAAAAGCCATACGTGGCAAGAGTTCTAGCATAGATGTCAAATGGGTTCTATAACTGAATATGACTTCTAAAGTAGTCGTTGTGTTGTGGAACCCGCGCGAAGCGGGGGTTCCACAACACAAAATTATCTCAACCCCCTTAGCGGTTGCTTTAGCATCGCTAATTATTTTATTTGCTCGATAATTTTGGGAGTAATTGCCTGGGCTGCCACTCGGTTTCCGGCAATATTCCAGTGGGTATCCCTTTGCTTATAAAGTAATTCTTGCTTGCTTTCTGCCACAAAAGTATCTAATAAATCTAGATAGGGAATTTTCGCTTCAGTAAAAACTGTAGCTAAAGCCTGATTAGGTTGTTTGATATCAATTTGGTCTGGGCTAGCTTTCCATTTTGCCATCACCTGTTGTTGCAACTCTGGATTAATTTGAGTTTCATCAGGTATCATCACTACAAGAAGTTTGATATTTTTACTGTCACAAATCTTTTTAATTTGTTTAATGTATTCTACTTGATTATTCAAGGCTGTCGTAGATTCCGTATCACCCTTAATGAATATTTGTGATCTGGCTGATTGAATTTCCAAGAATTTGTCCGCAGCAAGAGATGGTTTATCATCAACATATTCATTCTTGGCTCCATAAGCCTTGCCTTCGTACTTACGCTGGACTTGAATAATATAGTTAACAAATGATAAAACGTAGGAATAGCTATACCATTCTCTTTGTTTATCGATCGCTCTCTCTGCTTCCAGAAGATCATTGCCAATAAAGAGGGAAACCACTACCATATCTGGATTTAGCTGAGTTCCTTCATTAGTTAATAAAGCTAGATAATCCCTTGGTCCAATCCCCGGAATCCCCATATTAATCAGTTGGAATTGCTTACCTTGATCAGCCAATTTACGATTTAATTGTCTTTCAATTCTAGAGTTGTAGTTATACTGCACAGGGACAATGCCAAAAGTAAAGGAATCCCCAAGGGAAAGAATTCGGTAGGTATTGGCTGGCTTTGCTTGGGTATATTCTGCTCCTCTAAAGCCTTTAGAATTTAAGTTTCCGCCATTACTGGGTGATAAAGGTTTGCCTCGATAACGGTTATAGGAACTATCATAAAAAATGAAGGTGGGATTGATTAAACTATAGATTCTAAAGGTAGCTTCTGTCATCCCAAAGGTAATCAGAAAGATAATTAAAGTCTGCTTCACAACAGAGGTAACTTGAGATAATTTCATAATAAAAACTAACAAGGAATTTTAATGAAGATAATATAACCCATAAATGGGACGCTATTTTTTGCGACTAAGTTGCTAGGGAGCCATTGGATATTCGATCGCCAACTATCGCAATTCTCAATAGATTGATAAGATTGATAACTGCTGTCCTGTTGGGGGAACTGCTATTAATCTCCTAGAGTTAGCGAATGATTTAGGATTGTCAGAGGATATGCTAGGCTTGTAAGCCTAGCGAAACATGGATTGGATGATATGAGTCTATTTAGCAATCTGTAGAATCAAAATCAGGATTTATAGCCGCCAAGCAGGTTATGTTGTGGAAACCCTCGCTCCGCGAGGGTTTCCACAACTAAAATCATCTCAATCCCCTTGGCGGTTGCTATATAAGGATTCACGATGGCTGAGCTTCGCCGAAGTTCATCACAACCCCCATTTAGAATTGCTGAGAATTACTATATATCTTGATATGGTTTGAAATAATAGTCTATGATGGATATCCTGATTTTAAATAAATACTTAGATAGATACGGTAGTCCTAAAAATTTAAGGATATTGGGGGTAAGGATTTCCCCCGCAGCGCGGGGGAAATCCTTACTTCTTTGGCACTACTAGATACAACTGAATTGCAGAGAGTATTGAGGAGAAGAATTAATGAAAATCTTAGGAATTTCTGCGTATTACCACGATAGTGCTGCCGCTTTAGTTGTGGATGGCAAAATTATTGCAGCGGCTCAGGAAGAACGATTTACCAGAAAAAAACATGATGCCAGATTCCCGGTTAATGCTGTTAATTATTGCCTACAAGCCGCTGCCTGTAATCTTCTAGAAATAGATCAGGTAGTTTTTTATGATAAACCTCTAGTTAAATTTGAACGGCTGCTAGAAACCTATCTGGCTTATACTCCCCGTGGGTTTCGATCGTTCCTTGCCGCCATGCCTATCTGGTTAAAGGAAAAACTTTATCTAAAAACCGAACTGAAGCGAGAGTTGGCAAAACTAGCCGGGTGTAAGAGAACCGAAGTTCCCCAGCTATTATTTACCGAACATCATCAATCCCATGCTGCTAGTGCTTTCTTTCCTAGTCCCTTTGCCAAAGCCGCCGTCCTCTGTCTGGATGGTGTGGGTGAGTGGGCGACAACCTCTGTGTGGCTAGGGGAAGGAAATAAGCTGACACCCCAGTGGGAAATCGACTTTCCCCACTCTCTGGGTTTGCTCTACTCGGCTTTCACCTACTACACCGGGTTCAAGGTCAACTCTGGGGAGTATAAGTTGATGGGTTTGGCTCCCTACGGCGAACCAAAATATACGGATCTGATTTATAAAAACCTGATCGACCTCAAGCCCGATGGAACTTTCCGGCTGAACATGGAATACTTCAACTACGCCACTGGGTTAACCATGACTAATAAAAAGTTCGATCGCCTCTTTGGTGGCCCACCACGCAAACCGGAAGGGCAATTAACCCAACGGGAAATGGATATTGCAGCTTCGATTCAGGAAGTTACTGAAGAAGTTGTGTTGCGTCTGGCGAGAACCGTGCAGGAAGAATTTGAGGTGGATTATCTGTGCATGGCTGGGGGCGTGGCGCTGAATTGTGTGGCGAATGGAAAGTTAGTGCGATCGGGCATTTTCAAAGATATCTGGATTCAGCCAGCGGCAGGAGATGCTGGGGGAGCCTTGGGAGCAGCTTTGGCAACATGGTATCAATACCATGACCAACCTCGGCAGCCGCAAGCCAAGGATAGTATGCAGGGATCCTATCTAGGTCCAAAATTTGATCCGGAGGAAATTCAGCAACACTTGGATCAGGTGGGGGCACAGTATCAAAGGCTAGATGACAAGGAGTTGATGCCTCAGTTGGCGAAAATTTTGGCAGCAGAGAATGTGGTGGGCTGGTGTCAGGGGCGGATGGAGTTTGGTCCAAGGGCGTTGGGGGGGCGATCGATAATTGGCGATCCCCGCAGCCGCAAGATGCAATCGATCATGAACCTGAAGATTAAATACCGAGAATCTTTCCGTCCCTTTGCTCCTTCTGTCCTAGCCGAGAGAGTAAATGATTACTTTGAACTCAATTGTGACAGCCCCTATATGCTGTTGGTGGCTCCAGTGCAAGAAGAGCTTAGGACTCCAATGACAGCAGCCGAGCAGCAACTATTTGGCATTGAAAAACTAAAGGTTCCCCGCTCCAAGATTCCTTCGGTAACTCATGTGGATTATTCTGCCCGGATTCAAACCGTCCATAAAGAAACTAATCCCCGCTATTATGATTTAATCAAACATTTTGAGGCGGAAACTGGTTATGGGCTATTGGTCAATACCTCGTTCAATGTCCGAGGAGAGCCGATCGTCTGCACTCCTGAAGATGCCTACCGTTGCTTTATGCGGACGGAAATGGATTATCTAGTCTTAGAAAACTTCATTTTGGCAAAATCCGATCAGCCAGCGATCGAGAAAGATGAATCTTGGCAGCAGGAGTTTGGATTGGATTAATTATTTTAAATAAAAAATGGCGTAGCCATTTTTTATTTACCTCCATTCTTTCATTAGAAATGCGCTTAGTATATTTAGTAAATTTATGCATGAAATACCGAAATTAGATCGGCAGGGATTACGAAATTTTGGGTTAATGATGGCGGGGTTTATTGCCTTGGTGTTTGGGGTGATTATTCCCTTCTTTAGAAAACATGAATCCCCGGCATGGGTTTGGGCGATCGCTGTTTTCTTCGTTGCCTTTGCCTTGGTTGCTCCAAATTTTCTCAACCCTGTTTATCAAGTCTGGATGCGCTTTGGCTTGGCTTTGGGATGGGTGGAGACCCGGATTGTGCTGGGTGTCGTGTTCTATGTGATGATGCTGCCCATGGGAGTGGTGATGCGCCTGTTGGGGAATGATCCGATGCGCCGGGAGCTACAAAGAAACAACCAAAAGCCAGATAATAGTTACCGAATACCTAGCAAGTTAAGAACGAAGGAAAGCTTAGAAAGACCATTTTAATTCCTTATTAATAAACAGGAAAGTGGTGTGCAAAGCATACTACTTTCCTATTACAAAAATATATTCGAGGTACATCATGTTTGAGGCGACTATTGATTTCATTAAAGATATTTGGGCATTTCTTAAGGAGCGGAAGAAGTATTGGTTATTGCCTCTAGTGATTACTTTGGTCATGCTGGGAGCTTTAATTATTCTCAGTCAAGCATCGGCGATCGCTCCCTTTATTTATACTCTTTTCTAGGAGTTAATATACATGTCATGGCTAGAAGTACGCCTTGATACGACCCATGAGGCGATCGATTGGGTGCGAACTCTCTTGGTGGGAGTGCTCAATCCTGAAGATTTGCAAGTCACTAATTATCTAGGTCTAGCATCTCTAGATTCAGAATCCCTAGGCTCAGACCTGATAAATAAAGAATTTCAGGAATCTGCTGTTTGGGAATTTACGATCCTACTCTACTTGCCTGAAGATGGCAGGAGCCGGACAAGGTTAGATCATCTAGAGCAACTGCTTGCCCCTCTGTATCGGACTGGATTAACCACAGAAATGCAAGTAGTGATCGTTGAGGAAAAACTAATAGTCGTTGACGATATCTATCAACCAGTTGGCGAGCAGTTTCTGATTTTATCTGTTGGCTCTGATCTCGGAGCAGATCAGACTCGAATTCCGTTGATTATTCAGCCTAGTTTGGCTTTTGGCAGTGGGCTGCATCCAGCCACCATGTTGAGTTTACAAATGCTGGAGAGCTATGTGCTGCCGGGAATGCACGCCCTTGATCTGGGTTCTGGCTCTGGGATTCTCAGTGTGGCGATCGCAAAACTGGGGGCAACAGTGCTGGCACTAGATAATGACCCGATCGCCGTCCAAGCCACCCAAGCAGCGATCGATCTCAACCAAGTCTCCAACCAAGCGATCGCCCAAGCAGGCAGTCTAGGTAGGGGCAATAGTTTAGGGCATTGGTTGGGTGGCGAGATTGCTGATTCTGGTAGCCACAATTTTCTGCAAATCCCGACTATGAACAATCAAGGGAATAATCAACTTGATCATCTGCCAGATCATCAAGGAAAATTTCATCTAGTGATGGCTAATATTTTTGCCCGGATTCATATAGCTTTGGCTACAGATTATTATCAAGTTTTGCAGCAAGATAATCCTGAAAATAATCCTGATCAGGATCATAATCAGCATAGTAATCAAGGAATTTTAATTACTACTGGCTTCACCAAAGATCAAGAGGAAGACGTGATCATTGCCTGTCAAGATGCCGGATTCAAATTGCTCGATCGCCTATACCAAGACCAGTGGGTTGCCCTTGCATTTCAAACTTCGATCCCCCTAGCCCCCCCTTAAAAAGGGGGGAAATCTTCTCAAAGTCCCTACCTATGACCACGTTACCTAAACTCAGTTTCCAGCAGATTGCCTTATTTATCCTGCCCTTTGGAGTTGCCGGAGCGATCGCGGCCCTGTTGATTGCGATCGTTGGCGGTTCGCCGCCTCAAGTTGCCATGAGCTTATTTACTGGAGCCTTTGGTACAGTTGACCAAACGGCGAGGGTTTTCACAACCCTTGCCTCTCTGCTCTTGGTTTCCAGTGGTTTAGTTTTTGCCTTTACTGCAGGAATTTATAACCTCGGTATCGAAGGGCAAATCACCCTAGGCGGAATTACCGCAACTTTGGCATTGAGGATATTTCAAGATATCCTCCCCGCTCCCATAGTCTTGGTTTTAGGACTACTTGCTGGGATTGCTGGCGGGATGGCTTGGGGGCTATTTGCGGGGGTGTTGAATGTTTTTGGCAAGGTCAATGAAATCTTTGCGGGACTGGGGCTGAACTTTATTGCTCAGGGTTTAGCTTTGTATTTAATCTTTGGTCCTTGGAAGCGATCGGGTGTAGCTTCCATGAGTGGCACAGAGCTATTTCCCGAAACTCTCTGGTTGCCGACTTGGGGCAAGACGGAACTTAGCCCTGTAGCATTGGGATTAGGAATTTTAGGATTAGTGATCACCCTAGTCGTGATGCGGGGAACCTATTTTGGCTTGCAACTCCGGGCAGTGGGGCAAAACCTCCGGGCTGCCTTTGTTTTAGGGATTCCTGCCGCTGAAAAACTCCTAAGTGCCTTTGCCCTCTGTGGTGGTTTAGCTGGACTGACGGGAGCAGTACAGGTGTTGGGAGTCTTTCACCGCCTGATTCCTAATATTTCCAGTGGTTTAGGCTTTATTGGCTTATTAATTGTCATGCTAGTGGGCAATAGTATCTGGGCGATTTTCCCCGTGGCGCTATTTTTCAGTGCCTTAAATGTGGGCAGTCTGCAATTACCCCTAGACCTAAATCTGGAATCATCCCTAGCTGGAGTAATTCAAGGCACTTTGGTTTTGATCGTGTTATTGGCGAGGGGATTCAAGTAGTTTCAATATTAAACTTTGATCCCCCTAAATCCCCCTTAAAAAGGGGGACTTCAAGAAAATTCTTTTCCCCACCTTTTTTCTGGCGTAGCGGCGCGTTAGCGCGGGGGCTAGGGGGATCAGCATGTAACCCATAATCACAAAGGATTTGAAAAAACGGAGAGGGTGGGATTTGAACCCACGAAGAAGTTTCCTCCTTAACGCATTTCGAGTGCGTCGCATTCAACCGTGCTCTGCCACCTCTCCAGTTATGGTTCCTATTTTAACGTGATTACGAGATAAAAACACCCCGTATTGAAGATTCAAATTAGGGTGGGCATTGCCCACCCTAAGAGCTACAGGGATTAACTGGTGGCGAAGATATGGTTGGCAAGTTTATCTACCTTGGAGCCAGAATCGATTGACTCTAGGGGATCCTTGCGCAGACGGTGACGCAGACAGAGGACAATTACCCGGCGGATATCATCTACCGTGACTTCGGTTCTGCCTTCGTAGGCAGCGAGGGCTTTAGCGGCTCTGTTGGTGACAATATCTCCCCGTAAACCATCCACATCTAGTTCCGAGCAAACTTGGGAGATTTTCACCCGCAGTTCGTAGTCCAATTCCACTTGGGGCAGGAGAGTTTGAGCCTTGCTGATCTGGTCTTGGAGATGGATTTGATCGGGCTGGTATTTAACCAGAAAGGGGTTGGGGTCTTGATCAAAGGCTGATCTTTGTTCGACAATTTGCACCCGCAGTTCTGGCTCCTTGACCGTGCGAATTTCGGCGTGCATCCCAAAGCGATCGAGCAATTGGGGGCGCAGTTCCCCTTCTTCCGGGTTACCGGAACCAACTAAGACAAACCGCGCTGGATGCCGGATGGAAATACCTTCCCGTTCTACAGTGTTCCAACCACTAGCGGCAGAATCTAACAATACGTCTACCAAGTGATCGTCTAAGAGATTAACTTCATCGACGTACAAAATGCCCCGGTTTGCCTTGGCGAGCAATCCCGGCTCAAAGGCTTTCACTCCTTCAGCTAAGGCTTTTTCAATATCGATCGTCCCACACACCCGATCCTCGGTTGCCCCCAAGGGTAGGTCAATCATGGGAACTTTTGTTTTCACCACTGGGCGATCGCTGAGATTGCTGGGATTCATTAAGTCAGGGTCGCCGGGAGAACTATTGAAGGGGTCGCCAGCTATCACCTCAATTTCTGGCAACAGATCAGCCAAAGCCCGGATGGTTGTGGATTTCCCGGTGCCACGATCGCCCATGATCATCACCCCGCCAATAAAGGGGTCAATCACATTCAAAATCAGGGCTAATTTCATTTCTTCCTGCCCCACAATGGCGGTAAAAGGGAAGACCTGACGACGGTTATTTGTGGGGCTAGAAACTGGGGAACTCACTTTGTTTGACCTATGGAAAATAATAAATAAGGCTTAGTTGCCTTTCCTATTTTGCCACATTCTTGCAGTTTTCTTGTGATATGGCGATTCCTAGATCATTTGCTAACTCTAGGGGATTGAAAAGATTACCCCCACAGGGTGCAACCTTTTCAATCTATTGAGAATTGCTAGCGAATTGAGATAGATGTAGTGATGTGCCAACTAACAAAATTAAGGCGATCGGTAAAGTAAAATCAGGGGAAGGAAACGTTAACCGAAATCATGACTAGAATCAGGAAGGAGGACTTAACTTTGGCTATAACTCCGATCAATGTAGTGGGTATCGGCTTAGATGGTTTAGGAGGATTGTCCGAGAAGGTACAAGAAATCATTGCTCAGGCTACCCTGCTGGTGGGGAGCGATCGTCATCTTAGTTACTTTCCCGAATATACAGGGCGGCGAATTATCCTAGGGGATGTGCGGGTTGCCCTGCGCCAAGTCCGGACAGTACTAGAGCAAATGCAGCCAGAAAGTAGCCGCTATGAAGCTCCTTACACCACTCCTGAACCCGTGGCGATCGTGATCCTTGCCTCCGGTGACCCTCTGTTTTTTGGTTTAGGCAGATTACTCCTGACCGAAATTTCCCCGGAACAGGTGACCTTTCACCCCAATCTTACTCCTGTGCAATTGGCTTTTAACCGCCTTAAATTACCTTGGCAAGATGCCCAAATTTTGAGTATTTACGAGCGATCCCTAGAACAAATTAAAGCAGTCTTCCAAGCCGGAGCCTCAAAAATTGCCGTCCTCACTGAAAGTCAAGAGGCACCAAAGGCGATCGCTCAACTTTATTTAGCCCTAGATCTGCCCTATACCTATCAAATCTGGATCTGTGAAAACTTAGGAGATGAGCAAGAAAAAATCCAAGCCTTTAACTTAAACGCAGAGGGCATAGATTCCCTAACAAACATAGAAATTTCGCCATCCAACGTGGTGATTTTATTGCGGAGTTTATCCACAGCACAACCGCTCCAAAAAGATACTCTGCCAATATTAGGAATAGAAGATCAGGAGTTTGTCAGCTTCAGTAATAGTGCCTCCTTTCCGGGAGAACATAGACCGGATCTAATGACAAAGAGAGAAGTCCGAACTTTGGTTTTAGGAGAATTAGCTCTGCAACCGGGACAGATTGTCTGGGATGTGGGGGCAGGTAATGGGGCAGTGGCGATCGAGATTGCCCGTCTTTGCCCCACAGCTCAAGTTTATGCCTTGGAAAAAACTGCGATGGGCACTAGCCTGATTGAACAAAATATCAATCGGTTACAAGTACCAAATGTCATTTCTGTCCATGGGGATGCCCCAGATATGTTACGTCATCTGCCCTCACCCGATCGTATCTTTATCGGTGTCTATACAGTAAATAGTGAAGGAAGTCTGGAAACTATTCTTGAAGCTTGTAGTTGCCGATTAAACCCCGGAGGCATAGTGGTTTTGGCGATCGCTACAGTAGAACACCTGCATCAGAGTTTAGCTTGGTATCTCCAACAAAAATGGCAAGTGAAAATGCTTCAAGTCCAGCTATCTAGATCTATCCCCATCGGGAACTCAACTTGCTTTACCCCCCTCAATCCAGTGACCATTATCACAGCAAAACCCTAGGATGAACTGATACATTAGTAAGCTGTTATAAGTTCCTAAAAACAATTTTTAACTAAAACTAATCTCCCTATTGCTTATTACCATGTATCCATTCTCTTTTTATATTCTTGATGTTTTCGCTATCAGTAAATACACGGGCAATCAATTAGCTGTTTTTCCTGATGCTCGAGATCTAACGACGGAGCAAATGCAGAACATAGCTAAAGAACTCAATTTTTCAGAGACGACTTTTATCTTAGATAATCAGCCAGAAAATAATGGCTATCCAGTCCGCATCTTTACCCCAAAACATGAATTGCCGTTTGCTGGTCATCCCACTATTGGTACGGCATTTGTAATTCAGCAGAAAATTATCCAGCAGCCAGTCAGTCGAATCAGCTTAAATCTGCAAATTGGGCAAATACCGGTAGATATTAGTTATCAAGAAGGGGCGATCGATCTTCTGTGGATGGCACAAAGACCCCCAGCCTTCTATGAGTCCTTCGAGCCTGAGGAAATAGCAGAGGTGCTGAATATTAGTGTCGATGATTTGGATGAAAGATTTCCAATCCAATCAGTATCAACCGGAATAGCTTTTATTATTGTTCCCCTAAAAACTCAACAAGCTCTGAAATCTTGTCGAATTAATCAACAGAAATATCAAGAGATTATTCAAAATATTGGAGCTAAGGCAATTTTAGTTTTCTGTCCAGAACCCCATGAACCTGAGAATGATTTATGTGTGCGAGTATTTGCTGATTATCTAGGTATTCCTGAAGATCCAGCTACTGGCAGTGCTAATGGTTGTTTAGCAGCTTATTTAGTCCAGTATGATTATTTTTCCCAGCCTTCAATTAATCTAAAAGTAGAGCAGGGTTACGAAATTAGTCGTCCTTCGTTACTACTGCTTAAAGCCCGTAAAGATCAATCAGTAATTCAAGTCTTTGTTGGAGGTAGAGCGATTATGGTGGCTCAGGGGGAATTTATCTAATTTTTATCTAATTGAGGAGAGTCTAATGGTTGAGCAATGATCTCAAGATGATCTGGCAACCTAATTTTTGATGCCTGTAGTGGCAATACCTCGAATAAATTGACGTTGCCCAAAAATAAATAAAATGACGACGGGAATAGTTGCGATTGCCACCCCCGCCATCAGGAGTTGCCAATTATTAGTGAATTGTTCCTGCAACTCTGCTAGAGCCAACTGGACGGTGCGTAATTCTGGACGAGTGGTAAATACTAAAGGTTTAAATAAATCATTCCATTCCCCAATAAAAGTAAACAGAAATAAGGTCACAAGGGCAGGGCGGGCGAGGGGCAATAGAATATACCAAAGAATTTGCCACGGATTTGCCCCATCCAAGGCTGCTGCATCTTCTAGTTCCACAGGGATGGTTTGAAAATATTGCCGCATTAAGAAAATCCCAAAACCATTAGCGGCGGTGGGTAAAATCAACGCCCAATAGGTATTAATCATCCCGCCCCATTTTAATACTAAAAAAACAGGAATTACTAATAGTTGAAAGGGAATTACTAGGGTGGCAATAATTAGCAATAATAGAAATCTTCTACCGGGGAACTTTAATCTAGCGAGGGCATAACCGGCGAGGGCAGAGGTGACAATCTGCAAGGCTGTGACAGCTAGGGCGACAAGGGTAGAATTACCAAAAGCTAATAGGAACCGACCCCGACTCCATGCCTCTTGATAATTTGCCCAAGTAAATCCCCCCTCTAGATTGGTGAAGGAAAAATATAAAGGCACTAGCAAAGGTAAGAGGATTATGAATATCCCTCCAAATAATAGGAGTAGTAAGGGGAATGAACTCCCGGCGGGGCGGGAGCGATCGATTAGCTTTATCTCAGTTAGCTTAGTTGATGAGTTTTGATTCACAGCCATGTATTAATTTGCTCCTGAGACAGATTCATGATCTCTGCTACCTGCTGTTTAGACATGCCTGATTGAACTAGTCTCACGGCAGTTTGTTGGAGTTGAGAAGTTGTGACTTGAGCCTGCTGTTGAGCCATTTCAGCCTGTCGTTGGGCTATTTCAGCCTGCTGTTGAGCTATTTCAGCTTGAGAGGATAATTCTATGGATGAGAGAAATTTACGTCCATCGGGGTAGTAAATTTCTAGGTCTTGCCTCGATCGCACCTCAAACCTAATCCCTAACCGGGGACTAACCCAGCCAGACAAGCTAGCAATCGGCAGTAATTCTTGCCCTTGCCGCAACCAACCCTTCAAATTAGAGGTTTTGGGGTCATAGATATAATATTCTTCCACTCCGTAGGTTTGATAGAAATTAAATTTGGTTTGCAGTTCCTTTCGTCCCCGGCGAGTCCTATTACTGTAGGAAAGAATTTCAAAGACAACTTGGGGAGGCATATTTCTTTCTTGCCACTGAAGATAGGAGCGGCGTTTGCCCTTGGGGCGATCGAAGATCACCATCACATCAGGAGCTTGAGACCTGACGCTAGGAGGTTCAATTTCAGAGTCAGGAGTTCCTTCAGGCACTGGAACGGGATACCAAAGCAGATCAGCAGCAATAAAAACTTTAGGATTATGGGCAAACAATATTTCTAGATTCTCTTTGATCATCACAATCCAGTCATATTGCTCAGTGCCTTCAGCCATAGGTTTGCCATCACTTTGGGGATACAGGATTTGTTCATCATCAGCTTCGTTCTCCCATAGGAATATGATTTCTTGCTCTAGAATTTCCTGATCTAAGGCTTCTTGATCTAGGGTTTCTTGATCTAAATTTAAGGTGGTGGCATCAGAATCCGGCAGACTCTCTCGGAGTAAAGGGGGCATGGGCTTTACCTCAAAATTTTTGATAGACAATAATTTTGATAGACAACAATTACCTAGTGTATCCTAGGGAAAACGGTAGCATTAGAAAAGCGTGGCGGATATTTATAGGATTTACACAAAAATCATAGCTCTAGTAGGGGCGCAAAACCTTCATTGGTGCCAATTTAACGTCAAAGTTAGTCCTAGACTTATGTTTGATGCTTAATCCTCGATCTCCCCTAACCCCCCTAAAAAAGAGAGAAAAGAATTTTCTTAAAGTCCCCTTTTTTCTAGTGTAGCGGTGCGTTAGCACAGGGATTTAGGAGGATCAAGACTTGGCTAAAACCTATATTTATCATTTTTTATAGCCTTAGGTTGAAAGCAGCTAAGGTATTACGCCCCTGATGATCGTGGTTAGCAAGCAAGATTTGCATAAGTCCTAAATTAGATACCTAGTTTTATATTGAACTACTGAAAAATACTTGAGGAGAGGATTGATTATGGGTTGGCAGCGATCGCACAATAGAGAATTTAATCAACTTCGTCCCCTCGATTTTGTCCGAAATTTTACCCGCTTTCCTACGGGTTCAGTTTTAGCCAAATGTGGCGATACCCAAGTTTTGTGTACGGTGAGTATTTCTGCGGGAGTGCCAAAGTTTCTAGAAGGAAAAGGGCAGGGTTGGTTGACGGCAGAGTACCGAATGCTGCCGGGAGCTACTCCCCAACGCCACCCACGGGAGTGGCAGAAGCTTTCGGGCAGAACTCAAGAGATTCAGCGCTTAATTGGGCGGAGTTTGCGATCGGCTCTAGATATGAACCTGCTAGGCGAGCGGACAATCACCATCGATGCCGACGTGATCCAAGCTGATGCCGGGACTCGCACCACTGCCATCAATGGAGGTTTTGTTGCCCTCACAGAAGCGGTGAATAAGTTAATTGCCCAAGGAGAACTAGAGCGATCGCCCATTCTCCATAACGTAGGAGCAGTATCCGTAGGATTAATGGATAATCAAGCCCTGCTTGACCTAGACTACCTAGAAGATGTGGGGGTCGATGTAGATTTAAATATCGTCATGGATGAACAATTGCAACTTATTGAAGTCCAAGGTACCGCTGAGCATCAAAGTTTTAGCCGTCAACAACTCAACCAACTGTTAGATCTCGCGGAAGTTGGGATTAAAGAAATATTCACTCTCCAAAAGACAGCAATCCTCAGATAAATAAGTTGCCTAAACTTAAGTTGCCGCCTATGGCAACTTACAGTAGTTTGCGTGTGGTCTGAGCGTAGTCGAAGCCCACACGCAAACTAAAGCCTAGTCAGTGTTTTAGAGAATGCAAAGTATTCTATTTACATGAAAGGTTCTGTATTGATTAAATAGATGCCTGATTTATATTTAAAATCCCGGTAAATAGTAGAAACAAGTACCTCACCGCTATTGAATCTGAGAATTATCCTATGCCGGAAATCATCAAAACTACTTGGCAGAAATTACAAACCCATGCTAAGGCAAAGTTAATCTTAGTCATGCTAGTTATTGCTTTAATTGGTCTTCCTTTGGTTCCCCAATATGGGATCACCATAGATGAAGGTACGGAAGTTGCCATGGTGCGCCGCAATCTAGAATGGATTGCTAATAGAACACCGATACCGGGAGACTTGAAATACTTTGGTACTGTATTCAATGTATTGTCAGAAACGGTTTTCCAAGCCAAGGAATTTGTTGTCCACGGGTTCTCTTTCAAGAGTCTAGACTATGCTCAACAATTAGATAGTGAAGCTAGTAGAAATAAAGCCTTAAAAGACAGAATACAAGTTAAGCATTACGTAACCTTTATTTTCTCTGGGATTACTTATTTAGCAGTAGCCGGAATTGTGAGTATCTTTTGTGGGGCTGAGTATGCTTGGTTTGGAGCTTTGAGTTTGGCGGTGATGCCAATTCACTGGGGGCATAGTTTTTTTAATCCTAAAGATGCTCCTTTTACGGCTGTTTTTACCCTGTCTAGTCTGATGGGAGCTTATTTAATTAACTTTTATTTCCAGCCAGACCAAGAAGCTAAAATAGGAAATAATAAAGCCACAAACTACACCATTCTATATGGCATTCTTCTAGGATTAACTTCTGGAGTAAGAATTGGAGCTTTTTTGATTCTCTTTTTCTTCTTGGCTAGCTATTTATTGATTTGGTGGGAGCAAGGCAGAAAAAAGCAATTATTGATTAATTTCCTTGGATTATATGCATTCCTAGTAATTGCTTGGGCAGTGGTTCATAGTATTTGTTATCCAGCTTTTTGGGGAAATCCGATCGCCGGTTTTTTTGAAACTCTAGATTATCTTTCTAGCCATCGTCTCCAGATTACAGTGCTATTTCGCGGCTGGGATTTTCCCATTCAGAAAATTCCTAGGGGTTACTTGTTAACGTGGATCTTCATGGCAATGCCTGTTATATTTCATCTGGGGTTTGTGGCGGGTTCCACTTGGATCATTGTCCGCTACAAAAAACTTTCCATCCTACAGAAAGCCTGTGTGATGATGGTTTGGTGGCAGGTATTATTTTTACCTCTTTTTGCCGTGCTCAGGAGATCTCCGATCTATGATGGAATGCGTCATTTTCTATTCATTACTCCCGGCATTGTGGCAATTACTGCAATAGCAATTATCTGGCTTTATCAAATCTTAGTCACTAAGCGTCAAAAACAGTTTTTGGTCGGGTTAGTTATAGTTATCTACACCGGGATTATTGTTGAGATGATCAGCCTGCATCCCTACCAGTATGCTTACATTAATCGGATCTCCGGCGGTATCGAAGCCACTCCAAACCAATTTGACTTAGAAGTATTAGGTTTGAGCTTGCGAGAAGGCATGGAATGGATTAATCAGCATGGGGATGCTGGCAGCAAAGTAGTGATTGGTGGCATACCTAATTCGGCTCGGTTTTATGCTGCACCGGGATTTGAAGTTGTGAGCTATGAAGAAAATGAACATAAGTTGACTAGACCATTTTATTACTTAAGCTGGTTCCGCTGGAAAAATCAATATCGGTTGCAGGAGTGTCCGATCGTCCATCAAGTAACTCGCCGGAATACAGCCCTAGCCATTATTCGTAAATGCTCTTAATCGGCAAAAATATCCCCCGCAGTGCGGGGGATATTTTTGCTTTTTTTCGGGCTATTCGGATGCAAAATGCTCGTCTCTAGGTAAAGACGAGCACGAATTATCTCTAAGGTTTTTAGTACCCCCAGGGGAATTCGAATCCCCGTCGCCTCCGTGAAAGGGAGGTGTCCTAGGCCTCTAGACGATGGGGGCGTACTTCCAACACCTTGACTATAATAGCCATTCCTTCAGGTAAATGTCAACCATTTGGCTAAATATATTACCAAATTCTTCTTGGAGAGATAATACTTCTAAAAATGTGTCTAGAAAGTCACAATAATCAACTTGTGTTCTTAAAATAGTGTTGACCGATAGCTTTGTCGATCGCAACCCAGTTTCTTTGGGAAACCGGGTTGTTTTCTTTGGCAATCAGGTTTAATACAAACTGGAATTCCTATGGCAGATGTTTTTACCCACCTTCAGCACAGGTAAAATCATTTAGGTTTCTTCTGCTGTTGGACTAGCAGAAATAAGCTCTCGTAGGTATCCAAGGCTTGTTGAAAAGAGTAATTCTTGAGAGCATACGTCCTGCCACTTTCTCCTAAGTGCTTAGCCTTCTCTCGATCCTTGTAAAGCTCCCACATTGCCCCCGCCAGAGCATTGACATCCTCTGGGGGAACGACTAAACCACCGCCGCTCGATCGCACCACATCGGCGGCTGTGCCATTCAAGGGCACCGAGGCAATAATTGGCCTACCACTAGCTAAAATTGGTTGGATCTTAGAGGGCAAATTAAAAGCAATCACATTTTGTTTTTGGATCACTAAACCCACATCCATCGCTGCCAACATTTCTGGCAACTTCTCCCTAGGCTGGAAAGGAGCAACCACGACATTGTTTGCCCCCAGATCCTTGGCAAATTTCTGAAGCCTACCGATCGCCTTCTCCTCACCGACAATTACCACCATCAAGTCAGGGACATGGACTAATAATTTTGCTGCCTTAACTACGGTTTCTAGACCTTGAGTCAGCCCAATGTTGCCGCTATACATCAAGACAAATTTCCCCTCTAGTTGGTAATTAGTCCGAAAATAGCTATTTTCATTGGGGAGGGGGCGGATCAGATCTGTATCGACCCAGTTGGGAATAGTGATCAGTTTTTTGGCGGGAACCCCTTTATTAATTAAGTTTTGGGCAAATTGATCGGCAATAATACTGATTTTTGTGGCGGTGCGATAGGCAAATTTTTCTAAGCCTTCAAAGACCCAAATCAGTTTTTTATTTTTAAGTAAGCCCACATGGATAGCAGCTTCGGGAATAATATCTTGGAGGTTGAGAATCACTGGACATCGGTGTAGCCAGCCAAGGAGGGCGGCGGAGACGGCGATCGGCAGGGGAGGAGAAGTTAAAAAAACCACATCTGGGCGTTTACCCCTCAGAGCATGGATAAAGCTACTAACAACAAAACTAGCGTCTAAAACTATTCTTTCTAAGAGATTTGGGCGGGGACGAACCAGCACATAACTACGTTGAATTGCTACCCCATTTCTTAGCTCTGTCATATATAACTTACCCTGATAGCCGGGATAAATCTTCCGCTCTGGATAATTGGGCATTCCGGTGACTACTCTAACTTCATGACCCCGCTTTACTAAACCCTCAGCCAATTCTGTCATCAGCGGGGCGATGCCAATTGGTTCTGGGTAGTAATTATAGGAATAGATAATGATTCTCATGTTTTCAGTGTAGGGAAATCCCCCCCTTATTTAGTTGTTATTACCGACTCTTAACAAAGAATAAACCACCGGGAAAATTGCTAGACTGGAACCGAGAATTGGCAGATAAACCTCAAGAGTAAACCTCAAGTAAACATCAGATTTTTAGGAGCTAGGCAATGAATACGCAACGTTGGCGGCGAGCGATCGCCCCTCTATTACTTATATTATTCGTGATTATTGGCGGTTGTGCTGCTAATCCACCTTCCCGTTTTGATCAAGCCCAACAGGAAAGTACTGGGTCTAAGGCTACTCCTGCTGTGGCAAAAGATGCTACCCAAGGAGCTAGTTTCAATAAGTTTTTCCCTCAACCCGGAAATGGTTTCACCAGAGTTTACACTCAAGAGAAAAAAGGCTTTTCAGAAGCAAAGCTGAACAAGGGTGATAAGACTGTAGCTATGTTGTCAATTTCTGACACCATTAGCACCCCCGATGCGGCGGCGAAGTTTAAGCAAAGCACCAAAAAGATCAGTGGCTATCCTTCTGTAACTCAAGGCTCCACTGCTACAGCAGTTTTAGTTGCCGATCGCTACCAAGTTAAGGCTATGTCTAAGGATGCTTCTTTTACCGAGAGCGATCGAGAGACTTGGCTAGGGAAGTTTGACCTTGCCGGGTTATCCAAAGTTAAGTAGTTATTTAGTTGTGCCTTATAAACATCAGGAAAAAAGTTAGGAGCCTTAAGCATGAGTAAATCAATTTTTCAGATTGTTGATGAACTACCTACTGGTGGTTTAACCGTAATGTCTCTCAAGTCCTTAGATTTTATTATTCCCGGTCAGTGGACTAACCCGGTGGGGTTTGAAAACACGATTAAGCTAGTCACTGGGGAAAGTGATGATAGTTTGATTCAGCAGATTGGCGATCGAGCGGTGCATCTCTACAACGACAAGTCCCAAGGCTATCAACGAGCGATGTGGCTCTACGAAACCGTAGACAGTGCCTCTAGTGCCCTTGGAGCCGCCGCCCTAGCTGGGAAGATTGGTCAAGATGTATCTTTCCTAGGTTTCCTGAGCAACCTGACCCCTAAGCCCGAGAAATCCCAAAGTATCGACCTCTGCATCAAGCTAGTAGTAGAGTTGGTGGCATTTTGCCAAATCAACGGCATCCCCGGTGATAGCATTGGTGATTTCATTGGTTCCCTTGGAGACTATAGCGGTGAATCCTTAATGCGGATGGCAGCGCTAGTCTGCTTTGATGGCTTGATTCCCCTCGGTCCCGATTTTGCCCTCAAGGGTCTAGAAACTCTCAAGGGTCTAAGTCCTTCAGATTTGGGTAGTAATCCTATCTTCAAGAGTGTAGGAGAACTGATTCCCGGTGGTAACTCTGCTGGACAACTCAGCTTTGTCACCCAGAGTTTTGAATCAGCAACGGGCTGGATGAATGGCTTTGTCAGTTCCCACGGTTTGACTCCAGAAAATGTAGTTAATAATTTGGCTAGTTTCATCGAAATCTCCAAGGATAAACTAGAATACCTCGGTGCTTTCCTTGATGTTTCTACCAATTACTACTACCACACCGGAGCACAAACTCTAGCCAGAAGACTCACAGAAAGAGCTTTTGCTGAAATCTAGAAGTTGTATTAGCGATGTTAAATGATTTCATCCGCCTGCGGTGGGTGAAATTGTTTGGTATTTGTAGAAGATGTTAAGCGATCGACCTTTGGAGTGATTAGGCTGAATCTTTCCACCTAATCACACAGAGTTGTGATATTAGACAGAAACGTTCTGTATAATACTTTAATTAAACCACTTTCATTTTTAAGTAATTCATCATTTTAGACTTGCTTTTTGATAGCGAAACCTTAGCAGAAGTCATAAATCAGTATTTCTAGACGAATAAGATGTTTCATAAGTTAAGTTATTAAGGAATTTGCTATTTTCTATAAACCTGCCAACATGCAATTAAGACTTACACCTCACTTCTCACAGCTAATCTCAGATGCAGCCTTAAAATCGTTTTGGAGAAAACGAGCATTGAGAAATTTCTTAATACAATGTGGCATTTCTGAGACATTGTTAGCGACATGGAATGAGGATGAAACAAAAAGAGATTTTCTAGATAGACTACTTCCAAAACTTCATGAATCTGATATGGGACAACAAGTTGTTCTTAAGATAGCTTATTCCCTGATGGAGCAAACAACTTTTCCAGACCTAAATAACTGGGAAGATAGCGAAGACAAGATACGAGATGCTTATATTGCTGTTGAAAGGTTAAAATCTTTCCACAAAAAACAACAAGAAGAAATTGAGCAACAAATATCTAAAGAAGAATCTCAAAAGCGTTTCAAGGAGTATCAAGAAAAAATTGCAGAGTCACGACAAAGCTTGCAAAAACTTAGCGATAGGTTGAATGAGCTTGGGAAAGAAGTTGGAACCCAAAGGGCAGGGTACAAATTTCAAGATTGGTTTTATGATCTAATGAGGTTTTTTGAAATCATTCATCGGAAACCCTATGTTCAGAATGGTAGACAAATTGATGGTTCAATTACTGTAAAAGACACAACATTTCTTGTTGAATTAAAGTTTACATCTCAACAAGCTGATGCAAATGATATTGATATTTTCTATAAAAAAGTAGTCACAAAAGCAGATAATACGATGGGAATCATAGTATCTATTTCTGGCTATTCTTCTGTAGCTACTAGAGAAGCATCTAGTGATAGGACTCCATTACTCCTTCTTGATCATGGGCATCTATATTTGGTTTTAGGAGGCATTATGAACTTTGCAGATGTTATTGATCGACTGAAGCGCCATGCATCACAGACAGGAGAGTCATTCTTAAGTGCCAGTGAGTTTGGAGGTTAATATTACATACAGCGGTCTAACGTTATATTGAAGCAATCGCTCTTTAAAGTCGGCCTGCTTCTAGCCAAAATTAGAAAAGTAAAAATGATTGGCTTTGTTGTTTAGCTCGGAGAAGTTATTCACACTCACAAAGCTCGATCGCTAATCTTGCCAGATCATCTGGCAAATTGATCTAATAAAATAAATTTCATAACTACCTATTGACCCATTGATATTTTAGCGATCGCCCTTAGTTTCATTTCAACTCCCCGCACTTAGCAATACCTGCATTACAATTAAGCTACAGCCTTCAATTTATAATTCGTCTCTATGGCAGACCACTCCACATCATCTCAAACCTCTCTCCAATTGTTGCTTTATGAAATTGAAGCAACTCCTCAAGAATATTGGACAGACTTGCTAGACACCCTACGTCAATTTCGCCAGAAGAAGTTATCCGCCACTTTACCTATTGTCAATGCCGAGCAAGCAAAGAAAAATCAAGCTGCGATCGACCTCTTAAACTCTTGGCTGGATGAGGACGAAGACGCTGCTGAACATCAACAGGCTTGGGATTTCTTGAAAGCTGCTTTAGATTAACCGTAATGAAAAAAGTTCTGATTATTACAGGTGGTAGTCGTGGTATTGGTGCTGCTACTGCTATTCTTGCAGCCCAGAGAGGTTATGCAGTTTGTATTAATTATCTGCATAATCAAGAAGCTGCAAATAGCGTGATTAATTCGATTGAACAACTTGGGGGTAGAGCGATCGCCGTTGCTGCTGATATCGCTTCTGAAGTTCACGTAATCGATCTTTTCAATCAAGTTGATCAGAAATTGGGTAGCGTAACCGCCCTAGTTAATAACGCTGGCATTCTAGCACCACAAATGCGGCTGGAAAGCATGGATGCTGCTCGTTTAAATCGCGTCTTTATGACAAACATCACAGGTAGCTTCTTGTGTGCCAGAGAAGCGGTTAAAAGAATGTCTACTCGGCATGGTGGGAGTGGAGGAGCGATTGTTAATATTTCCTCAGGGGCTGCTCGTTCTGGTTCTCCCAGTGAATATATAGACTATGCAGCTTCTAAGGGTGCGATCGATACAATGACGATCGGGCTGGCAAAAGAAGTTGCTAATGAAGGGATTCGAGTGAATGCCGTCCGCCCCGGCATGATCTATACAGATATTCATGCCAGTGGGGGTGAACCAAATCGTGTCGATCGACTCAAGACATTGATTCCAATGCAGCGAGGAGGACAAGTAATTGAGGTAGCACAAGCAATTTTGTGGTTATTATCCGATGAAGCTTCTTATACAACAGGCACATTTATTGATGTGGCTGGAGGGATATAGCTACTCTAGCGATCGCCCATAATCGATGAAAGGCGATCGCCTTTAGCTTCCCTGAGAGTAGTTCCAACTTATTCCAAAAGTAGACTCCTTGACCCTAATCAATAACAAATTCCAGCGCCTGCCCATGACTGCTACCAAACTTGAGCTTCATGCCCGATCGCAACTCCACCTCCTGATGATGGATCTTTTGCCAGCCCTTATTATGGTAAATTAGCGTTCCATAACGGGAGAAATCCTTGAGCAGATAGGTGTTTTTTTGTGCCATATCCCCACGGCAGATAATTTCCGCGTGTTGTTGGCTGACCCAGCGCTCTTGGATAATCAGATCATTCTCTGGTCTGCGTCCCACCCGCATCATCCCGCCTTGGATATACCAAACTTGATTAGTTCCCCCCAGATCTCGAAGATAGGCATTTGCCTGAGAACCATCGCCCCAACCTGCGGCAAATCCCGGTAGCTCGGTAATGCCCTCCTCGATCGGCTTAATTAATTCCCCATTAAATTCCGGGTGCATATAGAGAATCGGCAGAGTCCAAGCCGGTTGGTTAAAGCGATAGAGGGTCAACAGATGCTGCCTCGCTACGGCTACAGCTTGATCAATGGGGCGGCGGGCGGCGAGGGCTTGGGCAAAGCTTTGGATAAAGCTAATGGCTTCGTGGTCAGCGATCGCATCCCGCATCCCCAACACCGCCGGAACCCCATGGTGGATTAAAACCTCCGCCAAACTACTCCGGGGCATCACCTGATTCCCAATCTGCGCCGGGAATGCCAGCCAGCAGGCATTAAACACCGCCAAGGTAACTTGGTTCCGCACCAAGAGTTGCGCCAACTCCGTCCCATTTAGAGCTGCATCAGGTCGCAAAAATAACAAACCCCCATCCGCCGCTGGCACTCCATGACCCGCATAGAAGAAAATATTGTAATCCCCAGTTTCGATCGCCTTAATCAATTCCCCCGGAGTGGGCTGAGTCAAGGTATCCACTTGGGCAGTGACAGAGGGAATGAGGCGATTGGCGATCACCTGAGTTGTGGTTCCCTGCCAAATGCTGCTCAAAGCGACGGATTCTGCCGCCAAATCCAAAGGTTTTGTTCCCTCCCCTTCCATCGCCCCCAACACCACCAAGATTTTTAGGGTAGACACCAAGCGCTGGGGCAGGAGTGGATCCACATCACTGGTGGTGCGACTAAACAAGATTTGTTCCTTCAGGGAAATTGCCTGCTGCCCTGATTGGGGTTGCATAATTTCCCAAGGCAGGGAAATAAAATTGGGATCCCGAATTTCTAGACGCAACCGCAGAGATCTATTCTGCCCCATGGCAATCCCCTGACTCTGAGCAAAGCTATTCTGAATTGCTCCCGCAAATAACCACTGCCACAACTGTACCCCCAAATCCTGCATCAATCGATTGGTGGTATTGCTTGTGCCTAGGCTGCCCAACTCTTGCTCCGGGGTCAAGCTTGGGGTTGATTCCAGATTTTCTGGGTGGATCACCGGAGGCAGGGAGGAACCATTCACAGAAAAAATTTCCTGCCAATCTCGCCAACTCTGACTCAATTCTGGAGTCCACAAAGAGTCATGATGAACATAGCCCCCCGGATAGGGAGACTTGGTTACCCAAGTGGCAAAATGTTCCGTCCCCGCCTTGGTCAGACGGGCGATCGCTAAACTTAAACAGGGTGTTTCCCCACTACTCATGGTGCTGTCCTGTAATTAACTTTTTGAGCGTTCTTGAAATAGGGGAGCATTGATCTGGTGAGCAATTTCCTTAGCCTCCTGAAGCAGGTATTCAAAGAAAGTCTGAGCCACGATCGAGAGCTGTTTTCCCTTCGGATAGATAACATACCACTGATTTTGGATCGGAAACTCCTGAACATCAAGGATCGCCAGTTGCTCCGTTGCTCCTTCTAGAGCTAAGGTATGGCGAGAGAGGACAGAGATGCCTAGACCTCCGGCGATCGCCTGTTTAATTGCCTCATTACTGCCCAGTTCTAGCCTCACCTTGACGGATACCCCATGGCGATCGAACAACTCCTGTACTGATTTACGTGTTCCCGAACCCGGTTCCCGCATAATAAACGGTTCATCAACCAAAGATTCGATGGGAATTTGTTTCTGCCCCACCAAGGGATGACTGGCAGCCGCCAAAACTACCAAAGGATTTTCTAGAACTGGATGAGAACTGAGATTTAAGCCTTCTGGTAATTGACTCACGATATACAAATCATCTAAATTTTCTCCTAGACGTTCGGTAATGCCCCGATGATTAGTGACCTGCAAGGCAATGTCAATGCCCGGATACTTCTGGCAAAAAGGTCCCAAGAGCCGAGGGACAAAGTATTTGGCTGTGGTAATTACTGCTAACCGGAGTTTCCCTTGTTTTAAACCTTTTAGATCGGCAACGGTCATTTCTATCTGGTCTAACCTATCAAAAATTTCTCGGCTAGCCAATAAGAGCTGCTGCCCAGCTTCTGTCAAATAAAGGCGCTTTCCCACCTGATCAAATAGGGGCAAACCCACCGCCTTAGTCAATTGCTTGACTTGCATAGAAACTGTAGGCTGAGTGAGAAATAACTCTTCCGCAGCCCTAGTAAAGCTGTTATGGCGAGCGACAGCCTCAAATACCTTAAGTTGATGCAGTGTTGCTTGGTGCAATCGAATCTCTCCTGTCTTACTTAATTCTTTACTTATATAGCAGTCCTAAATCATTTTCTAACAGTTGCCAAGTCAACTTGCTTCTAGTAGATGGTTTCACCCGCCCAAGGCGGGTGAAACCATTTAGGATCGCTATAGAGTTTAGATATTATTGATATAAAGTGGCTGGAAGGCTTGATTTTGCGACCTGTAGGGGATGCAAAATCAGACTTTATAATAGCCTCTTACGCACTGTCAGCTAAATTATCTAGGATTCTGGAGGTTGTTGCTGACTTCGACTACGCTCAGCTCACAACAACCTCCAACTGCGTAAGTCCAGACTTATAGATATAAGTCTATCCTAACCATTAGAAACAGTGTTTTTTCTTATAGAAAATTTTAGTTATGATTTTAAGATAACACTGAACAAGTGACAGTCTTCCTGAACTAGGCGTTGTCCAACCTGTTGATTTGAGTTGTGGTGGTAGATGCTCCAAAATTCCCGCCGAACTCATCGCAGCAATGGACAACGTTTTTTTTGCTGGTATAGTTGACACCGCTTTGATTAGGACGTTTTTGATGACGCGCTCCGCGCGTCATCAAAAACGTCCCCGTCCTAACTGGAATAGCATTTGCTATATATATAAAGATATAGCAATTCTAACGAATTTCTCTCTTGTTCGGCAAAGGAAATCCTTTACCTCATCTCCTAGCAATCTAAGGTATTTTCCAGTTCCCAAGGACTAATGTGGCTACTATAGCCCTGCCATTCTTGCTGTTTCAGTTTTAGGTAGGATTTGACAAATTCCTGCCCCAATCGGGAAGACAAAATAGAATCTGCTTCTAGGCAGCGTAGGGCATCCAGTAGGTTTCTGGGTAATTGTTTGCTAGTCCCAGAGGGAGGAGACTCAGCATAGCTATTGTAGTCAGCCCGATCGCCGGGGTCTCTTTTTTGGGTAATGCCATCCAAGCCACTGGCAATCAGGACAGCAGGTAAGAGATAGGGATTGGCAGCACCATCGGCAAGGCGAAACTCAAACCGCCCCGGCTCTGGGATGCGGATAGTATGGGTACGATTGTTGCCACTATAGCTAATGGTATTGGGCGACCAAGTAGCACCGGAAGTAGTCACAGCGGCATTGATCCGTTTGTAGGAATTGACAGTAGGATTGGTGAAGGCACAGCCGGCGGGGGCAGAATGTAAGACTCCAGCGATAAATTGGTAGGCTAGGTCAGAAAGACCTAGTTTCCCTTGGGGGTCGGCAAAAAGATTATTCTCTCCAGTAGGATCCCAGACAGACAGGTGGGTATGGCAGCCATTCCCAGTGAGGTGGGAGAAAGGTTTGGGCATGAAGGTGGCTCGGAAGTTGTGCTTTTCGGCGATCGCTTTCACCATGTACTTAAAAAAAGCATGGCGATCGGCGGTGACGAGGGCATCGGCATAAGTCCAGTTCATCTCAAACTGGCCATTGGCATCTTCATGGTCATTTTGGTAAGCACCCCAGCCCAAATCCAGCATGGCATCACAAATCTCGGCAATGACATCAAACCGACGCATCAAGGATTGCTGGTCATAGCAGGGCTTACTTTGAGCATCCCTAGGGTCAGAGATTTGCTCCCCATCAGCAGTCAACAAGAAATATTCGCACTCTACTCCGGTGCGGACTCGATACCCCAAAGCTGCTGCTTGGTTCACCACCTGCTGCAAGACAAACCTCGGAGCCTGTACTAGGGGCTGCCCTTCTACATAGAGATCGGCAGCAAGCCAAGCCACTTCTGGCTGCCAAGGGAGCTGAATCAAACTCTGGGGATCCGGAATTGCCAAGACATCAGGATCGGCTGGAGTCATATCTAACCAAGCAGCAAACCCAGCAAACCCAGCTCCATTGGCTGCCATAGTATCAATTGCTGGACTGGGAACTAACTTCGATCGTTGGATACCAAATAAATCAGTAAAGGAAATTAGAAAATAGCGAATACCTGCATCTTGGGCAATTTGAGAAAGCGTCATGGAAAATAAGGGAATTTTAATACTTGATCATAATTAGCCTTAATTCTGCCCCAGAAATTGTTATGAGCAAACAAAAACTGACAGTCATGCATTGTGACGGTGCTTCGCGCCCCAAGCACCCTAAACGCCATTACCCAGATCATTACTTTGCGGTATAGCAACCGCCAAGGGAGTTATACCAAATTAAAAAAATGGTGAAACCATTTTTTTAATTTAAATCCCTACACAGCAAGGCATTCAAAATCTTATTTGTATCAACTATTTAGCAAAATGGTATAAGGATATTTGGGGTCAGGATTTCCCCCGCAGCGCGGGGGAAATCCTGACTTACAGCAGTTTGAGAGTGGGTGGCTACAGCCACCCACTCTCAAACCCAGCATGGATAGGACTTTCAATACTTAGGGTGTATCTCATTTGAACGCAAAGTGCTGTATTTTTTATAGGACTTATTCATTTTGACGTTGTTGCGAGCTTCGACTACGCTCAGCCCGCAACAACATCGAACTAACTGGGGGGGATCTGTTTGACGGAGATCAATGCTTCCATGACTTCTTTAACGACTGGGGCGGCAGCAGTGGAGCCAAAGGCATTTTTACTTGGTTCATCCACCACGCCTAAAACCACGTAACGGGGAGCATTTGCTGGAATAATTCCCACAAAACTAGCGATGATGGCTCCACTGCTATAACCACCACCGGAAGTCGCTTTCTGGGCTGTGCCAGTTTTGCCAGCGATTTTGTAGCCGGGGATGCGGGCAGGTTTACCTGTGCCACTTTCGACGACTTCTTCCATCATTTTCAAAACTAGCTGGGTATTTTTGGCGGTGAAAATTTGCTGGGGTTTCGGGAAGGTTGCCTCCCATTCCATCTTGCCCTGCTCATTGATTAGACCCTTCACCACATGGGGAGTTACCAGCTTACCCCCATTAGCCAAACTACCGACCATTTGAGTGAGTTGTAAAGGGGTAAGGGAAAAACCTTGACCAAAGGAGGCTGTAGCTGGTTCAATCCGCTTACTGAGAAAGTCCTTTTCTCCCCGGAGGGTACTGGCAGCCTCAAAGGGTAGGTCTATGTCGGTTTTCTTGCCCAAGCCAATTTTCTTTAACCAGTCGTAGTAGGTTTTGGGGGGCATGGTCTGGACGATTTTCACCATGCCGATATTGCTGGAGTAGGAAAGGATCTCGGTGAGGTTCATATCTCCCCGACTAGAGCGATCGGAGTTTTGGATCATATCTTCGCCGATGTAGAGACGACCGGGATCGTTGAAAACGTCGGTGGGTTTAATGGCTTCTGCCTCTAGGGCGATCGCCACGTTCAGGGGCTTAAAAGTCGATCCCGGCTCGTAGGTATCCGCCACTGCCCAGTTCTTGAAGCTCTCGATCGGAAAGTCAAAATATTGGTTGGGATCATAGGTTGGCTCAACCACTAGGGCGGGAATGGAACCATCCTGCACATCCATCACCACCACTGCCCCTCGCTTTGCCCCAAACTCCCCTAGGGATTTTTTCAGGGCAATTCTCGCAGCCCGTTGCAGGCGACTATCCATGGTCAACATCAGGCGGCGATCGTCAAATCTTAATGCCCCGACTTGGACTTGATCCGGCAAGACATTGCCTTGGGCAGTCTGCTGAGTCAGCAGGGGACGGGCTGCCTGCTCCAAAATCTTCCGTTGATGAAATTCTAATCCTGCCTGACCTCGGTGATCTAAATCCACATACCCCAGTATTTCTGCGGCCATGTCTCCTTGGGGGTAGAGGCGGGAATATTCGGGCAGGAGTTCTAAGCCATCAAGGTGGAAAGATTCTAGCCGTTTTGCTTCCTCTTCCCGAAATCGATGGGCAAGCAGGATGCCACTAGATTGGCTTTGAAATTTGGCTAGGAGTTCCGAAGTGGGTCGTTTGACTAGGGGAGCAAGGAGGTCAGCAACAGTTTTGGGGTCTTGATTAAATAATTTGGGATGGGCAAATAGGGTATAGGCGGGGCGATCGATCGCCAGCACCGTCCCCCGTTCATCCACAATGGAGCGTCGGGGCACAAACAAACGCAACTCCACTTCCTGCTGTCTTTTTGCCTTAGCTGCTAGGGATGGACTATCAATAACTTGAAGATAATATAATCTTAGTCCCAGCCCTAACAAAGCCAAGATCAGAATTACCCAAACAATAACTAGGCGGACGGAATCAAATATTGAGGAAGCCGATAGTGGAGAGAATCGCTCAGCAACGGTTCCCTTTGGTAGTTGCCACTTCCGGGGTGATTTTGGGGAGCGAAAGGAAGTCTGAGGCGATTTATTTCTATAGCCCTGTTGAGAATTGGAGCGATTTCTCGCAGCAACTCCATCTCGTTTTGGGCGTAGGGGCAGAACTTTACGAGGACCCGGCATGGCTAGTAGCCCAAGGGCTGGTTGGGAGAATTCTTGTGAGCAGGCTGGGCTTTGGGAGCAGCATTGTTTGGGGTGAGCTTGACATCCGTTCCCTTAGCTGGAGGTGAGGATTCGGGCGCGGGGTTAGGAGCTGGAAGGTATAATCTCTGGGATGGATCAAGACGCACTAATTGCTTCGTTGTAGAAGATTCTTCGGCGGCTTTATTTTTGATTACTTCATTAGCGACTAATAGCTGCCGTTCTGTACGGCGGAGGCTCTCTAGCTGCCTATAACTTTCTGACCACTCTCTCTGGCTAGAAACATTGACGCTGTAGACTGTAATGGCAGCAAAAATCAACCCCCCAGTCAGTAATCCAGAACCATACTTCAGGAAAGATAGCGATCTCAACCACCAAGGATTTGGGGTCACAAAATTTGGCGGAGGGGAAGCTGGAGCAGTTTTCGAGACAGGAGAAAAATCTAGAGGTGGGCGAGGAAAGTTGGTAATTTGTGGTGTTTGGGTCGAGGAGATCTGCTGCTGCCTTCTGGCGGTAAAGTCGGTGACGTTACTTTGGCCTAGGTTGTTACCTAAGTTATTACTTCCGGCATTTTTGGCATAATTATTATTGCTGAAGCTGCGACTATTCAAGTTGGTACGAGTTTGTCCCCTAAACCGGCTAAAGGCGGGAGAATTTGACCCAAAACTGTTGCGCTGATTATGAGAATTATTAACGGGACGGGGGGCAAAGGACATAGTTTATATCTGGATTAGTACCAAAAATAATATTAAACCAATATTATCGATCGCAGCACAAATTTCCTTTTTCCTTACGGGAGTTTTATTGATAGTACTCTAACACCCCAAAATCCGGCTACCCATCCCTAGTAACAGATTACACCGATTCCCAAATTTCCCATCTAGTCTCTCACCCTGCACATGGGGTAAGATAAAACATCACCCATAGTTTTTTCAATGGGACAACCACTACAGGAAATATTTATGCTACATAAACGCTATCATTTTGACTCTATGGATGTGATGCAACGGGCAGAGGAGTTAGTCAGCAATGCTTCTAACCGTTATAAAATTACTGTGCAAGTTGCCAACCGAGCCAAGCGCCGCCGCTACGAAGATTCCGATATTGATGACCCGATGATGAAGCCTGTACTCAGAGCAATTATTGAAATGTCTGATGAACTCATGCAGCCGGAAATTATTAGTGATTGAGAGATGATTGGATAACTAGTCCAGAATATTAGTATCTAAAATATTAGTAGAGAGGTTGCCTTGAGTGAGAGTTGTCAGACGATCACTCCGGAGCAGCCTTTTAATCGTTTTAAGTTGAACTAGATTCGTTGTGATCTATAGCAATCCTATTTGAGTTTAGAATTTTAGAGAGTTGAGAACGTCTCCCCCGGAGGGCTGCCGTGTACACACAAGTATTGATCATCTCGTTTAATGGGGAGGATCCCCCTAAATCCCCCTTAAAAAGGGGGACTTAAATTAATTCTCCCCCCTTTTTTCTAGCGCAGCGGCGCGTTAGCGCGGGGGCTGGGGGGGATCAAATCCTGAAACGTAGTCGGAGTGGACTTGTGTGTACACCGTAACCGGGAGGGGGAGCCGTTCTCAACCCATTGCAGGATGGCTATAGATTTTCTTGATAAAACAATGTTTTTTTCTAGAAACCTAATTTCTTTACTCGCCAGCAACAAAGGAGTAATCAAGTGATCAGCAAACTTCAATTATCTCCCCCAATTACTAATAAGATTCCTCCCTATCCTATCTGGCAACTTACTGTTGAGCAGTATCACACGATGATAACTACGGGAATTTTGACTGATGGCGATCCGGTAGAGCTATTAGAAGGATGGTTAGCTATGAAAATATCGAAGGCTCCATCCCATAGTTTCACGACTCAAGTATTAAGAGAGATTTTGGCTGATCGTTTGCCTTTTGGTTGGTTTATTAATTGTCATGAGCCAATTACGACAGGGGATAGCGAACCAGAACCAGATTTGTCGATCGTCCGAGGCGACAGAAGAATGTATAGCGATCGCCATCCTTACCCTGAAGATGTGGAGTTAGTAATTGAAGTGGCAGATTCTAGTCTGGAGCGCGATCGAAATATCAAGAAACGCATCTATGCACGAGCGGGGATTCCTGTTTATTGGATTGTGAATTTACCAGAGCGACAAATTGAGGTTTATAGTCAGCCTGATCATAATTCTGAAGGGGAGCGATCGAACTATCAAGAATGCCAAATTTTCGACGCTACTACAGAAGTTCCTATCTACTTATCAGGCAAAAATATTGGTAGCTTCAAGGGAGAGAATATCTTTCCCTGAGGTAATCCTTGGGCTAATTTCGATCATCTGTGATGTTGCTTGGTTGTTCTCCTTCAGCTTCGATGTCGTCTTCGTCTGAGGCGATCGCCCTCTCTACTTCTACTACAGACATTTCTACCCCCTGAGCAATCAATTCCAATGACAAGTTCAGCCCCGCTAACCGCCTAATAGTTGCCAATTTTGCTAAATACTCTCCCTCTTGACGACCTTCTTGGCGACCTTCTTGGCGACCTTCACTGAAAGCCTCTTGATAAAATCTTGTTTGGGTCAAATCTCCTAGTCCCAACATAGTTGCTATTTCCTCCCTTGTTCTTTGTGGAAATTCATCTGCCAGAATTGTAACTGTCCATTAACAACCCTCACCACCAAGGAAGCAAATTACGGTTAAATAAGTAACTAAGAATACCGTAGGAGTCCTTGTCATGTCACCCCAAACCCTAGTTGATTTCCATGCCTTGAGTCAGTTTCCTGAAGAACAGCAGAACTTCCGGAACCTGATTGCCACGTACCAATCTGCCCACTGTCTCTCCCAAGTGTGGCAGAGTGCCGCCGAGAAATTTGCTGATATTCCTGCCCTCGATGACCACCACGCCGAAAACCCCATCAAGATTACCTTTCGCCAGATGTGGCAACAGATTAGACAGTTTGCGGCAGGTTTGCAAGCTAGTGGAGTAGACTTCACCCCCAAGGATGCCCAAACTCCTGCCAGAATTGCCTTGTTTGCCGATAACAGCGCTCGATGGTTTATCGCCGATCAGGGGATTATGGCAGCCGGAGCCGCCAATGCGGTGCGGAGTTCTCAAGCAGAGCGGGCAGAACTTTTGTATATTTTGGCTGATAGCGGCAGTAACGCTTTGGTGATCGAAGACTTGAAAACCCTGAAGAAACTATTACCAGAATTGCTGGATCTACCCCTGAGCTTAGTCGTGTTGCTCACGGAGGAAGAACCACCGACAGATTTGCCAGTCAAAGTATTAAATTTCTCCCAACTGATGGCAGCCGGGGCAAACCATCCCTTGCAACTGACCACTGCCGATCGCGCCACCCTCGCCACCCTGATCTACACATCGGGAACTACTGGCCAACCCAAGGGGGTGATGCTGACCCACGGCAATTTACTGCACCAAGTGAATACCTTTGGCGGAACGATCATTCTCCAGCCGGGAGATCTCTTTATGAGCATTCTACCTAGTTGGCATTCCTACGAGAGGGCTTGTGAATATTTTGTCCTTTCTCAGGGTTGCACCCAAATCTATACCAATATTCGCCATATCAAGGCTGACCTGAAGCAGTATCAACCCCACTTGATGGTGGGTGTACCTCGGCTTTGGGAGAATATCTACGAAGGAGTGCAGCGGCAATTGCGGGAACAACCCGCGAAGAAACAAAAATTGGTGAATACTTTCCTCGGCTGGAGCCGGAGCTATATCAAAGCCAAGCGATTAGCCACTGGATTAGAGTTGACTAACCTGAATCCGAGTGGGATGGAAAAATTGCTGGCGGGGATTACGGCGGGATTGCTTGCCCCTCTGCATAGCCTAGGGAATGCGATCGTATATAAGAAAATTCTCCAAGCCACTGGCGGACGGGTAAAAATTGCTGTCAGTGGCGGCGGCTCGCTGGCGATGCACCTAGAGGATTTTTTTGAGATTATCGGCTTCCCGATCGTTGTCGGTTATGGCTTGACAGAAACTTCCCCCGTCACCCATGTGCGCCGCCCTTGGCACAATCTGCGAGGGGCATCGGGCTTGCCCATGCCCGGTACAGAAACCAAAATTGTCGACCCCGAAACTTTCCAAACCCTGCCCCAAGGAGCTAAGGGTCTGGTGATGATCCGGGGTTATCAGATCATGCGGGGCTATTACCAAAAACCGGAGGCAACCGAGAAGGCGATCGATCCCCAAGGCTGGTTCAATACTGGAGATTTGGGGATGATCACCCCGGCTGGGGATATTGTGATCACGGGCAGGGCAAAGGATACGATCGTCCTCACCAACGGCGAAAATATTGAACCCCAACCCATTGAGGATGCCTGTCTGCGGAGTGCCTACATCGATCAAATTATGCTCGTGGGGCAGGATCAGCGCTCCCTAGGTGCTCTGATTGTCCCTAACCAAGATGCCTTGAAGCTGTGGGCAGACCAGCAGAATTTGACCTTAAATCTACCAGAAGATTTGACTAGTAAGCCAGTGCAGGATCTATTTCGCCAAGAACTGAACCGAGAAGTGAAAGATCGCCCCGGCTATAGGGTGGACGATCGCATCGGGGTATTTCGTCTAATTACGGAGCCGTTCACGATGGAAAATGGGATGTTAACCCAGACCCTGAAAATGCGCCGCCCCGTGGTCACCGATCGCTACCAGAGTCTAGTCAATGAGATGTTTGCTTAGCTTAAACCAAGCCTAGATTAACGTCAGTCCAGTAGGGTGCGTTAATGAAATGTAACGCACCCGTTTCATGCTCTAGTTATCCGTGCGTTACGCTCCGCTAACGCACGCTACTGAGTAGGGGTTTAAATTAAAAAAATGGTTTCACCATTTTTTTAATTTGGTATTACCAAGGATTGCCAATCATGGTGAAGGCGCTCCAGTAATAGGGATGCTGGAGTTTTCGGTCTCCCAATTTCTGCAACTCCTCATTCAGGGTAAAATTCCCCTTGGGTGTGACTAAACTGCCGCCCTCTAAGCGCACTTCTCCCCGGAGCATTGCTAGTTGTGCCTGCCTGAGTGCTTCGGATTTGGTGGTTGTCACCTGCAATTGTTGATAAAATTCTGTCATTAAGCCCATTGTGCCTGCATCGCTGACTTGCCAGAGGCTGGCTAGGGCTGACCTGACTCCAGAGGTAACGGCTAACCCGGCAAAACCTAGTTCGGCATCTGTATTTCCTAGGGCGGTTTCGCAGGCGCTGAGGACTAATAGATCCACTGGGGGAGTGCCAAAACCGTTGGTGCGGATTTGGTCGAGGGTGAGGCGTTCGGTTTCCCAGAGTTGGATGTAGGAGTTGGTTTTGTCTCCTAAGAAGGAGCCGTGGGTGGCGAGATGGACTATTCTCTGGTTTGGACTGCGGTTTTGGCGGAGATTACTCAGGGTGAAGTTTTCATTGAAGAAGATGTTGCCGCCTCGGATTTGGTTGACGGCTTTGAGTTCTACTGGAACTCCGGGCAGAGGTGGAAGATTGTCAACTACAAAGCGATCGGCTCCCATTGCCATAACTTGGGAATCTTTGAGGGAACTATAGGTGGTATCGGTCAGGGTCAATGAGGGCATCAAAGCAACGCTGTAGTCTTCGATGATGAATCGATTATCTTTGTTCTGCATGGCGGCGATCGGCATTGACCTTAATCCTCTATCCATGAGAAAGACTAAGTTATCAATTTTCAGTCTTTTCAGGTCTTCTTCGAGACGAGAAATAATCAAGTCATACATCCGCTTGGAGGCGTTGGCATAGACAAGGTGCCTGCGGAAAACGCCTCTGGTCAGTTCTCCGGCAGATTGGAGAACTTGGGGGCGGGTTAAGCCGTTATATCTGACTCTTACAAGATCACCAGTGGGGGGGACAAGGACAATTTCTAGTACGTCGGTATCGCTGGGGTTGCGGAAGAGTTGGCTGCGGGCGGAGCTGACGGAGCGGTTATTGGCGGCAGTGTCGTTGGCGGGGGAGAAGAAGACGTAGATGAGGGCTGGTTTGACGTTGGTTTGTCTGGTGATCCGGTTGAGGATGTCTTGTGCCTGGTTGACATCGAGGGTGGCGATTTCATCGGCAAGTCCGGTGTAGAGTTGGAATTCTTCTTTGAAAGGGTCGTCTAGGAGGCGAATCCTGTCATTTAGGTTGTTGACGGGGATTCTGTCGATGATGGGGATATCTGAATTGGCGGCAGTTAGGGAGATGGGGGATTGGACACCGGGGGAGGTGGGATCAAGAATTGGTCGATCGAGCACTAGAGCCGGGGGAACGGGTGGTGGCGATGGGGGGAGAGTTGGGATTGTTATGGTCGGGACTACAGGAAGGGTTACAACTACTGTTGGTGGAGGAGTTTGGGGAGTTGGAATAGGTGAGAGAAGGGGGGTGGTTGCAGGGATGAGGATGGGAGGTGGTGTGCCAACAACTACAGGGGCTGGGGTGCGAGGGGGGTTAGGGTCGATCGGTTCAGGTATTGTTACAGGAGGAGAAACTGGGGGGGTAGGGGGCGGAGTCGGTATTGAGGGGGGCGGAGTAGGGGCTGTGGTTCTGATGGTGATGTTTGTGCCGTAGTAGTTGACGGCGGGGGGGACGGGAACAACTAAGTTATTTATTGTGTTAGCTCCACTGCCACTACTGATAATACCAAGAGTCCCGTTGTTGGTGGCACTACCAACTAGGAAGGGAACGTTAGTGCTACCCCCATGAGTAATATTAATTGAGCCATCACCTGATCCTCCTCTAGTAACAATGCTATATATACCTACGACTGGACTACTAACTAAAAATAAATTTCCAGCATTAACATTAATATTTCCTCCTATCCCAGCACTGCGATTTATGAAGGTAATATTATCGCCAGATTGAGTATTAATTACAGATAGAGTAATACTTCCATTAGGTGCATTGAGATTAATTTTCCCGCCATTTCCCGTCGGTAAATTGAGATTAACGTTTCCGCCATTTCCCGATGAAAGATCACTTCGACTATCCGCTAATAAATTTGTTGAATTAATGTCACCCCTAGTAGCAGTAATATCGATATTACCCCCATTACCTGCATTCCCAGAAAAACCTGTAACACCACCTAGGTTGAATCCATTGGCATAAGATGCAACCTCACTACTAGTTCTTACATCTTGAGCCTGAATATTTATATTACCTCCCGAACTACCAAAATTACTACCTGTTGAGACATATGTGGTGGCATTAATAAGTCCGCCAGTAGTCATGCTACCATTAAGTGCCCTGAGATTAATATTCCCGCCATTTCCCGACGAAGAAAAATTACTAAAACTATTCGATGCTAAGGATGCTGAATTAATGTTGCCCCTAGTAGCAGTAATATTGATATTACCCCCATTACCTGAACCGAGAAAAGGACTCATAACTCCACTTAAGTTTGATACACTGGCATAAGCCGTAACATCACCAGTCCTCACATCTTGAGCCTCAATATCTATGTTGCCTGCCGAACTACCAAAATTACTACCTGCGTTGGGAAAATTACTGTTTGTGTCAGTATACATATTGGCATCAATTAGATCAGTAGTTACGCTACCAGTAGGTGCGGAAATATTAATATTTCCGGCACTTCCATTATTACCAGAACCTATGACGTGGGAATGAGAGGCAATACCACGAGCATTTACATTTTGAGCGGCGATACGGATATCACCTCCACGCCCAGTATTCCCCCCAACTGAATAAGAAAGTGAAGTAAGTGATATAATCGAAGTACCGTAAGCACCACGTGCGGGACCAATCCTAGGATTACTTGCACCAGTTAGAGTTATATCACCTGTTGAATCAAGGGTAACATTTCCCCCATTCCCAGAATTGCCATTTCCGTTGGATATTCCGTTGGATATGGCATCAGCGACTATTGCTAAGGCATTAATACCACCATTAGTTGCTCTAAATTCAACAGCCCCAGCATTGCCAGCACGACCAGTACCAACGGAAGACCCGCTATTAATCAGGTCAGTATTAATACTGCCATTAGTGGCTGTAACTGCAATCCTCCCCCCATTCCCAGAATTCCCAGTAGTAGTATGGGAATTGGAGTAAATATCACGAGCATTTATATTTTGACTGGTGATCCTGATATTACCTCCAAGCCCAGAATTTCCAGTAGTTGAAAGAGAAGCTGTAGTAAGTGATAGAGTCGAACTATAATAAGGATTGGCCAGAAGCGGCACGCCATCTAAAGTTATATTGCCTGTTGAATCAAGGGTAATGTTTCCCCCATTTCCAGAATTACCACTTACGATGGATAAACTATCAGCGATTATTGCTAAGGGATTAATCCCGCCATTAGTTGCTGTAAGTTGAACATCTCCCCCATTTCCAGCATTTCCACCAGTTCCAGCAACAGGACTACCGAGAACTAAAGACCCGCTACCAATCGAGTTAGCATTAATATTGCCATTAGTAGCTGTAACTGTAATCCTCCCCCCATTCCCAGAATCCCCTGTAGTAGCTTGGGATTCGGAGGTAATACCACCAGTACTTACATTTTGAGCAGTGATACTGATATTACCTCCATTGCCAGAATTTCCTGTTGTACCTACAGAAGAATTACTATTTATTTGACCAAGGAAACTAGAGGTGAAGCTACCACCACTTGAATTAACTGTGATATTACCCGCATTACCAGAACTATTGCCAGTCGATGCAGAACGAGTATAAATAGCTATGGGAAATAATGTTCCTCCAAGGGTCGGAGAAAGTGTTCCCGATACTCCCCTAATATTTATATCCCCAGTAGCATCAATAAAGACATTACCTCCATTTCTTGAAGTACTAGTTGGAGTGTTAGATGCCCCAGTTACCGTAAACAGAGCAGCTAAATCTACACCCCCATTCGTTGCCCGAAGATCAATTACTCCCCCATTCCCAGAAGAACCTCGATCTGCGCAGGAATAGGCAGCAATAATCCCCGTATTAGGTAGAGCAGTTCCCACACTTATACTCTGAGCATTGATGGTGATATTGCCTGCATCGCTAGAATTACCAGCTACTGGGGTTCCAAAAGTGACCGATCGACTATCCACATTCCCAGTAGCATTGAAACTACCATTGGGAGCAGAGATCAGAATATTTCCCCCCAGACCCGCATTGCCACTATCCGTCCCCGTTCCCGAACTAATATCCCTCGCACTGATATTCCCATTAAACGCATTCAGATCAATTTGTCCCCCATTCCCCGTAGGTGCGCCAATCACAACAGACCCAGTATTAATATCTCTTGTAGTGATACTTCCATTATTAGTAAGCAAATTCACGCTGCCCCCATTTCTAAGAGTTGTAAAAGAAGAAGTATTAATATCCCTCGCTATTATGCTCCCCGCCGCAACTCGGAAGTCTCTGCCAACGGCAGTAATATCATTCCCATTAGTATTAAATATTCCCCCCGCAATGAAAGAAATTGCTCCACAAGTACCTGTAGTACAAGCCGCAAAAGTCACCGGGACATTGAAAGTAATATTGTTACTTGCTCGAATATCTACAGCAGTGGTGGGAGCTATAGCTGCCAAAGCCCCAGCAGAAATAGTCATGGGATCCGGTAGAGTTCCTATAGCAATATTGGGAAGCGATCCATCCCCATTCCCCAACCCTGCTTGAATTATGATATCCGTAGGATCCAGCAACAAAGTTCCATTTAACCCATTAGCCCCCGGCAACTCCACCCGCCCATCAAAAGCGAGGTTTACCTTCCCCGAAACCTCAACAAATCCCCCACTGCCCGTTATTCCTCTGCCAGAAATATTTCCATAAAACCTAGTGGTATCATCAGCCCAGACTATTACCCTGCCTCCGTTACCAGAATTAACCGCATCGGCATTCAAAAAAGAACGAGAATCCACATAGGTGATCCGAGAATTAAACGGATTAACTCCCCCGCCCCGATATTCCCCACCAACTCGAATAGTTCCCCCACCATTAATTCCACTAGCATTTAGGTTGGCATTCACTAGGGCAACCCTGTCACCCAGAACATTAATTACCCCTCCTTGAGAACCCGTACCAAGATTTCCAGAAGTGATATTTATCCCTTGACCCGTGGGAACATTTACCCCCGCAACTTGCACCGTTTCCCCATTACTACTAATTCCCGGTAAACCCTATCCCGTCAGTAACCTAGGCAAATCCAAAGGAGTGATCACAGAATCTACAGGAAGAACAATTTCTAAACTTAATAAATGCCCCGGTTGAGAAATCCTCACCCGATTCGTTCCCGGTACAGCCGCTAGGGTAATATTTCCAGCATTTATATTGCCAGTATTAACAATATTTTCCCCAATCAGACTAATCCCCTGCCCCGGTGCCACCGATAAATTCCCAGCATTGACAATACTTCCAGCTTGGTTTGTAGTGAAGAGAAAACTATCAGGATTCCCAATCAAAGCCGAGAAATTATTATCTCCAAAAGCATTAAATAAATTATTGCCAAACCCAATTTGATTAGCTGTTGTTGCCGTAAAACTCGCTGGCACATTCAGACTAGATCCCTGTCCAAAAACTATCCCAGCAGGATTCATCAAGAATAAATTAGAATTTCCCCCCGTGACTTGCAGCAAACCATTGATAAAAGAAGGATTCCCCCCGTTGACCCTTGCAAGAATATTCTGAATCTGAGGATTGCTCAAAAAGTTGGCAACCTGAGCAGAATTGACATTGAAATCCCGAAAACTATGGAAAAGATTCCCCCCCGCCTGTGTTCCCCCAGTGATATTAATCTGGTTCCCTTGGGGATTAACCACAGTCCCCGCACCATTGGGGACAATCTGGGCTAGAGTTGGCGGCACAAAACCTAGAGCAAGAACTAAGCCTAGGGAGGCTTGAGTCAGAAACTGGCGGGTAAACATAGGTGTGGGAAGAGCTTATGCTCGTATTGTTACTATCAGTTAATAATTCTGGCGTAGGGGTTTCGCATTTGCGCCGGGGACGACGATTTTTTGTCGGAGTTTAATCCGCAAATGCCAAACCCTCTCGATCGGTGATGCGTAGGTTCTATAGCAAACGAAAACAAGAGAAATTAAAGATAAAAACGCGGCACCGGCAGATGAATATTTTTTCTCAGCCCCCATAAACGCAACCCCAAAATTAATGCAGCAGACAGTAAAATATTCCAAATAAGAGGTAGAAAATTCAATTTATATACAAAATAAAAGATAGTTCCTCCTAATAAAGACGATGCTGCATAAGTTTCCCTGTGAAATATAAAAGGAAAATCACCAATGAGCGCATCTCTAATTACTCCCCCCGCCACAGCAGTCAAAGTTCCTGCGAGAATACATCCAAAAAAGTGAATATTTAGTGACATAGATTTCTCTACGCCAATTAGAGTGAAAATTGCCAGCCCAAATGCATCAAGGCAAAGAAAAATTTGATAAATCTCCTTTTGATACATCTCCTTAATTTTGTTTGTGAATGAATAAGTAACAAGAAAACCGATAAAAACTGTAGTTAGATAAGACGGATTATTGAATGTGCTAGATGGTACTCCTAGCAGCATATCTCTGATGATTCCACCTCCCATTGCCGTCACCAAAGCCAAGAAAAAGGCTCCAACGGGATCTATCTGATGACGAATACCAGCAATTATTCCTGTCATAGAAAAAGCAAATGTTCCTAACAGGTCAGCATAAAAGATCGTTTCCATAGGGATAGTACCAAGATAAATGTGATATTTTTCGAGCACTAGTTACTAAGGCTCAATTCCCGAACCATAGGAGGCAGACATGAGTGCTGGAATTTCCTCAAATTCCATATCCCCTTGTTTTCAACACGTTACTTTAAGATCAACTTGAAGTGCAATACGTCATTTGCCGTAGTCCTTTGTTACGCGATCGTTACAAATCATGACTAACAAAAAGTGCAAGAGTAAGATTGGATATCCTTTAATCGCAAGAAATTCCCCAGCTTTGATCGTGGCTCTTAAATTATGACCATGCAGCAACTTGAGCCAGAAGATGTTCAGAAACTTCTCCAAACCATTCAGCAGCTTTACAGTTTTGTGGATATGGAAACCTTTCTAGACCACTCAGCTCATGCCATCGATCGCCTTGTGCCCTCAGATATCTATGGTCCATCGTTCCATTCTCAACAAGGGGATAACTTTTCTATTTCTATTTCTCATTCCGGTCATGCCTTGGTAAATCGTCACAAGAGCCAGTTGGAGGAGGTTGCAAAGGCTCACTTTTTTGAGCATCCTGTTGCCCAGAATTTCTCGAAAACTCTAGGGGGAGCCTATAAGGTTTCAGACTTTATCACTCAGCAACAACTCTATCGGTTAGAGGGATTCTACCAGCAGTTTTTACGGGTCATGGGTGTTGCAGACCAAATGACCCTTTTCCTGACCGAAACCCAGCACCGCCCCGGAATGCCCCCGCAGGAAGTCCCCTCAGTTTGCTTTGGTCTGCATCGAGAACAATGGACTTTTAGTGAGCGCGATCGGCTGCTGTTGAACCTGCTGCGACCTCACCTAGTGCAGGCATACGAGAATGCCCGCACCTTCCACAAAACTCAGCAGCAAGCAAAGCAATTTCAGCAATCTTTAGAGCAATTGCAGGTCATTGTTTTAGATAAAGATTTACGAGTGCAACTGATGAGTGCAGAAACCGCTCAATGTTTGCAAACCTATTTTCCCGGTGTCTCTACTGCGGGACAACTACCAGATTTTGTCAGCAGTTGGGTTCGCCATCAAGTCGATCGCCTCCATTCACCCCTTGAGCTTCCCTCTTCTCAGCTCTCCTTAACCATCGAACTGGCGGGTAAAAAATTAATTCTGCGTCTCGTCCCCGATCGAGCAGCCGGACAATACTTGCTATTGCTAGAAGAGCAAGAACCTCTTTCTCTCAAGGCTCTAGTATACCTAGGGTTGAGCCGTCGGGAAACTCAGGTGCTTTTAGGTCTGACTAAAGGATGGGATAATTCTGCGATCGCGCAGCAATTGGGAATAAAATCTAGCACAGTGCGTAAGCATTTGGAAAATATTTACTGGAAGTTGCGGGTACAGAGTCGCAGCGAAGCGGTAAGCAAAGCCTTGGAGAAGATAAGTGGTCTCGAACTGGGAAACTTGATTTAATAGTGGAATAGGCTTCTAGCCTGTTGATGGGCAAGATGCCCATCCCACATTTTATGTTTAATTACAACCAGCTACTTAGTTAAATTGTTGCCTTCACTTTCTGGGATTCTAATATGGCATTGTATTTTTCTACATCACCACCAGAAGCTAGGTATGCCTGATATTTCACTTCATCGCCACCAAAGGAATCGGGGGAGACAATCCGATCGCTAACTGGAATTAGAGGAGCATCGATCGGGTCGTAAACACACCAACAAACTACGATCGTCGTGTACTCAGTGCCGATCGGCACATCGGGGGTATATTCTTCCACCCGGTCAACTTTCCAGTTGCTCTCGTGGTAGTGGGTGCTCCATCCGTGCTTGTCGGGATTGTGGAGAGATTCGACCCTAACCCGTTCGTTAAATCTGTAACCCGGTTCTGGAGAATCATCGCCAGAAAAGTCCCAATGCTCGTCAAGAATATTAGTTAAGCCGTGAGTATTCCCTAGGCAAATATCCCCTCCGTTCTTGTCACCCCATTCTCTTTTGAAAACAATCCATTTTCTTGATTTAGCCATGATATTAGTCCTCAGTTTCAGTTTCGTGATATGGAGGGGGAAAGGGTCTGTCCCCCTTGAAAACGCAATCTTTTTTCAGGATTGGTTGATTGGTCGTCTCAATATCTACTAACGGCCATCGGTTGCGCTCAGCCATTTTGTAGCAATCCTCCTCACTAACCGCACCATGACGAGTCTCGTCTTTCTTTACGTCGTACCTAGACATTATGGATCCCTCTCTTGGAGATACCACAATGGGAATCTGTTAAATTATTCATGTGAGTAACCTGCCCTTTACAGGTGAAAATACTACCAGTGAAAGCGGCGGGGGTGTTAGTAGCACTCCCGATCGTGCTGGTAGTTGCATTATACCTTTTTCACCGTGAAATACGGACTTACAGCAGTTTGAGAGTGGGCTTCGACGACCCTCAGCCCACTCTCAAACCCAACATTGATAGGACTTTCAATATTTGTGGTGTGTCTCATTTGAACACAAAATGCTGTATGAGGTTTGCAAGATTTTATATGTGTCTTGCGAAAGCACTATCCGCTGTATCCCCACACTCTTTCTTTGACCTCAGAGCAGATCACTCCTGTGAAAATTTCACGCCAGATTAACTGGTTAGGGGCGATCGCAAACGCTCTAACTCGATCGCCCTACTAAGGATTCCCCACCAGAGAATATTCGCAACCCCAGATCATTTCTTTTTGACACAGGGTAATCCGCCATCTAATCCTCCAGCAAAAAACAGGAATCAGGGCAAATTTGCGATAATCTTGATCCGGCAGACATAACAAAGTTTCTGCCCACAGAAATAAACCAATTAACTCCTATGGAAGACAATAAATCCCAGCTATCTCTAAAACGAGTTGTTAATATCAAATCCGTAGTCACTCCCCGTTGGAAGGAAGATTTTCAACAGCAACTCCAACAACAGGTAGAACAAATTGATGTGCAACTGCAACAACTAGATATGCAAGGGCAGCGGGCAATTTCAGAACTGCAAAAAACCGGACTCCAACCCCCCGGACCCCAGATGGTGCAACAGATTGAAAATATCCAATCTCAGGTCAACCAAGGCAAAGGCGACCTGTTGAACCAGAAGAATCAAATGCTGCAACAACTCCAACAAGTCCAACTCTTGGAATTGGGACAGGAAGTGGTGACTGGGCAGATGGAAAGTATGTTTAGCTTAGGGGTCGGCGATAACCTAGTCCTGAAAACCAATGTGGAGATTTTGCTCCGGGATGGGATTGTCGAAGAAATTCGGGGTGAGATTTAAGCTGGGACTTCTATTTGGATATCTCCCCCCAAATCAAAGGCAGCATGGACTACTTGTAATGCCCTGATCCCTTGGTCTTGGGCAACTACACAGCTCACCTTGATCTCTGAGGTGGTGATCATATAGATATTGATTTTCTCGGCGGCGAGGGCAGCAAACATCCGGGCAGCAATGCCGGGCTGCCCCAGCATTCCAGCTCCAACAATACTCACCTTGGCGATCGCTTCATTCACCACTACTTGACTACAGGGCAGCATCCCCTCTAATTTTTTCAGAACTTCCTGAGCTAACAGGGCATCCCCTTGATGGACAGTGAAGGCAATATCACGGGTAGGCAGATCCTCAATCACCCGACAACGTTGGGATTGGATGATCATATCCACACTGATATTCGCCTCGGCTAGGGCATGGAACAACTGGGCAGCCCTGCCGGGACGATCGGGCACATAGCGGATGGCTAATTGGGCTTGGTTGAGATCCAGAGCCACTCCCCGCACCGGGGGCGTGTTGCCTAGGGGCTGGGGTGCAATCGTCAAGGGCGAATTATCTACAGCAAAAGTGGCACAGAGGGCAGCGATCGCTCGATCGGCATCACTTTCAGCAATTACACAACTCACCTTGACTTCTGAAGTAGAAATCAAGCGGATATTTACCCCCGCCTCTGCCAGAGAGGTAAACATTTGGGCGGCAATGCCCGGTCTGCCGATCATCCCGGCTCCAGCGATCGCCACCTTGGCAATATCTTTTTCCACCATCACTTCTACGGGAGTTGGGGCAGCACCCTGCAATCGAGGGGTAATGGCGATCGCCACAGCCTCGGTGCGGTTTGCCTCTGCCCTAGTCACGGTGCAGGCAATATCGTTGGTGTTGCCTTCGTGGATTGATTGAATAACTAGATCTATATCGATATTTTCTTGAGAAATTTCCCCAAATAGGGTGGCGGCAATGCCGGGGCGATCGGGGACTCGCCACAAAGAAACCTTAGCCTGATCGAGGTCAAATTCCACCGCATCCACGGGATGGGTCAATTCCAACCCAGTCATGGGACGGGCTTGGGTTGGCGGCGAGATCACCCTAGTCCCCGGATCGTCACTCCAGCTCGATCGCACCACCAACTCCACTCCGTAGTTTCGGGCAATTTCTACCGCTCTCGGATGCAAGACCTTTGCCCCTAGGCTAGCGAGTTCTAGCATTTCATCGGCAGTAATTTCCCGCAATAGTTGGGCATCGGGGACGAGGCGGGGGTCGGTGGTGAGGATGCCGGGAACATCGGTGTAGATTTCACAATAGTCGGCTTTAATCGCCGCTGCCAGAGCCACTGCCGAAGTATCAGACCCACCCCGCCCTAGGGTAGTAATTTCTAATTCATCAGTGTTGCTAATCCCCTGAAACCCAGCCACCACAACAACTTTCCCCTCTTGGAGATGGCGCTCTAGGCGATCGGGAGAAATTTCCAAAATTCTAGCTTTGCTATGGGCAGCTTCAGTGACAATGCCCACCTGCGCCCCGGTAAGGGAGATAGCATCCTGCCCTAGTTCTTGCAGTGCCATGGCGAGGAGGGCGATCGTCACCTGTTCTCCGGTGGAAAGCAACATATCCATTTCGCGGCGGCTGGGGTTGCTGGAAATATCTTTGGCAAGTTTCACCAGCCCATCGGTGGTTTTTCCCATGGCTGACACCACGACTACGAGGGAATTTCCCGCCTTGACTGTTTGGCAGACTCGCTTTGCCACTGCCTGAATTCGCTCTACTGAACCAACAGAACTACCGCCGTATTTTTGGACAACTAATGCCATGACTATTATTTTTCGATGATTTTTCGTTACTTTCGATGAATTGCATAATTGATGATACTGCAATCAAGCAAGCCATAGAGATACTTTTACCAATTTCCTTAGGGTTTTGGGGAATGATCTCAAAAATAGCAATTAAAAAAGCTACGATGTTTTAATATCCAGTTGTTGATCTTGAATATCCCAGCCAGCAAAATACCCTCATGGCAAAATTTCTGAATACCAGCGCGACTAACTACTTTCTTGAAGAATTAATCAAAAATGCCAAGGACAGGCTGATCTTAATCAGTCCATTCTTGAAACTCAACGATCGGGTGAAAGAACTTTTGTCAGACAAGAACCGCTTAAAAATAGATGTGCGGATCGTTTATGGCAAGAGCGAACTTCAACCAGAGGAAATTGGCTGGTTGAAAGAGCTTTCCTATATTCGCACCAGTTTCTGCAAAAATCTTCATGCCAAGTGCTACCTCAATGAAGAACTTTGCATAGTCACTAGTCTTAACTTGTACGAGTTCAGCCAAGTTAACAATAATGAGATGGGAGTACTAATTCACCGCACCGACGACCCTGAACTTTATAAAGATGCCTACGAAGAGGCGCAACGGATCATTAGAGTGAGTGAGGAAGTCCGCATCTCTCTTGAACGGGTTGTACCTCCCATCACTGTCAAGACTCAATCAATTGCCTCTAAAGTGGGGGTGATGCCAACTTCTCTTGAGCAGGTTATACCTTCGATCGATCCAAAAAATGAGCCAAAAATCGATCAAAAACCTGAAGATGATGATACCTCAACCAAGTTAACTTCATCGAAACTAGCTCGAAAGCTAGGCATCAAGACCAGCGCACTAATGGAAAAACTGGTTACATCGGGCTATCTCGAAATCAAAGATAGCAATCACTACCTCACGCCCAAAGGCAAAGAAGCTGGAGGTGAATTTTGCACGGGTTCAAGGTTTGGTCCATATTTTCTCTGGGCAGAGAGCTTCAATCCCTAGCAGGGCTGACATTGCCCATATACTTATAAGTAGCACCAATTCTGAAGAGACAAGCCATGGTCATCCAAACCCAAAAACGATCGTACAGCCCCTCAGAATATTTGGCACTAGAAGAAGTTGCTGCCTTTAGAAGTGAATATCATGATGGAGAAATTGTCCCGATGACTGGGGGAACCGCCGAACATAACCAGATTGCCATTAACTTGGTAACCTATTTGCGATCGATCTTGCGGGGTAAAGCCTATCGAATATATATGAACGATATGCGTTTGTGGATACCACGCTATCGAGAATATACCTATCCTGATGTAATGGTAATTCCGGGACAGCCAGTATTTGAGGGTGATAATCGAACTACAGTAACTAATCCATTAGTGATTATGGAAGTTTTATCAGCCTCAACGAAAAACTATGACAAAGGAGAAAAGTTTGACTATTATCGGTCTATTCCTGATTTTCAAGAATATGTTTTAGTAGAGCAATATCAGCCCTACGTTGCTCAATATCAAAAAACTCAGACTGGTTGGCTGTTGAGAGAATACGAAAATCTTGATGCAGTTTTAGCAATGAATGCGATCGACCTGCAAATCCCCCTTGCTGAAGTCTACGACCTAGTTGAATTTGTCTAATAGAATCTAAGTAGGGTGGGCACTGCCCACCACAAAACCAAATAGCAAAACTAACTATAGCGATCGCCCATTATTTTATGAAATCCTCTACTTGCACCTCTACATCATGAGCTTGGTTATGTGCCTCAACTACTTCCTCAAAGCTGAAAAATTTATCATTACTAGCCACAGCATTTTTGAGTAAATTACTATCGATCGCATCTTCCAACGCCTCCAGTAAATTCATCAAATAACCATAGGGAACCACTGCCACCACAGGCTGACCCGCCGACTCGATGACAATTTGGGTCTGGCGATCGTTCACCTCTCTTACTATTGCCGACAATTCCGTTCCCATCTCTCCCATTTGCATAACATTTACCATTCTCTCCAACCTCCAAGCTTAAGGTTTGTATTTAATTTAGCAAGAATTACTTGGGTTAATCCAGTTAGTCAAAAATAGGACTTACGCAATGTGAATGAATTATCTAGGATACTAGTCAATGAATGGTGGGCAATGCCCACCCTGCTACGTTGGTTTAACGGTGAGGATACCGTAGGCTTTGGGGTTGAGATATTTTTGGGCAGCTTGTTGCAGGTCTTCTGGGGTTAGAGACCTAATGATTTCTGGATAGTTCATGGCGGGTTGCAAGTCTCCCATCAAAGATTGATAGTAGCCATAAAGTCCCGCCCGATCGCTAGGACGTTCATTGCCAAACACAAACCTATTCGCCACCTGAGTCCGGACTCGTTCCATTTCGGCGATCGTCACTAATTCATTTTGTAACTTTTCCATATGGCGGGCGATCGCTGCTTCTACTACAGGAATATTTTCCACTGGCAACTGCGCCCCAATATAAAATACCCCCTGCCACTGGAGAGTCATATTACTCACCCCAATTTGCGTCACAAGTTGCTTATCTTCCCGCAATTCTTGAAATAACCGTGAAAGTCTGCCCTGCCCCAGAATTACCGATAGCACATCGAGGGCATAGGTTTGGGCAAGGTTCTGAAAACCCGGTACTCGCCACACCATAACCAATCTAGCCTGCTGAATTCCATCATCGGTACATTCTTGGCGAACAATAGTTTCAAAAGGCGTTTCAGAGATAAATTCTCCTAGGGCTTGGGGTAGCTGGGAAGGATAATCGCCCTGATCCAGAGCCTTGGTGACGATCTCAATCATCTCCTCGACGGGTAAATTTCCCACCACCGCAGCAGTCATCATGGCAGGATGATACCAATGGCGGTGAAATTCCTGCATCTGTGTCGGTTGGAGGTTTTCAATCACCTGCCGTGGTCCCAACACAGGGCGACGGTAGGGCAACTCAGCACAGGCAAGGGCGATCGCTTTTTGATAGATGCGGCGCTGAGGGTTATCATCACTGCGATTAATCTCTTCTAGTACCACTAGTTTCTCTCGATGAAAAGCCTCTTCGGGGATCGTCGCATTCAGGACTACTTCTAGTTGTAGGGGAGCTAACTCGGCAAAATCCTTCGGAGCCGTGGTGATGTAGTAATGGGTGTAGTCTTGGCTAGTGGCCGCATTAGTCACTGCTCCCATTTCCTCAATCCGTTGCTCAAATTCCCCCATCTGCAACTGGTCAGTTCCCTTAAACACCATATGTTCCAAAAAATGTGCCATGCCATTAATCGCATCGGTTTCCACCATCGAACCCACCGGCAACCAGATATTTAGATTCACCGCCTCTACAGGCATCTGCTCGGCAACAATGGTCAACCCATTGGCTAATTTATGGATGGTGGGGGAATTGAGGGGCTGAGTCTGATTATGGAGCATGATATTTGATGGGGGTAATAGATTAGTTAGGACTTACGCATTTGGAGGTCTTTGCGGGCTGAGGGTCGTCGAAGCCCGCAAAGACTTCCACAACTATTTATAATTCGTTGGCAGTGCTTAAATCCTATTAGTGATTAAACCTTTTACAGAATCGGCATTGAATCAAGGGTAGTCCTACAAAGGTCAGGATGCGCGAGGGAAATTCTTACTTTTTTGCCACTACTACAGCAGTTTGAGAGTGGGTGGCTACAGCCACCCACTCTCAAACCCAACATTAACTAAGACCTTCAATATTCGAGGTGTGCCTCATTTGAACGCAAAGTGCTGTAAATAAAGGAGGGCATAGCATTTGCAGAAATATCTCTTCCATCAGGAAAACCTCTGGTGTAAATACCATGCCTATTGAGCAAGTGTAGCATTATGAACCTAGTAATTTCCATTGTAGAACGTATATATATAGCGATCCTAAATGGTTTCACCTGCCTTCGGCAGGTGAAACCATTTACTAAAAGCAAGTTTACTTGGCAACTGTTAGAAAATGATTTAGGACTGCTATGGTTACCCTAAATGAATTTAGAATTTTAGAGGGTTGAGAACGGCTCTCCCGGAGGGAGAGCCGTTCTCAACCCATTTAGGATCGCTATAGAGGTTGCCAGATTCTATCGATCGAACATTATTTCTATACTTAGAATTGCTGCTATCCTGTTTGATATAAGTCCTGAACAAAAACGGCTATTCTAATGTGTATTACATGCAAAAAACTAAAATCATTCTCAAGTATACGCTGGCAATTTTCTTTGTCTTAGCTGGGCTAAATCACTTTATCAATAGTGGCTTCTACCTGAAAATCATGCCGCCTTATCTGCCTTGGCATCTATTTCTGGTTTATCTCAGCGGATTATGTGAAATAGCACTAGGATTGTTATTGCTAATCCCTAAATTTACTTCCCTAGCAGGCTGGGGACTAATCGCCTTGTTATTCGCAGTTTTCCCAGCTAACATTCATATGGCAGTTAATCATCAACTTTTTCCAGAATTTAGTCCCACGGTTTTGTGGTTAAGGTTGCCGCTCCAGTTTGTTTTAATTGCTTGGGCTTATTGGTATACAAAACCAAATCCTGAGCCAATAATCGAAAAGAGTTAAGGAAATACAGAAGCTTGCATGTGGGCGGCTGTAGTCACCTACATGCAAGCCCATACCTAATCAATATCTCAGAAAATATAATATGGGGAAACAATATACTGAACTTTCTGCACAATTAATTGAATTTATCGTTGCCCAGAATATCTTCTTTGTTGGGACTGCTACTGCCAATAGTCGGGTCAACGTTTCTCCAAAAGGCATGGATTCTTTGCGAGTTCTGCATCAGAACCGGGTGATTTGGCTTAATGTTACGGGGAGTGGCAATGAAACTTCGGCACATGTCCAAGAAAACCCGCGCATGACGATCATGTTTTGTGCCCTAGAAGGAGAACCAGTTATTCTCCGCTTGTATGGTACGGCAAGGGTAATCCACCAGAACGATCGCGAATGGTCAGAACTTTTCGCTCATTTCCAGCCTTTACCGGGGGCAAGACAAATTTTCGATCTGGAGATCGATCTAGTCCAGACCTCCTGTGGAATGGGGGTTCCTTATTTTGACTATGCAGGCGATCGAGAGCTGCTTTCTGATTGGGCAAGAAAAAACGGCGATGAAAAAATCAAACAATACTGGATCAATAAAAATCAACTCAGTATTGATCAAATCCCCACCAATATTGTGGCTAAAAATATTTAGTAAAGGTGAGTTCAACTGACCACTGAGAGGCAATTTCTCTAGGAAAGGAACTTGGCAAATATCTTTTAAGTCGAAGCAGAATAGTCGAATAAACGTAACATATTTAGGACTTACGCACTGTGAACAAATTATCTGAGATTCTGGAGGTTGTTGCGGGCGC
>CALRPI020000023.1:0-70628 GCA_943370025.1 Phormidium lacuna HE10JO | reverse complement strand
GGGTTTGGCGCCCCCGCCGGGGGCGCAAAACCAGACTTTATAAATAGACTCTAATTTAGATTTAAGATTATGAACTGGAAAATTACTGAGGCGAAACAAAAATTCTCTGAGCTAATTCATTCGGTGCTTAAAGAACCACAGTTAATTTACAACCGCGATCGCCTCGTAGCGGTTGTAATTGAAGCAGAATCCTATGGTAAGTTTTTGGCGTGGCAAGAACTTCAAAACCAAATTCAAAACCAAACAAGTGTTGCAGTTGCTTTGCAGGAGTTACAAAAATTGTGTACTGAGGAAAATTACACATTGATGGTTCCCCCTCGTCAAGATCGTAGGAATACTTTTGTGGAAACCGATGCGCTTTCTATTTGATACAAATATTCTCAGTGAGTTGGCACGCCCTCAACCTAATTCGTCGGTTTTATCCTTTGCATCAGGCTTATCTCAAGTTGCCCTCAGTGTGATTACAGTTGAGGAAGTTTCTTATGGACTAGCAGCAAAGCCAAATTTGCGAATCCAAAGATGGCTGGAGACGTTTATCAAAAGTGACTGTTTGGTTCTGCCGATCACAGAAGAAATAGCAAAACAATCAGGGGAAATAAGAGGTAAATTACAAGCAGAAGGAAAGCCACGCACACAAGCAGATATGCTAATTGCTGCTACAGCTAAAGTTCATCAATTAACTCTTGTTACTCGAAATATCAAAGATTTTCAAGGTTGCGATATAGCTATTCTTGATCCTTTCGTGTGATGGCTCTTCAGTCAGTTGAATGTCGCATCCAGTTGGCTAGGTGTGAGAGGTGGTGCTTGGGGAGTTTTTTGATGGTGGGTTGTTGGGCGATATAGGTGGCAAGGGATGGGCTGATTGTGGAGTAGAAGTTGACTAATTTTGTATCGAGGTAATAATAGGTGAGATTAAAGGATACTCTTTAAGGTATAATACAGGGTATTCTTTTCTACTCTAATTTATGCCCCTATGGATAATGCCTCATTATGTAAATTGATCCAAGAAGCCTTACACTCTCCAGAAAAGGCAGAGGCTCTGGCACTAGCGATCGACCATCTACCGGAAGTTAAAAGATATCTTGGTGAAGGTTGGCTACCTTATTACAAGAAAGCTTTACCAAGAACAGAGAAGGATGTCAAAAGAAATATTAGTAAATTTCCACAGATATACCATCTGAATTTAGAAGCAACAGATTTCCAGAACCTCAATGAAACTGCTAATGTTCGGAAGAAATTTATTAGCTGGGTAGTGATGATTCTTAAACGTGATTGTCATGATGTCAAACGAGGTAAACCGCCTAAAGATTATAGTATGGATGATATTATTGGGAAAGGTGAAGGATCACTTACTATAGGAGATATGACTCCTGATTCGAGAGTAAGTGGAATTGAAGCTTTGCTTGTAAATGAATTAAAAAAGATCGGCAGGCAAATCCAAGAATATATCCAATCAGACCCTGATTGCCAATTATGTGGATGTCATGTTCGCAACCGTCCAGATATTAATTGTCAAGTTTTGCTACAATTAAGACTCTTGTCTGAACCTCGTTTAACTCTAGAAGATATTGCTCAAAAACTCCAAGCACCTCTTCAAACTATTAAAAGTAGATTAGAGAGAAACTGTTTTCCTCTTATAAAGAACATAGCATTGGAGCTTGGATATGGGTAGGAGAAATTATTATGACTTATACACCAAATGAAATTATAGAAATCTCTCTTAATTCTCAAGAACATAATATTGCCCGTCAATTTGCTCTAGAACAAGATACTCCACAAAAAGGTAAACAAGTTTACTTAAATACTCTTGTTATTTTTGCGACTCATAATTTTTTAGAATGGTTGGGAATTGAAACTGATTTAGAAATGGGTAATAGTTGGAATCCGGCAGTACGATGTTTTCATGATGTGGCAGATTTAGTAATTCCTAATTTAGGTAAGCTAGAATGCCGTCCGGTTTTACTTGGAGAAAAAATTATTTCTTTGCCAGTTGAAGTAACTGAGGATAGAATTGCTTACATTGGCGTGCAATTTGAGGAAAAACTAAATAAGGTACAGTTGTTGGGATTTTATCCAGCCTCATATCCGCAGACCCAAGAAATAGAGATCGCCAGATTGGAGCCGATCGAAACTTTGATTGATTACATTGATCGCATAGAATCAGCTATTCTTAAACATGTACTCGTAGCTGCAAGAATAGCCCCAATAGCTACTACAACAATACCTGAAAGGATAAAATTAGATAATTGGTTGAAAAATATTGATAGTCTTCTTGAGTCAGGATTTCAAACCTTAGAAAATTATTTAAGTATCTTACAAGGGGATCAAGCTTTTAGATATTCTAATGCACCACGTTCCCGGACTAAAGAAACAGAAAAGAACTCTATTAGTATTACTGGAGTTAAGGAACTTCTTCTCGGAGAGCATAATTTAGCTTTAGTTATAAGTTGTCAATCAGAAAACGATCAAATAATTAACATTATTTTAAGATTATATCCAACTGGTGAAAATATTTATCTGCCTTCTGGGCTAAGATTGACGGTTATATGTAGTGAAGATATTTTTCTAGAATCTATTGCACGAGATACGGATAACTGGATGCAGTTAGAATTTAGCGGAGAATCAGAAGAGAATTTTAGTATCAAAGTAGAACTCGAAGATAACGCTATTATAGGGAATTTTGTTATTTAGTCTAAACCTATGCCTCAAAACTTCTCTAATCAAAATCTCCGGGGGCGCTCTTTCAAGAAGCAGAATCTTGTAGGAGCAAATTTTACTAATGCCGATATCCGGGGGGCAAACTTCACGGGTGCTGACCTCACGGGGGCAAAATTTACGGGGGTAAAAGCTGGGTTACAACACAGTGAAACAATCTTTCTCTTCATCATTTCACTGATTCTATGTGTACTAGGAGTAATTATTTCTATAGTAACTAGCATGGTGTCATTAATTGTCTTCTCATTGGATGTTAATAAAACATACAGCTATATTCCGGGAATTATTGTTTTAGTGGTTTTCGTTGTATTTTTCGTTATCACTGTTCGTCAAGGCTTTTTGAAGGGGTTATTTTTTACTTTTACTATTTCCATGTTTGGGATAGCGGTATTTGGAGTAGTTTCGATAGTAGCGGTAGCTGGAAAAATGGTGAATGGAACTGATCCCCCCATAGTAGTTACTTTAGCGTTAGCAGGAACGATGGTGTTAACGGGAGGGTTAGTAGGAACGTTAGCGGGAGCAGGAACGTTAGCGTTAGCAGGAGCGTTAGCAGGAGCGTTAGCAGGATCAATATCTGTAGCGGTAGCGGTAGTGGGAGCCGTAGTGGTAGTGGAAGCCTTACTGGTAATAGCCAAATTATTAACAAAGCTTGAACATGTGATATCGATAGCGGTAATGATAGCGATAGCGGGGCTGGGTATGTTTGTAGCTTGGCGGGCTTTGGCTGGGGATGAAAAACATGATTTTATTCGGATTATTGCTGTTGCTTTTAGTTCAATAGGTGGCACTAGTTTTCGCGGAGCTAATTTAACTGAAGCTGATTTCATGGGTGCTACCCTAAAAAATACTGACTTTCGAGGGGCAACTCTAACCCACACTAACTGGTTCAACACTAAAAAGATTGACTTCGCTAGAGTTGGCAAATCTATCCTAACTAAAAAGGCTGTGAGAGATTTACTGGTTACTCGGCGAGGTAATAAAAAAGACTATGCTGGGGAAAATCTCCAAGGAGCAAACCTGACCAACGTAGTTCTCAACAAGGCTAATCTCAAGGAAGCTAATCTAGTTCAAACTAAGCTAAACGGGGCTGAGTTAGTAGGAGCAAATCTGACTCAAGCTCAGGCACTTGGTGCTGATTTTACTAATGCTCATTTAACCGGAGCTTGTCTGGAAGCATGGAACATCGACAGCACTACCAAAATAGAAAATATCGAGAGTGAATTTATTTATCTTTTAGAATATCCCTATCCTGGAACTGACAATCGAGAACGCCGTCCCAGTAGTGGTAATTTTGCCCCCGGAGAATTCACTAAACTTTTTCAAGAGGTGCTGGATACTGTTGACTTAATTTTCCGCAATGGTGTCGACTGGAAAGTTTTTGTTGATACATTTCAGAAAGTACAAGTTAAGAATGAAAATACAGAGCTTACAATCCAAAGTATTGAGAATAAAGGTGATGGGGTTGTAGTTGTCAGAGTTAATATTCCTCCAGATACCAACAAAGAAAAAATTCACTCGGAATTTACCCAAGACTACGAACTTGCACTGCAAGCTATAGAGAAAAAATATCAAGCTACTATTGAGGGCAAAGATGACCAAATTACTATTTACCGCCAGCAATTAGAAGCCTCTCGCCAGAGGGAAGTTGAGCAAAATTCTAACATAGGAAAAATTATTAATGTTTTAAGTAATACAGTAACGAATCTTCCTGTTAATGAACGAGAAATAAGAGCGATTGCTGATCGTCAAGCGGCATTCAATATAACAATTAATTTAGTGATTCTTACTCTAGAATTCGGCGACTTTAAAAAAGGTTTTTCTGTCACCGCTCAAATTTGGTTAGGGACTAATAGATTGCCAATTCAATATTCTGGAACCTTGCCGCCAGCAATAGAAATGGTTGATGTTTATCATCGTTGGCATTCACAATATAGCGATTTTATAAGCCCCCTAAAACATAGCCGAATCAAGAAAAAGCAAGGCAGTGTATCCCGTTTTTCTAAGATAGAGTTTGCTAAATTAGCCGAAGAATTAGAAGAAAAACTAAATAAATGGCTCAACACCGAACAATTTACCCCAATCGATAGAGTATTGCGAGAAAGATTTAATCGTTCTGATGAAGTTAGAATAATCATCCAGTCAGCGAATACTTGTATACGACAGTTACCTTGGTATTTATGGGATTTTTTCAAAGCTTACCGCAAAGCAGAAATTTCGATAGGGTCATCTTTTTACGATCATATTCCCAGAACTATCTTAGCTAGAAATAAAATCAGAATCTTGTCGATTTTAGGCGATGATAAAGGAATTAACATTGATCAAGACAAGCGGATACTGGCACAAATAAATGCAGAAATATCCTTTGTTATCAAACCCGATCGCCAAGAATTAAATCAATATTTATGGGATGAACAAGGCTGGGATATCCTTTGTTTCTCTGGTCATAGTTCTAGTGAAGTGGATGGTAGCAATGGTTGTATTTATATTAATGATGCGGATAAAGTTACAATTTCTGAGTTGAAGAATGGGTTAAGAACTGCGATCGAACGAGGTTTACAGATTGCAATCTTTAACTCCTGTGATGGTTTAGGATTAGCCAATCAACTTGCTTCCCTACACATTCCCCAAATTATTGTTATGCGAGAACCTGTACCTGATTTAGTTGCTCAAGAATTCTTAAAACACTTTCTGACTGCCTTTGCTGGGGGTAAATCTTTCTATTTATCAGTTCGAGAGGCGAGAGAGAAGTTGCAAGATATCGAAAACCAATTTCCCTGTGCTTCTTGGTTGCCAGTTATTTGTCAAAATCCAGCCGAAATTCCTCCCACTTGGGATTCTTTGCGTAATAACTCTTAAAAGTTAAGTTGGGTCGGTCGAGATTGTTTTTGTAACTCTAAATAATGGTAGAGACATTCGTTGATCATGTCCTGGTTAAATAAATCCCTACAGGAAAGATTGATTCTCCAAAGTATCGCTGACTAAGCAGAACCAATAGGCTATATCTTCCCTGAGAAATAAATTTTGGATGGAAGCGATCGATCAAAGAACCCTAACTTTTTCTATGACAGGTTCGGTTGTTAGACAATATATTAAAATGGTAGCTAGATAGCTTAAAGATATACCCAAGGCAAAGCCATGACCCTAACTACTGCCAAACATCAGGAAATACTTACCTTCGAGCAATTCATCAAGAATCTTCCCGATGAAGAAGGTCGCTATGAGTTTGTAAATGGAGAGATTGTGAAAATACTACCGATAAGACTGCATGAGGATATTGCAGATTTTCTAGTCAAACAGTTTGATAAAGAGATCGATCGCCTCTCCCTCGACTATAGAGTATCTGGCAGATTCATGATCAGGACATTAACTTCACAAGGGAGAGAACAAGGGCGACACCCTGACGTAACTGTAGTAAATAAAACTCTCTGGCAATCTGATCCCTTTGCTCACTCTGCTTTAGTTGAACCCCCACAATTAGTAGTAGAAGTTGTCTCCACGAATTGGGAAGATGATTATATTGATAAACTAGATGAATATCAGCGTTTGGGTATTCCTGAGTATTGGATTGTGGATTATTTAGCCTTGGGCAGTAGAGATTATTTAGGTAACCCCAAAGTGCCTGCGGTTTTTATTTTCTCATTAGATGAAAATGGCACTTATCAAATGACTACTTATCGGGAGAAAGATCGCCTCATCTCCTGCACTTTTCCAGAACTAAACTTGGTAGCGGAGCAAATATTAGATTTATAATCTTGACGCTATAAATATTGAGCTTGTTTTTTCAGATCTAAATAGTGGTAGAGATATTCGTTGATCATGCCGTGGATGAAGAGATCTCTAGCCGCAGCAAAGGGGCTATTGGGAGCCATCGGGTGGCGGTTGGTGACAATATGATTCCAGTTGTAATCTCCGGTGACTTTGCTGATATAAAGGGCAAAATTCTCATCAAATTGTAGAGAAATCACCGCTCTGGCAAATTCATCGCTGGTGAGACAAAGAGAATAGAAAACCTTGAAAAGTTCGATCGCAGATTCCAAATCCAATATTTTGCAAAATCCCCGCCGAAAATTTCTGATATCCAAATCTAGAGGCTGGATGCTCTCATAGCTAATGCCCCGCTCTTGTAGCTCCTCTAACCACTGAGGATTTGCTGCCTGAGCCTCATGGTAATCCATCACAAAATTATAGAGAATTAGATCATGCTCCCAAAAAGCATTGTCAGCTAGATCATCGACATTTTGAGGATATAAACTAGCTCTAGGCATAGAGCGATCGGGTCCATTGTCAATCAGGAAGTTGATAATATTAGACCCAATATTCAGGTGGCGGACAATCAGATAACAAGCTTCTGGACGCACAAAATGCTTCAAGAAAAATGCCGCAGATTGATGCATAAAACCATAGGCATGAAACTGAAAAGGGAGTAATCTTTTCAGAGTCATAATTAGCCCCAAGGAAATATTTGCTACAAGCTTGATCGGGATCAATAAAAAGTTTCTTGTCCAACTTTGTAAATCCCGAATCATGTAGGTTTTTGATAACGGATCCACAGGAATTGCCCGGTCTAGATAGAGAGTATCCCAAATGGTTGGATTGTCGCGATCGCGCGGCTGAAGTTGATGCAAATCTTGGGGTTTATTTAGAGACTCAAGAGAAGAACTATCCGCAGCTATAGGAGAATTTTGAGGGGAGTTTTTGGAAGTACTAGTCACTATTTAATTTCCTCCAGTTGCATTAGGTATAAACGGGCAGTTACTTGGGCTGTGCGGACAATGCGATCGGCGATCTCTGGGGTCATCCATTCTGCATTCAAGATAGCATTTAATTTGCCAATATGCGCCTCATCATTTGCCCCATGATACGCCATGAAGGAAACCTGTTCAGTGGTTAAACCTAGGTGAGATTTAATCTGCTCTGCCCACTTCGCTGCCAGATTATTCCCCAAACCTTCAATAATAAACATACTGCCGACTAAATCTACCGGATTTTCCTTTGATGCTTGATGGAAAATAAAGGCAGACAGAGCCTCTGAACCGATATTTTTTTCGGCATTAACTATATCCTCTAAATTACCTCCCACAGCTACATAATTGCGCTCCAACATTTGATAATCCCGGTGTTCATCTTGGGCATGACCAATGAAGGTCGATCGCAACCGAAAATCAACCATATTGGAGGCAGCACGGGCAATCCATCTGGCTCCTTCCACTACTTGAGGGCGAAGATTCTTAAGTAAGGCTTGATAATCTTCTAGGGTAAATTCTTGGCGGTTTAATCGATAAATAATTGGCACATTTTGCAATTTCCTCTCAAATTCTAACCAGACTAAAGCTAATCTCCTGAGTAGGTCAGCAGAAGTAGTATTAGTGGATATATCAGTTGAGTTGGTAGTTATTGCAGTATCTGTGTATTCTGAATTACTTTGGTGTTCTTGGGAGTCAGGATTCACCACATCTAAAATAGGTTCAGCAGCAGATTGAGACAAGGAAGTTTGAGGGGAGTGCATAGTGGAATTATCAACTACAGTTAACATCATATAAGCCGTGGTAAACCTACCACTTTCCGGGACAAAGCAGAAGATTTTTTGTCCGGGTTGCAGCTTGCCGGAATTAAAGATTTCTTCCAGCATTAAATAGATAGAAGCACAACCAGTATTACCCCTAGTGTAGAGATTAGTGAACCATTTCTCTTCCGGAATCATACAGTTAGCTTTGGTTAATAACTCCACAATTTGTCCCCGGAAAAAATGGGAAGAGTAGTGACAGATCAACCAATCAATTTCTTCCGGTTTAACTCTGCCAATATCAACGAGTTTTAACCAACCTTCCACACCTAATTTGATCACATTATCCAAGAGGCGAATATTCTGCCGGAGATTCATCGCTCCTGATTCCGCAGCAGTAATATAATCTGGATAATCTAACCAACTTTTCTCAGCTTTTTCATCGGTAGTACCAGCATACATACATACTGGATAGGCATTAGCATGGGAGACTAATTCAATCCATTCTACCTTTAGGCTAATCCCTTGGGCATTGGGATGATTTTGCACCAAAAAAGCCCCGGCTCCATCGGAGAGCATCCAGCGGAGAAATTCTGTATCAAAAGACAATTGTTTCCCCGCTTTGATATTAGTTTCCACCTCGAATTTACTACTTCTGAAAAGCCGAGAAGCAAACTCAGAGGCAACAGCGATCGCATTCCTTCTTTTGCCTAGTTCCACCTGAGAAGCGGCATAGTTTAAAGCCGTCACCCCAGCACAACAAACCCCATAGTTAGAACTAGTTTCTAGGGGTGGTAATTCTGGTAATTCTCCATGTACCATACTGGCGAATCCGGGTAACAATAAATCTCCCCAACTTGTGGCACAGGCAAGCAGATCAATAGTGGCAGGATCAAAGTTAGCCTGAGCTAAAACATCCCGCACCGCTAAAGCTGCCATTTGACTATTCAGATATTTCGTATTCTGCTGTTCATCGATCGCATAATAGCGTTGTTGAATCCCGTTACTTTTGAGGATGCGTTGTTTGGCTTTTGAGGTGCGATCGTTAATCTTTCCGAGGTAATCTTCCATGCGATCATTACTAATCGGCTCACCGGGGAGAAATTTGCCAATGCCATTAATATAAACTTGTTGCATAGTTTGATTTTGGGTAAGAATTGCAGTGTGATATCGCACTAATTACTCTAGAAACTAATTGCCTTAGAAGTTAATAAACGAACTCATTTTTGTGCCAGTTCATAAATTGTCTAATTCAGACTGTATATTTGCAGAAGAGGTAAGCCATCTAGAGCGATAAAACCTAAACTTAATCTAACTGACCGATCTAGGATAGTCATGGTAAGTGTGCCAGTTTGCAAACTGGTGTAGAGCTTACCCGATTAGATATGCATGACTGTAGGTTAAGCTAACTACTAAATATAAGATCAACGATGAATAAGAATATAACTCTCCGGGAAGGATTAGAAAAATATTATGTTAGTAACCCCACTTTTACCCAAAATGAAGATATCTGGGTTGGTAATTTTTGTGTACCTTGGCGTGATTTGCAACGTCATGATGTCATGCATATCATTACCGGATATAGTACAAGTTTAGATCAAGAATTAAAACTAATTGGCTTTCTTTTAACAGCCTTAACTTGGCGGCGACCTTGGTATTATTATGCCCAAAGTTTTGTTGTGTTTCTGGAATTACTTTGGAAATCTCTTAGGGGGCAATCCTTTGGAATTACCTACTATCCACCATTACAGGTTTGTGAGTATTACTGGCGGGGCGTGCAGCAGGGATTAACTGTCAAGAAGAAAATTAATGCCTATATTGATCCCCAAACAGTGATCGATCGCCCCCTACAGGAACTAAGGGCAGAGTACGGAATTACCAACGCTGGAGCTTGGGATTAACTAGAGAAACTGTTAAAATTTAAAGATGGTAAATTCATCTGCAAATCCAGAAAATCTGGAAACCAAATCCCCCCTGCCGGAAAACGATTGGCGGTTATTTTTGCGCCTAGTCCCCTACGCCAAGCGGAGTCAGGGCATATTTTTGGCATCGATCGCTCTCTTGATTCCTCTCTCTATTTCTGGGGCAGTGCAACCCTTGTTGATCGGTGAGGCAATTTCTCTAATTCGCCAAGAGGATCAGATTTGGCAATTTCTGCAAGGGAAATCTCTCCCGGATGCCTTGAATGTTTTAGTAATCTTATTGCTAGTCACGATCGCGATTCGTTTATCCCTTGTGGCAGTTCAAGGCTACCTAGTCCAGAAAGTCGGACAAAAAATGACGGCGGATATTCGGGAAGATTTGTTTGATCATGTGACCAATTTATCCATGACCTTCTTCGATCGCACTCCCGTCGGCAGGTTGATCACTCGTTTAACAAGTGATGTGGAAGCTTTAGGTGATGTATTTTCCACCGGCGCGATCGGGATTATCGGGGATATTTTATCGATTATTGTGGTAGCAGTCACCATGTTTCTGTTGCAATGGCAATTAGCTTTAATGTTGATATTAATGCTGGTGCCAATTACGGTTTTAATTATTTATTTTCAACAGGAATATCGCAAAGCTAACTACAAAGCTAGGGATGAATTGGCAGTGCTTAATTCCAATTTACAAGAAAATATTTTAGGAATTAATGTTGTTCAGCTATTTCGTCGAGAGCAGTTTAATGCGGAACTATTTCGGACTACTAATAAAAAATATATTAAAGAAGTTGATGCCACTATTTTTTATGATTCAGCAGTGTCAGCAACTCTAGAATGGATAGCCCTCGTAGCGATCGGTGCAGTGCTGTGGTTAGGGGGAGTATTAATCCTCCAAGATGCCTTGAGTTTTGGAGTGCTTTCGGCTTTTATTCTCTATGCCCAAAGGTTATTTGATCCCCTGCGGCGGTTTGCGGAAAAATTCACTATGCTCCAAGCTGGTTTCACTGCCGTTGAGAGAATTAGTAACCTGATGAATGAGCCGATCGGGATTAGCGATCGCCACACCTATCCTAGTAATTATAAATTCCCCATCACCAAGGGAGAAATTAAATTTGAACACGTATATTTTGCTTACAAAAATGGCGAAAATGTGCTCCAAGATTTAGATTTCACAATCAAACCGGGAGAAAAGATTGCCCTTGTGGGACCGACGGGAGCTGGGAAGAGTTCCATCATTAGATTGCTCTGTCGTTTATACGAACCAACCCAAGGCAGAATATTACTTGATGGGGTGGATATTCGGGATTTACCCCAAGTAGAATTGCGGCGTTATTTAGGGATTATTTTGCAAGATGGTTTCCTGTTTGCGGGGGATGTGAAAAGTAATATCACCCTAGGAGAAACCTATTCTCAAGCAGAAATAGAAGCGGCGGCAAAGGCTACTAATGTTCATGAATTTATTCAACAATTACCCCAAGGTTATGATACCCAACTGCGGGAGCGGGGAACAAATCTTTCCGGAGGACAGAAGCAGTTACTCGCCTTTGCTAGAGCTGCGATTCGGGATCCTCAGATTTTAGTATTAGATGAAGCCACCGCCAGTCTCGATGTGGGTACAGAAGCACTGGTGCAAGATGCCCTCGATCGCCTCTTGGTCGATCGCACCGCCATCATCATCGCCCACCGTCTCTCTACCATTAGAAATGTGGATAAAATTTTCGTGATTAAGCGTGGTCAGCTAGTAGAATCTGGCAGTCATGAAACCCTCTTAGAGCAGGATGGGTTGTATGCTAGTTTGTACAAATTACAAACCCTAGACCAAACCCTAGACCCCAAATTAGTCCCAAAATTAGACATAACACATTAGGGTGGTGAATGTCCACCGCGCTGCGGTGGACATTCACTAGACCCTAAATTAGACACAATACATTAGATTCTCTTCTGTAGGGTGGGCATTGCCCACCTATTGAACCCACCTATTTTAGATGGTGTTGATCTCTTGTGTTTGAGGTTGATGGCTCCAGAAATAGTTGATCCCCATTGTCCACTCCCTGTAGCAGATTCCTTCTAAGGAAACACAGTTTCCTTTTTTTGGGAATAAGTGGGGGGTGCTTCGCACCCCCCACTTATAAGATGCTCATTAGGTGGACATTGCCCACCCTCCAAATTCTGGGGCTACCCAAATTAAACATGATCATTAGATATAGCTAAGTATGGATAACCAAGAAACAGCAGCGTGGGCTAGCACGATTCTCCAGCAATTATTAGACCAACAATCCCTAGATATCAAACAAGCCGAAGATTTGATGGGGGGCTGGCTGCGGGAAGAAATTCCCCCGGTTCTATCGGGGGCAATTCTCGCCGCCCTACAAGCTAAGGGAGTTTCGGCTCCAGAGTTGGCAGGCATGGGACAAGCTTTGTTAACCAATGCCCAGAGTGTCAGCCCCGCCAATTTACCCCACCTGATCGATACCTGTGGTACTGGTGGTGATGGCACTTCAACGTTTAATATTTCCACCGCCGTGGCATTTGTCGCCGCCGCCGCCGGGGTCAAGGTGGCAAAACATGGCAATCGATCGGCATCGAGCAAAGTTGGTTCCGCCGATGTTCTAGAAGCAGTGGGCATTAGTTTATCTGCGCCCCCAGAAAAAGTCCGGGCAGCCTTGACAGAAGTAGGGATTACTTTCCTCTTTGCTCCCGGCTGGCATCCCGCCATGAAAGCCGTGGCTCCCCTGCGGCGGACTCTGAAGGTGCGGACAGTGTTTAATCTTTTGGGTCCGTTGGTGAATCCCCTGCGTCCCACTGGACAAGTGATGGGGGTGTTTGATGCCAAATTATTGGGGACGATCGCCACTGCCTTGAATACCCTAGGGAGTGAGCGGGCGATCGTCCTCCACAGTCGCGAGGGCATGGATGAGGCTGGACTAGCCAACCTCACGGATCTTGCCGTCCTCTCCCAAGGGCAGGTTAGCCTCACCACCATCAACCCCCAAGAACTAGGTATTAACCCAGCTCCCCTAGAAGCTTTACGGGGTGGAGAGGTGGCGGATAACCACGGTATTCTGCAAGCAGTCCTCCAAGGTAAATCCACCCAAGCACAACAGGACGTCGTGGCACTAAACGCCGCCCTAGCCCTAGTCGTGGGGGATCAAGTCTCAGATTATGCTGCTGGATTAGCTCTAGCTAGAGAAATTCTTACGAGTGGGGCGGGGTGGACAAAGTTAGAACAGTTAGCTAAGTTTCTCGCCTCATAACCTTGATAGGATTTATGCCTTGAGGAGTTTTTGCTGGCTGAGCGTAGTCGAAGCCAGAATTCTAGATACAGCAGTTTGAGAGTGGGCTGAGCGGAGTCGAAGCCCACTCTCAAACCCAACATTGATCGGACTTTCAATATTTATGGCGTGTTTCATTTGAATGAAAATTGCTGTAATTTGTTCGCAGCTCGTAAGTCCTACTTTATAACTTTTCTAAATACTTTAATAAATCTGCCATTTCTTGGGGATTGGGCTGGAATTTAGGCATGGGTGGAGTTGCTCCACTGACTACCTGATGGATGAGTTGGGCTGTGGATTTGCGGCGAGAAACATTGTATAAGCTAGGGCCGACATTGCCTTCAGCCTGCCAACCATGACATCCAGCACAGTTGATTTGAAACATATTCTGCCCCCGTTGTACATCTCCGGTATTTGCTAGAACGCTCTGGATATAGGGATCGGAAGTTTCTAGCCAGTAGATGCCAAAAATAGTGATAGTAACCATCAAACAAAACCCGAAAGCTGTCACTAACCATCTCTTAAAGTCTGGGGTAGCTTGTTCGATCGGATAGGGTATATCTTGGGGAGTTAGGGTAATTTGAGGGAGGGTATTCTTAAGCAAGGTTACACCTAATAACTTTTCTTCATAAAACTGGCTGTATTATTAACAACTGTATAAAAATAAATATTTAAATTCATAAATCTAGCTTAGTAGTTAATTTCCGCTTCTGCAATATTATTAGGAAAAATCCCCCCGTAAATCTACCCGCAATTCATGGTTTCATCACCATAAGGTTTAAAGCTGTGGAAGGCGCACCTCCGGGTGCGCCTTCCATGTTGCTTCTACATTCCCATGATGGAGTAACCAGCATCAACATAGAGAACCTGTCCAGTGACACCACTGGACAGATCACTACACAGAAAAGCTGTGGCATTACCTACTTCTGTTTGGGTGACAGTTCTTCTGAGGGGAGCAGTTTCTTCTACGTGGTGGATCATGTCGAGAATGCCGCCGATCGCAGAAGAGGCTAAGGTGCGAATCGGTCCCGCAGATATGGCATTAACGCGAATATTATCTTTCCCCATCTCGGCAGCGAGGTAGCGCACGGTCATTTCTAAGCCAGCCTTGGCAATACCCATGACGTTGTAGTTGGGGACAACTCGCACCCCACCCAGATAGGTGAGACTAACAATACTGCCGCCATTAGTCATCAAGGGTTTGGCAAAACCTGCCATCTGACTCAGGGAGTAGGTGCTAATTTCTAGGGCTTGGCTAAATCCTGCCCGTGAGGTGTTGCTAAAATCTCCGGTCAGTTCATCTTTGCCAGCAAAAGCCAGACAGTGAATCAAAATATCAAAACTGCCCCATTTATCTTTAACGGTATTAAAAGTTGCTTCTAGTTGTTCGTCGTTTTGGACATTGCAGGGAACAAATAAAGTCGGGTTTAGGGGTTCGGTGAGTTCGGCAATTTTCCGCTCGGCTTTGCCCCTTTCATCGGGCAGGTAGGTAATGCCAATTTCGGCTCCGGCGGCGTGGAGTTGTTGGGCAATTCCCCAAGCGATCGATCGATTATTAGCAATCCCAGTTACAAGGGCTTTTTTTTCAGCTAAATTCAGCATAGGTTTTTAATATTTTTTAAAGATACAAATTAGCAATTTAATGAATTAATCTACTCTACTCCCGTAGAGTATCCCCCCCAGCCCCCCTTCAAAAGGGGGGAGAATTAATTACGTTTTTCTTAAAAAAGAAGAGAATCAACTAATTCTTTCCCCCCCTTTTTAAGGGGGGTTAGGGGGGATCAGATTTCAGAAGAATGGATATACCTAGTCCTTCTCCCCCCTTTTTATAGGCTTTGCCTTCCCGTAAGGGTAGGGGGGATCAAATTTCAGAAGCATAGGGGAATCAAGCCTATTAATAATACAATTATTTCGGCAGGGTTAAAATCTCGGCGCCCGATTCGGTGACAACGATCGTATGCTCAAACTGCGCCGAAAGCTTGCGATCCTTGGTTAGGGCAGTCCAATCATCGGCTTGCAATTCTATTTCATAAGTCCCTTCATTAATCATCGGTTCGATCGTAAATACCATGCCGGGGCGGAGTTTTTTGCCCTTGCCGCGATCGCCATAGTGGGGAATCTGGGGTGGGGCATGGAAAATGCGATTAATCCCATGACCGACAAAATCTCGCACCACAGAAAAGCCGTGGGGTTCAGCACATTCCTGAATCGCTGCCCCAATGTCGCCAATTCTGCCATTGGGCTTAACTGCGGCAATCCCTCTATACAAACATTCCTTAGTAACTTCGACGAGTTTTTTCGCCACAGGGGAAGGTGTACCCACAAAGAAAGTTCTGGAAGTATCGCCATGGTAGCCATCCAGAATCACGGTGACATCAATGTTGATAATATCCCCATCCCGGAGAATCTGCCTAGCGTTGGGGATGCCATGACAAATTACTTCATTGACACTTGTACAGATAGATTTGGGAAAAGGCGTGTTGCCACCGCCGTGATAGCCGAGGGGAGCGCTTTTTGCGCCGTGTTTCTGAGTCCAACGCTCGGCGGCATCGTTGAGGGCGAGGGTATTCACTCCGGGCTTGACCATCGGTTCGAGGTAGTTGAGCAGTTCATAAGCCAGTTCCCCAGCCGATCGCATCTTGGCTATTTCTCGACTGGATAAAATTTCAATTATTTCTGTTGCCATAGCAGCTAATTCACTATAAATATTTTGTGTATTGTCAATAACCTTAACAAATTTTTACCCCCTATTTTACGGATGTTGTTAGAAAGTAGTCGGTTGATTTTGCGAGAAATGACTCTTCATGATGTGGATGATCTGCTGAATTAACTAGCTTGATTTCACAACTGAAAAGGATTGCTGTACGATGTAACAAAAAGTTGAAATTATTGAGAATTATGGATATTAGAGTTACGAATACTTCGAGTTTGGAGTGGACAGGAGATGCGATCGCCCTTGGTTTTTTTGAAGGGGGCACGGAATTAGAGGGAGATTTAGCCCAGTTGGATGCCAAATTAGCCGGGACGATCGCTGAATTGATCGAAGAGACGGAATTTAAGGGTAAGACTGGAAGTACGACGGTGACTAGGGTTGGTGGCGATGCGCCCATTCGCAAAGTAATTTTAGTGGGTTTAGGTAAAGCCAATGCCGGAGATATCCATAACTATCGCACCGCTGGGGCAGCGATCGCTCGCCTTGCCAAACGACAAAAATGCAAAACTCTTGCCATCCACCTGCCCTTAGCCGATCAATCCCCAGCCGCCGTTACCCAAGCTATTACTGAAGGAGTCCTCCTCGCCCTGCACCAAGACCTGCGCTTCAAATCAGAAAGTGAGGATAAACCTGCTCTGTTAACTAGTATTGATATCTTAGGTTTCTCTGGTCAGGAGGCTGCGGTGGAGTTGGCGCAGAAAATAGTTAGTGGGGTGGTTTTTGCCAAGGAGTTAGTAGCTGCCCCCGCCAATACCGTTACCCCAGTTACTATGGCTGAAGCTATCCAGAAACTAGCGGCAGAATATAATTTGACCCTCGAAATTCTAGAACGGGAAGATTGCGAAAAACTAGGCATGGGAGCCTTCTTGGGCGTATCCCAAGCCTCGGCGATTCCCCCCAAATTTGTCCATCTCACCTACAAACCCGAGGGAACTCCCCGCCGCAAGTTGGCAATTATTGGCAAGGGTGTCACCTTTGATTCTGGGGGCTTGAATATCAAGGGAGCCGGCAGTGGCATTGAAACCATGAAAACAGATATGGGGGGAGCCGGAGCCGCCTTTGGAGCAGCGAAGGCGATCGCCCAGATCAAACCCGATGTGGAAGTCCATTTCGTCTCAGCCCTCTGTGAAAACATGATCAGCAGCACCGCTATGCATCCGGGAGATATTCTCACCGCTTCTAACGGGAAGACGATCGAAGTCAACAACACCGATGCTGAGGGCAGATTAACCCTCGCCGATGCCTTGGTATTTACGGAAAAACTAGGGGTGGAAGCTATGATTGATCTGGCAACCCTAACGGGGGCTTGTGTGGTAGCTCTAGGTACCTCCATTGGTGGAATGTGGAGCAGCACTGATGAGTTAGCTACTGAAATTAGCCAAGCCTCCGCCGCCTCCGGGGAAAAACTCTGGCGAATGCCCCTAGAGGAAAAATACTTTGAGGTGATGAAATCTGATATTGCCGATATGAAAAACGCTGGAGCAAGGGGCGGCGGGGCGATTACCGGGGCGATGTTCCTGAAGCAGTTTGTCAAGGAAACTCCCTGGGCGCACTTAGATATTGCTGGACCAGTCTGGGCAGATAAGGAAAACGGCTGGAACAATAGTGGAGCTACTGGTTATCCTGTGCGGACTTTGGTGCAGTGGGTTCTAGGCTAGAATATAGTTTTTCTAGTCCTATCCGACAAAGGACAATTTTTACTAAGGGGGGTTTGGTGGAGAGGGGTCGATTTGCAGAGGAAAAGTCGGGAATCTAACCCAAATCTCCTAGGCAAACCCAAAACCCCCACCAGATTCCCGACTTTTGAGAGCGCTTGCATCTTTTTGAATATAGTCTAAACTTCAGTTACCCAATTTTCTGAACCCAAACCTATGTTGACTACTCCATCGGCGATCGCAACATTAACGACTACCCACACAGTGAGGTGGGAAAAGCTGCCTGAAGACTTTTTACTACCTGATGACCCCGTAGATAATATCAATCAACCCGCCCTTGCCGCTGCCTTAACGGAGAGTCTCCAGTTAGCCCAAAAACTCCCCGCCATCGCCCTCACCCCCACTAACTATGGGATTTGTGCCACTATCAACGGCAAAATCACCGTCAAAGCCCCGGATTGGGCATACATTCCCCAAATTACAGTCGATCGCGCTGAGGTGATTCGTAGTTACACCCCCCGCCTTCAGGGAGATATCCCAACCCTGGTGCTAGAGTTTCTTTCGGATACACTAGGGGGAGAATATTCCGTCAAAGAAACTTTTCCACCGGGAAAATTCTTCTTCTATGAGCAAATTTTGCAAGTCCCAAATTACGGCATTTTCGAGCCAGAAACCGGAACTCTAGAATTCTATCGTCTAGGCAATAATGGTCGATATCAAATGGAGTTGGCTACTGAGCAAAGAAGGTTTTGGATCCCAGAAATGGAACTTTTTTTAGGAGTCTGGACAGGGGAGCGAGAAAACCCTTCAGGGCATTGGTTGCGCTGGTGGGATGCCCAAGAAAATCTATTATTGTGGGGTACAGAGAAAGTGGCTCTAGAACAGCAGCGATCGGCACGATTGGCAGCACAGTTAAGGGCAGCGGGTATTGAGCCGGAAGTTTAAGCAACTATACTAATCCTAAATAGTTTCACTCGCCGAAAGCGGGTGAAACCATCTACCAGAGGCAGTTTACACTTGGCAAATAATAGCAAATGATTTAGGATCGCTATACCTTATTTCTTTTTGGGCTACTTTGCTCTATATTCCTATCTCTCTCTAGCTTTTAACCTCCTTGTCAGCCCTTGAATCCAACGAATTATTGAGAGTTGTGGAGGTTGTTGCAAGCTGTGACTAAGCTCAACCCGCAACAACCTCAAAATGCGTAATACCATTTTGCTAAATAGTTGATACAAATAAGATTTTGAATATCTTGCTGTGTAGAGATTTAAATTAAAAAACTGGTTTCACCAGTTTTTTAATTTGGTATAAGTCCTGATGGTGATGATTTCAGGGACTCCTAGCAGGTAAGAGTTCGATCGCACCAAATACATCAGCATTATCGCTCAAGGTATTGGCAGCATGAGAAGCAAAGTTACTTGCAAAATGTGGCAAACTCTGAAGAGAAGTAACCTGAGGCGTGATTGGGCTGAATGCTGAGCCAGCTAATTTCTTTGCCACCATGCCATCTGTCACCATATCCTCTGTTACCATGAAAATAGCACCACCCTTGCCCTGTCCCGGTTGTGCTCCCTCTCCAGCGATCGCTAGATTTTCCTGAAATGTGACATTGCTGAGGCGTAGCCTGCCACTGTGGATGAAAATACCGCCCCCAAAACCCCCTCCACCCCCTCCATACCCCACGGCACCATTACCCGCCCCAAAACCACCCAAACCATTCCTTCCCGACAGCCCAAGGCTTCTCCTAGGGCTGCCATTGCCACCGAAGCCACCACCGCCGCCACCGCCACCAAATCCGCCATTGCCACCATTACCGCCATTACCGCCATTGCCACAGTTTGCGATCGCGTCAGCCCTAGGGACGATCGCATTTGCCCCATTACCACCATTCCCCGCATTGCCAAAACCGCCAAACCCTCCACCACCACCAAAGGCGATCGTGCCAATACTTTCAATGCCATTGATGCCCAATCCATTAATTGGCAAGGATTTGGGGGTTTGTTGCCAAAAGGAATTGTGATCTTTGATTTCTGGAATAGAAACAGGCATCCCACTAAACCCGAATATCCCCATCCCACCATTGCCACCATTGCCGCCATTACCCCCCGCCGCACCTGCATTGCCGCCATTACCGCCATTGCCCGCATTCCCAAAGCCGCCAAAACCACCACCGCCGCCAAAGGCTATACTCCCAATCCCATTGACCCCAATCCCATTGACCCCAGCGATCGCCCCGCGATTGACACGATAGTTCCCCCCTTGACTAGAAATCGCCATGCCTGCTGAGCCTGGATTGGCACTAATGCCGCTTATTCCAGCGATCGCCCCACGATTGGCGACATAGCGTGCTTGACTGCTGTGGATTGTCTTCTTGATGCCGTTTATATTTTCCCCCCGGTCTTCTCCAGAGCGATTTCCTTGCCTGCTAACTGGGCTGTTTAATTGTTGGTTTAATTGTTGGTTTAATTGTCCGCCATCTCCACCGATCGCCCGGTTGTTGCGAAAGGTAATATCGGTTAACGTTACTGTTCCCTGATCAATGAACATGCCGCCGCCCATGCCCGCGCTTCCTCCCGCCATGCCTTTCCCCTTTGCCCCTTGAGCAAGTCCGTTAGCGATCGCCAGATTGTGAAGCTCGATCTCTCCATCCTCAATGTAGAAAACACGATGGGTACCCCCGCCATCAATCGTGTCATTGCCATCCCCCACGATCGCTAGATGCCCGTGAATTTTCGGCAAGGGTTGACGAAGGACGATCGACCCGCTGACACGACTGAGATCGATTTCTTTGGGTTCTTGGGGATTGCGGTTTGCTTGCTCAATGGCTTTACGCAAGGAGCCACTACCGCGATCGCGTAAAGTCGTCACAAAAATTTTGGTTGTTGCCCTTACCGTGGGAGCTTCGACCCCCATAACTGTGGCGGCGACGGGCAATACTAAAACAAGGAGAGTAAAGGATAAGGAAACTCCTAGTAAAATCAGTATTTTGGGCAAACATCGACAATAAGGAAGTATCAGCTTCATCATAGTTTCCCTCAAGATGGCTATCTCCTAGACTTGCCTATATTCACCAGCAATATAGGTAGCGGAGACCGAGCGATCGTCACCCAAAATCATCGTGGCAAAAATTTGTTCAGCAAGTCCCTCTAAATCTTGGGCGATGCCGCCATGATTACGGAGTGCCATCAAAGGAGTCGCCTGCATATCCAGCACTACAAAATCTGCTTCCTTGCCCGTCTCAAAGCTACCTAACTTATCCGCCAAAGATAGGGCTTGCGCTGCACCTAGAGTTGCCAAGTAGAAAGCTTTGAAGGGCGAGAGACTTTCTGTCTGTAATTGAGCAACCTTATAAGCATCACTCATGGTTTGCAGCATAGAGAAGCTTGTCCCTGCCCCCACATCTGTGGCTAGACCAACTTTGATCCCCGCAGCCTTGGCTTGACCCAGCTTAAATAATCCACTTCCGAGGAAGAGATTAGAGGTGGGGCAAAAAGCGATCGCCGCCCCCGTCTGCGCCATTCGAGTGAATGCCGATGCATCTAGATGGACGCAGTGAGCAAAGACCGAGCGATCGCCCACTAACCCAAACTGCTCGTAGACATGGAGATAGTCTTTACTATCAGGAAATAGTTTTGCCGTAAATTCAATCTCTTGGGAATTTTCAGAAAGATGGGTATGCACATAGACACTAGGAAATTCAGCTTTTAACTTCCCGGCTAGCATTAGTTCTTCGTCTGTAGAGGTGATGGCAAAGCGCGGTGTAATGGCATATAGCGACCTACCCCGACCATGCCATTGCTGAATCTGCTCCCTTGTTTGCCCGTAGGCTGTCTTTGCTTCGTTAATCAGAAAATCAGGGGCATTGCGTGTCATCAACATTTGCCCTGCGATGATCCGCATATTCCGCCGTTCTGCTTCCTCAAACAGAGCATTTACAGAGTTGGGAAAGATTGTTGTCAGGACTAAAGCTGTGGTTGTGCCATTGCGGAGTAATTCATCCAAAAAGAAAGATGCTATCTGCTGGGCATATTCTTGGTCATGAAATTTGCCTTCTGTTGGGAATGTATATTTATTCAACCACGTCAACAGTTGCTCACCATAGGCAGCAATCATTTCAGCTTGAGGATAGTGGACATGAATATCGATAAATCCGGGCATAATTAATTTGCCAACATGGGAGACGATCGCCACATCAGCATATTTTTCCTGCAATACGGTAAACGCTCCCAAGTCTTTAACTTTGCCATCTTCGAGAACTAGTAAACCGTCGGGAATATAACGAACACTCTCTGACTCTGGCACCAAGAAAGGATCGTCAACAAAATCTAAAAAAGCAGCACGAATCGCTTTCATAAACTATATATTTCTGCTATTTCTGCTGAGAGTTATTCCCGCTATCTTTTTGCGGATAGGTGCTTGCCTGTTTTGGATCTTTCTCCTGCTGGTAGCTAGAAGCCTCCTGTGATTTTTGATAATCACTGCCTTGTTTTTGAAAACTTCTACCTTGCTTGGTCTCTGACTGACGATCGCGAGAATAGTCAGTCTTTTGTTGATAGGAATTGCCACTTTTTGGGGAATTTAAGCTGGGTAAATTCCCCGCCGTCCCTTGCTTGCCATAGTCATTTGCCGAAACCGCAGAGGCAGTACTGAAGAAAATACATAAGGAGAAAACGAAAGCGATGATGATTTGGGAAACTTTGGGGATAGAAAACGTCATAGGGAAAGCTCTTCGGGTATGAATTGACTAATTTTGATTTTGGTTGTTTGTGTAGCCACTATTTTGATTTGAGGGACTTTTTGGGGTTCTAGCTTCCTGTTTTTGGAAGCCACCAAGGTAGCCATTCACCTCTTTTTTCTGGGCAGGGTTGTTAGGGTTTTGGATGGATTTTGGGATGGATAGATATTCTCCGCTGACCCATCCTTCGGCATAGGGTGGATTCTCAAAACGGACGAGATTCCATATTTTGCCAGTGTTGCTACCAACCTGCTGGAGTAGCCTGAGGCGATCGCCAGATAACCCATAGCCAATTCGCTGCTGTTGAGCATTCGGTTGGGCATAGATCGCAATCTGGAAATCTTTCTCAGGTGCTACGAGCATAGCAGATTGATTTAAATCTTGATTATTACTTTGATTCCCTACCTCCTTTGCCAAAGCATTTAAGGTGGTATGTAGAAAAATTGCAATTATCAGCACTATTACCAGCAAAAATCGCTGGATCGATCGCCTGTAGTTCATTATTTTTTATCTTAAAGTTGCAAATAAACTATAAATTATAGCGATTCTAAATAAATTTAGAATTTTAGAGGGTTGAGAACGGATCCTCCTTTGGGGGATCTGTTCTCAACCTATTGAGGATTGCTATATGCAACATGAGATTTGCCAGCAAAGTAGTAGCCTAGAACACTATTCTCTCTACCAACTCTTTGTATAAATTGTAGGCAATATCCAATTTGTGTACCAAAAACTATGCAACCCAATTCTGCAAGGCTGGAAATTTCTAAATCCCCTCTATTTCTAGTTGCCCCATTCTTTTTTCTTGGTACTTCAATGGTAGCGATGAAATCGGCTATCCCCGATACAACTCCTCTATTCTTAGCGGGTTTTCGCCTAGTTCCCGCTGGTCTGCTCATTCTTGCCCTGACGCTATTTCTAAAATTGCCGCAGCCTAAAACGTGGAAAGCATGGCTTTGGATTGGGTTGTTTTCCCTAGTTGATGGTGCAATGTTTCAAGGTTTTTTGACCGAAGGGCTGGTGAATACCGGGGCAGGGTTGGGGGCAGTGTTGATTGATGCTCAACCTTTGGTGGTAGCGGTTTTAGCCTTGCTCTTATTTGGAGATGTGGTGGGTTTATGGGGCTGGTTGGGATTAGCGATCGGCTTTGTGGGGATTTGTTTGTGTGGCTTACCGGAAGCGTGGGTTAGGCAAATGTTACACGGTGATTTTGGTTTTCTCCAAGGTGGTACTTCCCTGAGTTTGGATAGTTTGCTGCACAGCGGTGAACTGTTGATGTTGTTGGCAGCATTGTCGATGTCTTTTGGCACCATTATTATTCGCTACGTTAAACCCCATGTGGATGTTGTAGTGGCGACTGGTTGGCATATGGTGCTTGGTGGTTTGCCTCTGTTTGCACTGTCATTGTTTGGGGAATCAAATCAAATCTCAAACCTCAACAATGGCGATTGGCTAGGGTTGTTATATGCCACGCTATTTGGTACGGCACTTACCTATGGCATGTTCTTTTATCTTGCCTCCGTTGGCAATCTGACTAGTGTTAGTGCCTTGATATTTTTAACGCCGATATTTGCCATGCTATTTAGCAGTATCTTGCTGGGAGAAACCCTCACCCAGTTGCAATGGATTGGGGTATCTCTGAGCTTAGTTGGGGTAATTGTAGTAATTCAGCGAGAGGCGATCGCAACCCAAGGGAATATGTTGTTAGAAAAAATGGGCAAGCGATCGCCTGAGGTTGCTCTAGCAGCAAGTGCCAATGAAGAAACACCGGGAGAATCAAGTTAATTTGCCGTGAATTCGATGGTTTCAACCGCCGTGCCTAAGGATATTAATAAAGTAAGATTTAGTATCAAGTTGTGCAAGGTTTCCTCAGGCTGGTTGAGGGTCGTCGAATTTATACTGAGCGAAGCCGAAGTAATCAGCCCCCTAGAGCCGGACTTCGACTTCGCTCAGTCCTCATCTTGTCCAATTTGAGTTCGATCAGGCTTTTAAAAACCATCGAACTCACGTTTGTTTAATCTTTCAGTTGGTATTTAACGACCCAAGTACGGAAGAGTTCGACGGCGATCGCCCATTGAGTTTCGCTATTTTTTGCATTGCAGATCACATCGTGATCTTTGAGGGGTTTGAGGGCGGTTTGGAGAGATTCGCTAGATAAATTAGTCTGGTCGATTAATTCTAATTCGGTGAGTCCTTGGGGATGGGGGGCTAGGGCTTTGAGGATGGCGTGTTGATTGGCTGCACCTTCGGCGGCTTGTTGCCAGACTCCATTGAAGTAGTGAATGCCTGTGTTGAAGAAGTTTTCACCTTCGCAGACGGTGCGGACATCATCGATGGTGAAGGTTCGATCGCGGGGCTTGCCTTGCTCGAAGACATAATCGTTAAACCTCCGCACGAGTTGGAAGCCGATGAGTTGGGTGAGGTAGGGCTGTCCGTTGGTGAGATTGTAGATATGGTCGAGGGCGGCGGGTTCGTAATCGAGGAGGAATTCGGGATCGGGGTTGGCGAGGACTTGCTTGGTGGCTTCGGAGTTGAGGAAGGTGACGGGGATGGGGATGAAGCTGGCATAGAAGGGCTGGAAGTAGTCGGCATTCATTTCTTGGAGGGTGTGGAGTCCGGCGAAGGCGAAGGCGATTTTGTTGCTCATTTGCACCATGCCCCGCAGGAAGCTGAGGAATTCTGGGCTGAGTTTACCTGCATCGATCAGTTCTTCGATTTTCTCGAATTCATCGAGGGCAATGATCAGTCCTGTGCCTGTGAAGTTTTTAGTAATTTGTTCTAGGTAGCGGCGAAAGGTGGTTTCTGGGAATTGGGAGAGGTCGTTATTGTTGGGGACGGGAATTTGGGTGATTTCTTCGAGGGCATCGCAAATTGCCATGAGAATGTCGGTGATCCCATTGGGAGCGCTTCCTAGGCTGAGGAGATTGACGTAGGCGACACGGACTTGGGAATTAACTTTGGTGGTGGCGTTGCGAAGGATGGAGGTTTTCCCCATGCGGCGATGTCCGTAGAGGATGACGGATTGGGGGCTGGTGTTGATAAACCAGAGTTCTTCCAGTTGGCGAATAATATCTTCTCGTCCGATAAATCTGTCGCCAGTGACTGGATCGCCGATCGTGTAGGGATTGGCGATCGGCTGGTCAATTTCAATTTGCCCGATGTCGCTGGCGACACCAAGGAGAATATCTCGCCAACGAGTTGCAATGACTTTGAGGATGGGTTTTTCAACACGGGAAACTTCTGGCGGTAGGGCATCAAGAGTTTTGAGTGCTTCGTCAATTTGTCCGAGGGCACGGTTGAGAGCGAAAGAGCGGGAAGTCCGAGATTTAGTTCGGTTTAGGTCTTGAATTTCCTCAACAGCAGTTGACAAATTATCAATCACAGCCCAAGTTTGAGGGCGAAGCATATCTTCAACTGGGGGAAAAGGTCTTGGCTCAAGATTTAAGAGACTTTCTAAGTCTTTGGGTTTGCTGAAATTACAGAGGTTGCTAGCCAGTTGATACATTTCCTCTCCATGTCTAATTTGTCTTAAATTCGCAAAGGTTTTTACTGCTTTTGCCAGAATTGAAACAATATCTATAACTTTTGAGGTTTTGTGAAGATACCAGAAACCAGCGGCGGCGGTATGAGCTTCGGTATCAAAGCGAAGACCTCGACTTGCTCCCCAACGTTCTTTAAACCAAGATTTGTAGGGGAGCCAAAAAATTTCTTCAATAAACTCAGCCTTGAGTTCAGAATTTAGAGAAGCAGAAGTGTAACGCATAACTTCCCAATCCCAAATCAGATCGCTAAGGGTGGCGATACGATCAATTAGCTGGGTAGACGGGATTTCGTCCAGCGTTTTGTTGAGAGCTATATCAACAGTCAAAAACTGGAGGGAATACTTTAACAATTGATTTATATTCCTTATGCCAACTTGCCAATCAATTTTAAACCATGTCTCAAGCTTACGAGTAAGCCGAGGTAACACTAAGCGGGTAATTCGAGGAATGGAACGAAGCGAGAGACATCGATCGTCTGGACGTAAAGCTGTCACACCAAACGCCACACCAAACGCCACACCAAACGCCACACCAAACGCCATACGACTTGCCACACTAATCGCCATACCAAACGCCATACCAAACGCCACATCACTCACCACACTAAACGCCACACCACTCGTCACACCTTTCGTCACACCACTTGCCTCACCAAACACCACACCACTTGCCACACCAAACGCCACACCAAACGCCACACCACTTGCCACACCACTTGCCACACCAATCACCTCACCACTCACCTCACCAAACACCAGACCAAACAGCTCACCATTCGCCTCACCAATCTTCATACCAATCGCCACACCAATCACCACACCAATCGCCACACTGTTCCAGTTAATAGGAACACCGAAACTTTCTAAACTGAGGCAGATCAATAGGGGAACAGCTATTTCTAGAAGTATGCCCATAAGTGCCAGTTGTCGCTTGCGGGGGCTTCTTTGCATCAATTCCCAACGCTGCTGCCACGTTAGGCTCTTTGATTCGGGTGCAGGTTCGCAATAGGTTTCCACATACCAACGAATTGCTTGGGGGAAATAAAACACCCAGTAGAGGAGCAATAGATAGTCAAACGGATTCCACAGCGATAGAGGGCGCTTGAGCTTTGGGGCAAGATCGAGAAGCGGGACTTGGGCTGTGGTTTCTTCTGTCATAGGTTTTCGAGGTATTGACGATACAGATCAAAACAAGCAATCATCAGTTTTTGAGGATGCCCTTGGCTCTCCTGCCACAATTTTTCCAGATCCGTTTCACTAAAGCTAATCCCAGTATTCTCTAGCCTTGTCACCACAAACCTTTGCACCGTTTCTTTCTGCCAAGGCTTCAGCTCCACCCGCGTACAAATTCCCTGAAAAGGAGAAGTCATCCCCTGCTCATTGCTATCTGGAAACAACTCATCTAAAGAGGTTCGTGCGGCTACTACCAGGCGTAACGGAGCATTTTCCCCTTCTGCAAGACATCGTAACTGCTCCCGTATTTGCCGTGTAAAACCATCCCAAGACATCTTTTCCGCCTCGTCTAGTAGCAAAAGTAACTTTTTATCTTGTATTGCCCGAAAAAAGCCATACCCCATACAAGTCTCTATACCCAACTTCCCACAGAAAGACTCATAAAACTCTTCTTCTGTATGGACTTCTTGCAGATTAAAGTAAATCGGTTTTCGCTTCGCCCTAAGCATAGTTGCAGCCAGCCGCTCGACCTGAAACAATATCGAAGACTTCCCCATCTGGCGATCGCCCAACAACTCCACCCCACTCCCAGCATTCAAAAGCTCAAAAATATTCCGCAATTCCGTCTCTCGATTAAAAAATTGCTTAGGGTTCTCAATCCTACCCTTAATCGGCTGAAAAGGAGTGTCTAATTCTCTTGAATAATCTGGTATTACCGATGTTTCTATTATCGAAACGTCCAATTCTTCTTCTCGTTCAACCTGTTCAAAGTATTGTTTAGCAAATTCTTTCGTTGTTGGATCTTCAGTAGAGCCTAGAGCATTCATCAAATCTACAAGCGTAGATTTATTACCGCTATGTGTGCTATCAGGATCTAAAAATTTACGCAGAGTGTTTCTATCAATAGTGAAATTATTTTCTTTCAATGTTTCAGCAAGTTCACGTTTGCCAAGCGAATCCCACCTTAAATCTTTAAGTAGAGCTTTTACGTATTCTCGTCCTGCTGAACTTAGTTTCCAATATTCTCTAGCCAAAATTCACCTCCACCTGTGGAAAATCCACAAACCACTGCTGAAAATCCACAACTTCCAAACAAGTTGACAAAACCCTCTCTATACAAGAGTTTCCAAGGTTTAAAGAGTTTTTCCTAAAGTTGCTGATGATTATCCTCAGACCCCATTCCCACAGGCATTCTAATGGATTTAGTACAAAAATCAAACACTTTATCCAAGGAGCTAACAAACATGGCTACTAACAATACCCCTAACCACAAAGATACTGAAGAAATCAACGACACCCAATTGGACATCTCGGCAAACAAGCAAGGAATACACCTAGAGCTAGGAATCCCTTGGCAACACTTACCTCGCATGACAAAAATTGGCGGCATTATCCTATCCCATCTATTCACCCTCGGTTTAACAACCTTCGTTAACCTCCCCTCCTTACCTCCCCCGCTCGATCGCCCAACACCACAGGTCGAAAAGCTAGAATGCCCATCCCCCAAACAACCCGCCAAAATCAACCTCGAATAAATTGTAACTGATGCGATCGCTAGATAACCTCAACTCGGGATAAGAAGTAACCCTAGCACCATTTGACAAAAACCATAACCATTATCGATGGCTGAGCGAAGTCGAATTTATACTGAGCGAACTATTATCGCTGGCTGAGCGAAGTCGAAGCCAAAACCACACCACAAATCTTCGATCGCTTATCCTCATACATGGCGGAAATGTTCCCTTCGACTTCCCTTCGACTTCTCTCAGGGCAAGCGATCAGGAAACGTATCTAGGCTTCGGGTTAGAGCTTTTGCTTAACCCGAACTCAACCTATTTAGGACTGCTATAGTCCTTTCATCTGCTTGGTTAAATGAGCTATTTCTGGCAGAATTAATTGGGTCATGCCTAAACGAACGGCATTACTAGAGCCGGGCAGGGAAAAGATGAGCTTATTTTTGTAGGTGCCAGCGATCGCCCGTGAAGCGATCGCCCTTGAGCCAATTTCTTGAAAACTCAACCAGCGAAATATTTCCCCAAAACCCGGCAGGGTTTTTTCTAAAATCTGGGCGATCGCATCATAGGTCGTATCCCTAGGGGCAATCCCAGTTCCCCCATTGCAGATAATCGCATCTAAACTATCGATCGCTACTAATCGCTGCACCACAGCCAATATCTGCTGCGGTTCATCGGGAAGAATTTGATACTCTACGACACAATGACCGCGATCGAGGAGGAGGTCTTGGATGATCTTTCCACTTTGATCGGTTGCGATCGTGCGGCTATCACTAATGGTGATTACCGCACAATTGGCTACAACTATCTGCTGGTCTGGATGGGGAACCATAGAATATTTGAAGTATTAACAACTTAAGCCTTGCTAAAATCTAAACCATTTTCTTCGGCGTAGCGATTCATGAACCGAAGAAATCTCTCCCACTCGGCTGGGGAATTCATGATGTAAAGTGCTTGAATATTTTTTGCTTGACCATTGATGAAAATTCCTTTCACTTCTTTGGTCATAATTTCACCTTCTTCATCCACCATATACATTCCAGTAATGGTTTCTGATGTTTCTGTGTTGAAGGCTTGGGGGCTTTCAAAAAAGAAAGTTGCGGTACTTTGGTTGCCACTCTTGGAACGTGTAATTTTTACATCAGGAATAACCGTTTCTTTGACACCTTGGGAAAGTTGAATTTCAGCCATATTAGTTAGTAGTGATTATGAGGATTATGAGAATTATTATGAATAATTTATTAAATATTTACAAACAATTCATCTCTAAGCATACACCGAATTGATCCGGCAGTTTGTGGTTGGGCGGCGACAGCTACCCAATCATCACACCAAACCTAGCCGATATTGCCGAAAATACAAGGTATGCCATTGACGTGAAACTTGTTGGATAGTAATCCTAGATTATTTGGGGAGCTTTGAGGTTTGAAGTAGACGCACCCACAGGGTGAGTTTCCTTCAAACTATTAAGGATTATTCGGAATCCGGGCAATTTCGGCGTAGCCACTGAAAATCAACTTCTCTCCTTGGGTTTCTAAGCGGTTGATCCGTAGAGTGACCCCATCTAGATTAAATTTATCTAGATCCACCATCTGGTCAAGAATCTCCCCCAGCACATTAGAAAGAAGCTGAGCTATACCCTGCTGGGATTCAGGAATATTGGCAGAGAGGAATTGAGGATTTTGAAACCGCATCCGGCGGCGACGCTCCACAGCGATCGTACAACTCAACGCCACCGGAAACACCCCATTGGGCAAGACCGCCTCAGCAAAAATCTCGATCTGACTATCGGCTTGGAGGCGTACCCGAACATTTTGAAAAGAAACCGGTTCTCCGCCAGAAAGAGCTAATAAACTTTCTGTGGTTAAATTCTCTAACCGCTGTTTGACTAGAGGCGCTTGGAAAGATTTATTGATATCTGCTTCGAGGAGGGTGACTTGGGCGATCGCTTGGGTTGGTTGCCGCAAGCTAATTTTACCGCTGAGAATTGCACTGAAGTCTAGGGATACCGCATCGGTTTCAAACCACATTTCTGCGGTTCTAAAGTACTGGCGAATTACTAAGCCCTTGCCACTCACCTTAAAATTGTCTACTATCCCTTGGAGCAATTTACTAGAAGGCTGACAGCGAATAGCCACCTGCACAGACTCACTCTCCGTAAACAAGTGGGTAATAGTTTTACTGGCAACAGTATTTACGAGGTCTTCCCCCCAATCTGTGCCCTGCTTGTCCTCGACACTGGGAGAGCCAAAGCTACGAAACATAAGTTGCTGTGCCATATAGATTTATTTCCTACTTGTAACAAATTATAAAGCATTCAGCAACTCTGCCTCTGGATCGTCGTGGATTTCTATTCATGCTTCAGATCATGGTTTAGAACCATCGAGGCGTTATTTGTCGATCGCCGTAAATCTAGGCTAATGCTGATGGATCAAAAATTTGAGTCTTGGGAGCGATCGAGCTTATTGGTGCAGGTATGAAATTTCATAGTTTTAACAGTCCATTAAGGCTCTCAGTTTCGCTACTTCTAGGGGAGGCATTCTGCTACCCTGCTGGATTAGAATAGATATCCATTCACACAATTCATTCCTGGATAATATCTTTTGTTCGTAGGCTTGGCGAATAATCCATAAAGTGCCATGTACTTGCACTCCCTGCTGCTGAGATAGCGTCCTGAGAGGTTTATCGTTAGTTATCAATACACGATTAAAATTCTTAGCATAGTAGAGACAAAGAGCATCCTGAAAACTGAGAGAACCTTGATGATATTCTGTTGACGATCGAAGCCAATCTTGGGTGACTTCTATTTTTTGAATACCCACTGAAATGATCTGGTTTTGTAACTGATTCAATAGAAAACCTGGAAATCTAGAAAGTTAGAAGCCTCCCCCTCTTGACCCTCACGCTAGGTGAGGGTTTTAAGATAGTAGCGTTCCTAGTTTATCAAGAATGAGAGTACACAAAGGAGTTGCACCCATGGAAACCACAACCTTTAAAGTCGGTGATTTATCGAAACGAACGGGCTTGTCAATCAGAACGTTACACTACTACGATGAAATTGGATTATTATCTCCATCCCATCGGACAGAATCTAGCTATCGAGTTTATGGCAAGCAAGATATCATCCGTCTCCAGCAAATCATCACCCTCAAGCAAATTGGGTTTTCGTTAGAAGATGTGCGAAGTTGCTTGGATAATGGCGATCGTGCCTTTGCCGAAATGGTGCAATTGCACATTACCAAAATTCGTAAACAGATCGAGATGTCTCAACAACTTCTCCAACGCTTAGAAAGCATTGAACAAACAGCCGCAAAACTTGATGCAGTTCCTGTTGAAGAAGTTCTCCAGATTATCCAAGTTATGGACATGCTAGAAAACTACTACCGTCCTGAACAACTTGAAACCCTAAAGCAACGTCAAGAACTATTGGGAGAAGAAAGAATGCAACAGGCACAAGTCGATTGGGAAGACCTGATTGCCCAAGTTCAAGTGGAAATGGAGAAGGACACAGACCCAGCTAGCGAAGTGGTGCAAGCCTTAGTTCGCCGTCGGCAAGCTTTAATTCAGGAGTTCACAGGTGGTGATCCCGAAATCGAAGCTGCCTTGAATCAGATTTATGAACAAGAAGGAGATACAGTTAGCAAGTGGAGAGAAAACGATGCCGCTTTAGCGTCTTATATGGAGCGAGCGCTTCAGTGCCAATCAAAGTCAATCAATTAACAAACCCAACACAAAAAGGATTTAGGACTTACGCACTTCTAACGAATTATTTAGGGTTTTGGAAATTTTTGTGGGCTGAGCGGAGTCGAAGCCAGCAAAAACTTCCAAATGCATAAGTCCTAGAATTATTAAAAGAGAGTCTCCAACGGAGACTCTCTTTTAATTCAGGTTAACTAGCGATCGCTTCTACTTTCTTCTCAGCAGGAGTTTCTGGTATTGCCTTGAGCAATTCTTGGACTTGGGTTTCAATTTCTTCCCGGACTACTTGACGGTAATCGAGGAAGTGCTCATTGTGGGCGCAGACCGTCAGGTAGTGATCCCACTGGCTGGGGTTGTTTTTGATGATGCTAAACAGGTGATGCCAGAACTTCCAACGGGTACTGCGGAGAAAACCTTGGCGCCAGATGACGATCGCTAATGCCTTCAATTCCACCAAACTAGGAAATGAACTAGGAGCCTGAATCCTCGGCGCACCAAGAATTAGGAAATGACGATAGGTGCGATCGAGATATTTCTCTGGATCGTACACCGCACAAAAAGCCTCTACATACTCCCGGGCAATTTCGGTAATCGGGCGAGTGGGTTGGAAATTCATCAGGGTAGTTTGGTTCAGGTTGGCATTTTTCGCCAGTAATCTGCCTTCCCGTTCCAATCTTTCCCAGAGAGCAGTGTGGGGCAGAGCTTGGAGCATCCCAAAGGTAGTCGTGGGGATGGCATTTTGTTCCACAAACTGGACAATCCGATCACCCGCCCCGGTTTTTTCGCCATCAAAACCAATGATGAATCCCGCCATGATCCGTAAGCCCGATCGAGTAATTCTATCCATCGCTTCCCCTAGGCTCGATCGGGTATTTTGGAATTTCTTAGTCATTGCTAAGCTTTCCTCATCGGGGGTTTCCACTCCGAGGAACACCGCCGTGAAGTTACATTCCCGCATCAGATCCATCAACTCCTGATCGTCAGCTAGATCTACCGAAGCCTCGGTAGTAATGCTAAAGGGATATTGATGCTCCCTTTGCCATTCCTTGAGTTCCCGCAGCAGGAGTTTCACGTTGCGCTTATTGCCAATGAAGTTATCATCCACCATGAAAATACTCCGCCGCCAGCCCAGATTATAGAGACAATCTAGTTCTGCCAGTAATTGCTCTGGGGCTTTGGTGCGGGGTTTGCGCCCGTAGAGGACGATAATATCGCAGAACTCGCACTGGAAGGGACAACCACGGGAGAACTGAATCGACATAGAGTCGTACTGGTCTAGTTCTAGCAAATCAAAGCGAGGAACCGGGGTGGTGGTGACATCGGGCTTGACTCCATCAGAGCGGAAGACCCCGGATTTATCACCCCGGTTGATGGCTTCCACAAACATCGGCAAGGTAATTTCCCCCTCATCAAGGATCATGAAATCTGCCCCCGCATCTAGAGAATCTTCAGGAACCGAAGTCGGGAAAGGTCCACCCACGGCAACTAATTTACCCCGCCGTTTCGCTTCTTTGATCTGGGTAATTAAATCTTGTTTTTGGACGATCATCGCCGACATGACAACCAAATCTGCCCAAGCCCATTCTGCTTCGGTAACATTGCGGACGTTGCGATCGACCAGTTTATATTCCCAAGTCTGGGGCAGAATCGCCGCCACTGTCACTAGACCAAGGGGGGGCAAAAGAACCTTGCGATCGACCAGTTCTAGAACCTTTTCAAAAGACCACAAACTCTTTGGAAACAGGGGATAAATCATCAAGACGCGCATGGAAACCTCACATTAAATTTGGTTCATTTAGGCAGCTAAATTAGTCCGATCTGGTCTTCTAAAAATAGTAACTAAGGATAATTAATAGAATAGTTTGAGGATTTTTTCCGCTGCCATAGCTGAGAAGATTAAAGAAGAAAATCAATTAAGAGATATTATTATCTCTCAAGGTGATTACTTTGATATTTATCATTGAAATTATCAGTGTATTTGCTATTAATTCTGTTATTAACCATCATAGACGATTGCTATCCTAAATAATTCATGACTTCAGCAAATTCTGTTATTAACCTTACACCATCCAGACTTCGCCATTGTCGCTGCGGTTTCAACCACCGGCATTGGGAGAACCCGGCTTCAGCTTATTCATCTGCAATACCGCCTCTTGATAAGCAGTAACTCGTCCATTATCTAAAAATATTTTTGCCGCTTTTTGCAGATCATCGATGGCTTGTTCCTTGCTGCCGGGAAGCCGAGCGTAGGCTAAGCCTCTGCCGTAGAGAGCCATGCCATTATTAGGATTCAGGGAAATTGCGCGACTGTAATCTTCCACCGCTCCCCGAAAATCTTCTAAATCTCGGCGGACATTGCCCCGGCTAGTATAGGTAAAACTATTATTGGCATTGATTTTGATTGCCTCACTGTAATCCTCCAAGGCTCCCGTGCGATCGCCCACATCCCGCCGCACATCCCCCCGATTGCTATAAGCTCCATCATTACTAGAGTCTAGGCGAATGGCTTGGGTGCAATCCTTGAGAGCGTTTTGGTGATCCTTGCGGTTGAAATTGGCCGCACAACGATTATTAAAGGCGATCGGATTATTGGGCTGGAGGCGAATGGCTTCAGTGCAGTCACTGATGGCATCAGGAAAATTCGCCAAGCTCAGATTGATGCTACAACGGTTGGCAAAGGCATCGGCATCTTGAGGATTGAGGGTGATGGATAGATTATAGTCCTGCAATGCTCCGGTATTATCCCCTAGAGTTGCCCGGAGCCGCGCCCGATTGTAGAAAGTTCTGCCATCCTTGGGATTCAGATTAATCCCCTCGGTGTAGTCTGCCATGGCTCCCTGTTGATCTTGCAATCCCACCTTTACCAAACCTCTAGCAGACCAAGCCTTGTCGTTTTTAGGATTGAGGCGAATCAGGCGATCGAGGTCAGCTAAGGCATTTTGATAGTCCTTAACGTTGTAATAGGAAACTCCGCGCTTATATAAAACATCAGCATCGTGTTCTTGGACTTTTAGGGCAATGGTCAGATCTGCGATCGCTGCTGGGAAATTACCCTGATCAAAATATACTAGACCTCGGTTATAGTAAGCATTCAGATTATCCGGCTGCATCTCAATAACTTTACTGTAGTCAGCCAAAGCTGAGGCATAATCTCCCAAATCGTAATAGGCATTACCCCGATTTCCATAGGCAGCAGCATTCTGGGGATTAAGCTGTAACGACTGGCTCAGGGACTGAATTGCTGCGGGTAAATTCCCCCCCTCCATTTTTTCCATGCCTTGAGTATAGAAATTTTGTGCCGTATTTTTATTGTTGTATTCATAGAAGCGCCATAAAGCTAGCCCCGTGGCAACTGCAAACAGAACTACTCCTAAGGCAAAAAATGGCGAAGATAGCTGACCTGGTAAAGAGAATCTTATTTTGGGGAACTTAGATGAGTTTACTGAAGATTCTGTTTCTATTTCTGAATTATCTAGCAAATTTAATTCATCTAAATCTGTAGTATCTAAACTATCAAAACTATCTAAATCAGTGTCAGCTAAATTTACATCTTCTACCGCATCTATCTCCTTCGCAGAGCTTGATTCAGGATTGCTAACCTCCTGATTTCTTTGGTATCTATTTTGCTCAGGATGATTTTCTTCTGTGGCGATCGGTTCCACCATACTCAGCATTTCTTGAAGGCGCTGCATCCCTTGGTCTTCTTCAGTCGACTGACCATTGGAGTTCTGGTGAACAGCAGGATGACCGGGGAGAAATTCTTCTATTAAATAAAAAGTTTGGTTTTCTAGGAAAAAATCTAGCACGGAGGGACTACTTTGAACCCCTGCTAATTTTTCTAGAGCTTCGGTTTTGGTATTGAGCAAAAATTGCAACCGGGAAAGAGTACCATTAGCTCGACTGGGGAGGCGAACTTGTCTCACTACGCATACGGGGTAATCTGGATCTTGGGTATCCACTGCAAGGCATACGGGACCGGAAACTCCCATACCTAGGACTTTGACAATACGGTAGCGCTTATCTAGAATTTGGTTGATCATGGTAGACAGCATTTACACACAAGAGCTAGCAGCCTTAAATTAGCAGATTGTAGATTCACCTAGAAATAATTGCACCCTGAATTTCTGAAAAATAAGCTTATGTATAGCAACCGCCAAGAGGGTTGAGGTAGTTTTAGTTGTGGGAACCCCAGCGAAGCGGGGATTCCCACAAAATAACCTGCTTGGCGACGGCTATAAATTACAGCTTACGCATTTGAGAGTTTATTTAAGGCATTCCACACCTACAAAAATGTCTGCGAACCTAGATAATTCGTTGGCAGTGCGTAATTTCTATAAGTCATAAAAACTAGGGTCTTTACTATCTCCAACTTATAGCAAAATACCTTATATAGCAATCCTAAAATGGTTGTAAGTATGGTATTACTCCAGTGAAAATACTTACAATCAGTGAAATATGGCGATCGCTAACTAGAACAGGATGCCAGCCCTAGACCAAGCTAAAATCTGCTAAAATTTTCTATTTGCGTAGTAATCCCTCGTTCCTTTGGCATCGATCGCTTCTCCTAGTCGATTCAAGGCATGGATATAAGCGGCAGTTCTCAGGGAAGTACCTAGGTCTTGAGAAATTGCCCAGATTTGATCAGCTTCTGCCACCATCTTTTCTTGGAGACGATGATTCACTTCTTCTAGAGTCCAATACAAGCCGCTGCGATTCTGTACCCATTCAAAATAGCTGACAGTTACTCCCCCAGCATTGATCAAAATATCGGGGAAAACCATAATCCCTTTTTGATCGAGAATCCCATCTGCCTCAGAAGTAACGGGACCATTAGCCACCTCAAAAATATATTTGGCTTGAATTTGCGATGCGTTAGCTACCGTGATTTGGTTCTCCAAAGCAGCAGGGATCAGGATATCTACATCTAGAGTCAGGAGTTGGTCGTTAGTAATGACTTCGTGTTCCACTACATTGCACACCGTGCCAGCACAGTAGACAGCCTGAATGCTGCGGCTAGATTGCTTATACTGGCGGATACTGGGAATATCTAAGCCTTTTTTGGCGTAGATTCCGCCTTGGGAATCGCTGACGGCTAAAACCTTATAGCCAGCCTTCGCCATCAGTTCGGCGATCGTCCCCCCGGCATTGCCAAAGCCCTGCACAGCTACGGTGGTATTGCTGGGGTGGCGATCAAGTTTGCTCATCATCCGTTCAATCACAAAGAAAGCCCCCATCGCTGTGGCTGCTTCCCGACCGAGGCTGCCTCCCATAGTAATGGGCTTACCGGTGACTACTGCCGGGCTGATTTGCCGCTTGATGATGCTGTATTGATCCATCATCCAGCCCATGATCATTTGATTGGTATACATATCGGGGGCAAGGATATCCACATCGGGACCAATAAAATCTGCGATCGCGTCGACGTAACCCCGGCTGAGTCTTTCTAGTTCCAGGCGAGATAGTTCCTTCGGGTTGACGGTAATGCCCCCCTTACCACCACCGTAGGGCAGGTTCAAAGCGGCACACTTAAAAGTCATCCAAAAAGCTAAGGATTGCACTTCGTCTAAATTCACTCCCGGATGGTAGCGGACTCCTCCCTTGGTGGGACCTCTGGTGTCGTCGTAGCGGACTCGATAGCCGGGAAAGAAGCGCAGGGAGCCATCATCCATCCGCACGGGAATCGAGACACTCAAACTAGCCTTAGGATATTTCAAATGTTCGATCGCATCTTCAGAAATAGCCACAAATTTCAAAGCCTGTGCTAAGCGCTTGCTCGCATCACTAAACAAAGATAAAGCCATATTTTCTCCCTCCAACCTATGCGCTGGTTCGCTATGACAACCCTAAATGGTTCAAAAATAGACTTCTTGCGGAATTAATTGAATTCCCCATCCTACGGGAAGCAAGCTACATCCCAAACCTTATAGCATTTTGCTAAATAGTTGATACAAATAAGATTTTGAATACCTTGCTGCGCAGGAATTTAAATCAAAAAAATGGTGAAACCATTTTTTTGATTTGGTATTAGCTGGCAATACCACAATTGTTCATAGAAACCCGACTTCCTCTATTGTAGTTGGCAAGTATTCTTACCTCCCAAGGAAATGTATATTTTGTTACATTAAATTAGGTCTTGCACACTATAAATGGATTATCCGTGGGCTGAGGGTCATCGAAGCCCACAAATAATATTTATAGTGTTGGCACCGGAGCAGTGGCAACTCCCTGATCTTCTAGTACCTTGGCTACCCGGAGAATCAGAGCTTCATTATAGGGAGCGGCAATTAGCTGCACACCTAGGGGCAAAGAATTGGGCAGATGGACGGGGACAGAAATAATGGGTAAGCCGATAAAAGAGAGGGGTTGGGTAAAAATTCCCAAATTGGGACGAGCAAGCACTTCTACGCCGTCAATATTAATGGTCTGCTGCCCAATTTTGGGAGCCACACAGGGAGTTGTGGGAGCAAGGATCACGTCTACTGTTTGGAAAATTTGCTGGAGCTGCGATCGATACCAACTTCTAAACCGTTGAGCTTGCAAGTACCAACTGGTAGGAGTTAATGCCCCAGCCAGAAAGCGATCGCGCGTGGCGGGGTCAAAGTCAAAGGGGCGGGTCTTGAGACGTTCTAGGTGTAAATTTGCCCCTTCACTGGCTGTGATCAGAAAAGCCGCCGCCCTTGCCCGATGAGCTTCAGGAATGGTTACCTTAGCGGTGACTTCTAAAGCTTCCGCTACTTTTGCTAAAGCCTGAAATGCCTCTGGGTGCGCTCCTTTGGCAAAATGTCCATCAGCGATCGCGAGTCTAATTCCAGCTAAACCTTTACCTAGTTCTGGGAGGCAGGGAACCACAGGATAATTACTCGACACGGGATCCTGAGGATCATAACCTTGAATACAATCAAATACGGCTGCTAAATCTGGGATCGATCGAGCGAAGGGTCCTATGTGGTCGAAACTGCCAGCAAAGGGATAGGTGCCAAAACGAGATACCCGACCATAGGTGGGCTTCAGCCCAAAAATACCGCACAGTGCCGAAGGAACCCGGATTGAACCGTTGGTATCCGAACCTAGGGTGAAGGGCACTAAGCCCGCTGTCACCGCCGCTGCCGAGCCACCGGAAGATCCTCCGGCTACGTGATCTAAATTATGGGGATTATGACTAGCTCCGTAGTGGCTATTTTCCGTAGAAAAACCGTAGGCATACTCATCCATCACGCAAGCTCCCACCAGCACCGCTCCGGCAGTTTTGAGAGCTTTTACCGTAGTGGCATCAGCGGTAGCGGGTGGGTTATCTTGGTTAATTTTCGACCCAGCAAGGGTGACAATCCCGGCGACATCAATTAAATCTTTGACAGCAAAGGGAACTCCGGTTAATACTCCCGGATCCTCACCCTGGGCGAGGCGGCGATCGATCATTTCGGCATCTTGAATTGCCTGTTCCTTGAGGACAGTTGTAAAAGCATTGACTACCGGATTGAGGCGATCAATCTGCTCTAGGGCAGCGGTAGTGACAGCTTTAGCAGTGGTTTGACCAGCCTTGATGGCGGCACTAATTTCCGTAGCATGATTCATAGTAGATACCTAGGGTTGGAAGATGGGGGCAGTTTCAATCTCATCGGGCAGGGAAAATTCGGTAACGAGGGCTGCGATAGCCTGCATTCGGATAAAATTATCAATCACTCCCTGCTCACATTCTTCAGGAATTGGCAAATCTAACAACTTCGCCATCTGCTCTATATAAACTTTGACTTCTACATGCTGCTCACTCATAAGCCTCAATTTTTATCTTTTACTAGAAATTTTCCTGAGAGTCCATTTATAAAATGGCTGAAAGGCTTGATTTATCGCTCTCATTGGGAGCGATAAATCATAATACTTTATAAATATAGTTATCCTAAATGAATTTAGAATTTTAGAGGGTTGAGAATGGCTCACCCGGAGGGTGAGCCATTCTCAACCCATTTAGGATCGCTATAGCATCAAAAATAGCATCAAAAAAAACTATAGTACAGCTAATTTAACAAGATCATCAATCTATGACTATAGTTATAGAAACAGCAATTCTCATTGGGTTGAAAGAGACACACCCTCCGGGGAAGCCGTTCTCAACCTATTTAGGGTCGCGATATGTTCTATATGAACAGTTAAGAAAAACCTCGACAATCTAATATTCTCCCCAATAGAAAGAGGAAAAACTTTATGGCAGGAGAAACATTAGGCTGGATAGGGGTTCCTTTAGCAATTTTGGGGGGAACTCTTCGGGGCAGTGCGCCATTTTTGTTTGTAAGTTTAGGCGAATGTCTCACAGAAAAAAGCGGCAAGATTAACCTTGGCTTGGAAGGCACTCTGCTCATGGGAGCCATGAGTGCTTATGCGACTTCCTACATCACTAAATCTCCTTGGCTAGGGGTGTTAGTAGCTGGTTTTGCTGGAATGCTGTTGGGTGTAATCCACGGCTGGCTATCCCAACAAAAGCGAGTCAACGATGTGGCGGTGGGGATTGCTATGATTATTTTTGGCAGTGGCATTGCTTTCTTTCTGGGTAAGCCCTACATCCAGCCCCCAGCTCCCCAGTTACCTTCCCTAGAGTTTGGAGCTTGGAGTGGGATGCCTGCCTTGGAGTCTGCATTGAAGATTAGCCCGTTGTTTTTGATTGGGGTGGCGATCGCCCCTCTGATGCAATGGTTTTTCAAGTCAACTCGCTGGGGTTTGTTTATTCGCGCCGTGGGGGATAGTCCCGATGCCGCCTTGGCGATGGGGGTTTCTATCTTTAAGGTAAGAATGCTGTCTATTATCGCTGGCAGTTTCTTAGCTGGCATTGGCGGGGCGTATTTATCTTTATATTATCCCGGCAGTTGGACGGAGCGGATTTCTAGCGGTCAGGGCTTGATGGCGGTGGCGTTGGTAATCTTTGCGAAGTGGAATCCTCTGCAATGCCTCTATGCTTCCATGCTCTTTGGGGGAGCGCAGGCGATCGGTCCGGCTTTGCAGGCGATCGGCGTAGATTCTTTCTATTATTTATTCAATGCTTCTCCTTATATCCTCACCCTGCTAATTATGATCATCACCTGTTCGCCCACAAAAACCCTAACTGGCGCACCGGGAGCTTTAGGGAAAGATTAGCGATGAAGAAGCTCAAGGTTATATCCAAATAGAGATTTGTGTAGGGGCGCAAGGCTTTACGCCCTTTTTCAGGTCATACAGCAATTTTTGTTCAAAAGGGACACATTGCAACCGTTGAAATATTTGTCAATGTTCGGATTGAGAGTGAGTGGCTGTTGCCACCCACTCTCAATCGACTGTAAGTCCAAGGTGTCAATCTTTCCTTGAAACAGGATTAGAAGTGCTGAAAGCCTTGCTCTTGAGTCAGATTCAGAGTTTCCTCCCTTTCACTGAGCAAGAGGATAGCGGGTTCAGCGGTAATAGTGCCAATAATTGCTGCCCCTGCGCCTAAGGACTGGACTAAGGATTCTGCCGCTGCCCAAGGTAAACAAAGAACTAATTCAAAATCCTCTCCACCGTAAAGTACCCAGTCTAGAGCAGTTTTGGCAGATACCATCCGGGTAATGGCTTCTGGGATAGATAAAGCAGATCGATCGATCCTTGCCCCCACGCCACTAGCTCGACAAATTTGGCAAATGGCATCGACCAAGCCATCACTACTATCCATGCCAGCAACATTGTAATTTAACTCTGCCCCAATATGGCTTCCCTCAGTTAAGGTGTCTAGATCGGCTAGGTCAGCTAGAGCAGCTAAGTAGGGCAAGACATCTAATCTGGGTTGGGGGCGTTGGTGTGCCCGAATCATTTCTCGATAATCCTCTGGGAAACTAGTCGTCTCTGACCCTTGCTGATATTTTTCTGGATATAACAATAATTCCAAACCGGCTTTGGATTTGCCGTGACTGCCTGTCATAACGATCGCATCTCCCACTTGAGCCGAACTCCGCCGGATTACCCTCCGGGGATCCACTTGCCCAAAAGCCGTGATGGCAATAGTATTTGTGGGGGATCTAACTACATCTCCACCGATGATCGGGGTTTGTTGCAGACAATCAACCATCCCTTGATACAATCCTTCCAGCCAACTAACCTCCGTTTCGCCCCGCAACCCCAAACCGACAGTAATCCCAATCGGTAATGCCCCCATAGCTGCAAGATCAGACAAATTTGCTGCCACAGCCCGCCAGCCTGCATCTGAGGGGCTGGTAGTGCGATCACTAAAATGCACTCCTTCTACCAATACATCAGTTGTTACCACCAAAGATCGACGATCGCTCAGGCTTTGTGTATCAACAGTTTCCTGCATCTTACCCACAGGATCAACCCATGGTAAAACGGCTCCATCATCTCCGATGATCTCCGCAGGACAAAAACCTTGGAGAATCCTTAACAGCCCTTGTTCACCAATTTCGCGTATTTGCATATTCTTCTATTCTCCAGAAACTATCCTAGAAGAATCACAGAAATTCCCAATAATATTTTTAGTTTTCAAGATTTTTGTTTTTCCATCTAGCACCACTATCTAGGAATAGACCTAAGCTACTGATTTCAAAAAGTTCTGCGATCGATTGTCTCCCTTAGCAACTACGCTACAGTAGGGTTCCTTTGCTAGTTTGATCCATCCCCGCCGGATAGAATAAAGAATCCGATTAATGATCCGATACTCCTCTTCCTGTAACTGTTCTCGGAGTAGTACCGATTTGATTAAGAGGCGATCATCCTCCGTCAAGTAACAAGTCTTTGTTACTTGGGCATACAAATAACTCAAAGCTTCAGAAGTTGTGGAAAAGACATCAGAGACACTATTTACTTCGGGGTGGAAAATAGATTTGGCGTTTGTTAACATGGCTAAAAACTGCTGGATTAAGGTTTAACTACCTCCTACTTTAGAGACAAAAAGTGAAAAACTAGGGAAGAATTTTGAATTAATCATAAATATTTGAATTAATCACAAATAATTTAGATTGCTCACAAATAATTACAGAACTTAATTATTTAGACAAAATCTATAGCAGTCCTAAATCATTTTCTAACAGTTGCCAAGTCAACTTGCTTCTAGTAAATGGTTTCACCCGCCTTCGGTGGGTGAAACCATTTGGGAGTGCTATAGACAACATCTAGATGTTTTTCCGAGTGCTCCATGCCCATAAAAATGTCCGAATGCCTAATTCCTGTAGATTTGGGTTTGAGTGTGGGCGGTTGTCGCTGCCCACACTCAAATTACTATATAGCCGTCGCCAAGTAGGTTACAGTAGTTTGAGAGTGGGGGGTTGTCGCTGCCCACTCTCAAACCCAACACTGATAGGACTTTCAATATTTGTGGCGTGTCTCATTTGAATGCAAAGTGCTGAATGTAGTGGGAACCCCATTTCCGGGGGTTCCCACTACCAAAATCATCTCAACCCCCTTTGCGATTGCTATACAGCGCTTTGCGCTTTCAAAGAACCAAAGTTTTTGTTGAGAGCCTCGCTCCGCGAGGCTCTCAACAAAAACTTTGTACCCCATACATTTGAAAAGTGCTATATGTAGCAATAAGCCACAAGTTATTGACAAATATGTAGATTTCTGTACGAAATTGCTTAATATATTTATATTGTGCAAAGTAATCTAAATTAGTTGAGAAACAAATTCATCATATTTGGCTCTAGACAAGCTGAGATTACGACCTCCGTTTTTTGCCCTCAATATCCTTTTTGATTTCAATAGCTGCTCATAGGTCATATGGGAGTGCCATATCAAAGAAGACTTTGGGCTAGTTTTGATTCTTCATTATCGGTAATGCGAAAGAAGTTAAGATGCCCCCACGCTGTGAGGGAGATCATGACTAAGCATCATTACCTTTAAGAACTAACCCATTACCTAACAAATGGGTCGAACATAATTTCAGTAAAAGATAAAACAAAGGACAAAACCTATGGCTACTCCCCGCACCAGACGATCGACTACTTCTACTGCTAGAACTGCCGGAAATACAGCTCCCCTGGCTCTTAAGCCAGCCGCTGAGGAAACTCCCGGAATCTATGAGCGTCCTGTAGCCCCTACTAGTCTGGCAATTACCAATCATACCAATGCCTACGGCGATCGCCCCACCACCGCTGCTACCGTGGAAGTAATGGAAACCTATTACCAATGTGGAGAGCGCCCGATCGTTGCCAGTCATCTAGTTGTCGCTGATAGCTTCTATCAATCTGGTGAGCGCCCCGTAATTGCCTCTGGCTTGGCGATTTCTGACACCTACTCGGTCTTTGGTGCTCGTCCTGTTGCCTCCAACTACCTAGGTGAAGCAACTGCCCTGATGGGATATTTAGACTAGACATTGATTTCCAACCCAACTATAGCAATCCAAAATATTTTGAAAAAGGCGTACCCTCTGGGCGTGCCTTTTTCAATTGCCTAAAGTCATACTACAGCAGTTTAAGAGTGGGTGGCTACAGCCATCCACTCTTAAACCCAACATGGATAGGACTTTCAATATTTGTGGTGTGTCTCATTTGAACGCAAAGTGCTGTAAATAAAGAACAGGATAAAATCCTTTTTTTAGGGCTTATGCACAGCCAAGGAGTTTTATATAGGTTCTTGAAAGTTGTTGCGATCACTCCGCGATCGCAACAACTATACAAATGCATAATTTCTTTTCTTGACTTACAGGAGTTGCCACGGTTGTTGTCTCCAGCCTAATTTTTGCTTGACTGAAGCAGTATCTACTTGAGGTAGATAAATCTCGACAAGTTCTATAGTTTCTCGAACCAAGGCTTCAAGTTGATGAACTGCAAGAGGAGATTAATCTTGAAACAAGATTTCGAGACGAGCAGCAAGATTTTCAGGAGCAATCTCTATTTACTCAATAAAAAGCTGACCCTGAAAGAGTCAGCTTTACTTAATGTTAGGAGAAAGCAGATTAGTTTTGAAAAATTACATCAAGCCCCAGAAATGTAGGACACCTTTGCCGGAGAGAAGCTCAATGATTAGGGCGGCAGAGAAGCCGATCATTGCTAAGCGGCCATTCCAGTTTTCAGATTGGTTGGTGAACCCGAACTTAACAGCGTTGCGATCTTCGGTTTGCATGGTTTGGACTCCAGTTAGTAACAATTTGTAAATGTCTCTGTAAACTAATGTAACTAACTTTTGGGAAAATAGCAACTATTTGCTTAGATATTCGATAGGAGAATCTTATAATGGCTATTGCTATTGCCTATTTGCACCTCAATCCCTCAACCTGCATCAGTTTTCGTTCAAATGAGGCTTATTGCTGAATTATGACAAGTCAAGAATTAACGAACCCCGGTTGGATTTACTTTGCTGCGCCCCTATTTACAAGAGGGGAAATAGATTTCAATCAAAAATTAGCAACAGGATTACGAGGGCAGGGTTATAAGATTTATCTGCCCCAAGAAGCTTGTGCCGGGATTGCAGACCCCCATCAGCTTTATACCACCTGTATTCGGGGATTAGATGGAGCGGGAATGGTATTGATTATTCTGGATGGGACTGATGCAGACTCTGGGAGTTGTTTTGAGATGGGCTATGCTTTTGCCAAGGGACTGCCGATCGTGGGGGTAAGAACAGATTTCCGGGGTAGCGGAGAACATATGGGACTAAACCTGATGCTTACCCATAGCTGTGTTCACCTAGTTTTGACACAAATGCCCCCCCTAAAACTGATCGCACCGGGAGCCTCAGTAACAGTGATCGAAGTTGGTACAGACCCTTTACCATCCTTAATAGATATCTTGACAAAATTACCTGCTGCCCAGTTAGCAAGATAAATTCTGATTAGCTAAGCTAATCATGACAAATATTGAAATTAGTATCTATAGGAAGCAAGATTACTGGTGGACGCGACGGGCAACAAGTTGTTCTTCTAAGGCGGCAATGCGGTTGTAGGCAGCAGTTAGCTGGGCGGTGAGTCTTTGAATTTGTAGCTCTGTGGACATGGCTTGCTGTCCTGAAGACTGAGAAGAACTTTCTCCAGATCTGGTGTCTTTTAAGACATCCTTATGTTCCATCGTAGAGTCGCCATAGCTCTGATACCAAGGATTGCTGTACTTAGAGTAGTTAATATTTACTGTTTCTTTTGTCTCTGGAACGAGCTTCACTTTCCCGGTATCGATCGCGGCTAAAAACTTGACATTAAGCTGCTCAATAATCTGATAAAGAGCATCAACTTTTTCCTGTAGGGCTAATAACTGTTTTTCTAGGGTATCCATACGCACGATCTTCCTCTGATTTTCTTTAAGTTACAGATCATGATAATTAAGTTAAGTAAAAATAATGTGATACTACTTATTGATTTAACTTTTCCAATACAAACCATAGAGGATAACAATCCTGAGATTATCAACCATAGATTGCCCTAAATGGTATAAATACTTATTTAATTAAGCGATCGCCACTTTAATAGAGCAAAAACAGTCCACCCTCTGAGTTTTAATCCTCTAAAATCTGGTAAATGATTTAGGCTTGTTAGATAAATAGCAAATAACTAGAAAATTATGTTGGAATTCAATCAGTTTTTCCGGGCATGTAGTGGCTTTTGGCAGATAGAAAGAACTTACCATGATCTTCTCAATGGAAGTATAGAACGCTCCTATACTGAATACCAAGTTGCTTCTTTGGCTGAAGTTCAAAAGCAAGAACTGTTATCTGCTTCACCCTTGAATAATGCTTTGATGTTAGGGAATGATGCTCAAGTATCTCAGCCAATAAGTCAGGAATTTCCGGGTTTTAGTATTGCTTTTGACACAATTTCTGAAAAAGGAGAGCAGGTATCCATGAGCCTCAAAGCTCTATTTGTTCCCTACGGCTATGTCCAGAACTACGACCTATTTACAAATAAAGAAATTCCTCCGGTAGCAGCTCAATTACCTATTACGGAAGAAGTAATTCAGGGTTTTTATCTGCGAGATGAAGGTTATTCAGAATCAGGGGCAATCCAGAGTAGTTTTACTTATCTGCCTAGTAGACAAACTTTGGAAATGCTGACTTTTTATCGTCGATCGATCGCGATCGATCAAATGCGCCTAGTTGCGGATGGTTTGCGTTTAAGAACCATTATTACTTATCAAAAACCAGAACCGGGAGAGATACCTTCGGTAATTAGCTTAGTGGGGTTTGGGGTAGAAAAGAGGCGACCCGATTAGAGTCAGTTAATAGTTATCAATTATCAGTTACTTGTGCTGAGCAGTTCGACAGGCTCACTGTAATACCATTTTGCTAAATAGTTGATACAAATAAGATTTTGAATACCTTGCTGTGTAGGGATTTATAGTAAGACTTGTCAAAGTATCAGTTAACAGTTATCAACAGATTTAATTACAGGAACTTGAGTAGATTTAGATAAAATTTCTCGTAGGTTTGAATAGTTGATTTTGCCTTGGGGGTTGCGGGGTAAATTTGCTCTAGGGAACCAAAGTTTGGGGTGTTTATATTTTGCTAAATGTTGGGTGAGATGGGAGGCGATCGCTGCTTCGATCATAACAATAGTAATTTCTGATTTGGAATATTCCTGTAGATGATCCCCCCCAACCCCCGCGCTAACGCGCCGCTGCGCTAGAAAAAAGGGTGGAGAATAAATTGCCTCTTGAAATATTGCTGAATTCACTTTAAGATTTATCTCTTGACTAACTGGCACATAAACAGCCGCCACAATTTCTCCCCAATAGGGATCAGGCAATCCTAAAACACAAACATCCTCAACTAATTTAGTTGCCAAAATTACCGCCTCTACTTCTGGCGGAAATACTTTCTCTCCACCAGTAATAATCATTAAACTCTGGCGACCAGTTATGTACAAATAGCCTTTAGGATCAAGGTAGCCCAAATCATCTGTCTCTAATATATTCGTAAATTCATTATTCACAAATTCATGACTTGCTACCCAGAGATGAGGATAATAACCAAGGGCAAGAGAATTAGATTGAATAGCGATCGATCCCCCTAAATCCTTCTTAACAAGGGGGACTTCCATTCCTTCCCCCCTTTTTTGAAGAGGGGTTGGGGGGGATCCACTAACAGGTACTTTGAAACCTATTCTTGCATGGGGCAATACCTGACCACAGCTATTGTTTCCAGCTAAGAAATCGTGGGGTTTGAGGGTGGTAAGTTGGGAAGCGGTTTCGGTCATGCCGTAGGTGAGGGCGAGGGGAATTTGCAGATTTCTGGCTTGATTTAATAATCCTGACCACGCCGCACCACCACCAAGAAATACGGCTCGAAATTGTGAAAGCCAAGCACTAGTTTGGGGATTAATTAATAGTTTTTGTAACTGAGTAGGGACAAGAGAGATAAAGTAATTTTGAGGGTTAATATCAAAACTTTCATTGGTTTCTAGATGCTTACTGGTGGTGATAATCAACTTACCTCCGGTGAGGAGCGATCGCATAAATTGCATCAAACCACTGACATGATAAACCGGCAGCACACAATAGGAATTAATTACCGGAGTTTGAAAATAGGTTTGTAATCCTGCCACAGATGCCGATAGAGTTTGCCAAGTATGGATCGCAAATTTCACCTGTCCAGAGGAACCACCTGTGGGAATCATAATCCAACCAGATTGTGCCTCTGGAATTTGGTTTGGAATTGAGTCTGGAATCAAATCTAGAATTAACCTTGGAATCAACTTATTAGCTAGTAACAATTCCTCTTGCCAAATAATATTGGGCTGGACTAATTCTTCTACTTGTTGCCATTCTCGATCGCCCCATTGATGATTACCTAAAAACACTGGCAATTCAGCGGCAGTGACAGCGAGAAACTTAGCTAAGAATCTAATCGGGTCAGGATCAGCAATGAGAATTTTAGGAATAAGTTTTTGGTTGACAAATGGAGTTAGTTCCTGATAGTAACTCTGGGCAAGAGATAAAAAATCATGGGGCTGGTCTGTGGTTAGCCAGTCGTTGTTGGATAGCTTTTGAAGATAGTCTAATGCCCCTGCCATAGTTGTTGAATCAAAGTTTCTTGATCTATGTCTAGCCAGCGATCGACCCCAAAGCCCAATGCCCTTTGAGGATTATTTAATTCCTGTGCCAACTTCAGGGCATGAGTTCTGCCGATCGCTGTTTCTAGACTAGAGGAAAAGACGGCATCAATAGGATGATTTTGGCAAAATTCCCGGAGGCGATCGCCATAGCCCGCAATACTGGGTTTAATTACAAAAACTCCCCGCCAGCCCTGAGCATAGCAGTTTTTGAGTTGCCCTAGGGTGGCGACAGATTCATCAATGGCGATCGATGTTTCATATTTATCCTCTAGGGCTAATAAATCTTGGAAACTATCAACTGGCAAGGGTTGTTCCAGAAATTCGATCTTGGCGGGGTGATCCCCCCCAGCCCCCCTTAAAAAGGGGGGAGAAGAAATAGATTCATGTTTCCCTTCTCCCATAGGGGGAGAAGCGATGTCCTGAGCTTGTCGAAGGGGGGTTAGGGGATGAGGGGTATTTTTGATCACGTTATTTCGATCGCACTCCTTCAACCACAGTTTGGCTGATTCTAAATTCAAACCCCCATTGGCATCTAGTCTTAACTTCGCTCCTGAGGGCAGGAGATTAGCTAATTGCTGGAGTTGATCCAATTCTTGATGGATAGGAGCAACCCCAATTTTCCACTTAAAAGTGCAATAACCTTGCTGCCAAGGCGTTTGCCAAGATTCGAGAGCAGCGATGCCTGTGGGCAATAGATAGCTGTAGGTAGATAAATCTGGGGAGATCCCCCCTGCTCCCGCGCTAACGCGCCGCTTCGCCAGAAAAAGGGGGGGTGTAATAATTTCTTCCCCCCCCTTTCTAAGGGGGGTTGGGGGGGATCCAGTGTCGTTATCCCCCAGAGTCAATTGCAGACTTTCCCAAGCAGAGCCGAAGCCAAATTGGGTGGCGGGGAGGCGATCGCAAATCCCCGAAATCTCCTCATGGCTAACTCTTGCAGGTAATTGTTGACAAAATTCCAGAGCTTCCGAAATGGTTTCCGAGCCAAACCAAGGAATGGGGGCAATTTCTCCATAGCTGGTATTTCCTCGGGCACTGGTCAAACGGATCACTATCCCCTCGCGAACCTTCCAGCTACCATGATTTGTGGTTAAAGGTTGACTAAACGGCAATTGGTAGGGGCGAAACTCAAAGTAATAATCCATCGCTATGCCATCAGGCAAAAGTTAAATACTAGTTAAAGAAAATGGCGGGGATCATAGCCCTGTCAGTACTGGGGAGTGGGAGAATTTTCTAGTTTAAGTGTACCCATTTAGACCTAAAGGCTTTAGCATATAGGGGAGCTTATCCACTTACTAAACTTTTCATGGTAGAAACTACTGATTTGGTTAACGCATCTGATTCCCTTGACTCTCCTCAGCAGGTGATGACTGAAGACTTGCAGAAACTACTGGAAATCTTGCCCCCAGAGCTATGTACCGCCATTACCAACCATCCCCAGCGAGATAGCTTAGTTGAAGTAGTCATGGATTTGGGCAGGCTACCGGAAGTCCGCTTCCCTCAAGGGGCTGAGTATTTATCCGATATTCCCATATCTTTGGAGCAATTGAGCTATTGTTTGCAACGAGTAGGAACTTTTAGCGGAGATAATCGAGCCGGGATTGAACGCACCTTGCATAGAATTAGTGCGATCCGCAACCGGACTGGAGACATTATTGGTTTAACTTGTCGGGTGGGTCGGGCTGTGTTTGGGACAATTACCCTTATTAATGATCTGGTGGAAACGGGGCAATCAATCCTGATGTTGGGTCGTCCCGGTGTGGGCAAAACCACCGCCCTGCGAGAAATTGCCAGAGTTCTGGCAGACGATCTGGGGAAACGGGTCGTGATTATTGATACTTCCAACGAAATTGCCGGAGATGGGGATATTCCCCACCCAGCGATCGGGCGGGCGCGACGGATGCAGGTGGCTCGTCCAGAGTTGCAACACCAAGTGATGATCGAAGCAGTGGAAAACCATATGCCAGAGGTGATCGTCATTGATGAAATCGGCACTGAGCTGGAGGCGCTGGCGGCTCGGACGATCGCCGAACGGGGGGTGCAACTAGTCGGCACCGCCCACGGTAATCGTTTAGAAAACCTAATGAAAAATCCCACCCTCTCGGATCTCGTGGGAGGTATCCAAGCTGTCACCCTAGGAGATGATGAGGCACGGCGGCGGGGTTCCCAGAAAACCGTCCTTGAACGCAAAGCCCCACCAACTTTTGCGATCGCCATCGAAATGCTAGAGCGGCAGCGCTGGATCATCCATGAAAATGTGGCGGATAGCATGGATCAACTATTGCGATCGCGGGAACCCAACCCAGAAGTCCGCAGTGTGGATGCTGCGGGAAATGTGGTGGTCAGTAGGGAATTTGTTGATCGCCCAGTGCCACCCAAGGTTCCCCTCGGTATGGAGCGGGGTAGCGATCGATCTTGGGAGCAAAATGAGAGGAAATTTAGCCGAGATTTGGATCAAGGTTTTGCCCCCCTCAACCGGGGCGGTTCCCTCAGCCCCCCAGCAGAAATCTATCCCCTCAAACCTAGTGGTTGGCGGACTACGGGGCAAATGACTCCAGTGACCGAAGGGAGAAATGAAGGCAGAAACGAGGCAAGGGCTGATTTTTCTCGTCCTAGAGACAATGATTTTTCCCAACTTCTCGACCAATCTTGGCAGGAAGACAACTTAATTCATCTAGGATTTGCTGCCAACGGGGAAGACCTGCCCCTCCATGTCTACCCCTACGGAGTCAGCCGCCAGCAGCTAGAGCAGGTGATTCAGGTGTTGAATTTACCAGTGATTTTAACTAAGGATATGGAAAATGCCGATGTGATCTTGGCGCTGCGATCGAACCTGAAGCATCAATCCAAACTCCGCCCGATCGCTAGAGCCAGACATATTCCCATCCACACCCTGAAAGCCGGGACAATTCCCCAGATCACCAAAGCCCTGCGTCGCCTACTAGATATGGATGACCCCGCCATGCCGGAAACCACTGATGTACGGTTATTTACCTCCAGTGGAGCGCAGGATGAGATCGAAGCTCTGGAAGAGGCACGCCTTGCGGTGGAGCAGATTGTTCTTCCCAAGGGGCAACCAGTGGAACTATTACCGCGATCGGCGAAGGTAAGGAAAATGCAGCACGAACTAGTGGAGCATTACCGTCTCAAATCCAGCAGTTTTGGCGACGAACCCAACCGCCGCCTCCGGATTTATCCCGCATAACTATTTTGGCGCTCTAACCCAACCATTAGCGATCGCCTCTGCCTCACTACAAAACCATCGCTCTCCCTTAGATTCCCTAATATCTGTGATGTCATAATCTTCCATCCCCGGCACATGGTATAGCTTTTTGCCTGAATTAACCGAAATATTCCCTTTGACAACACATCCTGACCCTGCGGCGGAGGCAACTGGCACGGAGGTGGTTTCAGTTGGATAAATTGGAGTAGCAATGGAGGCAGGAGAACTCGCCGATTCTATGGGAGGTGCGATCGGTGCCGGAGAACTTGCAGTTGGACTAATTGGGGCGGCTGGGGCAACTGGTGCAGGAGCGCTGGCGGTGCTAACTGGGGCAGCATATTTTTTCGTGAAAAATGGCAAGGAGAAATTCCCTTTAATTAGTGAGCCAATTAATCCCACAGCCATTAGAAACACCATCACAATAGCTGGATTCACGTCTCTGAGAGGATTTAGCGGACTGTTCCACTTGCCTCGCCTGCGTTGCCGCTGAAGAGAGGTAGATTTAGTAACACTACTAGCTTTATACGGTTGGCTTTGTTTTGCTGGTTTATCTTTTGGGATAGACGGGACGGTTTCCAAGCCTTGAATTGAAGCTTTAGCCGCCCGAATCTTGCCATTGGCTTCAGTTACTCGATCGTACCAAATCATATCGCCAACTTGAGGACGGCGAATTCCTCGATCGAGGGCGCTAATATGCAAGAAAACCTCTTTGCTGCCATCAATAGGTTGAATAAAACCAAAACCTCTCTCATCATTCCATTTTGTCAATCGTCCTTCACAAAATCCTGATTTCATAGTTTCCGTAATTTGAGATTAAGAGAACAGCAAAATGTCATTGACATTAATGGTAATCTAACCAAACACTTTTCCAAAATATTCCAAGAACATTCTGAATTGATACCAATAAGCATCGCTAATTGATTTTGCCAAGCAGTGATTCTTAATGAAGATTGTAATATCCGACAAGGGGTTATGATTCATCCCGAACTTGCTCTGTTTACTGTTGACCCCTTCTGTGGCAATCTGAGAAGTAGAGCATTAATTTCTGGCTAGTTTTAAGTTTTTATCTCTAATATTTTTGATTTTTATGCAAACCCTCATCGCCCCGATCGCTAACCCCAGTGCCCCTACCTTTGATACTGCCATTCATCGCCGCAAAACCCGGACTGTGCAGGTGGGAAATATCTCGATCGGCAGTAATCATCCCGTAGTTGTTCAGTCCATGATCAACGAAGATACTTTGGATATCGATGGCTCCGTGGCGGGGATTCGCCGCTTGCACGAAATTGGTTGCGAAATTGTCCGCGTCACCGTCCCCAGCATGGCTCATGCCAAAGCCTTGGCTGAGATTAAACAAAAATTAATTGCCACCTACCAAGATGTACCCCTCGTTGCCGATGTGCATCACAACGGCGTGAAGATTGCCCTAGAAGTGGCTAAACATATCGAAAAGGTGCGGATCAATCCGGGGCTGTATGTATTTGAGAAACCCAAGAGCGATCGTACCGAATATACCCCAGCCGAGTTCGATGAAATTGGCGAAAAAATCCGAGAAACTCTTTCTCCCCTAGTAATTTCCCTGCGAGATCAAGGTAAGGCGATGCGGATTGGGGTGAATCATGGCTCGATCGGCGAAAGAATGCTCTTCACCTACGGCGACACCCCAGAAGGCATGGTGCAATCAGCCCTAGAATTTATTGGCATTTGCGAATCCCTCGATTTTAGAAATATCGTCATTTCCCTGAAAGCCTCACGGGTGACCGTGATGATCGCTGCCTACCGCCTCATGGCAAAACGCATGGATGAACTAGGCATGGATTACCCGCTGCACTTGGGCGTGACCGAAGCCGGAGACGGAGAATACGGCAGAATTAAATCCACCGCTGGCATCGCCACCCTCTTGGCTGATGGCATTGGCGACACAATCCGGGTTTCCCTCACCGAGGCTCCAGAAAAAGAAATCCCCGTTTGCTACAGCATTCTCCAATCCCTCGGCTTGCGAAAAACCATGGTGGAGTACATAGCTTGTCCTTCCTGTGGACGCACCCTATTTAATCTTGAAGAAGTTCTCCACAAAGTCCGAGAAGCCACCGCACACCTAACGGGTTTAGATATTGCCGTCATGGGTTGCATCGTCAATGGCTTGGGAGAAATGGCGGATGCCGACTACGGCTATGTGGGCAAGCAAGCAGGTTATATTTCCCTCTACCGGGGACGGGAAGAAATCAAAAAAGTCCCAGAAGATCAGGGGGTATTAGAGTTGATTAACCTGATCAAAGCCGATGGCAAGTGGGTAGAGCCTAGCTAAATATTCATTTTTCTAAACTTGAGTTTGATGTTTTTTAAAAGCCTGATCGAATTCAAATTGCACAAGATGAGGACTGAGCGAAGTCGAAGTCCGGCTCTAGGGGGCTCGTTACTTCGGCTTCGCTCAGCATAAATTCGACTTCGCTCAACCAGCCTTAGGAAACCCTGCACAACATGAGAACGAAACTATAAGGTTTTAGGGATTTTCGTCGAATTCACATCTTCTAAATATCCTGCTCTAGCCCAACCCGCTCGATCGACCCTATGCGATCGCCTTCATACCAAATACAGCACTTCGCGTTCAAATGAAACACACCACAAATATTGAAAGTCTTATCAATGTTGGGTTTGAGAGTGGGTGGCTGTAGCCACCCACTCTCAAACTGCTGTAATATCCAGTTTCTCAACCCTGCCCCTGATCTCAAAGGGGGTAGCATTAAGAGCATCAACTAAATCCTTGCATTCTTGGGCATTCCGAGAGTTGGCAATTCCAATGTGGGGCACAAAGGGAATATCGAGGCGTAATTCCGGGGTGATAATACCCGTGTATAGGCGATCGTGCAACTTGACGATCCTGCTATACCCTTCATCAGGGAAGAGAAAAACGTAGATATAGTCACTAAAAGCATCATCACCCAACACCGCACACCGCAACACAAAATCAAAGGCAGGAATTTCTGACACTACCTGCTGGATGTGTTGGATAAATGCTGTTTCTGGCAAATCAAACACCGGAAAAACAATCGTGAAATGGGGAGCAACAGTTTTGTAATAAAGCTGATCGTGCCGTTATCACAGGTGCTGTATCCAATGGAAGCTTTCCTGATCGATCGTCGGATAATTTATCACTAGTAAGCTTCTAGTCATTTCTCTAAATGTTGGTGATGTTTATAAAATAGTCAAATCGTAAATAATTGATGCAACTAGGTTTATTTATGATGCCGAGATGTACATTATAAATATATCAAGTCATCATCCTCAAGAGGTTATCCCTAGATAGTTTAGGAAGTTAAATCTTGGCAATAAGAATCTCTTAGAGGCGTTGATTGTCTAAGGTGATTGGGTACTGTGTCTGTTGAAAATTACTCCGGAAGATTATTAAACATTAATACATGTTTAGGAGGCTAATTTCATGGTTTTCTCTACGCAAGAAAGACAAAAAAACTTATCTAAAGATCAATCTTTAGTTCTGTGGTTTACCGAGGTGGGAATTGGAGATGTGGCTCTCGTAGGCGGGAAGAATGCTTCCCTTGGAGAAATGATTCAGCAACTCATCCCCCAAGGCGTAAATGTGCCCCAAGGATTTGCCACTACAGCCCATGCTTATCGTTATTTTATTCAGGCAGCAGGGATCGAACAGCAACTAAGGACGATTTTTGCAGACTTAGATGTGGAAGATATCCAGAATCTGCGTCAAGTTGGGCAATTGGCAAGGCAATTGATTCTCGATACTCCCTTCCCCAATGATCTCCAGTCAGCAATTACCAAAGCCTATGCAGAACTTTGCGCTACCTACGGGCAGAATACTGATGCGGCGGTGCGTTCTTCTGCCACTGCCGAGGATTTACCAGATGCTAGTTTTGCTGGTCAACAGGAGAGTTATCTAAACATTAGAGGGATTACAGCGATTCTGCAAGCTTGCCATAGATGCTTTGCTTCGATATTTACCGATCGGGCGATTTCCTATCGTCAGGCTAGGGGTTTTGATCATTTTCAAGTTGCCCTATCGGTGGGTATCCAAAAAATGGTGCGTTCTGACCTTGCCTCTTCGGGGGTGATGTTCTCAATCGATCCCGAAACCGGCTTTAAGAATGCGGCGGTAATCACCGCCGCCTATGGTTTGGGGGAAAATATTGTCCAAGGGGCTGTCAATCCTGATGAATACCTAGTCTTTAAGCCCACCCTGAAGACAGGATTTGAGCCAATCCTCGAAAAACGAGTCGGCACCAAAGCCCTGCGGATGATCTACGATGTGGGCGGCTCGAAACGAGTCAGAAACGAACAGGTGGTTCCCGAAGAGCAAAAACTTTTCTGTTTGCAAGATCAGGAAATTCTCCGGTTAGCTCGCTGGGCGGTGATTATTGAAGACCACTACAGCCAAGCTAGGGGCATTTATACGCCGATGGATATTGAGTGGGCAAAAGACGGGATTACCAAAGAATTATTTATTGTCCAAGCCCGCCCGGAAACTGTGCAATCTCAAAAGGCGAGTAATGTTTTAGAAAGCTATGAATTACGGGAAACTGCCCCGGTGTTGATCCAAGGGCGCAGTGTGGGAGAGGCGATCGGTCAAGGCAAGGCACGGGTGATCTTGGATGTGAGTAAGATTGACCTGTTCCAAGCAGGGGAAGTATTGGTGACGAATAAGACCGACCCAGATTGGGAGCCGATCATGAAGAAAGCCAGTGCGATTATTACCAACCAAGGGGGCAGAACCTGTCACGCCGCCATTATTGCTAGAGAAATGGGGATTCCGGCGATCGTCGGTTGTGGTAATGCCACAGAAGTCTTAACTACTGGCTCAGAAATTACAGTTTCCTGTGCTGAAGGGGAGGCGGGGAATGTCTATCCGGGGTTGCTGAAGTTTGAAATTTGTCAGACCCAGTTGGATGCACTGCCCCCAACTCGAACCCAAATTTTAATGAATGTGGGTAATCCCGAAAAAGCCTTTAGTCGGGCGGGGATTCCCTGTGATGGCGTGGGCTTGGCGCGGCTAGAGTTTATTATTGCCAACCATATTAAAGCCCACCCCTTGGCTTTAATCCACTACGATCGCTTAACCGATGAAGTCGCCAAAAAAGAGATTGCCGAACTCACCGCCAGTTACTCTGATAAACCCCAATTTTTTGTAGATAAATTAGCCTACGGCATTGGTACGATCGCAGCAGCTTTTTATCCCAAGCCAGTAGTAGTCAGAATGTCAGACTTTAAGAGCAATGAGTATGCCAATCTCTTGGGGGGCAGACAATTTGAACCTGCCGAAGAAAACCCAATGATCGGCTGGCGGGGAGCATCTCGTTACTACGATCCTAACTATCGAGAGGCTTATGCTCTAGAATGCCAAGCCCTGAAGCGAGTCCGGGATGAGATGGGCTTAACCAATGTCATACCCATGATTCCCTTCTGTCGCACTCCAGAGGAAGGCCAAAAAGTCTTGGCGGAAATGGCAAAACACGGGCTAGAGAAGGGGGTAAATGGATTGCAGGTCTATGTCATGTGTGAACTGCCCAGCAATGTGTTGATGGTGGATGAATTTAGCGCAGTTTTTGATGGTTTTTCCATTGGTTCCAACGATCTGACCCAACTTACATTGGGCTTAGATCGAGATTCTGCTCTGGTTGCCAGTATCTTTGATGAACGGAATATCGGAGTAAAACGGATAGTGGAAATGGCGATCGCCGGAGCCAAACGAAATGGTCGCAAGATTGGCATCTGTGGTCAAGCTCCCAGTGATTACCCCGAATTTGCCCAGTTCTTAGTAGAGTTAGGCATTGATTCTATTAGTCTCAACCCAGATACTGTCTTGAAAACGAGGTTAGCGATCGCCAAAGTAGAGGGTGAAAGATAGGACTTACTAAATACAAAAAGGGTTTTACCCTTTTTGTATACCAAAATTGGTTATGATAGTGTCCCTATTTTCCGAGTCCGCGTAGGCGGACTTTGCTCTTGTAACAGCGGTTTCAACCGCCTTGCATAAGGATATTAATAAAATAAGATTTGGTATTATTTGGATTTACGTACCGCCAACAAATTATCTAGATTTATGGACGTTGTTGCAGGCTGAGGGTTATCGAAGCCTGCAACAACTTTATTTGGCATTAGCGGGGTTGACTCATGAATTTCGCCGCTAACTGCATGGCATCGCCAATATCCACACTGCCGCTACCATCAGCATCTAAAAAACTATTCAGGGTGGAATTGGTGCCAGTACTGGGGTTATCGCCCATCTGGAGGAGGTTCAGCACCAAGGGGACGACCATAGGCAGAAAAGCTTGGACTTGTTGGCGATCGATACCCGTTCTTTGGGATATTTCTTGGGCGACCTGAGCCTGAATTTCTGGAGTGAAGAGGGCTTGGACTGCTTGGGCATTGGGATTCGTGCCGCTAAATTGATTGACGATCGCTTGAGCCTGTCCGGGGTTGGCTTGCTGCTGTTGGCTGAGGGATGATTGGGCATAGTTGCCCACAATGGAGAGAATAGTTTGGGTTGTGCCGGGGTCAACTCCATGCTGGCTACCAAGGGCTTGGGCGGCGGTGATAATACTACTTAGTTGGTTGGTACTAGCTGGCTGGGCGGGGTTGGCGATCGCCCCTAAAACTTGATCAAAAAGTGACATATTAACTCCATTTGGTTGTAGTTATAACCAGTCTATTGCGCATTTTATCAATGGTAAAGCTCAACTTTGTTATTTTAGCGGCGGGTTTTTTGGATGCCGTAGACGATGCCACTAGCGATCGATAGCAAGATTAAAACCCAAAGGGTGCCACCGGGAATAAAACCCAACACCCCCATCCCCCTCAATAAATAGATGGCGATCGTTAGCCCTAAAACAGAAGCAAAAATATAAACTGGGAATTTTTCTGAGCTACTCATGATTTTTTAGTAAAGGTCATTTATAAAGTGGCTAGAAGTTCTGATTTTGCGCCCCCTCCGGGGGCGCAAAATTAGATTTTATAAATAGCATCTTAATTACAGCATTTTTATGTAATGTTTTGTGTGTAGGCTTCGACGATCCTCAGCCCCCACAAAAACTACTTGATTAATTAATCGATACCATCATACTGAAGGAAGCATTGCCACGGGAGCCGCCGACAATAATTCGATAGTCTCCAGACTGGGGTAGTGCTTGCCGAAAGCTGGTAGCACCGCTGCTGAGAATTTCTCCATTAGGGCTAATCACATCAAACGATGCCCCTCCCTGTTCTTGGCTGGAGTCAATAGTGACCGACATGGTTTGCCCTCGATCGCCCCGCAATACATAGATTGCTCGATCGCCCCGCACCACAGAACTGCTGACAGTGGCAGTCGAAGCTCCCGGTACAAACTCAATCCGTCTTGCTCGGTTATTTTGGGCAAGGAGCATGGGAACTTCAACGGGAGAGGCAATACTCCCAGAGGTATTTGAATGATTGAGATTATTTGAAGTGAGATTATTGAAGGTCGGATAATTCGAGGTGAGATTATCTAAGGGAACACCAGCCGCAAAGGCTAGAGTCGGGATAGAAAAGGGGCTGATGATTAAGACAGTACTGGCAAGAATGGCTAGATTTTGGCGCATGGTGGGGATAGAGGAGTTATTCTTCAATTTTAAATCAAATACTTGGAAAGTGCCTGTGATCAGGTCACTGTTCTCATCTCTACAATCCCCATAACTCAAGTTCCTAAAAGCTGCCCCATGAGGTTAACTAATTGCCATCTCCTGAGATCGCACCTGATCGATCGCCTCAATCATCTGCATAATGGTTTGATAGTCGGTAACTTGTCCCTGAAGCCGGTATACTTTAGCCGCTTGGTAAAGATCCGCCAAGGCTAGGGTTGTATTCCCCAGTTTTTGATAGATTAGCCCCCGGCTTTTATAAGCCTCTGGTTGATTGGGGTCTAGTTCTAGGGTGGTGGTGAAGTTAGCGATCGCCTTTTGCAAAGAACCTTGGTGATGGTAAATGCAGGCAAGATTAAAATAGCTCCGGGCATCTCGGCGGTCTAGAGCAATGGCATGGTTAAAATCAGCTTTTGCTTGGTCAATATCCCCCTGCAAAAAATAGGCTAAACCCCGGTCGTTGTAGACGATGGCAATTTTTCTGGCATCTTCCGGGGGAATATTATCTAAGGCATGATTATAGTCTGCGATCGCCTCCAGATAGTTTGCCATGCCTACCTTTGCTAAACCTCGATTATAGTAAGCCCGAAAATTTTGCGGATTGAGGCTAATTAAGCGATCGTAATCAACTAAAGCTTGGGCATACCGACCTAAGCGATAGTTAGCTAAACCCCGATGTAGATAGGCATCTTGGGTTTGGGGATTGAGCTTAATAACTTCGCTGCAATCTGCGAGAGATTCTAAATAATCTTCTAGCTGAAGATAAGCAAAACAACGATTAAGATAGGCATTAGATTTGGTTTGATCTTGCTCAATTACCGTGGTAAATTCCACCACTGCTTGTTGGTAATTACCCGTCTGGGCATGGCGTATAGCCAAATCAAATAATTTTGCAGTTTCGATTTTTTCCAAATCCCCAGCCCACGCTGGCAGAGGAAATAACCACAATTGAATAAATAAGCTAAAAATAAATAAGCTAAAACAGAAATACCAACTAATTAGTTTCATAGATTAATTTCATGGATTTAGCTTCTCATAATCCTCTATATAGCAGTTCTAAATTATTTTCTAACAGTTGCCAAGTCAAACTGATTCTGGTAGATGGTTTCACCCGCCTTCGGTGGGTGAAACCATTTAGGATTGCTATATATAACTTCCCTCGCCGAAAGCAAGTGAAGTTATCAATTACCAAAGATAATTTGCTCTAGCTTAGCTTACCAACCTTTTTCAGATTTATCCAAAACGTAGGCAGCTACATTGCCAATTTGTTCATCGGTTAAACGTCCCTTAAAAGCAGGCATGGCACCCTTACCATTGGTGACTTGGGTAGTAATAGCTTCGATAGAGTTCATGGTGTATTTCTCTAGGGCAGCTTTTTGCAGGGTTTTGTCGGGCATGATGACATTTTTGCCGCCTAGGTGACAACCAGAACAGTTAGCTGTAAAAATGTTGGCTCCCGCTGCGAGGTCAGCAGCTTGGGCAGGGGCGACAGTGGCGAGGTTAAAGGTAGCTAGGGCAAACAATAGACAAGCGATCGCGAAGACTCTTGACAAAAATCGAGGCATAAATTTCGACATAAACAGCATTCTCCTAATTAAATCAATGAAAAGCCATTTATAAAATGGCCAAATGGCAAGATTTTTCGCCCCCAACGAGGGCGAAAAACTACACTTTATAAATAACTTCTGAATAAATAGCTTCTGAGACTAAATCTCATAAAGATGCTATTGCTGGTATCATCAAGAGTCAAAAGACAGTTTGTAAAACTTGCTGTAAGGTTTCTTAATATAGAAATTTCACTAATTAAAAATTCTTGATAAATATCTATGGCTCCTTTACCGGAATATCGCCCTAAACAACTTTCCCTTGGTCCCCTAGAGACAGAAATCTTAGAAATTATTTGGGATCTGGGAAATGTGACTGTGAAACAGATTCACGATCGCATCCTCGCCGACCCCGATCGGGAATTGGCATACACCTCGGTGACCACAGTTCTCCGCCGTTTGCAGAACAAAGGTTGGCTAACTTGTACATCCTCAGAAAGAGCATTTATTTGGCAAGCTCTCATCAGTCGAGAACAGGCACAAGCAGTCCAAGCGCACCAGCAATTACAAAAATTTCTGGCAGTGGGGAATCCAGATATAGTTGCTGCCTTTGCCGATAGTCTGGACACGGCAAGTATGGAGCAAATTGAAGCGATCGCTCAACGTCTCAAACAGATTCGCCAAGCACGGGGGGAATAATGCACTTAATTATTGTTGTCGTTACCTTAGCTGCCGCCTTTTGTCTGCGTTTCTATGGCACAGCTCTGATTAATCGCTCTGCGTTGAATAGATTATCTAATCTCAAGATCAGAGCTAGTCTTCTGCTGATTTTATTTCTCCTGCCTCCCCTCCTACTGTTGACCACCACCTTGGCGATTCTCTGGATGGGAACTCAGGGCATTATGGCAGAAGGATATGGAGGCTGGCTGAGTTATTGGCTGAGTCTAGCTCTGTGGATCTGCGCTGGGTTCACTTTGGGCAAATTATCTTTCCAAGGCTGGCAGACGGTGCAACAGATCCGCCAGCAGCCAAAATTTATCTTGGAAAATCAACCAGCCAGATTGGTAGACCATCCAGATCTATTTAGTGGTCAGATCGGCTTTTGGGAATCAGAATTGGTGATCACCCAAGGTTTGGTCGATCGCCTGACTCCAGATCAACTCCAAGCCGTACTGGCACACGAACAAGCCCACTACCACTACCGAGATACCTTTTGGTTTTTCTGGCTGGGATGGTTGCGATCGCTCACCCCTTGGCTCCCCCAAACAGAATTCCTCTGGCAGGAGCTACTCCTGTGGCGAGAAATGCGGGCTGATGCCCATGCGGGGAGGCTGGTAGACCCTCTAGTGTTAGCCGAGTCTCTCCTATTAGTAGTCAGTCAACCCCTGTACTATCCTGATCTTCTCTGTGCTACTTTTAGTTTGCCTGTGCCTCAGCATCGCCTCGATCGGCGGATCAATGCTCTTCTGGACACACTCCTAGAAGATACTGCCCCAGAATTTCGTCTCCAAATTTGGTGTTGGAGTTGGCTAGTAGTCGGGTTTCTGCCTTTATTAATTATTCCTTTTCATAACTAGTAGGGGCTAGTAGGGGCGCAAGGCCTTGCGCCCTTCCTCTGAGCCTATTCCCATATTCATCAATTAATATCCATGACCTATTGCCTAGGAATTATCACTGCTAGTGGTTTAGTTATTGCTGCTGATTCTCGAACCAATGCCGGAGTAGATTATATTTCTACCTACGAAAAATTATTTGATTTCTCCATGCCGGGCGATCGAGTAATTATTATTTGTACCTCTGGAAATTTATCCATTACCCAAGCAATCATTTCTAGCCTAAAAAAAGATATCAAAACCCAACAGGAAACCAGCCTCCACAGTCTTTCTACGATGTACGATATGGCTCGGTATATCGGCAATAAACTGCGGGCGGTTCAAGACCAAGATAAACAATGGCTGCAACAGGATGGGGTAGATTGGCAATCTAGTTTGTTGCTAGGAGGGCAAATTAAAGGGGAGGAGCCAGAATTGTATCTCATCTACAGTCAAGGTAATTTCATTCATGCTACCTCCACTACTCCCTTCTTTCAAATTGGCGAAACCAAGTATGGTAAGCCAATTTTAGATAGAATTCTCAGCTACGAAACTCCGATCAAGGAAGCTGCTAAGTGTGCTTTGCTTTCCATTGATTCCACCATGAAATCTAATATTTCTGTTGGCCCACCAATTCATTTAATTATGTATGAATCCAATAGCTTAGTGATTAAACATCGCTTAGAATTGGGCAAGGGAAATACTTACTTAGCAGAAATTCGGGAACATTGGGAGGTGGCGATCAAAAAAGCCTTTGATGATATTCCTGCTATTAGCTGGTTCCCAGAAGATAATATCTAAGAGGCTATTTATAAAGTTTGATTTTGCACCCCCAGCGGGGGCGCAAAATCAAACTTTATAACCACTTTATAAATGACATCTAATCGCCTAATCGCAAATTGCTGCTCCAAAGTTTTGTTAAACTGTCGCCCACAGGATTCTAACGACTGCTGAAAAGTCGATAGTAATACCCCAGATTTCCTAAGATTGAAGACACTCCCGGATTCTGGTATGATCGGCATTCTGTATGGATTATTACTAAGAATTAGGGCAGTATCAAAAAGTAAGGATATCCCGCACAGCGATGGGGACATCCTTACCAAAAAAATATTACTCTAGGACTACCAAAATTAAATATATTTAGGAGTTGCAATTATGGCACGCATGTACTACGACAGCGATGCGAATTTAGATTTATTGGCAAATAAAACCGTAGCAATTATTGGCTATGGCTCCCAAGGTCATGCCCACGCCCTCAACCTCAAGGATAGCGGGGTTAACGTGGTGGTAGGTTTGTATCCCGGCAGTAAATCTGCTCAGAAGGCTGCTGGTGAAGGATTGAAAGTATTATCCGTAGCTGAAGCTTCTGCTGCTGCGGACTTAATCATGATCTTGCTGCCCGATGAAGTCCAAAAAACTGTTTATCTAGAAGAAATCAAACCCAATCTAAAAGCAGGAAAAGTTATTGCCTTTGCCCATGGTTTTAATATTCACTTTGGCCAAGTTGTACCTCCAGAAGATGTGGATGTGATCATGGTGGCGCCCAAAGGTCCCGGACATTTGGTGCGCCGGACTTATACTCAGGGTGAAGGTGTACCTTGTTTATTTGCAGTGTTTCAAGATGCTTCAGGGCAGGCACGCGATCGTGCCATGTCCTACGCTAAAGGCATTGGTGGCACAAGAGCTGGAGTGCTAGAAACTACTTTCCGGGAAGAAACCGAAACCGATCTATTCGGCGAACAAGTGGTTCTCTGTGGCGGCTTAAGCGAGTTGATCAAATCTGGATTTGAAACCCTAGTCAATGCTGGGTATCAACCAGAAATTGCCTACTTTGAGTGTCTCCATGAAGTGAAATTAATCGTTGACCTCGTGGTAGAAGGTGGTTTGGCAAAAATGCGGGATAGTATTTCCAATACTGCTGAATATGGCGACTACACCCGTGGTCCCCGGATTGTCACCGATGCCACCCGCGCCGAAATGAAGAAGATACTCAAGGAAATTCAATCGGGGCAGTTTGCCCGGGAATTTGTCCTAGAAAATCAATCTGGCAAACCCGGTTTCACCGCTATGCGCCGTCAAGAGGCAGAACACCCGATCGAAGAAGTAGGCAAGGACTTACGGGCAATGTTTAGCTGGCTGAAGAAAGTATAGGTTCTGCTAGTTATATAGCAAGCCTAATTGAGTTGAGAATTTTAGAGGATTGAGAACGTCTCCCCCGGAGGGGGAGACGTTCTCAATCTATTTAGGATTGCTATAGCAAACGCCAAGGGGGTTAAGATAATTAGGGCTGTGGAAACCTCGCTGCGCGGAATTTTCACTGCTCAACCTGCCTAGCGACAGCTATATTAAGGCGTGAATTGTTTAATGGCAAAACTATTAAATAATTCACGCCTTACAGCCATTTGAGAGTGGGTAGCTACAGCCACACACTCTCAAACCCAACATTGATAGGACTTTCAATATTTGTGGCTTGTCTCATTTGAACGCAAAGTGTTGTAATTTTATTTACTTACATATTTTTGAATCATTTTTAAAATGTCATCTTGGGTAAAGGGCTTACTCAAAAAATCCCTAGCCCCCACTAATTTGGCACGAGTGCGATTGATCACCCCATCCATAGAGGTCATGATAATAATTGGTACATCCTTAAAGGTTTCACTGTTCCGCAGGAACTGACAAAGGTTATAACCATTAGTATCTGGCATAATTAGATCAATAAAAATCAGGTCTGGAATATCTTCACTGAGAGTAACTATCCCCAGCAAAGGATTTTGGATATAGAGCAATCGATAGCCTGAGGAACTCAAGAACTCCTCTAACACCTTGCCGACCGTAGGACTATCATCAATACAGGCAATTAAGGGCTGGTAGTCCGGCTCCTGATGCAGATCTGGCGACAGCAGAGTTAGGGGGAAGGTAGCTATGGCAATATCTGGGACTGTTTCTATCTTGATCTCTCCCTGTTGCACCAGATAGTGTAGAAGACGGCTAACCACTGTTAAGGGCTGCTTAGTAATAATTACCAGATCCCAAATGGTATTTTGTCCATCTAGAAAAGCCACTAAGTTGAGGGAGCTTTCTGAAGCAAAACGTTGTTGTAAATTGCTGGATTTGATACTGGGAGCCATCTCTGGAAATATATAACTCAGTCCCATCTGCTGGAGTTGATGATAGAGCTGATAGACTCCTTTGAGACTTTGCCGAACTTCCTCCGCAGATAATCCTAGATACGGAGAGATATTAAAAGAGTTGTAGTCGATCGGCTTCCAACCAATAGTCAAATTAGAGGATTTAATGAGGGGAAAAAGACATTCTTCTAGACTTTCCTTCAGAATAGCCTTGGCTTGACTAGGGGTTAACTGCTCTTGGGTAGAAGCACGGTAAAGGGTCTGATACTCCCAGCATTGATCGCTAGGAATAGGATTGATCGTACTTAACTCTGGGCATTGATGCTTCACGCATCTCAGCCAACGCCGAACTCGATGGGTCTCCCTGACGGCATAGAGCAGAAACCCACCAGCAAAATAAAACTTCCATTTTTGGGTATCATCGGTCAGAGTCAATTCGCCAGTTAATTTTCGGCGGCATAACGCACCTAAATATCGTGCTACCCTTGCTAATTCTGAAACTTGAGATTTCACACTTTCCAAAAAGTAGACATCACCTTGATACTAGCTGCCAACTTAGTAATTGGGACAAACATTGTTCTAAAATAAGTAGTAACAAACTTTTAAGCCCTTAGCGCATCAAAATCTATGCTGGAATTGCAAGACCTTAAACGCCAAGTAGATACCCTTTCACAACGTCTGGGGAAAACCCAGGACTATCTTTGACATAGTTGCCTTGGTTGCCAAGATTCAAGATTTAGAACAGTTAGCTGCTCAACCAGAACTTTGGTCAGACCCGACTAATGCTCAGCAGACGCTACAAGAATTGAATAGTCTTAAGTTTAGCATTGATCAGTATTACCACTGGCAATCTCGTTTAGAAGATGGTCTAGCAGTTGTAGAACTGTTGGAATTAGAGCAAGATGAAGCTCTACTAGAGGAAGCGGCTGAGAATCTCAGGGGTTTGGGGCAAGAACTCGATCGCTGGGAACTTCAACAACTGCTTTCTGGAACCTACGATAGCAAAGGAGCCATCCTAACTATCAATGCCGGGGCTGGGGGCACCGATGCCCAAGATTGGGCAGAAATCCTCCTCCGGATGTACCGGCGCTGGGCGGAAAAGCACGGCTATAAAGTCCAACTGACGGAAATTTCTGAGGGGGAGGAAGCCGGAATTAAATCTGCCACCCTAGAAATATCTGGGCGCTATGCCTACGGCTATCTCAAGGGCGAGAAAGGAACCCATCGTCTAGTGCGGATATCGCCTTTCAATGCCAATGACAAGCGTCAGACTAGTTTTGCCGGAGTGGAAATCATGCCGGAAGTTGACTACTCGGTGCATTTAGATATCCCTGAGCAGGATTTAGAGATCACCACCTCCAGAGCAGGCGGCAAGGGGGGGCAGAATGTTAACAAAGTGGAAACGGCGGTACGGATTACCCATTTACCGACAGGAATTGCTGTGCGGTGTACAGAGGAACGTAGTCAACTGCAAAATAAAGAGAAAGCCCTAGTGATCCTTAAGGCAAAATTGTTGATTATTGCCCAAGAGCAAAAGGCTCAGGAAATTGCACAGATTCGGGGAGATATGGTAGAAGCGGCTTGGGGCAACCAGATCCGCAACTATGTGCTGCACCCCTACCAGATGGTCAAGGATGTGCGGACAGCAGTAGAAACTACCGCAGTCATGGATGTGTTGGATGGAGAGTTAGATGAATTTATTGAGGCGTATCTAAGACAGAATAGTTAACCTAATGTGAAGTTGGGTTAAGGGCTTTTTGAGGGGCGGCGCGTTGCGCCGCCCCTCAAAAAGCCCTATTTTGCGTGCGCTTCGCGCACGCAAAATAGGGAACTTTCGCTGATCCCGAACTGACATTAACCTAGAAATTTGCCGATTTTGGCTACAGCTAAGTCTAAGGTGGCTGGGTCTTGGACTAAGGCAAAACGGACATAGCCCTCGCCAGATTCGCCAAATCCAGCCCCCGGTGTTGCCGCTACTCCGGTTTCCTTAACTAGTTTGATACAAAATTCTGTCGATCGATCGCGCCATTGTTCTGGCAACTTTGCCCAAATATACATAGTTGCTTCTGGTTGAGGGACAAGCCAATTAATCCGGCTCAAAGCCCCCATAAAGGCATCGCGCCGCTCTCGGAAAGTTGCCACAGCTTGTGCCACTCCTGTTTGATCCCCCGTTAGTGCCACCACACCACCGCGAAGAATCCCTACGTACTGACTAAAATCCACCATTGCTTTCACCTGCCGGAGGGCAGTAATTAGTTGGGAATTACCGATCGCATAACCCAACCGAAACCCTCCCATGCTATAAGACTTGGAAAAGGTAAAAAATTCAATAGATAGTTCCTTCTGGCGATCGGCTTGGAGGACTGAAGGGGCAGTGCCCTGAAAAATTAGATCTACATAGGGAAAATCATGTACCAAAACAATGTCGTAGTGGCGACAAAAATCTACTGCCTCTTGGAAAAAACTCAAGGGAGCGATCGCCGTCGTGGGATTATGGGGATAGCTCAACACCATCATCTTAGTCTGTGCCAAAACTGGAGCAGGAATATCGGTGAATACTGGTAAATATCCATTTTCTGCCTTTAGAGCCATGGGATAAATCTGCCCCGACGCTAGATAAACTCCTCCTGAATGGGAAGGGTAGCAAGGATCCTGCAATAGAGCAAAATCTCCCGGATTTAATACTGCCAAGGGCAAGTGGGCTGTCCCTTCTTGGGAACCAATTAAAGGTAGCACTTCGGTTTCTGGATTTACGGCAATGCCAAATTTAGCCTCATACCACTGGGCGGCGGCTTGGCGAAATTCCCGTGTGCCATGAAATAATAGATAACCGTGGGTGCTGGGGTCTTGGAGTGCCTGAGCGATCGCTCCAGTAATGTGGGGAGCGGTGGGTAAATCTGAAGACCCCAAAGAAAGGTCAATAATTTTCTGACCCGCTGCTCTAGCTTGGGCTTTTGCATGATCCATCTCATCAAATATATTGGCTTGGAGATATTGGAGACGTTGAGCTAATTGCATGGTTCGAGTCTATATAATTTTGAGGGAGAAAAGTCCCGCACAACGTGCGGGACTTTTCTATAGGACTTACTTGCTGTGAACTAATCATCGAGGATTTTGGAGTTTTTTGTGGGCTTCGACGACCCTCAGCCTACAAAAAACTCTTTCAGGCAAGATAACCATCAAGGGTAGCGACTAGGGCTGGTTTGGCGATTGCCCCTTCATGGGAGTATTCTAACTTACCAGACTTAAACATCCGCAGGGCAGGTACACCTTCTACCTTATAAGCTAGTACAGTAGTTGGGTTGGGATCGATCGCCATTTTGACCACCTTGAGGCGATCAGCATAGGTACTTGCCAACCAATCGATCGTTGGCGATACCAGTCGGCAAGGCCCGCACCAATCAGCCCAAAAATATACCAAAACTGGTTCATGCGCTTTTAATACTTCTTGTTCAAATTCTGGATCAGTAATTACTAATGGCTTACTCATAAGGTTTTAGACAGATTAGACAGATTAGAGGTCATTTATAAAGTGGCTAAAAGGTCTGATTTTATGCCCGCTCCGGGGGCGAAAAATCAGACTTTATAAAATAGCCTCTCAGACAAATACATCACTTTCTGAAATATTGAGTTTAGAGCTTTAGGTGGTTGAGAACCGCTCCTTCACTAGGGGAGATATTCTCAATCTATTTAGGGTTGCTATAGCAGTCCTAAATCATTTTCTAACAGTTGCCAAGTCAACTTGCTTCTAGTAAATGGTTTCACCCGCCGAAGGCGGGTGAAACCATTTAGGATCGCTATATCATACCAAATCTAGTCTTACAACTCCCACATTATGCCTGATTTTTGTCCTCCTTTTAGATCAATTATAAGATTCGCAGTTCTCACAAAGTAATGATTTCTTGGTCAGGATATCCACCACTCTCTGAGGGAAATCCTGACTTTATTAGACCTCTTGCGTGAATCAAGATGCGGAAGCAAGCTCAAAGTTAAGGATAGCCGCAATCAAATTGAAGCGTAAGCCAAAACGCTTGCGACGATTGCGATAACGCTCGGACAGAATCCGAAAGACCTTCAACTTGCGGTGAACATG
>CALRPI020000022.1:0-70711 GCA_943370025.1 Phormidium lacuna HE10JO | reverse complement strand
GCTTAAACAGTTACTTCGTTCGGCTAAAGCTCGAACTAATGAAGCACTCGATCTAGCTCTAACTACAATTATCAACGACTGTATTTCTAGTGATGATGCGCTGGGCTGGTTCAATCACTGTGGCTTATTCATCTGAAAACTGCTGTAATAATTTGTCTAGCCAGATTGGTCATCAGTTGGGGTGAGCTAAGGATATTTAATGATTCTGCACCCCGCAAAGGAATTACATATTCATCCGGGCGACCAATCGGCGCATCGGCATAGACAGCGGCGGCATTGCGCTTGATCGTTGGTAAAATCTCTAGATTTCTGCCTGTTTGGATTTGCGATCGCACCGATTGAACCGCTTCTTGACATAGAGAGGTAGGATTGCCATGACTAGGCTGGATGCCGAGATGCAAGGCAGTCAGGGTTAATGTAAAGGTAGCTAATAGTCGAATATTTTTATGCATGGGTCGGGATATAAATGTGGGCTATAATACGTGACTGATTGAGTTTTTCATGGATTGGATTCACCATCAGCACCAATTCCCAATCTTTATTTTTTTATGTTATTTCCTATGATGATCCATGCACCATCCTAACCACTACCAAACTCTTCAAGTTAGTTCCCAAGCTAGTGCAGCAGAAATTAAACAGGCTTATCGGCAATTAGTGAAAAAATTTCACCCCGATAGCCAAAGTACCACCGCTGACCATGAGCAGATTGTGCAGATCAATGCCGCCTACGAGATCCTCGGAGATCGCCAGAGCCGCCAACACTACGATCAAGAACTCGCCACCCCAGCATACGTTTCTGGAGATAGTAGAAGCGATCGGCAACAACGCACTGCCCAAACCCAGAAAACCCAACGCCATCGAGCAACAGGGCAAGATATCGATCGCCAGCTAGACCAATGGCAAAAGAAGGTTTACACTCCCATCAACCGGGTTTTGTCTAAAATGATCAAATCCCTTAGCTCAGAAATAGATGCCCTCGCAGCGGATCCTTTTGATCAAGACCTGATGGAAAATTTTGAAAGTTATATTGCTGATTGTCGCCAGTTTCACCAACAGGCACAGCAACTTTTTCAGCAAAACCCCAATCCTATCAAAGCCGCTGGGGTGGCAGCATCTCTCTATCATTGCCTATCTCGCATCTCAGAAGGCATAGAAGAGTTGCACTGGTTTACTACTAGTTACGATGACCAACACCTCCACACCGGACAAGAATTATTTCGGATTGCCAACGGTCTGCGCCTTGATGCCCAAAGGTCTCTACAGGTAGTCAGTGGTAGATAGCTAACGTCAGTTTGGGATAAGGAATACCCCTGATACCATTTTATTGAAACCATAACCATTGTCGCCGGCTGAGGGTCGTCGAATTTATGCTGAGGGTCGCCGAAGTAGCCAAACCCCACAACAAATCTTCGATCGCTTATCCTCAAATAGCTCCAGATTTTGCTAAACTTTTGTAAAGATGCTTCACAAAAAAAACTTTCAAATCAAAAATAAATATCCACCCCTATGGAATGTATTATCAATCGCCGTGCCGAGTTCTCTGCCAGCCATCGCTATTGGTTGCCGGAACTGAGTGAGGTGGAAAACCAGCAAAGGTTTGGTCTTTGTACCCGCTTCCCCGGTCATGGTCATAACTATGTTCTGTACGTCTCCCTGCTTGGGGATATTGACCAGTACGGCATGGTGCAAAATCTGTCAGAAGTAAAACAAGTTATTAAACAAGAAGTAACCAGCCAGCTTAATTTCAGCTATCTCAATGATGTGTGGGACGACTTCCAGCAAACTCTACCCACCACAGAAAATATCTCGCGGGTAATTTGGCAGCGCCTCGCTCCCTATCTGCCCCTTGTCAAAATAGAACTCTACGAACACCCAGAACTCTGGGCTGAATACCAAGGAAATAGTATGGAAGCTTTTTTAACCGTTAGTACCCACTTTAGTGCTGCCCACCGCTTGGCACGTCCCGACCTGAGCTATGAAGAAAACTGTGAAATCTACGGTAAGTGCGCCCGTCCCAATGGTCATGGTCATAACTACCACCTCGAAGTGACCATCAAAGGCGAAATTGATCCTCGGACAGGGATGATTGTTGATCTGGTGGCTTTCCAGAAAGCGATCGACGATCTAGTCGTCGAGCCTTTTGATCATACTTTTCTTAATAAAGATATTCTGTATTTTGCGGAAGTCGTGCCAACGGCAGAGAATATTGCAGTACATATTCGGGATTTACTCCAAGATGCGATCGCTAACCTAGGCGCAACCCTGCATAAAATCAAACTCATCGAAAGCCCCAACAATTCCTGCGAGGTTTATGGTAACGTGATCCCCTCCTATTTACCCCTAGAAGCAAAAGTAGCGGCTGGGGTGATCTAGTCCCTAGGCTTGAGCTTTGGTGATCCAATCTCAGCCAAATTTCTCCACCCAAGATACATCCAATCTACATCCGGGAGTTAGGAATTTTACTGCCCAAAATAACGTCCTTTGATATGATGGGCAAAAGTCAAAGTTATCTTGACTTTGGAAATATCCTAGCTGGTTAGTGTAAAAGGAATTCTTTTAAGTATATCTCTCCCACTTGGAGAGATGTAGTTGACTGAAAATCATTACCCTAGGAATACTGAAAGCAACCTTGAGGAACCTATGGAATCTGAACAATACAAAACTTCCCAGCCTACTACCTCAGAGGCGGGAACACCTCCTAAAGCCATGAAAGTAAATATGGATCAGGCAGGAACTATGATTAAAATTCCTGCCCAAAACGGGACTAGTGAACAAGTACAAGAGTGGCTAGAGCCTGTAGCCACTTTTCTATCCTCTCTTCCAGATCAAGTAGGCAGTTTTGTCTCTGATTATCAAAAACCCTTAATCACGATCTTACTTCTCTTATCTGGAGTCGTCACAGTCAAAGTAGTATTGGCTGTTTTATCCGCCATTAATGAGATTCCTTTACTATCTCCAGTATTTGAGCTAGTTGGGGTGATCTATTCTGGTTGGTTTGTCTACCGCTATCTCCTAAATGCTTCTTCTCGTCAGGAACTCTCTCAAGAATTTAAGACTCTTAAGGGTCAAGTTCTGGGCAGTAAGGATAGCTAACAGGATTTATGAATTTGGAAATTTTTGCGGGCTTCGATCACCCTCAGCCCGCAAAAATTTCCACAAATTTACAGCACTTTGCGTTCAAATGAGATACACCACGAATATTGAAAGTCCTATCAATATTGGTTTTGAGAGTGGATGGCTGTAGCCACCCACTCTCAAACTGCTGTATATAATTTCTTGGCATTGCGTCAGTCCTAGCTGATTTTGCAGATCATCTCTAAAGCTCATTATTAGCAGCCGCCAAGCAATTTTTGTTGTGGAACTCCCGCTAGGCTGTGACTCCACAACAAAAGTTTTCTTAAGAGGCTATTTATAAAGTCTGATTTTGCGCCCCCTCCGGGGGCGCAAAATCAGACCTTCTAGCCACTTTATAAATGACCTCTAACTCCCTCCTAACTACCTGTTGAATTACTCCCCCCATAAACCATGACTGCAATCTCCAAAACTAGTAAAAAAGTTTATTATCCTTCTCGGAATGGCAGAAATAATAGTACAGATAACCGGACTGTAGGACGTAATTTTCAGTCCTTGTTGGTGATGTTAATTGTGACCTTGTTGTTGGGCGCGGGGATTATTCCTCGGTTATTTTATCTCCAGGTAGTTCAGGGCGATCGCCACAAACAGTTGGCTGATAATAATCGGATTCGTTTAATTCCTAAGGCTCCGATTCGGGGGAATATCTTCGATCGCAACGGCAAAATCCTCGCCAGTAGCCGCCTTTCCCATGCCGTATACCTCTGGCCCGTGGCTCTGAAAAAAGCCCAATGGACAGAAACCAGAAAACGGATTTCCCAAATCCTGAATATTCCCGAATTAGAAATCCAAAAGCGCCTAGAAGCTGAGGGCTATAGTTCCCCTTCCCTGTTGAGAATTGCCAGAGGGATTAGCCCAACCCAAATTACTGCCCTAGCAGAGTATGGCACCCAAATGGAAGGAGTGGAAGTTGATGTCGAAGCAGTACGGAACTACCCCAATGGAGATTTAGCTGCCCATATTCTCGGCTATACCGGGGAAATTAGTGAAGAAGAACTGGCAAAAATGAAATCCCAAGGCTACCGGATGGGGGATATTACCGGGCAGATGGGTGTGGAATCTTCCTTTGAATACCTGCTCCGAGGCGAATGGGGCGGACAACAGGTGGAAGTGGATGGGGCAAACCAAGTCCTGCAAATTCTTGGTCAGAAGCAAGCAAAATCGGGAAATAATATCCAGCTAACCATCGATCTAGACCTGCAAAAGGCCGCAGAACAAGCTTTGGGCGATCGCCAAGGGGCGATTGTCGCCATTGACCCCAGAAATGGAGAAGTCCTCGCCATGGTCAGTCGCCCCACCTTTGATCCGAATATTTTCTCTAGTCGGATTAGTGAAGAAACTTGGCAACAACTCCAAAGTAAGGGTAATCCGTTTGTCAATCGTGCCTTACGAGGATTTCCCCCGGCAAGTACTTTTAAGATTGTCACCGCATCGGCGGGGATGGAAACCGGCAAATTTAGTCCTGATACAGTCCTGCCTACCTTTGCAGCTTTGAGTTTGGGGGGTGGCGCAGAACTGGGAGAATCCAACAAGGCAGGCTACGGAATGCTGGATTTTGTGGGGGCGATGGCTTATAGTAGCAACACCTTTTTTGGGCAAATTGCCAAAGGTGTCGGTGGTCCAGACTTAATTAGTTGGACTCGAAAATTTGGCTTTGGCAAAAAAACCGGCATTGAACTAGCGGATGAAGAATCGCCGGGCTTGGTGGCTGATAATGCTTGGAAAATGCAAAACCAGAACTGGGAATGGACGGAGGGAGACACGGTCAATATGTCGATCGGTCAAGGTTTTACCCAAGCGACTCCCCTCCAAGTGGCAGTGATGTTTTCGGTACCTGCCAATGGAGGCTATCGGATCAAACCCCACCTATTGAAGGATAATGAAGTCCCCAAGAATTGGCGGGAATCTATGAATATGAAACCAGAGACGATCGCCATCCTGCAAAAAGGGTTACGGGCAGTGGTGACCATGGGGACAGGTCAAGTCCTGAATGATGCTCCCTTAGCTATCTCTGGAAAAAGTGGCACTGCGGAGGCGCCTCCGGGAGAATCACATACTTGGTTTGGTGCCTACGGCCCTGCTGAGAATCCAGAGATTGTCATAGTTGCCTTTGCGGAACACTCTGGTGGTGGCGGGGGCAGTGTGATGGGACCTCTAGTTGCTCAACTATTTAAAACCTATCATCAGCTAAAGTTACAGCGATCGGGCATAGCCATTCCCACACCTAGCCCCTCTCCTAGCCCCAGTCCTTAATGCCATTTTGCTAAATACTTGATACAAATAAGATTCTGAATAACTTGCTGTGTCAGGGTTTAAATCAAGAAAATGGCTTCGCCATTTTCTTGATTTGGTATGAGGATTACTCAACTATTGAATGTTTCGGATAATTTTGCGAGTGTGGAGCACTCGCAAAATTATCCGAATGCGTGAGTTTTAACTTCCAAGCCTGCGGTCATAATTAACTGGTGCCACTAGTCCACTCAAGGGAAGCTTACGAGTTAATTTTGTCCAAGTATTCACCTGATACACCAACCAATTTGTAGTGTCCAGCCCCGTGAGCCAACCGCTGCGGGGATGGTATGCCCCAGTGTCAATATCTAGCCAACCGGGACCTTGAGCAATTTGTCCGGGAGCAACACCGGGCAGAGTGAAGGTAATGGTATGCCCAGTGATAATTAACTTATCAGAAAAATAGGGACGGGGATGGGAGTGAAACTCGTTTCTAATCCAGCAAAATTGAGAAGTTCCTTGAGATTGAAAAGGCATAGTCGGATGAACTCCAGCGTGGACTAGCCATAGATCTCCCAAGTCGAGGTAATCAGGTAGCTGCTGCATCCAGTAGAGGTGTTCTCCCCGAATACCTTTGCGTCCGTAACTTTCTAGGGTGTTTTTGCCGCCGCTGTACATCCATGCATCTAGGGCTGGAGGGTATATTTCATCATCAAGGAGAATATCTAATAACATCTGTTCATGATTTCCCCTCAAGCATTGGTAGTTACTGTTTTTGACAAACTCTACTACTTGACAACTTTTGGAGCCGCGATCGATCAAATCTCCTAATAGATAAACTTGATCTTCGGAATTAGGAGCGATCGCCTCTAGGAGAGTCATCAGGCTATCGTAATGACCATGAACATCCCCTATTACAATTCGGCGTTGTGTCATTTTTAATTTGAGATTTTAATTTACAGCCTGTTTGCCCATAGTAGACTCATACCTCATCCTAATACGAGTTGGGGTGATCAAGAAAGCCATCTGAAATCTTTAACCCCCAAGCGTCAATCCAGAAACTAATCCAGAAATTAATCCAGAAACTAATCCAGTTAGCTAACTGTCTATCAAAAAGAGCGAATATAGCTAACAGGTTTCAAGGAGGGATTAATCTACTGAATGCTTGACTACATAGGGATCAGGGCTAAATTAAATCCCCAAGAATTTGTTCTGTGCCAGTTGGCTGCCTTAGGGAGCTATAAAGAGTGCCACAATTGCACCCCTGCCTCCAATCTGGGGAGGATACATTCATAGTGTGGTCAGCGAGGATTTATCAACTGACCACCTACCAACCGCATCACAGTTACTCCCAAAGTCATTGTGAATGAAACTTCCAGATTTTCTAAGGGGCAATACCATGAATGTACAAACTCAAACCGCTAATTCTACCCAAGAAACCGTTACCACTTATATATCTACTGCTGATTTTGCCACTAACCCGGAGCAAACAGCCCTAGTTGATTTTCTCTTAGCCGAATTGCTCTCCCAAGTCAGCATCAAATCTAGTCGAGTCTTAGACGTAGCTCAACGGATGGCTGCGGAAGTAGAGCGGATTTGTCGCAAGAGCGATCGCATCCAAGCCACTGGAGATGTCTATACTTGGCAAATCAGCCTTGGTCGTCATCGTCTAGAAAAGTGCCTCCAGTACTACCAACTAGGTTCTAGACAGGGGCGCAAAGAACTCCATAGCAACTTGAGCGTCATGGTGTATCGGCACATCGCTCCGGCTCAAGCTCAATTAAACTTCTCTGCTCGCTATAACCTGATTGAAGACTTTCTCCAAGATTTCTACGTGGAATCGATCAAAGCCTTCCGCCGGGAAAACGAACTCCCCAGTGATTACCAACCCCGAACTCAGCTAGAACTTTCTGAGTACATGGCTTTTACTGAGCAGTACGCCAAGCGCCGGATTAATCTCTTTAATGGCTTTAGCCAGCAGTTAATTATTCTCCGCGCCCAAAGTTTTGCCAAGCGGCAGCCGGCGGAAACCTCGGTGGATATTGAAGCAGCCGTAGAAACCCAAAAAACTGAAGAAGGTATCAATCATTCTCGATCGGCGGTGATGCAGCAATTGCGATCGCATTTAGTCTCTGAGTCGATCGACCCTGCAGAGTCGGTGTTGCGCGATCGGGTGATCTCGGAACTGATTAAATACCTAGAAGACCAAGGGCAATCTGAGTGCGTGGATTACCTAACTCTGAAACTTTCGGATCTCTCTGCCGCCGAAATTGATGAGGTGCTTCGTCTCACCCCCAGACAACGGGATTACCTCCAACAACGGTTTAAGTACCATGTGGAAAAATTTGCCCATACCTCTAACTGGGAACTAGTTCATCAATGGCTAGGTGCTGACTTAGACCAAAAGCTAGGCATGACCGCCCAGCAGTGGCAGGTATTTTTCACCACCCTGACCCTAGAACAACAACAACTCTTAGAACTCAAACAATCTCAATACCCTGATGACCAAATCTGCAAGCTCCTGGGCTACACTGCCAAACAACTCCAAAAACGTTGGACTAGTATTCTCTCCTTGGCAAGTAAATTTCGGAATCAAGGCTAGATTGAACTACCAGTCGCTGTACCGCTTCGTCGGTACAGCCCTGGCTTCCTGATTCCTTGGAGATAGGTGATCTGGATATCTGACAAAATCTAGGTAGGATCAAGCACTCAAAAGGGATAGATTATCAGGAGAACTGACAAAACCTAAAACCTAGGCAAAATTAATTACTCAATCGTTGATATACCGTAGCTAAACCCATAGCATCTCCCACATTGCCGGGGAAAAGCACCACGGGTAAATTAGGAAATCGGGGATGATCTGGGGGAGTGAGGACGATCGAACAACCCGCCAGAATTTGCCCCACAATCCTCGCCGCTGTGATGGCTAGCCCTGTACTCAAAACATCATTGGAAGTAATTCCGCCCTTACTAATTAAAAAACCTATATCTTCTGGCAATCCTTGGACAACATCCATCAGCAAGCTAGAAACTGCCACTCCAAACTTTAATCTAGTTTCTACATCAGCAAAACTTAATTCTTGACGGCTGGTATACACGACCGGGGTTTGCCCACCTTGATGAATTGCCGCCACTTTCGCCAAGATTTCTGCTAACAAATCTGCCCTTGCCGTGGCTGATTCCTCTAATAAACGGGACACATCAATCTCAACTCCAGCTACTCCTGATACTTGGAGGAGATTTTCTAGTTGTTCCGTAGTTTTCTTGACATGGGAGCCGACGATCACCGCCCCCGGTTTGCCGTTTTTGACATATTCAAACATCCGATCGATCGCTACCGGTTGAGGTGGTAGATCCGCCAAGGAGGTCAGCAGACTAGCAGCACTGCGAAACAGGAATTTCTTGCCCGTGGCGGCAACCGCTAAGATATCGTGGGCAAATTGATCTAAATCGGCTTGGGTTTCCGCATCCACCACACAACATTGGTTTCCCGATAGTTCCTGAAGTCTGGCTTGGATGCCTTGGCGCAGGTCGGTTAATAGAAATCTGCTAACGCGATCGCGAGAAATCTTCCCCTTGGTTTTTTCGGCGACATAATCAGGCAAATAGCTATAGCTGTAGCCAAAAACTGAATCCTTAGCAAATTCCGTCTCATGCACCGGAGTTGGCACACCGTTAACTACTAGGTAATGAATGCTATCACGGGTAAATCTGCCCCCTTCAAAGAAAGCAGGAACTAGGAAATGGGCATCAAAGCCGCCCAATTCTGCGGCAATCACATCGGTTTCGACGGGATAATGCCCCCGCAGCGTGGAGTCCGATCGACTCACCACCACAAAATCTTCCACCTTCGTTTCTGCTAGGGCAATTTTCAAATTCTGACAAACTTCCCGCGTAATATCTGCTGCTTGTTCAGGAGTCATCGCCCGCGTATTGGTCAAGACAAAAAATATGGGGGCTGCATCTAATAATCCCAGTTTCAGGGTAGCTACATCCCATTTAGTCAGCAATAGACAGCTATGCACGGTCTGGGAACCCGTCGGATCATCATCAAGAACAATTATTTTGGGTTGAGTCATGGGTTTATGCTTACGGCTGAGGTGAAGGATTATCAATTGGGAAATGTTACAGCTTCATCATCTCATACAGAACAAAACTTAAAAGCTATTTTCTAACACCCCTGCCCACCCTTGCTTCCTGAAGAGAATTGCCAATTCCTTGCAAAATTCCCTTGCCCACTAAACCGATGCCTCGCCCGATGATTTGAGTCAGGACATAGACTAAGCCTTGCCCGATAAAGCTAGTTATGGTTTTTAGACGGGGAGCGATCGCATCCTTAAACTCCAACCAGAGGGTGACAAAATAGCGAACTCCGGTTAAAGATTGTAATTCCAGAGTCCGGGGAGCATAAATATTAGTGGTTCTAATTCCTAGTTCGCTAAAAACATAAAGTCGATGGCAACTTTCAAAGATTAATTTCGGCTCATAAAAATAATTATCTAGTCGATATTTCCATGAGAGATCGTTGCGAAATTTGGTGATGTCTCTAGCCGAAAGTAATTGTTGATCATAAAAGGCTAGTTTGAGGGTTTCTACTTCTGAAAACCGATTCAGCAAAGGTTGAATTACGGCATTGGCAACTTGAATAATTAAGTTTTCCAGAATCAACTCAGCTCTAGCGATCGCCTCCCCACTTGTTGCCGAATAGACACCATCATCAATAGTTAAACTAGTACCAAATAGAATTTGTGATAATAATTCTTCCACAAAAGGAATTTTCTCGAGAATCTCCTCACGGATAATTGGCATGTCTGATAATAAAATAGGCACTATCTCTTGTTCTTCTCCACCAATTCTCAAACTAGAATACTTGCCGAAAAAATCAGTGATAGTTGTTGCGAGTAAATCTTGGAGTAGCTCGTTCTTCTTGATCGTAATATATTCTTGATCTGCCTGAGATAATGACAGATTTTCACAAAGAGTTATAAACCCTTGCAGCACTAAGGATAGTAAATCTTTTTTCTTCGTAGGAGATAATATATCAACTTCTAAAGTATTACTGGTCAGATTAACTAAATCATTGCCTAACTGCAATTGGACAAGCTCATAAATCCTCACTCCTATACTGCTAGTAACTATCGATTGACTAGCGGCTTGATCAATTGCTTCCGACAACACGAGATTGCTAGAAGGATCGGAAAAATAGCTGTTGTTATTATCTTTGTCTAAAGCTATTTCATTAACAGGAATATTGCGGAAATAATCAGTTGTGTCAATGGGCAGAAGTTGATTGATCAACCAACGGGCTGTGTGTAATTCACGCCTTCTACCTGTCCAGAATAACCAATTAATATTCGATATTTGAGATTGCTGGAGATAGCTATTGATTTTTGCTAGTTCCCGATCAATCTGGCTCACTCCAGTCATTGCTTGAGAGTATAAGAAAGTGGGATTAGGGGGTGGGGTGAGATTGGTCTTTGTTGGAGCTGGTTCTACTAATTCAGTACTGCAAACATCACTCCAGAAATATTTCCCTTGGGCAACTTGATCGATTGCCGTTAGAATCGTCGCGATCGCCTCTGTCCGCAAACAATAACCCTTAATTCCCCTAGCTCTGACTTGGGACAACTCCTCTGGAGTTAAGAAAATAGATAACAAGAGGATGTTGATCTGGGGAAATTTCTGCTGTATTTGCTGACAAGGTTGCCAAAGCCGATCTAGGAAATTATCCGTCACCCCCAAAATCAAGACATCGGGGATAGACGTTAGCTCTAAAACCAGAATCTCTTCTAACTGAGCCGCCTCAGCAATAATCTGTAGTTGATCTGGTTGGTTATTTTGGAGATTACGTTGGAGATTATCTTGTAAGCCATCTCCTCTGATCAAAGCAGTCTGTAAACCCAACCTCCAGAGAGAGTCTTCATCAACTAAGATTAATTTAACCGGGCGATCGCTCATGGGATAAATAGCAATAGAATAGTTTCTTAATTTAATGGACAGCTTTCCTCAAGGATTTCCCCCACGGAAGTCGAGTAAAATCATTTGCCAGAAACAATTAGATTTACAGCAGTTTGAGAGTGGGTGGCTATAGCCATCCACTCTCAAACCCAGCATTGACAAGACTTTCAATATTTGTGGCGTGCCTCATTTGAACGCTAGGTGCGGTAGTGAATAATGATCTTAGGAACCCCAGATACCAAACCAAGTTAGTCTAGTTTAGCCATTATTCAGTCAATATAGATCAGTCAATATAGAATTGTAGTCATCTTTCCTGAGGAAAAATTGCACTACAGATCACAATCACACCAATATTATGAAATATGCCCTGGTTCACGAGTGGTTGACCCCCAAAGCTACTGGTGGCTCAGAATTAGTAGTTAAAGAAATTCTCAAACATATTCCGGCGGATGTCTATGCCCTAATTGACTTTGAGTCTAGTAATCCCCACAGCTATCTCTATGGTCGCTCTATTGGCCATACTTTCCTGCAAAACTTCCCCGGTGCGAAGAATGGAGTTCAGAAATACCTGCCATTTTTGCCCTTAGCGATCGAGCAACTAGATCTACGAGATTACGACACGATTCTTTCTTCTTCTCACGCGGTAGCCAAGGGTATCCTCACCAGCCCCCAGCAAATGCACCTGTGCTACTGCCACACCCCCATGCGCTATATTTGGGACTTGACCTTCGATTATCTCCACAGCAGCCGTTTGGGAAGGGGTATTCCCGGTGTTTTTACCCGATACCTACTCCACCACCTCCGGCAGTGGGATGTGATTAGTGCCAATCGAGTTGATTATTTTATTGCCAATTCCCACCATACTGCCCGGAGAATCTGGCGCTGTTACCGTCGCCCTGCTAAAGTTATTTATCCCCCTGTAGAAATCGATCGCTTCCCTTTCCAATCCGAAAAAGAAGACTTTTATTTAGTAGTTTCCCGATTGGTTAGCTATAAGCGAGTATCCTTGATAGTCAAAGCCTTTAACAAATTAGGACGCAATCTGATCATCATTGGTAGCGGACCAGAATTAAAACAATTGCAACAAATTGCTCAACCTAATGTTAGGCTCATGGGGTATCAATCGGATGCTGTGGTAGAAAAATACATGAGTCGAGCAAAAGCATTTGTTTATGCGGCTGTGGAAGACTTTGGTATTGCTCTAGTTGAGGCTCAAGCTTGTGGTACTCCTGTAATTGCCTATGGGGCAGGTGGGGCGTTGGAAACTATCCAAGACTTGCGCCAGTCTCCCAAGGCAGCTACTGGGTTATTATTTGACAGTCCCACCGAAACAGGTTTAATAGAAGCAGTAAAAATTTTTGAAGCAGAGGGAAAAAAGTTCCAACCAGAACTTGCGCGATCGCACGCTGCCAATTTTGCTCCAAAAATCTTTGAAAGTCGCTATCTAGCGTTCTTAGAAGACTGTCATCTAGATTTCAAGTCTGGGGGCTCAAAAAAAAATCTTGCTTTTTGGTCATAAATCCCATGAGTAAGAGACACAAGTGATTTATGATCGGGACTGTGTGGTGTGAAGTGAAGGAGTAAGATGACTGCCGAAAGCCAACTTACCTCCGTCAGGATACTTCGGGCATTTGTCAAATTAGGATTTCAACCCCTCACCAGAGGCAAGAAAACCGCTTTGACTCGCCAACGTCTAGACGGAGAATCTGTCAAACGGCTGTTTGATGTTTTGTTTTCTTTATCAGTGCTAGTGTTCTTTTCGCCAGTGTACCTAATACTGGCGTTGCTCATAGCTATAAGTTCTCCTGGGTCTGTATTCTATATCCAAGAACGAGTTGGTAAAGATCACAAGCATTTCGGCTGTATCAAATTCAGGACAATGGTAGAAAATGCAGATGAGGTTTTGGAGGACTTAATTGCCACCTCCCCTCAACTGCGAACGGAGTTTGAAGATAATTTTAAGCTGCGTCATGATCCACGGATTACATGGATTGGTAGATTCTTGCGAGTAACCAGCCTCGACGAGTTTCCCCAATTCTGGAATGTGTTAATGGGAGATATGAGTGTGGTTGGTCCACGCCCCTTGGTTCCGGAAGAATTGCCCAAGTACGGTCAACATATTGATAAGGTACTGACAATTCGTCCCGGTATTACGGGCTTGTGGCAAGTTTCAGGGCGTAATAATATTCCCTATCCTCGCCGTGTCCAGATCGATGTCTACTATGTCAATAGTCAAAATTTTTGGTTAGACTTACTCCTGATTGTCAAAACAGTTGGTGTAGTTTTATTTACCAAGAATAATGGTGCTTACTAAGTAAACATTCTGAAATAGGTGACGATTGGAAAACTTTAAGCTAACTTGGGGATAAATAATCATACCCCCTCGGCTAGTACTGGGGGGTGTATGGCGTGCTAAAACAAACTCTAGGCTGCTCAATATGGTAGGCTGCCTAGTTTCTCCTAGGAACAATATAAGCAATGACGGAACGTAAGCGATCGCTAATTACTGGTATTACAGGTCAAGATGGTTCTTATCTAGCAGAGCTGTTGCTAGAAAAAGGTTATGAAGTTCATGGCATTATTCGCCGGACTTCTACTTTTAATACTGACCGGATTGACCATATTTACGAAGACCCCCATAACGAAGCCCCTAAGTTACGACTCCACTATGGAGATTTAACTGATGGCACGACCCTGCGCCGAATTCTTGAGGAAGTAAAGCCTGTAGAGATTTATAACCTAGGAGCGCAATCCCATGTTCGGGTTAGTTTTGACTCCCCCGAATACACAGTAGACACTGTGGCTATGGGCAATCTCCGGCTCCTAGAAGCTGTGCGAGACTACCAACAAAGAACGGGAATTGAAGTCAGGTTCTATCAAGCTGGCTCCTCGGAAATGTTTGGCAAGGTAATGGAAGTTCCCCAAAAGGAAACCACCCCTTTTTATCCCCGTAGCCCCTATTCTTGCGCTAAGGTTTATGCTCATTGGCAAACCGTTAATTATCGTGAGTCCTACGGCTTATTTGCCTGCAATGGAATTTTGTTTAACCACGAAAGCCCTCGCCGGGGTGAAACCTTTGTGACTCGGAAGATTACTAGGGCGATCGCTCGGATTGTGGCTGGCAAACAGAAGAAACTTTTCCTCGGTAATCTTGATTCCCAAAGAGATTGGGGCTATGCCAAGGATTACGTCAAAGCTATGTGGTTAATGCTCCAGCAGGATGAGCCAGATGATTACGTGGTGGCAACAGGGGAAACCTATTCGATCAAGAAGTTTTTAGATATTGCCTTTGAGTATGCCAGCCTCAAATGGGAAGATTATGTCGAGTTTGACCCCCGCTACCTCCGTCCAGCAGAAGTAGATTTGCTCATCGGAGATCCTTCCAAAGCAAAAGCCAAGCTGGGTTGGGAACCTTCCGTCACCTTTGAACAGCTAGTTCATTTGATGGTAGATTCAGACCTAAAAGCTCTGGGATTACCCCCGGCTGGAAATTCTCAAGAGGATAATGCGTTTATCCGTCAGGATATGGGAACTGTAGACTAGGACAGTGAACAGCTATCAGTGAACAGTTATCGGCAAAATTTTATAACTGTTTACTGATAACTGAATTGATAATTGAATTGATAAAATGATTGGTAACTGATGCTTCGACAAGTCTTACAGTGAGCCTGTCGAACTCCTCAGTACAAGTAACTGATGCTTCGACTTCGCTCAGCACAAGTAACTGATGCTTCGACTTCGCTCAGCACAAGTAATTGATAACTGATAACTGATAACTGGTAACTGATTTATGGCTGGTTTAGATTTAAGCAATAAGCAAATTTTGGTGACTGGTGGAGCAGGTTTCTTGGGGCGACAGGTAGTTGCCCAGTTGCTAACCGCTGGAGCCGATCGAGACAAGATTAAAGTGGTGCGATCAAAAGAGTACGATCTCACCACCCTAGAAGCTTGCCAACGGGCAGTGGATGGAAAAAATGTAATTATCCATTTAGCTGCCCATGTGGGGGGGATTGGCTTAAATCAGGCTAAACCAGCCGAGCTTTTCTACGACAACCTCATGATGGGGGTGCAGCTAATTCATACCGCCCACCTAGCCGGGGTGGAAAAATTTGTTTGTGTGGGGACAATTTGCGCCTATCCCAAATTTACACCTGTACCTTTTAAGGAAGATGACATCTGGAATGGCTACCCAGAAGAAACTAACGCTCCCTACGGCGTGGCAAAAAAAGCTTTGTTAGTTCAACTACAATCCTACCGCCAGCAGTACGGCTTTGATGGCATTTATCTGCTGCCTGTGAATCTCTACGGACCTGAAGATAATTTTGACCCCAGTAGCTCCCATGTGATCCCGGCGTTGATCCGCAAAGTCCATGAGGCACAGTTGCGGGGTGACAAAGAAATTCCGGTTTGGGGTGATGGTAGCCCCACAAGGGAGTTTCTCTACTCCACCGATGCGGCGAGGGGCATTGTCATGGCAACCCAACTTTATGACGGATCTGAACCCGTTAATTTGGGAACTAACTATGAGATTTCCATCAAGGATTTAATCACCCTGATCTGTGAATTAATGGGCTATGAGGGAGAACTAGTCTGGCAGGTGGATAAACCCAATGGTCAACCCCGCCGTTGCTTGGATACGGAGCGGGCAAAACAGGCTTTTGGCTTCACGGCAGAGATGGAGTTTAAGCAGGGGCTGAAGCATACGATCGACTGGTATCGCCAACACGCTGTTTAGGTTGTGGGGTCAAGAAAATAGCCCATAAATAAATACAGTCCAATAAGCTTTATCTTAGGGTTAGACTATAGTTATTACAACTTGTTTTCACCGTCAAGCCAAATTTTTTCTGTACTTGAGCGATGTCTTAAATTCGCTATACGACATTGATATTAATCCTAGTATTTCAAGATTTTTTTGTTAGAACGTAGTATGTTATTTGATATTCAAATCATAATAAAATTCATATAAATAATTTGGTCTGCTTGTATTTAGCCCTCAAGATAATATCAGTTGGTTTAACTTGTTTAGAGGTTGTGATTTTTCCATCTCTTATAACTTCAAGTTCTTTAGCATCTCTTTGTTGATTAACAAATTCAGCATAATGTCTAATAGTGGCTGGATTTCTTTGTATTGTTTGAAGCTCAAGATCAGAAAATTGAACCCCTTCTCCACTATATATCAATGGCATTAGGTCTTCATCTAACTTCTCTATGCAAGATTGAGTATTTGTGTGTTTAACATCAAAAAGACGAGGAAAATTTTGGTCTTCATAGTAATAGATACTTTTATGTCCCATTCCATAAACCTGATCATGATGTCTACATAAAAAATCTAAATTATTTTCTACCCACATTGCTGACTTCATGACTCTTTGAGCTACAACCCTACTTGCTAAATGTATCAAATAATATTTAACTAGCGATTGATTATGTAGCAGAGAAAATCCGTACACAAAATCAGCATTTGTCCTTTTGCGAAATAGATTCAGAGTTTGATTTTTTAACCATTCTTGTTGAGCGGGCGTGCTATTAAATTTAGTCTCTATTTCGTAGTAACTATCAGCCTCTAAAACTTTTTCAAAAGCCTTCTTGAGCTTGCCATCTCTTTCCTTAAGAAATCGAGTTACAAATTCAATCATGAATGTATAGAGTATTTCTGATTTTTTGAGATCAATAATATCTCTCATATTTTGCATGGACACATCAGTATAACCAAATGGATCTAAGAGGAAAAATGATGAACATTTTGATTTTTTTGCTTCCAACAGGATAAGGTCTAATTTTTGATCAAATTTGCCATGAATTAATTCACACTTCTCAGGATCATTTAAATAGCTATCTAATCCGTTACCTCTCATGTGAACCTTAAGAGATTCTAAGTGATCTTTATTGGAATCAATAAAAATGTATTTCGCTTGCAGGCTATAATCTGGCTTGGATTTCTCTCTCTTGACTCGTTCTAATCCCTTTTCGACTGCTTGAATAATTCGTATTGGAGAACCAGCCCACATTTCCCCATTTTCAGGATCACGGTACATACCGCCACCACAAAAGCCATCTATGATCATGACTTTTTTACGCTTACCGATGTTATTGCCGCAAAGCGTCACAATCCAATTCTGGATATATTCTTCAACCAATCTATGTTTAGCTTTTGTATGGGGTTCTACCTCTGGCAGATGACTTCCATCAGAGTTCCAAAAAGTCTTATTTTCTGACATTTTTACTTCCCCAACATTGTCAACATAGTTTTTTCTAGTGTACTATAGTGTACTATACAGTCATATTAAAGTTTTTTCTACAACTTTCAAATATCTAAGGTTTGTTTTTTATGGATACTGTAAGAGGCACTGAAACTGTCGCTAGTCCTCTACAGGAAAGCGCACTAAGAAAAAAAGGACTATGTGACTACGTGATTAACGTTGCTTCTGGTTGTTTGCATGGATGCACATTTTGTTATGTCCCCTCAACCCCAGTGATCAGAACCAGACAAGCACAGCTATCACTCAAGGGCGTTGATAATCCCCAAATGGACTGGGGGAAATATCTCTTTGTCCGTGAAGGTATTGCCGAACAACTAGAAGAAACTCTTAGTCGTAAAAGAACTTGGAAAACGACAGAATCAGGGCAAGGAGTCGTCATGCTCTGTTCTGGAACCGACCCTTACCAAAATCATCGAACCGCAACAATCACTCGGCAAGTTGTCGAAGTATTACTCAAATATGACAAAAGAGTACGGATTTTGACTCGTAGCCCTCTATGGATAAATGATATAGACATTTTGCGATCGCCTAATGTAACTGTTGGTATGAGTTTGCCCATGCTTGATGATGAACTTAGCCGTAAAATTGAACCCGCAGCTCCCCTTCCATCTGACCGTTACAAATCCATGATGAAGGGATATGAAGCGGGAATAAAGTTATATGTGGCGATCGCCCCCACCCCACCAACAATGCAATTACAAGATTTTCAAAATTTGTTACAGGAGGTGATGAAATTTGAACCTGAAGTCATTTTCTGGGAACCAATAAATGCTCGTGGTACAAATGGAAAAAGAATGATCGAAGCAGGGCTAGAGTTTGTTCGCTCTGTAACCAATAAGAAATCTTGGGCGGAAAACTTTATCCAACAATGGCAAGATATTGAACAAGCAGCTAAAAATATAGGCTGCAATGATCTTTTGCATATTTGGATTGATCCAGAACTGCGTGGCTTTGTAGATGATACTTCCTTAGATTGTTGGCTATTCAGAAAAACAGTAGAAGATTGGAAAAATCACACAAGAAAGCCTCAAACATCTAGGATAAAATCTCAGTCTGTAGCATAACAAGATCAAGTTATTTGCAAATCAAATAAATTCAAGAAGAGATATGAGAAATTATTAGCTTTTCGAGATTAGAGGCGATCGCTACTTATACACATCTCGCCGATGACCAACCTTAACAACAGTAACAATCAACCGCCGATCCTGTATTTCATAAACAACACGATAATTACCTAAAACCCGAATCCTATATAAATTACTCTCTCCCTTTAGCTTCTTACAACCATCAGGACGCGGATTATCAGCAAGCAACTCAACTTCTGAAATAATAGCCTTGCGTGTAACCTCATCCAATTTCCGAACTTCTCGCAAAGCAGAAGGCTTAAACCCAACTTCGTATGACATCTAGCTAATTCCTAATTCCCTTTTAACATCTGTCAAAGGGATAAAGCCATCTTCCAGTAAAGCAATTTTAGCATCTGCCAAGTCTTCAGCCTCTTCCACTTCCTCTAACCAATCTCGTCTCAGCATCAACACCTTGAGAATATAATCAGAAAGAGATACATTTAGCCTTGTAGCTTCCAAAGATAACTCTTGCTCTAATAGATTGGGCAAATCTAGCTTGATATTCATATACTCAGAGTCTAAGTTAGTATATTCTTGCAAATTGTCTGTAATATAATCATTTGCGCTTATTAATTTGAGCGATCGCCTATCAATTGTGGCACTACAACATTCTAGCTAATATTCGCAGTGATTTGTGACGTGGTGAGATTAGGGACGATCGCTACTGAATAAACTTCCAGAGGGGATGAGACTTTCCCTGCTGGGAGATTTTTATTACCTGTTGCAGAAGACGCTGTTTTTCCGTCTTGGGGAGTCCAAATAAAATATTCCGGCTCTGCCAGACGAGCACCGCTGTAGTCATCGCCACACAAAAGCCTAGGGCAAAAATAGGCAGGCGATTATAGACGATCGTGTACCGCACCAAGACCCAAGTAAAATAATCTTGCCCTAGGGCAATCTCTGCGCGCAGTTTCCATAAACTCCAAGGAGCGATCGACAACCACAGGAATATGACAAAAAACCATCGACCATAGACAGTTAATTGATGTAGCTTTTGCATCTGGTTGACCAGTTGGGGATCAAGACTTGCCTCCAGATCAGACTTACCCCTACTCCCCAAAAAATCCTGTGGCTCATCCATAACAATTTCCCTCTAGTGGGATCATCTTATACCTGCTCAGAAGGTTTAACTACCTTGGGCTTGGGTGCTTCCACCGGGTGACTTTCTCGCCACCAAGCGAGGAGCGTGCTGGCAATGAAAATACTGGAATAAGCCCCAGCGATAAAGCCAATGATCAATGCTAAGGCAAAGTTCTTTAGGGTTTCGCCGCCAAAAAGATAAATGGCAAACAGAGGGAGCATGGTGGTGAAGGTGGTATTGATCGATCGACTCAGGGTCTGATTCACTGCATCATCAACTATCTGGCCAATCGGGTCATCAGGGTTGAGGCTCAGCACCTCCCGGACGCGATCATAGATCACCACCGTATCATTGACCGAGAAACCAATAATCGTCAGAATTGCCACCACAAATAAGCTATCTACCTCAATGCCAAAAGCCAACCCTAGCATGGAGAAAATCCCCACGGTAATAAACACATCATGGAACAGTGCCACAAAGGCAAAGAAGGCATAGTCAAACTGGAACCGGATCGTTAAATAAATCAAAATTCCCGCAAAGGAAACAATAATCGCTAAAGCTCCAGCAATGAAAATCTGCTTACCTAAAGTGGGACCCACGGTGGAAATTTGGGTAGATTTTGGGTCAAAAGTCCCCAGTTTTTCTTTTAGGGCTGCTTGGAGCTTGTTCCGTTGCTCCACATCCAGAGTCTTGGCTCTAATCGTTAAACCCTGTTGCTTGTCTCCAATAATTTGAATTGTGCTGCCGCCTAGTCCTTGGTCTTCCATCAACTGACGAACAACATTAAGGTTAATGGGGCGATCGCAGTTTTTGGCTACAGAGCAGTCTAGTTCTACCTGTAATTTTGTGCCACCAATAAAATCTAAGCCCGGTCTCAGGGGCGCACCAATATCAGGGCGAGTCCAAGAAATAATCATCGAGACAATCCCACTAAGAATAACTACCGAAGAGATAATCCACCAGAGATTGCGCTGCTTAATCACATTAATTCTCATAATTCCCCCCACTTTGCAGCTTCTTGATTAACATTTTGATTCATTTTGATTAGTTTCTAGAATAATAATTTCTGAGTCAATATCCCCGGCACCGCCGGAGATATTTTCACTTCTCTAGTGCCACTACTTTTTGATTAACATTGGGAGCAAAAAGTTCTGGATTTTGTTTCAGGCTAGGCATACCCAAAACTAGCAGGAGCATGAAAGTTCGAGTACAGGTGATTGCTGTAAACATACTGATCACCACCCCGATCGCTAGAGTCAGGGCAAACCCCTTCACCAAGCCCGTCCCCAACCAGAATAGAGCCGCACAGGCAATAACGGTGGTCACATTGCCATCCAAAATACTGGAAAAAGCTCGATAGAAGCCAGATTCTACCGATCGATAAAGCGTCTTCCCATCCCGCAGTTCTTCCCTCGTCCGCTCAAAAATCAACACATTGGCATCCACCGCCATGCCAATACTCAGGATAAAACCCGCAATTCCCGGCAGGGTGAGGGTGACTCCAATTAATACCGTGACCGCGTAGGTGAGCAGGGTGTAGATAATCAAGGCACAGTTGGCAATCACCCCCGGCAAGCGGTAATAAACTGCCATAAATACCAAGACCAGGAACGTGCCCCCCAGCGCCGCATTAATACTACTGTTGATACTATCCTGCCCTAAACTAGCTCCCACTGTCCGGTTTTCAATAATCTCTACCGGCAGAGGTAAAGCCCCGCCCCGCAATTGTACCGACAGTTCGTTAGAACTTTGAGCTGTAAAGAACTCACCAAAAATTGTCGCCCCGCCTCCCGTAATCCCCGATTGGGCAAACTCTGCCCCCACGTTGGGATAACTAATCAGGAAGTTATCGAGAAAAATCCCAATACTTCTGCCGGTTCCCGCCAAGTCCTTAGTTAGGTCGGCAAATAATTTTGCGCCCTCATCGTCGAAACTCAGGGAAACCTGCCAGCCATTGGCAGGAGTTGGTTGGGGTCTGGCATCCCGGAGGTTTTTTCCGGTAAATCCCGTCACTTCAAAGAGATTCTTAATCGCTTCGTTGCTGCGATTCAAAGATTCCTGGTTCTTCTTCACAGCCTCTGGATCGCCACCCCCAGCTTTGAGGACTGCTTGCTCGGCTTGGAGTTGTTGGCGGAGTTGGAGTTCGATCTGAAACTGTGCCTCGGTGCCGGGCTTTTGCTTGCGAAATTCTAGCTGGGCGGTTCCCCCCAAAACCCGCTCTGCTTGGGTGGGATCGTTGACTCCCGGTAGTTGCACAGATATTTGATCTTCCCCAGCAGTTTGCACTACTGCCTCGGAGACTCCCAAGCCGTTCACCCGGTTTTCAATGATTTTCAAGACATCTTGCAGCCTTTCCGCTGTAATTTCTCGGATTTGATCGGTGGTTTTAACTTGAATCGTTAGCTGAGAGCCACCTCGCAGGTCTAGACCTAGCCGTGGCGGAATTTTGATGATGACAGCGATCGCCACCGCCACCAGAACAATCACAAATACTAGTACTGATCTATGTCTTTGCATAATCTTAAAAATGTAACCAAATGTAAATATTTATCCGGTGAAGAGCCGCCGCACTGAGGAGCCTCACCACTTTTTTATTAATACTATAGAGATACTAAATCATTTACGAAGTTAAATTGCTTCTGGGAAATGATTTCACCCACCGCAGGCGGATGAAATCATTTAGGATCTCTACATGAATTTTTGCCTATCTTTGCATTATCTCTAGTTTTTGTCGCCATGACTACACCAATATATTAACCGCCAAGGTTCTGAGGCTAATTAGCGTAGTAGAACCCTCGCTTTATGGGGGTTCCACTACACAGACAGCTTGGCGATCGCTATACAGGAAAAACGCTATAACACCTTTAATTTTAATTATCAGATTCCTCTTGTTTGCGCTTAATCTCTTCTTCTAGGGCTTGAATTTGTTCGCGCCGAGCTTCCATTTCCCATTGTCTGCGTCCTAGGTCTTGGCTTTGCAGGGTTAGCTCTTGCCGCCACTCCTCGACTCGTTCTGCTTCCTGTTGCAGGAAACTAGGAGTGATGCCTAGGGTCAAATACTTCTCTACGAAATCTAACACCCAATTTTTGGCAGACCGGATACTCGCAATATCCTGTTGATCATCGTGATCATTGGTTTCTACTAAAACCAATAAACCCTCGCTCAATCCCTTACTGTGGGGGCTTGGCAGAATTTTTTCCTTCGTGAGTAAAACCCAAGAACTTTCGGACTCTTGGGTGGCAAGGATCCTCAATTCTGGCTCATCTGAAATCTGATTTTGTTGTACTTGCGCCAGGTGTAGCATGGCAAACGATTGAAAATAGGGTTAAGGGTTAAGTAAGGGGCGGTAGGCTAGATAGGCGATCGCTCAGAATGGCAGCTTGCTTTTCTGCTTCCTCTAAAGCAGTCCGGGCGGCTTGCACCACCTCTGGTTTAGCCTTATCCACGAAACCAGGATTACTCAAACGTGTTGTGAGAGCATCAATTTCTGATTTAGTTTTGCTCAGGTTCTTCTCTAGCTTAGACTGCAATGCTACTAAATCTACCACACCATCTAAAGGAATCAGTACTTGGACTGTACCCACCACCCCAGTCAAAGATTGCTGGGAAGGGTGAACTGGAGATAGATCAGTTGTTGCTGGGTCTGAGATACTAGGTATTGATTTTAGTTGGATTAGGGGCTGCTTGCCCATGCTCTTCAGCAATACTTGGTAAATTGCCCCCAAACCCAATAGAGAGAGGATGGCTACCAAGAGGATAAAAAATAGAGGTAGAGCGGGGAGCAGCAGCCACGTTTGGGGTTTATTCACCACTGGAGAGTCAGAGATGCTGAGCGGGGGAGCTGTTTCTGGTAGCAAGGGTTGGGGGGTTGGAGACAAACCCACATTATTATTAACTACATGATTAATTACAGGATTAACTTCCGTAATTTCTAGGGTAGAAACTTTTGCCAAGTCTTGGATATAAATTTGCCCTTGACGCAATATCTGACATTCCTTAATACTCTCGCTGCGGAGAATTACCGGAACATGAATCCCCGGTTTTACATCTCCATCTGCCCGGAGGTTGCGAATAGTTCTAATCGTGCCGATCAGCAGGTCAAATTGATTTTCTAAGTCTGGGTTAATCAGGTCGATCGCTACGGCAGGATAGGCTGCTAAAGATAGGGATTTATCCTCTAGCTGCACCAGATTGTGCCAGAGTTCTTCGGTGATGTGGGGCATGAAGGGATGGAGTAACTTGAGCATCCCTTCTAAGACATGTGCTAAGACCTGTTGTGCCACTTTTTTGGAGGTTGGTTCTGCCTCTGGTTGCAGGCGAGATTTGACTAGCTCGATATACCAGTCGCAGAAATCGCCCCAGATAAATTCGTACAAGCCCTTAGCTGCATCGCCAAAACCATAGTTATTTAGTTGCTGGGAGGTTTGTTGGATGGCTTGGTGGTAGCGGGAGAGAATCCAGCGATCGCTCAACTCCAACTGATCTATTTCTGGGAATCCCAATTGTGCCGGAGTCTGCCCCTCTAGGCTAATCATCACGAAGCGGGAGGCATTCCAAATCTTGTTGGTGAAATTTCGGGAGGCTTCTACAGAGACAGATTCATCGGTTTTCCGGTTATATTCAATCCGAATATCCTGCCCTGCCCCAGCCACTTCTTTGATCAGGGTAAATCTCAGGGCATCGGTACCATACTTTTTGATCAGGATTAGGGGATCGATGCCGTTATTAGAAGACTTGGACATTTTTTTATTATTTTCATCCCGCACCAAGCCATGAATATAGACCGTATCAAAAGGCATCTTACCCGTGAAATACGTCCCCATCATGGTCATCCGAGCCACCCAGAAGAAAATAATATCGAAACCTGTGACTAGAGTTGTAGTTGGGTAATAGGTCGCTAAATCCTGAGTATTTTCGGGCCAGCCCATCGTAGAAAAAGGCCATAACCCAGCAGAAAACCAAGTATCCAACACATCTGGGTCTTGTTCTAGCTGGACTTGGGTGCCAAATTTCGCGATCGCTTCTATTCTTGCCTCTTCCGCATTAGCAGCCACAATAAACGGAGTCTGGTCGGTAATTTCCCCCTCGGTTTCACTCACAGCATACCAAGCTGGAATCTGATGCCCCCACCATAATTGCCGAGAAATGCACCAATCCTTAAGGTTCACCAGCCAATCTCGATAGACCTTAGTCCAGCGCTGGGGGACAAAGGCAGGAGACGTATCTTGATCCAACAACTCTAGGGTTTTATCAGCTAAGGGACGGATGTTGACAAACCATTGGGTCGACAGCAGGGGTTCCACGGGAACTTTGCCGCGATCGCTATAGGGAACCGTATGTTTATATTCTTCAATTTTTACCAATACCCCTTCTGCTTCTAGGCGCTGAATCACGTTCCGTCGTGCCACAAAACGATCTTGCCCTTGGTATTCTCCGGCATTCTCATTCAGAGTGCCATCGCGATTCATGATGTTAATGAAAGGCAGGTTATGGCGTTTGCCCATCTCAAAGTCGTTGAAATCATGGGCAGGGGTGACTTTAACGCAGCCGGTACCAAATTTGCGATCGACCAGTTCATCGCCAATAATGGGAATTTCTCGCCCCATAATTGGCAGTTTGATGGTTTGCCCAATCAATGCTTTGTAGCGATCATCCTCTGGATGCACCGCCACGGCTGTATCTCCCAGCATGGTTTCTGGGCGAGTGGTGGCAACTTCTAGGTAGCCGGTGCCATTGCTGAGGGGATAGCGAAAATGCCAGAGGCTCCCGGCGGTTTCTTTGTTTTCTACTTCCAGATCGGAGACGGCAGACTGGGAAGCGGGACACCAGTTCACCAAATAATTGCCCCGGTAAATTAAACCTTCTTTGTGCAACTGACAAAATGCTGTAATCACGGCTTGGGATAACCCGGCATCCATGGTGAAGCGTTCCCGTGACCAATCTACCGAGACTCCTAAGCGGCGCAGTTGATTAACGATCGTCCCCCCGGATTCTGCCTTCCACTGCCAAGCCCGTTCTAAAAATTTCTCCCGACCTAATTCTTGGCGGGTTTTGCCTTCAGCTTTGAGTTGTTTTTCTAGAATAGTTTGGACTGCAATACTGGCGTGGTCTGTCCCCGGCAACCACAGGGTATTCCGCCCCTGCATCCGTTGGTAGCGCACCAAGGTATCAATTAGGGCATTCTCGAAGGCATGACCCATGTGCAGGCTCCCGGTGACGTTGGGGGGCGGAATGACGACGCAATAGGGCTGACCGGGATGGTTGGGGTCGGCTTTGAAGGTTTGCTCAGATTCCCAAAATTCCTGCCACTTGGCTTCGGTGGTGGCGGCATCGTACTGGGTGGCTAGGTTCGAGATAGTCATGGGGAAAAATAGGGAAGATTGCAATTACCCTTAATTTTGCCACAGGTGAGGATGGGTAGCAACTTTAGTAAAAAAAAGTAGAGACTTGAGCTACATTTTTATCTCAAACCACAACTGTAATATTTTTTCTCTGCTGCATTCTCCCAAGCACTAGACTCTAAATCAATCAAATCAGGGTGGGCATAATTTTGCAAAGCTCCTCTTAAACTCTTTCTCTGGGTTTTAGGAACATCTTTGATTAAAATAATCACCTCTACTTCTTTTTCCGATAATTCCGATGGCAAATCTAATAAAATCTGCCCATTTTTAACTGTTTGGATTGTCCGAATAACCCTCATTTCTATATCTAATTCATTCATTTGTTCAAACCTCTCCGCTTAGATGATTTTAAGGAGTATTACTAATCTCTACAATTATTTCTCCTTGCCGTAGCTGTTCCAATGCATCGGGTAAAGTAGCAGTTAATAGTTGTCGTAAATTTCGATTTGTGACATTTCCACAGGTTAGCCATAAAATCTGAGGAGGTGCTCCTAGTCTACATACCAAATCAATAAAGTCGCTATCTTTCGTCATAATCACAGCATTTTCAGTTCGTGCAGCTTCAAAAATTTCAATATCTTGAGCATCTCGCAGTGATAAGTCTCGCAGCGCAACTGTTTCTAAACCAAAGGTAACTGACAGCCAATTTGCCAGTGTTGGAGGTAATTGAGCATCAATCCAAATCTTCATGCTGTCAATCTGGGGAAATCAGTACGACGTGCTGCAAAGAGGAGACAGGCTTGAATATCCGCCAGTTCCAGATCGGGGAAATCTTCTAAAATTTCAATAACATTAACGTTTTCCGCAAGCATTTCTAAAATATCAGTGACTCTAATTCGCATTCCCCGAATACAAGGACGACCACCACACTGACCGGGTGTTTGGGTAATGCGGGTGAGTAAGCTGGTTGTTGAGTTCATGAGATAAAATATTAGAGTACTTTTGCTACTTTTTTGCTACTTTTATTATTAAATTATAGTAGCCACATTACCAGAGAGAAACTATCCTAGAGAGACAAAGAAATAGGTAGGTTGGCCATGGTTAGTACATCGCAGGATATTCAAGAATTTGTTGACTATGCTCAAACTTTGCGGGGGGATGAGAAGGGCGAGGCTCAGGTATTTTGCGATCGCCTTTTCTGCTCCTTTGGTACTGATATCAAGAGGTTGGGGCAACTTTGGAATTAGAGCATCAAGAACAAGTTTTTAACCAAAACCCGATTGCCGTCACCCGTGTAGTGGCGGATAAAGCTGCCCAAGTTTTTAATCAGTTAGTAGCCAGAAAACAAGCCCCAGAAACTGCTCAAAAATTCATGCTTCAGTGTGTGGTGGCGCTATTTGCTGAAAGCATTGATCTGCTGCCCCAGAATTTATTCACAGGGTTGCTGAAGGATTGCCAAAAGAAAAATGGCAGTTCTGCCGATTTAATTGGGGGATTGTTTCAGCAGATGGGCAGCGATATTGCTATGCAAGGCTTATGCCAACGCCCGGCTCCGGCGGGTAGTCGCTATTACCAAGTTCCCTATTTTCATGGGGGCATCTTTTCGGGAGGGGACGCGATCGAGCTAACTTTTACCGAGATTGATCTCCTTTTGCAGGCAGCGGCAGAAAATTGGTCAAAGGTAGAGCCAGCGATTTTTGGAACGCTTTTTGAATCCAGCATGGGGAAGGCAGAACGCCATGCTTTAGGGGCACACTATACCAGTGAGGCGGATATTCAAAAGGTAATTTTGCCAACGATTATTCAGCCGTGGCGACAACGGATCGAGGCAGCAAAAACCCAGCAAGATCTATTAATCTTGCATCGAGAAATGACGGAGTTTAAGGTATTAGATCCGGCTTGTGGCTGTGGAAATTTTCTTTATGTTGCCTATCGAGAAATGAAGCGATTGGAAATAGAATTAATCATCAAGATACAGGAGAATTTCGGCAATCTTTCTACTGTTAATTTAGATAAAATTCCTCTAATTCAGACTACCCAATTCTATGGCATGGATATAAAACCTTTCGCCGTGGAGTTGGCAAAGATGACATTAATGTTGGGGAAGAAATTAGCGATCGATGAAGGGAAAAAATTACTTGATAGGGAGCGATCGAACTTCTTTATGGATTTTGATCAAGCGCTACCTTTAGATAATCTAGATGCTAATATTTGCTGTCAAGATGCGTTGTTTTCTGAGTGGGAGCCAGTTGATACCATAATTGGCAATCCGCCTTTCTTGGGTGGTTATCGACAGCGGCTAGAACTGGGAGATGATTATGTCGATCGGCTTAATCAAAAATTTCCCGAGGTCAAAGGTCATGTAGATATTTGCGCCTATTGGTTCCGCTTGGCTCACGATCAATTAAAGGCAAATCATCGAGCTGGTTTGATTGCCACTAATTCTATTTCTCAAGGTCAAAGTCGTCGAGCAGCTCTAGATTATATTCTGCAAAATAACGGATATATTTATGATGCTGTTTCGACTCAGCCTTGGTCGGGAGAAGCAAAAGTCCATATTAGTATTATCAATTGGCTGAAAACATCTCAGCCTCAAGAATTATCCTATCAGATCGATCGAAAGTCCGTTTCAAATATCAATTCTTCCCTCAAAGCTGAGATTAATGTCACCCAAGCATTCAAACTAAAGGTAAATTCTAACTGGTGTTTTCGAGGAGTGGAACCTAATGGAGCAGGATTTATTATTACCAAAGCCGAAGTTGATAATTGGATTGAATCTGATCCTAGAAATCAAGAAGTTCTCAAGTCCTTTTCCATGGGAGCAAACTTAGCCCAAAATCCCCATGGTCATCCCGAAAGATGGATTATTGATTTTGATGATATGAACTTAGAAGAAGCAAAGGAATACGCCTTACCCTTGGCAAGACTATTCTCCACAATCCCTAAAGAAAGGGAAAATAGACACGACAAGCTCAAGACCTATTGGTGGAAACATAGTACAAAATGTACAATGATGCGCCAGAGGTTAGCCTCTCTATCCTATTGTTTTGCTGTTCCTAGAGTATCTAAATGGGCAATTTTTATTCCTTTTCAATCTAGTTGGTTAGCAGGTGACAAATCAGTTGTCATAGCTACCAATGATTTTTATATTCTTGGAATTTTAACTTCCAGTTTCCATCGAACTTGGATGTATGCCCAAAGCTCAACTCTGAAGGCAGATATTGCCTATACTCCTACTACTTGTTTTCAGACCTTTCCCTTTCCACAAAATTGCCCAAAGGAAATTAAAACTGCCATTCGATCGACTATGAAAAGCCTTCATAATTTCCGTACCGAATATATGGAAAATCAACAATGCGGCATCACCCAAATATATAACCAATTCTTCCACGAACCCACTAGCCAACTCACCAAGCTCCACGCCCAATTAGATCAGATCGTTGCCCAAGCCTACGGCATCAAACCCAACAACGACCCTCTCGAATTCCTCCTCGACCTCAACACCGAAGTTGCCCAGCGAGAAGCTCAAGGCTTGCCTGTTGTAGGAGTCAAATAACCATCAAGACTGGTTTCTAGCATCACAATAAAATTGCTATACTAATAGTCGCTCCCAAACTTAATCTTAAATAAAATATAAAAAACTTTGAATAAAAAATCAGGTCAGCACCAACCCCCATTAATTCGTCTTATTAACTACGGCAACCGTTATCAAAAAGATATTTGGCTAGCAATCGCCTCTTCTATTCTCAACAAGATTTTTGACCTTGCTCCCCCCGCATTGATTGGCGTAGCGGTGGATATTATTATCAAAAAACAGGATTCAATTATTGCCCAAATGGGTATCAAAGACCTGTGGCAGCAATTTATATTCATCTCTCTACTTTCCTTTATTATCTGGAGTTTAGAATCGGCTTTTGAGTATGCCTACGCCTGTTTGTGGCGGAATTTATCTCAATCGATCGAACATGATCTGCGTATTGATACCTACAGCCATCTCCAAGAATTAGAATTAGCTTATTTTGAAGAACGTAGTACTGGAACCTTGATGTCGATCGTCAATGATGATATCAATCAACTAGAAAGATTTCTTGATTCTGGAGCTAATGAAGTTATCCAAGTTGTCACTACCGTATTAATTATTGGCGGGGCATTTTTTGCCCTTGCTCCCGATGTGGCATGGTTATCGATGCTGCCCATGCCCTTTATTTTGTGGGGATCGATCGCCTTCCAGAAATTCCTTGCTCCTCGCTATGCCGAAGTTCGAGAAAAAGCTAGTTTTATTAATAGCCGCCTAGCGAATAATTTAGGCGGAATTACGACTATTAAAAGTTTCACCTCCGAGGCTTATGAATTGGAAAGAGTCAGGGCAGAAAGTAATGCTTACCGCCAGAGTAATCGCCGAGCAATTAAGTATAGTGCCGCCTTTATTCCCCTGATTAGAATTTTAATTCTCCTAGGATTTACCGCCACTTTGTTATTAGGTGGGATGGCGGCGGTGGAAGGTCGGCTTTCGGTGGGAAATTATAGCGTCATGGTATTTCTCATCCAGCGCCTATTATGGCCTCTCACCCGCTTGGGAGAAACTCTAGATCAGTATCAAAGAGCTATGGCTTCTACAAATCGAGTCATGGGTTTGTTGGATACTCCTATTACTATTTGTTCCGGGACTCAATCTCTAAATTTAGGCACAGTGAAGGGAGAACTGTTGATTCGGAATATTAGTTTCAGCTATCAAGATCGATCGCCAATCATGACTAATTTATCCCTCGATATTCCTGCGGGGAAGACTATTGCGATCGTCGGCTCTACAGGTTCCGGGAAAAGTACGCTGGTGAAATTACTTCTCCGTCTCTACGAAATTAATCAAGGGACAATTACCCTCGATGGAGTAGATATTAGAAAAATTAAATTGCGAGATTTGCGCCAAAGTATCGGCTTAGTTAGCCAAGATGTGTTTCTATTTCATGGCACAGTTGCTGATAATATTGCCTACGGAACTTTTGATGCTTCCCTCACAGAAATTATTGCTGCTGCTCAAGTAGCAGAGGCTCATGAATTTATCAATCAACTGCCCTCCGGTTACGACACGATTGTGGGAGAAAGGGGACAAAAATTATCCGGTGGTCAGCGGCAAAGAATTGCGATCGCCCGCGCCATCCTGAAAAATCCTCCCATCCTCATCCTCGATGAAGCTACCTCTGCTGTAGACAATGAAACCGAAGCCGCTATTCAGAAATCCCTAGAAAAGATTACTAAAAATAGAACTACGATCGCGATCGCCCACCGCCTATCAACTATTAGAAATGCCGACTGTATCTATGTCATGGAATACGGCAAGGTCGTAGAGCAAGGAACCCATGAGGAATTGATTGCCCAGCAAGGAATCTATACTGGTTTATGGAGAGTCCAAGAGGGTTTGAGTTAGAAGGAGAAGTGGTAAAGAGGAAAAGTCGGGAATCTTGTTGAGATTTTGATATTGAGCAGGAGATTTGGGCTAGATTCCCGACTTTTGCAGCCCTAGGTCGATCGCCTTTTCTCTAAGTTTGCTGGGGTGCTAACAATGGTCTAAAGCCATGCTTGATAGAAATTGCGCCGATTTGTTCCATCTTGGGGACGGTGATTTGATTTCTGCCCCAAGAGAAATTGGTGTGGAGGTTTTCAAATTCCAATAGCATTCCCTCCGCAAAACAGGCAAATAGTTGCCGCTCCGGCACGTCCATATTGACTATTTCCATGATTTTCCATTCAATATCAAGGGAATGTTCCACAATGCCACCATTGACCACATGCACCCCCGGATACTGGAGTTTGGTTCCTAGGTTTTTGGGATATCCACCATCAATCAGTAGGCAAGGCTGTTTAAGCTGTTCTGGGAGAATCTCCACTCCCTTGGGCATACTTGCCACCCAAACGATAATATCTGCTTGAGGCAGGGCTTCCGTTAGCTCCATAATTTTGCCCCGTCCTAGCTCGGCTTGGAGATTATGTAATCTTTCTTGGTTGCGGGCAATCAGAAGGATTTCAGGAACTTCGGTTTTTTCATTTAGCCAGCGACACACCGCGCTGCCAATATCCCCCGTAGCTCCACAGACCGCCACCGTAGCCTTAGCCAGATCAATGCCTAACTGAGCAGAAACCTGCTCTACTTGACGACAGATAATGTAGGCAGTATGAGTGTTGCCCGTGGTGAAGCGATCGAACTCTAGCTCTACATTGCGGACTTGTTTATTTTCATGGAGATTAAATTCTTCAAAAATAATCGAAGAAAAACCTCCCAAAGCGGTGATCTGAATATCGTGCTTTTGGGCTAGAGCCATGGAGTTAAGAATTTTGCGGATAGCCGCCTTGATGCGGCGGTTCGCCAGCATTTCTGGTAAGAAGCAAGATTCAATGTACTTGCCTTCAATCTGTTGCCCAGTAATGCTAGTAACTTTGATCGTATCAACTATCTGGGGGGGAGCAGAGCACCAAAAGTCTAAATCTTGGTCTGCATATTCTGGATAGCCTAAGTCTCTGGCTACTTTTTGAGCGTGTTCTAAACTGGTAAGATGACCAATGAGACCAAACATGAAATATATAGTTGAATTAAGGGCAGGGATAGCCTTGAAAACTTCAAGACGTTCTATCAATCTAACATAGAAAGAAGCTGATTGATTTTACTCATTCCAGAGACATCCATTCCCTCAGTATTAGCCCTAAAAAAATCTTTTTTAACTATTGCTATGACTGCAACTAAAACTCCAATAGTTCCTACCTACACAACCCAAGCTCTAGCCCGTGCCGATCGAGCTTTTCTCTGCTCTCCATTTTTGTTGCTGTTCCTCAGCCAGATGCAGACCAGTAGTATTTCTCTACAGGATATTACCGGAGCCACAGGAGTAGACCGGGGTTATACCAAAAAATCCCTAGGAGAATTGACAGCAGAAGCGGCCGTCCTCTGGCTGATTCAAGTGGGCTTGGTACGGCGAGAAGTAGATGGACAGGGCATAACTGATGGGTTTCGTCTGACTTTGCTGGGGCGACAAATTCTGGGGAATTATCAAAATAAAGGGCAGGAATTACCCCGTCCCTCATGGCTCGATCGCCTGAAAAACTTCCTCAGTCGCTGGCTAAGATTGCCCCTGTAATGCCCCTACTTTTTGGGAATCTAGATATTCTTGATATTTTGCCTCATCTCCCCCAAAGGACTCAGCGGAGATTGTGCGATCGGGCATAGGCTGAAGCGGTGCATTAATTGGATCATATTTGCAGTAGCAAATTACGATCGCATCAAACTTAGTCCCCATTGGTAAGTCCGGTGTGTATTCTTCCACCCTTTCTACCACCCAATCTCCATCACGATAATGAGTGCTATAGCCATGCTGATCTGGATTGTGGAGGGCATCTACCCGAACATACTCAGTGGGTCTGTAACCCGGCTCTGGGTTTGCGCTTCCTGAGCTATCCCAATTTTCTGCAAGTATCCAAGTTAGTGCTTGAGTATGGTGTAGTTTTCGCTCTTTCCAGTGGGGTAGCCCTGCATCTGATTCAGCTTGGAAAATAATATACTTATGCATAGTAGTTAGTCCTCCTCCGTTTCATTGTAGGGCTTAGGAAATTCAGTCTTACCATTGAATACACAATCAACCTCAAGTACAGGGGTCTCCACGATTTCCACCCGTTTCAATTTCCAACCATATTTGTTTTCCATTTCCGGGCATTTATCAGGACTGGTTGCCCCATGTCTTGATTCATTTTTGTCAGCATCGTAGCGGGGTTTAACCATTGAGAACCTCCTGATAAATTATATTTCTGGTCAGGTTTAGTAACCACCTGCTGCTTTCAGGACATGGTAGGCAATCAATAGCTGCGTTAGGGCGAGGGGATAACTTTGGAGCAGTTCCCCTGTCGTGCCAACTAATTTCCCCACTTGGGTATTACCTTCTAGGCTACAAAAAGAACCAAGGCTGGGGACTTCCTGACACAGTATCCGCTCTAGGGCTGTCACCTGTTCTTGGGTGGCATTGCCATCAATTTCTAAGACATCCACCGGCTTGCCCATATCTCGATCTAACCCCAAGCGAACAGCAGAGTTGGGGTCAGCAGATAATAGGTCTGGTAATTCTGGGTGGGGAATGGTGGGACGCAAGACTAGGCGGACATTGAGATGGGAGCTATCGGTGGCAGCATCGGGAGGATAAAAACTTACCACAATATCTGAGGAAGCTCTCTGGGGACGAATATAAGCTTCGGAATCTGGCTCTCGCTGCCGCAGTTGTTCTAAAACCTCTGCCTCGCTGTAGCCCCGTTTCATGGTGTCTCGCTTGATTTTCCAGTCATAGCGGAGTTGCTCTGGGGGAGCTAGATAGACTTTGACATCAAAGCAATCCCGCGAACCACGGGTGGCAAACCCTAATAACCCTTCGACAATCACAAACTGGGCAGGTTTGATATATTCTGGAGCCTGAAAAGTGCCGTGGCTGTGGCTATAGATGGGTTTCAGAATCGGCTGTCCCGATCGCAACAAAGATAAATGTTGCTGAATAATATCTAGATGATTACAATCTGGATGCAGTGCCGAGATACCTAGGTCTTTGCGCTGTTGGCGATCGTACTTATGATAATCATCGGTACAAATCACCGTAACATTCTCTGCCCCTAGTACTTGGGCAATCCCTTTGGTGAGTGTGGTCTTTCCGGCGGCACTGTCTCCAACAATCCCTAGCATTACTCGATGTTGACTCATGAATTTCCCCTAACTTGAAATTGGTAGTTTATGAACTGAATAACGTGACGCTGTATTTAGTGTCCTTAGTGTACAAGGGTTAAGGTACTTTTAAGTCTACAGCGTTCATTGAAAATGGCGATCAGACATTCTTCCCATCTACTACGTTATCTCTAGGAGCTATAGTTAACATTAAATCCAAAATTATCTGGGCTAAAACTCATAAAGGAAGATACTGAACTAAGCTTGCTAAGTCTTCTGGATCGGCAGCTTTGGCAATAATTTCTAAATCTCTTACACAGTCCCTAATAGTTACTTTTTGTTGATGGCCATAGATCACACCAGTAAAATATACTCCCTGTTGCTGGAGGCGATTAGCAATCAACAGAAAATCATCATCTTGAGTAAATACAATCCTTTCAGGGCAATCGATCGAGCTAAAACCACCTCATCACTGATCCCCATTCGATCGTTCTCTTGCACCGTTAGTACATCAACATTGCGTAACTTTAGCCCATTGATAATTGCTCGGTGCACATGCTCATCCATGTAAAAGGTGATCGTCATGGAAGAAGTCCCTGAGTGCTAAGCTTCTTAACTAAATCTGACTCCCCAGCCTCTTGACGTAATTTCTCCACCTGCTCAAATCGCTTTTGGATATCTGCATCTAAAGTAGTTTTGTGATCCCAATAGTAGGCTAAAGCCGAATGAATTTGGCTCATACTTAAATAGGGATGCTGAAAATGAATTTCTTCAGGACTCCATCCATAGGTAATATGGCTAGAGACCAACTCCACTAATTTCATAGTTGTTCCAGCAATATAGGGAACATGATCGCTATTTAACTCTATATATTTGTAGTTAGTTAAAATCATATTTCTGATTGGATAATTATCCTACTAAGTATCGTTGATAAAATTAGACGGGTTGAAAAGGTTGCACCCGGAGGCTACAACCTTTTCAACCCATTTAGAACCGTCATAACATCCTAACCCAAAAAAAAATTACATTTTAACTAGTAACTCAAGATTTTATGGATATCACGATCGCTATTCCCACCTACAACGGAGCTGCTAGATTACCCGAAGTTTTGCAGCAACTCCAAAGACAGGTAAATATTGAGAATATTACTTGGGAAATTCTGGTAGTTGATAACAACAGTAGCGACAATATTCGAGAAGTAATTAATCATTATCAAATCCTCCTGCCCCGGCTACGCTATTGCCAAGAACTGAGACAAGGGGCGGGATTTGCGCGTCATCAGGCTTTTAAGGAAGCACAGGGAGAACTAGTGGCATTTTTAGATGATGATACGATTCCTGATCTGGGCTGGGTGAGAGCCGTGGCAGATTTTGCCCAAACCCATCCCCAAGCTGGGGCTTACGGCAGCCAAATTCATGCTGATTATGCCGTTCCTCCGCCTCCAAATTTCGATCGGATTGCCCCATTTCTAGCTATCACCGAGCGGGGAGATATTCCCTTGTTATACAGAAAAGATAATCGCCTGCTTCCCCCCTCTGCTGGCTTGGTGGTGAGGAAATCGGTTTGGCAGCAGTATGTTCCCGCTGAAATGACCCTGAACGGCAGAGTTGAGGGTAATATGCTCACTAGTGAAGACTTGGAAATGTTGAGCTATATTCAAGCTAGTCCGTGGCAGATTTGGTATAACCCAGCCATGGAAATCACCCATAAAATCCCCGCTGCCCGCCTAGAGAAAAAGTACTTGATCCCCTTTTTACGAGGCATTGGCTATAGTCGTTATGTGACAAGGACGATCGCTACCTACGGCATCAAAAAATACCTGCTCACCCTCGCCTATTTTGGCAATGATCTGCGAAAAATCCTGTTGCATCTCCTCAAACATCGAACTAAAGTAAAAACAGACCTAGTAGCCGTCTGTGAGCTAGAATTACTGACTAGCAGCTTGATCAGTCCATTTTACCTGTGGCGCAAGGGATATTTAAGGCATAAAAAAAGGTAGTGCTAAACGATTAATAACGTCCACCGCGCTGCGGTGGACGTTATTACACCCAAATTATTACCCTAAGCAAAAATCTCAGTAGCTATGACCAAAGACTTTACCGTAGCCATTCCTACCTACAATGGGGCAGAGCGATTACCAAAATTATTAGATAAGCTGCGATCGCAACTAGGTACAGAGTCTCTGAACTGGGAAATTATTGTTGTTGATAATAATAGTAAAGATCATACTGCTGAAGTAATTAGAAGCTATCAACAAAACTGGGATTTGCCCTGCGGATTAGTTTATATTCTCGAAGAAAAGCAAGGGGCAGCCTTTGCCAGACATCGGGCAATTCAAGCTGCAACTAGTGAATTGATTGGCTTCCTTGATGATGACAATTTACCTAGGGAGCATTGGGTAATTAATGCCTACGAATTTGGTCTAGAGCATCCAGAAGTAGGGGCTTTTAATGGCAAAATTTACGGTAAATACACGACACCACCGCCACCAAATTTTGAAAGGATTGCCGCCTACTTAGCAATTCGAGATCATGGAGAAACACCCCATGCTTTTGCTCCAGAAAGAATTCATCTACCTCCCGGAGCGGGATTGGTTGTGAGGAAAGAAGCATGGCTAGATAGCGTGCCGCACAACCCGAAAGTTTTAGGAAATACGGCAGGAAAAATTGCTAGGGGGGAAGACTACGAACCCCTTTTATATATGCACAAAGCTGGTTGGAGAATTTGGTATACTCCTGACTTAGAAATAGAGCATGAAATTCCTCCTTGGCGCTTAGAAAGAAAATATCTGATGAACTTATCCCAGAGTTGTGGTTTAGCTACCTACAATTTGGTGATTATTAATGCACCTGCCGCTAGACAAAGACCAGTAATTTTCCTGAGAATTATCTACGGCAATCTGAAGCGAGTTATTAAACATTTACTCCGCTATAATTTAGCTGGAAAACGAGATTTAGTTAGTGATTGTGAATTGATATTTCTTTGGGGCTGCACAGTTAGTCCATTCTATCGGTTTTAGATGCCGTGGGCTGAGCGAAGTCGAAGCCCAAGGCATCTAAATTTTAGAGAATGCAATGTATTCCATTTCAAGGAAAAGTGCCGTACATGAACTTAAACTCATCAACCCGATCTAATGCGATCGCTCTCAAGCAAGAATTGGTCAAAGCTCTTGCTCAGATCGGAGCTATACAAGAATGTGTGTTCTTAAATTATCCAGACTATCCCAATATTGGTGATCATTTAATTGGTTTAGGCACAATTATTTATCTAGCTCAACAATCCAATCTAAAAATTAATTACCTATCAGGAATTTATAACTTTTCTCAGGAGGTAATGCAGCAAAAAATAGGTAATGGAACTATTCTATTGCAGGGTGGCGGTAACCTTGGGGATATCTGGTGTGACCATCAACAATTTCGTGAAGAAATTATTCAGAAATATCCCGATCATCACATTATCATTCTACCTCAAACTATTTATTTTCAAGAAAATGATAATTTACAAAGAGCAGCCAAGATTTTTAACTCTCATAGGAACTTAACTATTTTTGTCCGCGACCCCCGCAGCTATGCTGTAGCCACGGAAAATTTCCATAATTGTCGAGTATTCCTTTCTCCAGATATGGCATTTATGCTGGCAGATTTACCCTATATGCAATATTTAGGTTTCAATTGGCGGCAAAATAAGATTCTCTATCACTGTCGAGATGATCAAGAAATAGTTGCTGAATTAAACTCGACTATTTTAGAGTTGCCTAGGTTAGTAGTGCAAGATTGGTTGCCCCTAGAGGAAAAGTTATTGCGATCGCACATCACCGCCGAATCTCTCTGGTATTGGCGTTTACCGGGAGCCGTGCGCATTTATCGAGAATTATGGCAAGAGGTATTATCCCATCCGTTGAGTCGGCAAGCTGTAGAGAGTTGGAAAAAAAGTTATCCCTATGAAAACTTCTTTGGGACTCCAGATCAAGCCAAGATGGTGGAAACTTCTTGGGATTACTTTCATCGATCAATTTATCAGCTCAACCATTATTCTTTAGTGATTACTAATCGTCTCCACGGGCATATTTTGTGTACTCTATTAAAAATTCCCCACGTTTTTCTGCCTAATTCCTATGGTAAAAATCAACTATGGTATGAAACTTGGACAAAGGATGTGGAGTTTTGTCGTTTTGCCTCTAGTCCAGCCACAATCACTCAAGCAATTCACCAACTATGCCCCAAATTTCTGTAGTTATTCCAGTCTATAACGGCGAAAGAACGATCGAAGAGACGATCGCCTCAGTGTTGGCACAAACATTTACAGATTTTGAACTAATTATTATTAACGATGGCTCTCAAGATAACACCGTAGAAGTCATCCAGAAAATCATCAAGGAAACTGCCGATCCCCGGATTAAATTATACTCCTATAGCAACGGGGGATTAGCAGCTAGCCGAAATCGCGGGATTACCAAAGCTGAAGGAGAATATATTTCTTTTCTTGATGCTGACGATCTCTGGACAAAGGATAAATTAGCTAGTCAATATCAGGCTCTGCAAACCTATCCCCAAGCAGCAGTTGCCTATGGTGGCACTGACTGGATCGATGAAGCTGGTAACTTTCTAAAACATTCTTCTCCTCCTAGTCTTAGTGGTGATATTTATGGTGTTTTATTATTATCTAATATTGTCGGTTCTGGCTCTAATGCCTTAATAAAGAGAGACGTTTTATCCATAACTGGCGGTTTTGACGAATCGTTAAAAGCCTCAGAAGATTGGGATTTTTTGATTAGATTAGCCGCCAAATATCAATTTGTCAGGATAGATGCACCCCAGATATTGTATCGACAATCGCCTAATTCCATGTCTAGTAAACTCAGATATCAAGAGCAAGAAACCATTAAGGTAATTCGCAAAGCCTTTAGACAAGCTCCACCCCATTTGCAATATCTAAAGAGAATTAGCTTGTCGAATACTTATATCTATTTAACCTATAAATCCACCGAGGGATTTCCTAGCTATCAACAAGGAATCAAAGGCTTAGAATTATTTTTCAAGTTATTAGTTAACTATCCTACTATTTTAAGATATTCTGTTGCTTGGCAAATATTAATTAGAATTTTTATGGTTATGTTCCTCTCAAACAAGAAAATCCAAAGAATATTAAATAGATTCCCTAGCTTACAAAGAGTACATTATTTCCTCAATCATATTAGACATGATCCCTAAGATACTTGTTTTTCGCCCCGGAGGGGCGAAAAACAGACCGTTTAGACACTTTGTAAATGACCTCTAACCGAAGATTACAATCATGCCACAGATATCAATAGTGATTCCGGTTTATAATGGCGAGAAGACTATTTTAGAAACAATTCAATCAGTTTTAGCTCAAACTTTTACTAATTTAGAAATAATCGTCATTAATGACGGTTCTAGCGATCGCACAGCAGCAGTTGTTCAACAAATTACCGATCCTAGAGTTAGTATCTATAACTATCCCAACGGTGGCCCAGCTACTAGCCGGAATCGAGGAATTAGGAAGTCTCAAGGGAAGTATCTATCTTTCATTGATGGAGATGATCTGTGGACACCAGATAAATTAGAAATTCAATATCAGGCACTACAAGATCATCCCCAAGCTGCCGTTGCCTATAGCGGTACAGATTGGATTGATGAACAAGGAAATTTCTTGCGCCATGCTTCAGCTCCGGGTCCGAGTGGAAATATCTATGCCTATGCATTGCTTTATAATTTGTTTGGCTCTGGATCAAACTTTTTAGTCCGTCGAGAAGCGTTGTTTGCTATTCAAGAATCTGAGGAGGATTTCAATAGTTTCTTTGATGAATTTACCAAGCCTTCAGAAGATTGGGATCTGTGTATTAGATTGGCGAAAAAGTATGAATTTATTGCGGTGCCTCAAGTGCAGATATTGTATAGGCGATCGTTCAATTCTCTCTCTAGTCAACTTGTTCAGCAGGAGCGAGGAACCATCAGGGCTTTGCAAAAAGCTTTCAGTCAAGCTCCGGCTAATTTACAGTATCTAAGGCGACCCAGTTTAACGAATATTTATCGCTATCTTAGCTATAAATCTCTGGAAGGAATTCCCACTCACCAAAGGGGTTGGCAGGGCTTAAAAGCTCTGATCAAAATGTTGTTTTCTGATCTTACTCCCCTCAGGCAAAAGGTGACATGGAAGGTGTTAGCAAGAATTTTTATGATGCTATTTTTGCCAAGCAAGTTGCAGTCAGTAATCCTGAATAAATTTCCAGCCTTATCAAAAATAGAACATTTTCTCAGTTACACTAAAATTCAAATAGGGTGAAAGTGAGGCAGAATAAGCCATTACAGCGGACAGACAAAAGCCGCTAAAGATATTTATAGAGTCCTTAAGGCGATCGCTAAACCTTGGCAAACCCCCGTCAGGAAATCTAAGTCTAGGGTGTCTAGGCGATCGCTCTCCTTGTGGTAATGGGGATTCCGCATAAACGCCGTATCTGTCACCATCAAAGCTGGATAACCCGCATCCCAGAAAGGTACATGATCACTCAGGCGAGTGGTGGGAATGGGTAGCCCCCGGTTTGGGACTGGTAGCCACTCGCAGGGAGTCCCAGACTCCCGAATCGCTCCACCCATTTTGATTAGGTCTGGCAGCAGCATTAGGTTGCCAATTAGGGCAATAAAATCTCCGGTATTGGGATAGAAGCGCTCCAAGCCGGCTGGGTAGGTTTGAGAATTGGGGGTGCGATCGCAATAACCCAGCATTTCCAGGGACAACATCACTCGCACCTGTTGCCCCTGCTGCTTCAGGCTTTCTACATAGGCAATACTACCCAAAAATCCATACTCTTCCAGATCAAAAGCCACCAACTGGACTGGATACGCCAGAGGTTGCGCCGCAAAGAGTCTTGCCAACTCCAGCAGAGCCGCTACCCCCGTGCCATTGTCATCCGCCGCCGGAGAGTTGGGCACACCATCGTAATGGGCACCAATAATTATCATTGGTCTACAGTTATTCGCCACAGTTGTAGCTGGTAAATTTAGGATCAGATTTTTATGTAATTGTCCTGAATGACTAAACTCATGGGTGATCACTTCTCCCCAGAGGGATAATTGTTGGCGAATATAGGTTTGCACATAAAAATGACCTCCGCTAGCGAGATAGGGATGGCGTTCCCGGATAATCTCTTGGAGATGCCCTAGTAAGTTATCTCGTAAATTAGTCGGGTTTGTAGCTTTATCCAACTTTTTCCCTCCGCCATAATCTGCCATCAATTACCGCTAAACCAGCAAAAATTAAGATCATCCCCATTACCATATTACTTTCTAGTTTTTCATGGAGAATCAATATCCCGAAAATCGAGGCACTGATTGGGATTAAAAAGGTCACCAAAGCGGCGTTAGTGGCTCCAGCAACAGCAATCAACCGGAAATAGAGCAGGTAGGCGATCGCTGTACAGAGAAACCCCAAGGTCACCACCGCTAACCAGCTACTGCCCTGTGCCGAGATGACCCTAGACCCTTCAAGAATTAAACCTATAGGTAACAACACCAAGGTAGAGCAGGTGACAGTTCCTGCTGCCACCACCATGGGGGGAAATTGCCTCAATCCCCTAGCATAGATACCACCCAGGGCGTAGAAAATCGCTCCACCCATTACCGCTAACTGTCCCCAACCTTCCCAGCTTAAGCTATGCAGATCAGGGGCAATCAGAACTACTGCCCCCACCAAACCAATCACCACTCCCAACAGACGATGGATAGTTAATTTTTCATCCTTGGTCAGAAAATGTGCCAGAATGACGATAAATAAAGGATTTGTCGCATTCAGAATCGCAGCCAAACTACTACTAATATGGGTTTGTCCCCAAACTATGAGGCTAAAGGGAATAATATTATTCAGAACCCCCATGATCATAAATCTGCCCCAAGTAGCTGGCGAAGTAGGCATTTTGTGACCGGAGCCATAGACAAAAATATTTAGGGCGATCGCCGCCACCAAAATCCTCCCCACCACTACAAATAAGGGCGAAAAATCTTGGAGAGCAATCTTGATCAAAAAGAAAGAACCACCCCAAATCACCGACAGCACTACTAACGACAACCATTCAGTACCGCCCATCGTCAGGTTAGGTGAAGATATTTTCTGCATTTAATTCCTATGGCACTTGCTACAGTTTGACTATTTTGGCAACAGTTCTAACTATAGCAAGCACCATTCTGGTTAAGACATGGTTGACGATCGTTCTCTGAGCATTCCTCAATCGAAAAAAAGGACTTGGGTATTTGGAAGTGTTTGCAGGTACGGAGTACCTGCAAAAACTTCCACAACTCTCGATAATTTTTTGACAGTGCATAAGTCCTAAAAAAGTTTTACTGTGGGTGGCAAAAGTTTCGATCCCCATTTTCTTGTATGCCCGGAGGGCTTAAGCCCGACTTTGAAGTCAGTCCCCGCTTTTTATACCATTTTGCCAAACAGTTGATACAAATAATACTCTGAATATCTTGCTGCGTAGGGATTTACAGCAGTTTGAGAGTGGGTGGCTACAGCCACCCACTCTCAAACTGCTGTAAATTAAAAAAAGGTGCAACCCTTTTTTAAAATTTGGGATAAGTTCTAGCCAAGAATTTAGCTGCCTAGTACCGGTGATTTGGGGGGATGATTTGCTCCCATTTCTGGCTCTGGGCTGAGAATTTCTGTTGAATCCATTTCCTCTGTGCCGTGGGGAAGCCAACCTAGAAAGGGCAAGGGAATCAGGGTGGTTAGGTTGGTGATTACGACCAATATCCACAGGTTATCAAAATTACTATCCGTCACCCCCAGAGCATGGGTAAGCAATGCCCCCGATTCGTGGGAAAGCAAGCCGCCTAGGTTCCAGATTGACATCAGCAGGGCAAAAAATGTCGCTTCCACACCGGAGGGACAAATCTTGGCAGAGAGAACCAGCACCGGCATGAAGGTAATCTGCCCGATCACTGTCAAGATTAGGCTATCGCCCAAACTAAACCAGTGGTCATCAATCCCCAATAGACGGTTGGTATGGGTCACTAACAGCAGGGTAGTCATGCCCAAGGCGGCGGCAATCACCGTACTCCAGCCCAGGATTAAGCGAAAGGAAAGATGCCGGAGATAGCGCTGAAAGATGGCTACACCTACGAGGGAAGCGAGACTGGTAACTAGGCGGACTCTACCTAGAAACTCTGGGGTAAAACCTAGTTCATTGGTGGTGAAGAAAAAGAATGCCGAATCGGCGGTAGGAGTAGATTGCCAGATGAAGAGAAATAGAGTAGGCAGCCAGATAGCTTTTTGTTTCATGCCCTGCCAGAGTTGCTGAGTTTGGTGGCGGACGGTAGAGAAATTGGGTCGATCGCTCACCTTTTCTTCTTGAATTAGCATCGCCACACAGGAAACTAGCAGGGGGAATGAAGCGGTAATCCCAAAAACTACTTGAGTACTAAAATGCTGCAAAAGGGAACCACTAATATAAGCAGTAATCAGCCCCCCTAAGGCAGAAACTCCCCAACAAAGAGATTGCAAAGAACCGGCTTCTTTTTGGGTTTGTTGCTGAATCCGCATCACTACCAAAGAATCTACAATTACATCGCTAATTGCCACCGAGAGAGAGCTGAGGAGAATTGCTACGGTTGCCTTGGGGGCAGAATCGACGATCGTGGCCATGGCTAGCCAAGCGATCGTCCCCAGCAGTCCGGAAAGCATAATGTACGATCGACGGCGATAACCCAGTACTGGCAAACTATCGGAAAGAAACCCAAAGACTGGCTTAATCACCCAAGGCAGGGCAGCGATCCCCATTAAAGCAGCTACTTGAGCCGGACTTAAGTTTAATTCATCCTTCAAGAAAAAGCTGACCGCTAACCGAGCTAAACCGAGTATGCCTTGGACAAAATACACGGTGAGAATTGCCAGTAGCTCTGGGGTTGGCTCATTACCCAAAAATATTTTCTCTGTTATTTTCTCGGTCAGAGTTGTTTTTACTTGGGTTAGGTTAGGAGGAGGGATTAGCATAGAGTCTTGTGTATAAATATAGCAATCCTAATTAAGTTTAGAATTATTAGAGTGTTGAGAACGCCTTCCCCGGAGGGGAAGGCGTTCTCAACTTAATTCAAGGTTGCTATAGCTTCTTTACAAATAGCAACATATTTAATCTTATAGCAATGCCCTAGGATTAGGGAGCTTTTCCTAATTAGTTGAGCTTAATTCTTTAACGTGCAAAAATTTGCAAATAAATTGTCTCTGATGTTCAGGATTAACTTAGGAGTATGTTGTAGTCTAGAAAATAGGGGGCGATACCAGAGAATAACTAAGTTCGTTAGCAGTCCGTAAGTCCTATCCTATCTGAATTAGCTTCTTTTATTGTTTATACCATTGAGATACCAGATGATGCTTAAACGCCTTCCCTACTGGGTTAATAAGATTATTAGCAAGTTGCCAGACCTTGATGGTGCAAAATTAGTGGCGATTGCCACTATCACAGTTTCTGGTATCATCATCGGTCTCCGCACTGGGGGACATTTTCAGCATTGGGAGTTACGAGTTTTTGATTATATGGTGCGATCGCGAGACCAATTGTCCTCAGATCCCCGCATCCTGATTATTGGAATTACTGAGGCTGACTTGCGGGAGCAAAATCGTTGGCCGTTCCCAGACAAGACCCTTGCCAGTCTCCTAGAAAAACTCCAAGCTAATCAACCTAGAGTCATTGGTCTAGATTTGTATCGCAACCTGCCGGTAGAACCCAAGGAAGAAAATGGCGGCACTCGTCTGCTGACTCAACTCCAGAAGCCCAATGTGATCAATGTCCGCAGCCTTGATCTCGTCAGGGATACCCCAGCACCGCCGGGAGTTGACCCCAATCAAGTCGGGTTTAATGATATTGCGATCGATACTACAGACAATGCAGTACGGCGGAATCTTTGGTTAGCAGAATCCCCCGGCGATGGGCAACTAGTCGCCTCTTTTGCCATGCAAGTAGCTATTAACTATTTACAAAAGGAAGGCATTAGCCCCCAACCAAGCCAAGAGAATCCTGATTATATGCAATTGGGCAAGGCGGTGCTATATCCCCTGAGACCTTCGGCGGGGATCTACAAAAACTTCGATTCTGGGGGGATGCAAATTATTCTTAACTATCGGAATGCAGGGAATGTGGCTAAGGAAATTAGTCTGACGGCTTTTTTGACGGGCAAGGTTGATCCGAAAATAGTCAAGGATAAGATTGTCCTGATCGGCTCCACGGCCAGCAGTCTCAAGGATGATTTCTTTACCCCCTTCAGTCCTGTCCTCAAGGATGATTTTAAGATGCCGGGGGTGAGAGTTCATGCCCAGATGGTCAGTCAATTTTTAGACGCAGCCAAGGGCGATCGTCCCCTATTTAGGTTTTGGCAAAATTCTTGGGAATGGACTTGGATCGGTGGCTGGATTCTCTTGGGAGCGTTGCTGCCTTGGCTAATGCGGCATCCTTCTTCTCTGCTGCTGGGAGCCTTAGGATGTGGGGCAATCATCCTCGCCACCGGGGTTTATTTTTTTAACACCTCTGTTCTAATCCCCCTGGCTACGCCTGCGGTGGGATTTATCCTGACCATGACCATTGTGGTCACCTACCAAGCCTACGAAGCCCGGCAAAAGAATACGATCGTCATGAAGCTCTTGGGGCAAAATACTTCCCCAGAAATTGCCGAAGCCCTCTGGCAGGGACGCGATCGCCTGTTGAAATCTGGCAAACTACCGGGGATTAAGCTCACAGCCACCATGCTATTTCTGGATATTAAGGGCTTTAGTACAATTTCGGAAACCATGCCCCCAGAGTCGCTTTTAGTATGGCTCAATGAAATTTTGGAGGAAATTACGACGGAAATAATGCTCCGGGAAGGGATCATTAATAAATTTACCGGGGATGGAGTAATGGCGGTTTTTGGCGTGCCGATGTCCCGAGTCCAAAATGCTGAGGTGACTTTAGATACCCAGCGAGCGGTATACGCAGCCTTGGCCATTGGCGATCGACTGGAGGAGCTGAACTATAGTTGGCGCAAACGGAACCTGCCCACAATTCAAATGCGGATTGGGATTTTTACTGGCAATATTGTCGTTGGCTCCTTGGGGGGGAAAGACCGGATGGAATACGGCGTGATTGGGGATAGTGTCAACACTGCTTCACGGCTAGAAAGCTACAAAAAAGAAATCCAACCCAGCAACTGCCGCATTTTAATCGGCTATGATACCTTGATTTACCTAGAAGATCGGTTTGAGGTTGAATCTTGGGGATCCGACAACCTCAAGGGGCAGCATAAAGAGGTAGAGATTTTCCTCGTCAAGGGCAACAAGGTTCCCGAATCTATTCCATAACTGGAGAGCTGAAGCCATCTTTGCCTCCCGAAATTTAGACCCAGAGTTTTCAGATCATTATCAGGAATTGCGATCAAGATTATTAGTACTATTGAGTCTTTGCTGAGGGAGATGGAGGGTAGCGATCGGGCAGATTTAAGTAATTGATGGTTGTAAAGATCGCTTAACAAAAGACTACGGCAAATGACGTATTGCTCCTCAAGCCGATCTTAAAGTAGTTTGTTGTAAGAGGATGTCTGAAAAGTCTTGATCCCCCTAAATCTCCCTACCCTTACGGGAAGGCAAAGCCTATAAAAAGGGGGACTTTGAAACGGTTCCCCCCTTTTTAAGGGGGGCTAGGGGGGATCATCCGGGGTGTAAGCTATTCATCAATTTAAGTGCGTAGGTCCTGCTTATTTCTACAAGGAGTCTATTCGTCCTATGTCTATCTACCCCTGTCTTGCTAAAGCCTCCCTAGGCTTAGTTCTTGCCCTAGGTTTTGTGCCGCCAACTCTAGCCCAGATCGTCCCCAACGGTGCGGGAACTGTGGTTAATCCCCAAGGAAACCAGATTAATATCATTGGGGGAACTCAGGCGGGGGGAAATCTTTTCCATAGTTTTCGGGATTTCAATGTCAATTCTGCCCAAGTTGCCAACTTTTTGAGCAATCCTCAGATTAAAAATATTCTGGCTAGGGTCAATGGGGGAAATCCTTCTTTTATTAATGGTTTATTGCAAGTTACGGGGGGAAATTCTAACCTGTTCTTGATGAATCCTGCCGGGATAGTTTTTGGACAGGGAGCAAGTTTAAATATTCCTGCTAGTTTTACGGCAACGACAGCGAATCAAATTGGGTTTGGGAATAATTTATTTAATGCTTTTGGGGATAATAACTTCTCGGCTTTGGTTGGGTATCCTGATAGTTTTCTCTTCACTACTAACCAAGCTGGAAGTATTGTCAATGCTGGGAATTTATCGGTGACTCCGGGACAGGGGATTAGTTTGATTGGGGGGAATATTGTTAATACTGGGAATATCAATGCTGGGAATATTACTTTAGCGGCTGTACCGGGAACGAATCGGGTGAGGATTTCCCAGCCGGGGCATTTATTAAGTTTAGAAATTGTTCTTCCTGTAGATTCTGTGATCACGCCTCTGGATTTGCCTCGGTTACTTACGGGGTCAGATTTACCGGGAATTAGTAGCAATGGGTCAACTGTGGAAGTTGCAGGGGTTAATATTCCCACTGGTCAAGGGATAAATATTACTGCTGGAAATCTCAGTACGGGTTCTCAGGGAGGGGTAATTAATGTTTTGGGTGACAGGGTTGCCCTAGTGAATGCCAATCTAAATGCTAGTGGTAGCAATGGCGGGGGAACGATTCGAGTTGGTGGGGAATATCGGGGCGGGGGAGTTAATCCGTTTAATTCTCGGATTACCTATGTGGATGCTGGTTCTTTCTTGAATGCGGATGCGCTGAATACTGGTAACGGTGGCAGAGTAATAGTTTGGGCTGATGATACTACCAGATTTTATGGCAATATCTCAGCTAGGGGTGGAGCTAGTTCTGGAAATGGCGGATTTGCCGAGGTGTCGGGGGCGCAGGTTTTAACCTTTGCTGGGAATGCAGATTTATCAGCGCCACAGGGAAGTTTCGGGACTTTGTTGTTAGACCCGGTGAATATTTTTATTAATAATGGGGCAGATGCTTTAGGGGGTTGCACTTTGCCAACGGTGGCGGTGGGTTGCAGTGCGGGAGATATCACGATTTCTCAGGCAACGCTGCAAGCTCTGCCGGCTGCGGCAAATGTGGTTTTGGAGGCGAGTAATAATATTACCCTTGGGACTTTAACAGGCAATGCCTTAACTTTTGTTGGTGCGCCGGGGGGTTCCATAACTTTTCGAGCGGATCAGGATGGGAATGGGGTGGGGAATTTCTTGATGAATGCGGGGGATAGAATTGTTGCGCCAGGGAGAAATATTGCTATCAGTGCTGCCAGTATTACGGCGGGTGATATAGATGCTTCTACTATATCAGCTCAGAATGGGGGCAGTATCAACTTAACTGCATCTGTGGGTGATATCAGTGCTGGGTCTATTAGTAGTGGGTCTGGTGTCGGTAGTGGGAATGCAGGGGCTGGGGGAATAATCAATATCCTTGCTCCCCTTGGTAATATCAATATTTCTGGTAACGTTGACAGTCGATCAGTAGTAAATAACGTGCCTGCTGATATAAATGGTGTTCCTCTTAACCCTCCTCCTTACATTTCTGGTAATTCTAGCAATGCAGGCGATATAACGATCGCTGCTCAGAGTGTAAATATGGGAACACCTTCAAATCCATTGACAGGAGCTGTTGCTGCCTATTCCCGTGTTGATTTAGGTACTTCTGGGAATGGGGGAAATATTGTAGTTAGGGCAACTAATGGCGGCATAACGGTAAGGGGCATTAATACCACATCAGGGTCTAGATCTGGAACTGCGGGGAATGGGGGCAATATTGATATTGATATTGATATTGATGCGATAAATAATAATATAACTCTTCTTGGAGCAACTATTAATCAGATTGACCCAAGGCTTGTCTTTGCCCTTGATAGTCGTTCTCTCTCCGCAGGAAATGGAAATGCAGGAAATGGGGGCAATATTATGATTAATCAAAATCCTCCTACAAATAATGGAATTTTTAGAGCTACTGGAGAGATTAACAGTAGTTCTGCGGTCGAAAATAATAGCATTACTGCAACTGGTGATTCTGGAAGTGGAGGAGTCATTACTATAACCGCGCAGAGTATCAATACTAATGATATTATTTCTTATTCTCATGCTAATAGGGGTAACTCAAGAGATGGTGGGTCTCTCAACATCTCATCTCAGGGTAATTTATCTACTGGTGACATTAGGACTTATTCTTATATTAACGACACTAGGTCTTTCTCTGCTGGAAATGGTGGGTCTCTCAACATCTCATCTCAGGGTAATTTATCTACTGGTTACATTAATTCTTCTTCGACTCTTTCTGGAATTGGCGGGTCTCTCAACATCTCATCTCAAGGTAATTTATCTACTAATTCCATTATTTCTGACGGTGATAGAAATGGTGGGTCTATCAACATCTCATCTCAGGGTAATTTATCTATTACTAGTGCCATTAGTTCTAATTCTTTCTCTAATGGAAATGGTGGGTCTATCAATATCTCATCTCAGGGTAATTTATCTATTACTAGTGACACTACTTCTAATTCTTTCTCTAATGGAAATGGTGGGTCTATCAACATCTCATCTCAGGGTAATTTATCTACTGATCGCATTTATAGTGAAAGCGTAGGTAGTGGTGGCTATGGAGGTAATATAACTATCAATGCAGGTAACTTATTTCTTCTTGCTCCAGGAATATATACTAGCTTCTTAGTATCAAGAGATGGTAGTAGACCTAGTATCTCTACTCAAGGGGGTTTAGGGGGTGGCTCAATTGATATCACTCATGGTGGTAGCACTAATGTTCCTTTTCTAGTTGGCAACGCCACCAATAATGGCACAAGGGCAGCTATTACCTCTGGTACTGGAACTAACACCATCAATAACCTCATTGTTCCCGTCCCCCCCGCCATCAACCCCTACGGCACAAACATCACCATCAGAACCACAGTCCCCACTCCTACTCCGCTCCCGACTCCCTCTATCTCTCCTACTCCGCTCCCGACTCCCTCTATCTCCTCCACAGCCCCATCCTCTTCCTTGTCTTCCGGACTGGTTTCTCTACTAATTAACCCAACTCCACCCCAAACCCCAGACCCTATAGTTGTTGGGACACCACCCCCAATCCTCATCCCTGAAACCACACCACTTTCCTCATTTATTTCTACTCCCCCAACCCCTCCACCACCAACAGTAGTTGTAGCCCCTCCTGTAGTCCCGACCGTAATAATCCCAACTCCCCAACAACTATCATTACTCCCATTGCCACCACCCGCTCCCGTGGCTCTAGTGCTCGATCGACCAATCCTTGATGCCACCTCCCCCGGCGTACAATCCCCCATTTCCCTAGCCACTGCCAACTCAAATATCCCCATCATCGACAGAATCCCCGTCATCAACCTCAATGACAGAATCCGCCTCCTAGACGACCCCTTCAAAGAAGAATTTCAAGCCTTCACTGGACTTGCCGATGAAGTCGCCACCCTCGATGTCAATCAGGCACAAGACATCCTCAACCGGATCACCAGACAAACCAACGTCAAACCAGCCCTCATCTACGTCTTCTTCTCCCCCGCCAACGACACTGCTGCCAATAACCGCTCCGTCAGTTCCGCCCGGAGTCAACTCTTCCGCAATCCCAGCAATACCGATACCCTAGAAATTGTCCTTGTCCCCCCCACTGGCGACCTAGTAAGAGTTCGGTATAACGCATTAACCCGCCCCGAAGTTCTCGAAAGTGCTGGGGAACTTACCAGAGGCGTTGCCCGGAGGAGCGTGTATGGCCGTGGCTCTAGGCGGATGTATGACCTGATTGTTGCTCCTCTTGAAGAAGACCTGAAAAGACTAAAAATTGATAACCTAGTCTTTCTTATGGATAGAGGATTAAGGTCAATGCCGATCGCCGCCATGCAGAGCAAAGATAATCGATTCATCATCGAAGACTACAGCGTTGCTTTGATGCCCTCATTGACCCTGACCGATACCACCTATAGTTCCCTCAAAGATTCACAAGTAATGGCAATGGGAGCCGATCGCTTTGTGGTTGACAATCTTCCACCTCTACCCGGAGTTCCCGTAGAACTCAAAGCCATCAACCAAATCCGGGGCGGAAATATTTTCCTCAACGAAAACTTCACCCTGAGTAATCTCCGCCAGAACCGCAGTCCAAACCAGAGAATAGTCCATCTCGCCACCCACGGTTCCTTCTACGGAGATAAGGTCAACTCCTACATCCAACTCTGGGGAACCGAAAGACTCACCCTAGAGCAAATCCGCTCCACAGGTTTTGGCACTCCTCCCGTAGACCTCTTAGTCCTCAGCGCCTGCGAAACCGCCCTAGGTAATACAGATGCCGAGCTAGGTTTTGCCGGATTAGCCGTCACCTCTGGAGTCCGGTCTGCCCTAGCTAGTCTCTGGCAAGTCAGCGATGAAGGCACTATGGGCTTGATGGCAGAGTTTTATCAACAACTACAAACCACCACAACCAAATCTGAAGCACTACGGCAGGCACAACTGGCAATGCTCCGGGGAGAAGTGCGCCTAGAAGGCGGCAGCTTAGTCACCCCCAAGGGCAACTTTGCCCTGAATGACGAGTTGAGAAAGCTGGGCGATCGACGCTTAACCCATCCTTATTACTGGAGCGCCTTCACCATGATCGGCAACCCTTGGTAATGCGAATTAGGAGAAGGGTAAGGTCGCTGAACTGACGTGTTAGTTAACGTGAGTTCGGGATAAGAAATCCTCCTAATACCATTTTATGAAAACTATAACTATTATTGCTGGTATTGCTGGCTGAGCGGAGTCGAATTTATACTGAGCGAAGCCGAAGTAGCCAAAACCCACTACAAATCTTCGATGGCTTATCTTCATTTGTAGCGGAAATGTTCCCTTCGACTCCGCTCAGGGAACGTCTCTAGGCTTAGGGTCAAGGCTTTTGCTTAAACCGAACTAACGTTAATTAGTTAAACCATGCTCTAGGGCGTAGCGGACTAACTCGGTGCGGCTATTGGTGCCAGTTTTGCCAAATAAGCGGGAGACGTATTTTTCTACATTGCGGACACTGGTTTCTAGCTGGCGGGCAATTTCCTTATTCATCAGACCTTGAGTTACTAAATCTAGAACACTCTGCTCCCTAGGGGTGAGGTCGATGCGGATCGGGCTGGGGGTGGTGACAATGCCGCCCTTTTGGTTGAGGAGGCTACGAATTTCGGCAATTTGTTTGGCAATATCTTCTAGTTGTTCATTGCTATCTTTGGTGGCGGTGACGGCAATCCGTCGATCGAGCAAATTTTCCACCAGTGCCACCAGTTCATCGGGGTCAAAGGGCTTGGCAAGGTAAGCATCACACCCAGCTTGGTAGCCCAAGATGCGATCGCTAGTCATCCCCCGCGCCGTCAGAAACACCACGGGCAGACTACTAAACCGGCTATCTCCCCGGAGTTGCTTGAGAAACTCATAGCCATCTACTTGGGGCATCATGATATCAGAGATGATCAAATCTGGAGTTTCCTGCTGCAATAGCCCCCAAGCATCAGTGGCATTCCCCGCCACTGTCACCCCAAAGCCACTCTCCTGTAGGTATTCCTGTACTGCCTGCCGCAATCCCGGCTCATCATCCACCAATAATATTTTCCCTGACATGCCCAGTTCTCTCCTTGCGCGATCCCAATTATTAACCTGAATAGCTAACTTGACTATAAATATCAATTATAGATACTAATCACCAGCACTCAGGATAATATATCTAGTTAATCACCCACTACCTAAGGAAAACGATCGCTTGAATAGCCCGCATCAAACCAAAGCCCGTGCCAGCTACTGGCTGCTCCTCCCCTACCTCCGCCCCCAAACTGCCGTAATTCTCCAAGCTTTTGCCTGTACGATCGGGTTTACGGTTTTTTGGCCTATTTTAATGAAGTTGGTGGGGACTCTGGGGGGCTATATTGGGAATGGAAATCTCCAAGGACTAGCTGAGGCAGCGGGTTTAACTGCCCTGATGTTCCTATTGCAAAAAATCATGCAGTACGGGCAGGATTCTTTGATGGCAAGAGCCTCCTTGGCAATTACTTTGGATTTACGCCAGAAAGTCTATGCTCATCTACAACGCCTAAATTTAAGCTATTTTGAAACTGCCCAAACGGGGGATTTGACCTATCGCCTCACGGAAGATATCGATCGCATTGGCGAGGTAGTGAATAAAATCTTCCATGACTTTACTCCCTGCGTGTTGCAGTTGATTGTCGTTTTGGGCTACATGATCTATCTCAATTGGCAATTGACCTTTGCTACGTTGATCGTTGCCCCCCTGATGGCTTTTCTGATCGGTTGGTTTGGGGAACAGCTATTGAAATTTTCCCGCCGTAGCCAAACGGGAGTTTCTAATATTTCTTCCCTACTGAACGAGGTCTTTAGCGGAATTAGATTAGTCCAAGCTTTTGCGGCAGAGGATTACGAAATCGAGCGGTTCCGGGTCGAGGCGGAGGCAAATCGACAATCTAGGTATGCGGCGGAATACCTAAAGGCGATCCAGTTTCCGGTGATTGGCTTTCTCTATGCCCTATCGATCCTGTTTTTGTTATTTCTTGGAGCTTGGCAGATTGCCAACAAGAACCTGACCCCGACGGAGTTTATGAGCTACATCGCTGGAGTGGGTTTTTTGATTGATCCCATTAGCCATCTGACGATTAATTACAACGAAATTAAACAGGTAGAGGCATCGGTCGATCGCATCTTTGAGCTACTGGCAATTCACCCCACAGTGACCGAAAAACCCAATGCTAAAGTATTACCAACGGTGACTGGGAAAGTTGAATACCAGCAGGTGAGTTTTGCCTACGAGTCTGGGAAACCAGTCCTCAAGGGTTTAGATTTATTAGTCCTGCCGGGGGAAGTGATTGCCCTAGTGGGCGCATCGGGGGCAGGGAAAACTACCCTAGTGAATCTGCTCTTCCGCTTCTACGATCCCCAGTCAGGATCGGTATTGATCGATGGCATGGATATTCAAGATGTCACCCTGAAGAGTTTGCGCCGTCAGATGGGCATTGTCCCGCAGGAAACCACCTTGTTTTCGGGGACGATCGCCCAAAATATTGCCTTTGGTCAAGCCCAATTTAATCTCTCAGAAGTGGAAGCGGCGGCAAAAATCGCCAATGCCCACCAATTTATCAGTCAGTTTACCCAAGGCTATCAAACATGGGTCGGAGAGCGGGGGGTGAATCTTTCTGGGGGACAAAAACAACGAATTGCGATCGCCCGTGCCATCCTCCACAATCCCCGCATCTTAGTCCTAGATGAAGCCACCTCTGCCCTAGATTCAGAGTCTGAGGCTTTAGTCCAAGAAGCACTAGAACGGGTGATGCGCGATCGGACGGTATTCATCATTGCCCATCGTCTCGCCACCGTCCGCCGGGCTACGAGAATTCTGGTGGTGGAGCAGGGGCAGATTGTGGAATCAGGAACCCATGAGGAACTTCTCGATCGAGAGGGCAGGTATGCCAGATACTACGCCCAGCAGTTTAGCTAGTCTTGTTTCATAACCTGTGACTTACAGCACTTTGCGTTCAAATGAGACATGCCACAAAAGTTGAAAGTTCTGTCAATGTTAGGTTTGAGAGTGGGCTGAGCGGAGTCGAAGCCCACTCTCAAACTGCTGTAACCTGTAACTTACGAAACAGCTTGCTACGTAAGGAATTAAATCAAAAAAAGTTTTACCTTTTTTTGATTTGGCATGAATTGAGAACGGCGCACCCAAATGGTGCGCCGTTCTCAATTATCTAATACGATTTTGCAAAATGTTTAATACAAATAAAATTTTGAACACCTTACTGTGTAAAGACTTAAATCAAGAAAACGGTGAAACCATTTCTTTAATTTGGGATTATCTTGATAAACAATTTGCGGTTTAGATTTTTTTGCAACTTTTGAGATACCCTCGAAATAGGGTTAAATAGCAGTTGGGGTAACTTCCGCAACATTTGCTTCCACCATAGCCAAACTCTCGCAGGAAAGAGTATCAGAGAGAATAGAACTAGCCATCATACCTGTATTAATTTCTAGTTGCCCCTCCCTAGGAGCCTCAAATACTAATCTTTGTCCGGGAAAAACCACTCGTTCAAAATACCAGTTAGGAACATTAGTAATCCGAGCAATCTGAATTTGACTAGTTGCGTTGACGTAGAAACAAACTAGGTGATCACTATTGTCCGGTGGCAGGGGATCAAGAATTTGAGCCATGGCTTTAAGTTGAATTAAAATGTATTTTTGTCTTAACTTAATTTAACCTAACACTAGTAATCTTCCTTAGCTGTAAACCTTAATACCAATCCCTCTAAAATATTTAATCTATGACAATCCTAAATTCTCCACGGGATCAAATTGCTTCCAGCAAACAATTTCTCTTAACTTTAGCAAGGGAAAATATCTGGGGTTGCTAGTGCCAGATATAGCGCGATCCTAATTAAGGTTAGAATTTTAGAGGGTTGAGAACAGCTCCCCCGGAGGGGAAGACGTTCTCAACCCATTTAGAATGGCTATATAGCGATCCTAATTGATTTGCCAACTGTAAATGTGTAAATGGTTTAGAATGGCGCACCCTTCGGGTGCGCCATTCTAAACTCAAATAGGATGGCTATAGATATTGGATGAATATTTCTTCAGGGTGTGAATTGCCTGCTATGGCAATCCTAAATCGTTGATGAACTTTAGGGGTTTGTAAAACAACGCACCTGAAGAGTGCGCTGTTTTCAACCCCGTTAGGACTGCTCTAGCAAAGCCAAAAAGCCATAGGGACAATAGATTTAATCTTGGCAATGATTATTTCCAATCTTTGGGATCATGTTATGGTCTAGCTCCAAGACAGAGATTCATGATCGAGAAGGTTAAGGATATTCATTGATAAAACTGAGGGTTTAGCCAATTTCTCTTAGCTATAGCAATCACCGAGAGCGTTGAGATGAGTTGTGTTGTGAAAACCTTCGCTCTGCAAGGATTCTCACAACATAACCTGATTGGTGACGGCGATCACAAAAGGGGTTAATAACTTTTGCAGTCTAGGTGCTCGATATTTTTATCTGAGATTTCTCAAAAAAATTTGTTTCTTAGTTGAGAGAACCTAAATATTTTGTTACAGTTAAGGTATGTAAACTCGGTTTTTGCATTACAGGTATGCAGTAGCTGGCAGAAATTTAATCAAAGCAATTAAACTTGAACCATTACTTCAAACTCTGGAGGTTTTTATTGAAAATCAAGATTGTGGGAAATCAAGATTTAATTAATAACAAAAGAAGAGTAAATAACAACAAAAATCAATATTAAAACCATTAAGAATATCAAAGAAACTCAATTAAAATATTATCTTCATGCCAGAAAAAATTCTTTATGTTCGCCTCCCTTGTAACCCCATCTTCCCGATCGGTGTAGTTTATCTATCTGATCATGTCCATAAATTATTCCCAGAAATCGAGCAAAGAATTTTTGATCTGGGGACTATTCCCCCCCTAGATTTCAATACTGCCCTAGATGCCTGTGTGGATGAATTTCAGCCGACTCTGTTGGTGTTTTCTTGGCGCGATATCCAGATCTATGCCCCTGTGGGGGGACGAGGGGGCAATCCGCTGCAAAATGCCTTTGAATTTTATTATGCTTTGAATCCCTTACTGAAATTACGGGGAGCGATCGGGGGCTTACGTTTAGCTCTGTCTTACTACAATGAATTATGGCGCAACCGGGGATTGATCGATCGTGGACTACAGCGAGCCAAACGCTACCAGCCCCAAGCACGGGTGGTGGTTGGGGGCGGAGCGGTGAGTGTATTTTATGAACAAATGCAGAACAAGCTTCCCTTCGGTTCAATTCTCTCGGTGGGGGAGGGGGAAACCCTGTTAGAAAAACTTTTGCGCGGCGAAGATATTAGTAGCGAACGCTGTTATGTGGTGGGGGAAACCAAGCCCAGAGAGCGAATGATTCATGAACAGCCTACGCCTTTAGAAAAAAGTGCTTGCAATTACGATTATATCGAGAGTATTTGGACAGATTTTTCTTACTATCTGCAAGATCAGGATTTTTATCTGGGGGTGCAAACGAAGCGGGGCTGCCCCCATAATTGCTGCTATTGCGTATATACCGTAGTGGAAGGCAAACAGGTACGGATTAATCCGGCAGATGAGGTGGTGGCGGAGATGCGTCAATTGTACGATCGCGGAGTTCGCAACTTTTGGTTTACGGATGCCCAATTTATTCCCGCTCGGAAATTTATTGATGATGCCGTAGAACTCCTCCAAAAAATCATTGCGGCGGGCATGAAGGATATTCATTGGGCTGCCTACATCCGGGCAGACAACCTCACCCCTCAATTGTGCGATCTGATGGTGCAAACGGGGATGAACTATTTTGAGATTGGTATTACTAGCGGCTCTCAGGAGCTAGTCCGTAAGATGCGGATGGGCTACAATCTGCGGGTGGTACTAGAAAACTGCCGTGACCTGAAATCGGCTGGGTTTAATTCTTTGGTGTCGGTTAATTATTCCTTTAATGTCATTGATGAAACCCATCGGACAATTCGGCAAACGATCGCCTACCATCGAGAGTTAGAAAGAATCTTTGGGGCAGATAAGGTGGAACCAGCAATTTTCTTTATCGGTTTGCAACCCCACACCCATCTGGAAGATTACGCCCTGAAAAAGGAAATTTTACAACCGGGTTATGATCCTATGAGCTTGATGCCTTGGACTGCCAAAAAGCTCCTCTGGAACCCAGAACCCCTCGGCTCTTTCTTTGGGGAAGTGTGCCTCCAAGCTTGGCATCGAAACCCCAATGATTTTGGGCGAGAGGTAATGAATATCCTCGAAGAACGCCTAGGTTGCGCTCCCTTAGAAGAGGCTTTATCAGCTCCCCTAGAAACCAAGGAGAAGGCACTGGCGATCGCATCCTAAATAGACAACCGTTGATACCCGACAAATTTTGGTACATTGAGAAGGAAGTCTAAGATTTTAGGTATGGGGCTATGCAGGATCAGGATCATTGGCGAAATAAGGATCCATTGTGGGAAACAGCCTTGGGAGTTATTTCTACCCGGAGTTTCCCCTCAATTATTGACACAGCCGATGTGATGCTCAAAGCCTCTGGGGTGCGCTTGATTGGCTATGAAAAAATTGGCAGTGGCTATGTGAGTGCGATCGTCCGGGGCAAGATGGCAGAAGTTCGCTTGGCAATCCAAATTGGGGCAGAAGAGGCACAGCGATCGGGGCAGTTAGTCTCTTCCATTTTGCTGCCCCGTCCCCATCCCAACATGGAATACATATTCCCCTTTAGTTCTCGGCTGCTGCGGCTGATGGAAGGGGAACGGGATCAACGCCATAGTAGTCAGGCGTTGGGGTTTCTGGAAACTAGAGGCTTCCCAGCGATGGTGGGGTCAGCGGATGCCATGCTCAAATCTGCCAATGTGGAACTGATTAGCTATGAAACCATTGGCGATGGTTTGTGTACTGCCATTATTCAAGGTTCGGTGACCAATGTGGCAGTGGCGATCGAGGCGGGGATTGCCGAAGCTCTGCGCCGGGGCTGGGAGTTAAATGCCGTGACGGTGATTCCTCGTCCTCTTGATGATTTGGTGAAGACTCTACCCAATGTCTTGGTAGAAGAAGAACCAGAACCTTTGAGAATGCCGATTAATCTCAAGGAAGTGGAGAAACAATTCGTTGAAATTGAAATTAAGGAAGAAGAAGTAGACAAACAACTCATTGAAATTGAGATCAAGGAAGTAGAAAAGGAGCTAATCGAGTTGCCTAATTTAGCTGATCTACCGACTCCGATTAGTATCGATTTGCCTGAGCGGGGGAAATAACGTTGGGTAGTACCCAAGAAGTCAGGATTTCTCCCGCACTGCGAGGGAAATCCTGACCCTAAAATCCTTACCTGTTAGGACTACCTAGAGTTGTAAAGTAATTTTATGAATTATTGCTTAAGAAGCAAATTAAAGTAATATCTAGAATTAATACTCCACCCTCCTAGGGAAGAGTAACTTTTTGTAAATGTTTTTTTTCACTCAAGGAGAAAGTAAATTGAATTACTCAACTTTATTAATTGCGATCGCTACCCCCGTTGATGCTTCTTGGACTCCCACAACTGGAATTATTATGATTGCCTGCAATATTGCAGCGATCGCCTTTGGCAAACTAACTATGCAAGACTACAGCAAAGGTCCTGCTATGCCTAGCCCCAATCTATTTGGTGGTTTTGGTCTGCCTGCTGTGCTTGCTACTACCGCTTTCGGGCATATTCTTGGGTTTGGTGTGATTCTTGGTCTATCTAACATGGGCGCTTTGTAAATATTCTCATAGCTAGGGCACAAAGTAATAGGGCGCAAAGCCTTGCGCCCCTACTTAAGAAATAACGATAGAAGTTTGAGAGTGGGTAGCTGTGGCCATCCACTCTCAAGTTTTAATAAATCAAAAATCGGCATTCTCTGGAAACCTTGGGAAGGGAATCACATCACGAATATTGCCCATCCCAGTCATAAATTGTACCAACCGCTCAAACCCTAAGCCGAAGCCCGCGTGGGGAACTGTGCCATAGCGGCGCAGATCCAGATACCACCACAGGTCTGCCGGATCCATCCCCTGCTGAATAATTCTTCTCTCCAATACATCCAATCTTTCTTCCCGTTGGGAACCACCAATAATTTCCCCAATATTGGGTGCTAAGACATCCATCGCTGCTACGGTTTTTTCATCCTCATCTAGGCGCATATAAAAGGCTTTAATTTCTACGGGATAATTGGTGAGGATTACGGGTTTTTTGAAAACTTCTTCGGCAAGATAGCGCTCGTGTTCTGATTGCAAGTCTAAGCCCCAGTTGACGGGAAATTCAAAGGTTTTATCTGCTTTTTGTAAGATAGCGATCGCTTCCGTATAGGTCAACCTTTCAAACTGATTATTAATAATATTTTCGGCGGTGGCTAAGACGGTTTTATCAATCCGTTCTTGGAAAAATTCCATATCAGCTTGACAATGCTCCAGCACGTACTTAAATACATACTTCAAAAATGCCTCAGCCAGATCCATATTCCCTTGCAAGTTGCAAAAAGCCATCTCCGGCTCCACCATCCAAAATTCGGCTAAATGGCGAGAAGTATTAGAATTTTCTGCCCGGAACGTGGGACCAAAGGTGTAAACATCTCGGAAAGCTAGCGCCATTACTTCTGCCTGTAGCTGGCCACTGACGGTCAGGTAAGCCTTTTTACCAAAAAAATCCTGAGAGAAGTCTACTTTTTGATCCTCGGTTTTCGGCAATTTCTGCAAATCCAAACTAGTTACAGTGAATAATTCCCCTGCCCCTTCGCAATCGTTGGCAGTAATAATCGGGGCATGGATCCACAGGAAGCCCTGTTCTTGGAAAAACTGATGAATTGCCGCAGCGCAGGCATTTCGCACCCGGAATACAGCAGAAAGAGTATTAGTTCTAGCTCGGAGATGCCCGATCGATCGCAAGAACTCAAAGGAATGGCGCTTTTTCTGGAGGGGATAGGTTTCTGGGTCTGCCTCGCCAAATACAGTGAGACTCTCAGCCCGGAGTTCGATTCTTTGTCCTTTGCCTTGGGAAGCAACTAAGGTGCCAGCCACTTCCACCGAGGCTCCGGTATTAATTTTCTTGATCACCACATCATAGTCTGGCAGATCGGCATTGATCACCACTTGCAGGTTCGCCATGAAGGAACCATCGTTGAGTTCCATAAAACTAAAGCCCTTGGATTCCCGCTTGGTGCGTACCCAACCCTGAACGATCGCCTGCTCTTCTGGCTGTCCCTGCTGGAGAATATCTATAATCCGTTTTGCTCGATCGCTAGTCATAATTCCCTGAAACTCCTAGTAGTTATCTGGTGTTGATTATAGCAACCAAGTTATGGTGATGGGCGATCGCTTTGATGTAACTGATGGGGTTTTACTATTTTGTGATTTTTGAGGGAGAGATGATGATGTAGAGGAAAAGTCGGGAATCTTTTTGAGACTTTGTTGCTGGGGGGCGATTTGGGTTAGATTCCCGACTTTTGATATCCTCTTGTAATTAGCAAGTTAAAATTATGGAAATTATTGAGGATAAATTTATGGATCCTATTTCTCTGGTTATTGCGGCTTTGGCGGCGGGGGCGATCGCAGCTACGAAGGAAACTGCGGGGACTGCGGTTAAGGATGCCTATCAGGGTTTGAAAGGTTTGATCAAGAAAAGGTTTGCTGGGGAACCCAAGGCGGAGATGGTGTTGGAAGAACACGCAACGGATCCAGAAACCTACGAGGCTCCTCTGAAAAAGAAATTGGCTGAGGCGGCGATCGATCGAGATAGTGAAGTTATTCGATTAGCTCAAGATTTACTCGATAAGCTCAAAGCTCAGCCCGGTGGTCAGCAGATCATTAACCAAAATATTAGTAATGTTAAATATGCTGCTACCTCTGGTTCAGGGAATGCTAGTATCAGCGGCATCACTGAGCATGACACATCTAAAGAGACTTGACAATAAATTTCTACTTTTAGTCCGCGCAGGCGGACTTCGCTCTTGTAGACGCGGTTTCAACCGCCTCTAACTAGAAACCCGGCGATTAAAATCGCAGCTAGGAGAACAAAGTCCGCCTGCGCGGACTGGGAATAGTCATAAAGAGTTTGGTATCCATAGGAATTTATTTGTGGAAGAGATTTATTGACTCAGATTAGTTTAATTAGGGGGTTTCATGGCTGAGGAAAGTGAGATCAACCAGAAGATTACAGGGGCGGAGATTGCAGCCACCTCCGCTACGGGCAATGCCACTGTTACTATCTATAACTATTACTATCGGGAAGAGGTAAAGCCTGCTGATCCGGTGAATGCTGAGGATAGGGAAAATCTCCCTTGTCCTTATCGGGGTTTGTTGCATTTTGGTCCTCAGGATGCGGAGTTTTTCTTTGGGCGGGATGTATTTATTGATGAGCTTTATGAGGCGACTAAAACCCGGAATTTTATTCCGGTGCTGGGGGCTTCTGGCAGTGGGAAATCTTCAGTGGTTTTGGCTGGTTTAGTGCCGAGATTACAACAGGAGGGGCATTGGCAGTTTACGCATTTTCGTCCGGGAGCTGACCCTTTCCATAACCTTGCTCAAGCGCTAGTACCTCTTTATACTCCCGGCTTAGATCAAACGGATCAAATTGCCCAAGGGAAAAAGCTAAGGGCGTACCTAAAAAATGGGGATGTTTCGCTGGTGGATGTTTTGGGGAAGATTCGGCGAAATAATCCTAATCATCGGGTGTTGTTGATTGCTGATCAATTTGAGGAAATTTATACTCTTGTGGATGAGGAAACTCGCCGGAGGTTTCTGGATTGTTTATTAAATGGTTTAGAAACTCAAACTTCTCTAGCTCTACCGTCTACGGTTTTGGTGACAACGATGCGGGCAGATTTCTTGGGGAATGCCCTTGCTTATCCTCGGTTTGCGGATGTGTTGCGGAGTGTAGATATCAAGATTAGGTCAATGAATCAAGAGGAACTAACTGAGGTAATTGCAGCACCAGCGGCTAAGTTGGAGGTGGGTTTTGAGGCGGGGTTGGTGGAGCGGATTCTGAGGGATGTGGCGGATCAGCCGGGAAATTTGCCTTTGCTGGAGTTTGCTTTGACGGAGTTGTGGAAGCAACGGACTGGGAAGCAGTTAACTCACAAGGCTTATGAAGATATTGGTCGAGTAGAGGGGGCGTTGGCTAAGTATGCGAATGAGAAATATAACAATTTGAGCGCTGAGGAGCAGGAGCAAGTTCGACGGATTTTTGTGCAGTTGGTGCGTCCGGGGGAGGGGGCGGAGGATACGCGGCGGATCGCCATGAAGGGGGAGTTGGGGGAGGAAAGCTGGGGGTTGGTGAGGCAGTTGGCGGATGCACGGTTGGTGGTGACTAGTCGGAATCTTCAGGATCAGGAAACGGTGGAGGTAGTCCATGAGGCGCTGATTCGCCATTGGGGAGTTTTGCGGGGCTGGATGGATAAGGATAGGGTGTTTCGGGCTTGGCAGGAGCGGCTACGGGCGGCGAAGGGGCAATGGGAAGCCACAAGTAAGGATGCGGGTTCGTTGTTACGGGGGGCAGTGCTGGTGGAGGTGGAGGAAAAGTTGCGGGAACGCCCAGAGGATTTGAGGGATGTACTGGAGTTTATTGAGGAGAGTATTCAAGAGAAGGAACGTATTGGGCAAGCTGAGGCAGCCCGGAGGAAACGGGAAATCAGAACTGCTTGGAGAATTGCGGCGGGTTCTCTGGTGGCGGTGGTGGTTAGCAGTGGGTTGGGGTTGATGGCGTGGAGTCAGAAGAACCAGGCGGAACTAAATCAAGCAGAATCCTTGGGGCGATATTCCTTATCTCTATTCAACGAACATAAAGAATTAGAGGCTTTCATTCAAGCGATCAAGGCAGGAAAAATCTTACAAAACCAACATACCAATAACCCAGAGGTTTTGAATGCCTTGCAGATAGTTAGTTTTCAAGGAATAGAATACAACCGATTAGTAGGGCATACTAGCTCTGTTTTGAGTGTGAGTTTTAGCCCTGACAGCAAGATATTGGTAACCGGCAGTGGAGACAGGAATATCAAACTGTGGAATGTAGAGACAGGAAAGGAAATCCGTACCCTCTCTGGGCATACTGACTATGTCAATAGCGTAAATTTTAGCCCTGATGGCAAGATATTAGTGACTAGTAGTAGAGACAAGACTATTAAACTATGGAATATAGAGACAGGAAAGGAAATTCGTACCCTCTCCGGGCATACTGAATCTGTTTTGAGCGTGAGTTTTAGCCCTGACAGCAAGATATTGGCGACCGGCAGTGGAGACAGGAATATCAAACTGTGGAATGTAGAGACAGGAAAGGAAATCCGCACCCTCTCCGGGCATACTGACTATGTCAATAGCGTAAGTTTTAGCCCCAACGGTAAGACCTTTGCTTCTGCTAGTGATGACAAAACCATCAAACTGTGGAATGTGGAGACAGGAAAGGAAATCCGCACCCTCTCCGGGCATACTAAATCTGTCTGGAGTGTAAGTTTTAGCCCTGATGGCAAGACCTTGGCGACCAGCAGTAAAGACAAAACCATCAAACTGTGGAATGTAGAGACAAGAAAGGAAATCCGCACCCTCTCTGGGCATACTAATTATGTCACAAGCGTTAGTTTTAGTCCTGACGGTAAGACTTTGGCGACCGGCAGTTACGATAAGACTATAAAACTGTGGAATGTAGAAACAGGAAAGGAACTCCGTACCCTCTCCGGGCATACTAACCAGGTCTGGAGCGTGAGTTTTAGCCCTGACGGCAAGACCTTGGCGACCGGCAGTAAAGACAAAACCATCAAACTGTGGAATATAGAGACAAGAAAGAAACTTCGCACCCTCTTTGGGCATACTGACCCTGTAGAGAGCGTGAGTTTTAGCCCTGACGGCAAGACCTTGGCAACCGGCAGTTATGATAAGACCATCAAACTGTGGAATGTAAAGACAGGAAAAGAAATCTGTACCCTCTCCGGGCATACTAACCAGGTCTGGAGCGTGAGTTTTAGCCCTGACGGCAAGACTTTAGCAACCGGCAGTGGAGACAATAGCATCAAACTGTGGAATGTAGAGACGGGGAAAAAACTCCGCACCCTTCCCGGTCATACTGAGTCTGTCATAAGTGTAAGTTTTAGCCCTGACGGCAAGACCTTGGCGACCGGCAGTGAAGACAAGTCTATAAAACTGTGGAATGTAGAAACAGGAAAGGAAATTCGGACTCTCTCCGGGCATACTAACTCTGTTTTGAGCGTGAGCTTTAGCCCTGATGGCAAGACGTTGGCGACTGGCAGTAAAGACAAGTCCATCAAACTGTGGAATGTGGAAACAGGAAAGGAAATTCGGACTCTCTCCGGGCATAGTGAATCTATCTCAAGTGTGAGTTTTAGCTCTGACAGCAAAACCTTGGTAACTGGTAGTTGGGATAAGACAATCAAACTGTGGAATGTAGAAGGAAAGGAAATCTACACCCTCTCCGGGCATACTCGAGCTGTCTATAGCGTGAGTTTTAGCCCTGATAGCAAAACCTTGGCAACTGGTAGTGGAGACAGGACTATCAAGTTGTGGAATGTAGAGACAAGAAAGGAACTCCGCACCCTCTCTGGACATACTGACTTTGTCTTTAGTGTGAGTCTTAGCCCTGACGGCAAAACCTTGGCAACTGGCAGTTTTGACAATACCATCAAACTGTGGAATCTTCCAGACTTGGAATCTATATTTAATATAGATTTTTTAATACGAGATAATTGTGATTGGGTAGCTGGTTATTTGCAGAATAATCCAAAAGTTAGTGAAGAAGATAGGCACTTGTGCGACGGTATTAGCAGGTAATCAGTTATCAGTTATCAGTTATCAGTTATAGCAATCCTATTTGATTTGCTAGATTAGTAGTACCTTTGTTTTTTGTCTCAAACCATTGAAGCATAAAAGATAGAGTCATTGCCATCATTAGATCATAAGTACTAAAATGATTTGCAAATGATTTAGGATTGCTATATCAGTTAGCAGTTATCAAATCTTCTTGCAATCCTAGTTCATTTTAGGGGTAGAGCATTTGTAAAGCGATCGATAGGGGGCATAGATTACCCATCGGTCATGTAAGCCGTAAACTTGGTATGTAATTGTCGATCGAGCGTCAACAAACTTAAATTATATACTCTAGCAGTTGCCGCAATAATCGCATCTGGTAACTTCACCCTAGAGGTAAGCCGAAAGGCGATCGCTTCCTGTTCCACCCTTTCAGATGAGTTTTGGCTAGAGGGAACTATCGATGCCATGAAGAGGAAAAGTCGGTAATCTGGCGGGGTTTTGGGGTTGACAAAGAGATTTGGGCTAGATTCCCGACTTTTGAGATCGCTTCCATCTTTTTTAATTTAGTCTAAACTTCAGATCTCTTTGCAAAAGTCACTTCATTGTCAGCAATCTAGAACTAAGGTAAGCTAGGTATTACAGCCCGTTCTATTGAATTATTGAACTTAAATCTTAAGCCTTATGAAGAGTCCCTTCCTCTCCCATCTCCATAGTCCCGATCGCCCCGTGATTGTTTTTGATGGAGCGATGGGAACTAACTTGCAGAGCCAAAACTTGACAGCAGAAGATTTTGGGGGAGCGGAGTATGAGGGCTGTAATGAATATTTGGTGCATACCAAGCCAGAGGCGGTGGCGAAGGTACACCGGGACTTTTTGCTGGCGGGGGCAGACGTGATCGAGACCGATACCTTTGGCTGTACCCCCCTAGTTTTGGCGGAGTATGATTTGGCAGATCAGTCCTATTACCTGAATAAAACTGCGGCAGAGTTGGCAAAAAGTGTTACCGCAGAATTTACTGACCCCGCCAAGCCCAGATTTGTCGCCGGATCGATCGGACCAGGCACGAAATTGCCCACCTTGGGACACATCGACTACGACACCATGGAAGCGGGCTTTGCAGAGCAGGCACGGGGTTTGTACGATGGTGGGGTAGATTTGTTTATTGTGGAAACCTGTCAGGATGTCTTGCAGATTAAGGCGGCTCTGAATGGGATTGAACAGGTATTTCAGGAAAAGGGCGATCGCAAACCTTTGATGGTGTCGGTGACGATGGAAATTCAAGGAACCATGCTGATTGGTTCCGAGATTGGGGCGGCTTTAACGATTCTGGAGCGCTACCCCATTGATATTCTCGGCTTGAACTGCGCCACCGGACCCGATCGGATGGCGGAACATATCAAATATCTCTGTGAGCATTCCCCCTTCGTGGTTTCCTGTGTTCCCAATGCGGGACTGCCGGAGAATATTGGCGGTCATGCCCATTACAAACTCACGCCGATGGAATTACGCATAGCTCTGCAACGCTTTGTGGAAGATTGGGGAGTCCAAGTTATCGGCGGCTGCTGTGGTACTCGTCCTGAACATATCAAGGAACTGGCAGCGATTGGAGCGATCCTGAAACCCAAACCACGGGATTATCACTTTGAACCCGCCGCCGCTTCCATCTATTCTGCCCAACCCTACACCCAAGATAATTCCTTCCTCATTGTGGGGGAACGGCTGAATGCCAGTGGTTCCAAGAAGTGTCGAGATTTACTCAATGCTGAAGATTGGGATGGTTTAGTGGCACTGGCAAAGGCACAGGTGAAGGAAGGGGCGCATATTCTGGATGTGAACGTGGATTATGTGGGCAGGGATGGCGAGAAAGATATGCGGGAGTTGGTTTCTCGTCTTGTCACCAACATTACCCTGCCCCTGATGCTGGATTCCACCGAGTGGGAAAAAATGGAAGCGGGTCTGAAGGTGGCTGGGGGTAAGTGTATTCTTAATTCCACCAACTACGAAGATGGGGAGCCGAGATTCTTGAAAGTGTTGTCCCTCGCCAAAAAGTATGGAGCCGGGGTGGTGATTGGGACGATCGATGAAGAGGGCATGGCACGGACTGCCGATCGCAAGTTTGCGATCGCCCAGCGTGCCTACCGACAGGCAGTGGAGTTTGGCATTCCCCCGACAGAAATTTTCTTTGATACCCTTGCCCTGCCTGTCTCCACCGGGATTGAGGAAGATCGGGAGAATGGCAAGGCGACGATCGAATCCATCAAAATGATCCGGGAAAACTTACCGGATTGTCATATTATGCTGGGGGTTTCTAATATTTCCTTCGGCTTGAATCCCGCTGCTCGTGTAGTTCTCAACTCCATGTTTCTCCATGAGGCAATGCAGGTGGGTTTGGATGGAGCGATCGTCAGTGCCAGTAAGATTCTGCCCCTAGCAAAAATCGAACCGGAATACCAAGAAATCTGTCAAAAGCTGATCTACGATCGTCGGGAATTTCAAGGAGATATTTGCACCTACGATCCCTTGGGAGAATTAACCACTCTATTCATGGGTAAAACCACCAAGAATACCCAAGAAGTTAATGATAATTTGCCCGTCGAAGAAAGGCTCAAGCAACACATTATTGACGGGGAAAGAATTGGTTTAGAAGACCAGCTAAAAAAAGCCCTAGAAAAATATCCACCTCTCCAGATTGTGAATACTTTCTTGTTGGATGGGATGAAAGTTGTTGGGGAATTATTCGGTTCGGGACAGATGCAATTACCTTTTGTATTGCAATCGGCAGAAACCATGAAATCTGCCGTGGCTTTCTTGGAACCTTTTATGGAAAAAAAGGAGGCAGGAAATAATGCCAAGGGGACATTTATTATTGCCACCGTCAAGGGCGATGTCCATGACATTGGCAAAAATCTGGTGGATATTATTCTGTCTAATAATGGCTATAAAGTTATTAATTTAGGAATTAAACAACCGGTAGATAATATTATTGATGCCTATACTGAACACGGGGCAGATTGTATTGCCATGAGTGGATTGTTGGTGAAATCTACAGCTTTCATGAAGGAAAATCTGGAGGTATTTAATCAGAAAGGAATTACCGTGCCAGTAATTTTAGGCGGGGCAGCCCTGACTCCTAAATTTGTCTATGATGATTGCCAAAAAACCTACAAAGGCAAGGTGATCTACGGCAAAGATGCCTTTGCCGATCTACATTTTATGGATAAACTTATGCCAGCTAAAAATGCTGGAGAATGGGATGATTTACAAGGATTTCCCGGAGACCAAGGGGTGGAACTTTTAGTGCCGGAAGTTGCCGAAGAAACTAACAGTAAAGCTAAGGAAACTGCTACAGCAATAGAAGTGGATACCCGACGATCGGAGGCTGTTGCGATCGATGTTCTTCGCCCTAAGCCACCCTTCTGGGGAACTCAAGTTCTGCAACCTACAGATATTCCTCTAGAGGAATTATTTAACTATTTAGACCTTCAAGCTCTAGTGGCTGGGCAGTGGCAATTCCGCAAACCCCAAGAGCAATCTAGGTCAGAGTACGATGAATTTTTGCAAGCCAAGGTTTATCCGATCCTCGATCAATGGAAAGAACGAATTGTCAAAGAAAATCTGCTCCATCCCCAAGCGGTTTATGGCTATTTTCCTTGCAATGCTGAAGGTAATTCTTTGTATCTCTACAACCCAGAGGATCATAGTCAATTAGTTGCTACCTTTGAGTTTCCCCGCCAGAAATCTTTGCGCCGTCTTTGCATTGCCGACTTCTTTGCCCCCAAGGATTTAGGGGTGATGGATGTGTTCCCGATGCAGGCGGTGACGGTGGGGGAGATTGCCACCCAGTTTGCCAAGGAATTGTTTGATAGCAATCAATACACCGATTATCTCTACTTCCACGGGTTGGCGGTGCAGACGGCGGAGGCGATCGCCGAATGGCTCCATGCCCGGATTCGCCGAGAGTTGGGCTTTGGGGAGCAGGAACCTGATAACCTCCGAGATATTTTGGCACAACGCTACCCCGGTTCTCGCTATAGTTTTGGCTATCCCGCCTGCCCAAATATGCAAGATCAGTACAAATTACTAGAACTGCTGGGGAGCGATCGCCTGCATATCTCTATGGATGAAAGCGAACAACTCTACCCCGAACAATCCACCACGGCAATCATCACCTACCATCCGACGGCGAAGTACTTCAGCGCTTAAACATTGGTAACGGTTATCCTCAGCATAATAACTTTCGATACTTGCAACATCCAAACCCCTCTAGGAACTTCTTAGTATCCATTAGAACTGGAAACATTACAGCAGCTTGAGAGTGGGCTTCGACGACCCTCAGCCCACTCTCAAACCCAACATTGATAGGGCTTTCAATATTTATAGTAGACCTCTTGCGTGAATAGATAAAAGATGTGTAAAACTAGGTCAAGGAGGAACCAATCATGACCTACGAACAACTCAAACTCTTCAAGTCTAGTGCTTTCAAACGCAGATGCGGTGTTCATCGCACCACCTTCGAGCAGATGGCG
>CALRPI020000021.1:0-70885 GCA_943370025.1 Phormidium lacuna HE10JO | reverse complement strand
TTGCGGGCGCTCCGCGCCCGCAACAACGTCTAAATGTGTAAGTCCTAATCAGTTATCAGTTATAAACTCTTGATGTTAACTGGCAACTGTTCAAATGGTGGCTAGGGATTTATCGTATTCTTCTGGAGAAATCAATCGCCATTGGGTATCTCCAGTTAGTTCTAAGACATTTTGATGATACTTCAATAAACTTAAACGATGTCCCACACTGACAAACGTCACTTCCATCGCCTTGAGCTTAGCATATAACTTTTCTTCGTTCTTTAGATCCAAGGCACTAGTTGCCTCATCAAGAATGGCATATTTCGGCTTCGTCAACAGTAACCTAGCAAAAGCCAAACGTTGCTGTTCTCCTAAAGACAACACATCATCCCAATCAAGCTCTGTATCCCAGCCTTCTACCCTAGTGGGTAATTCTTCTAAGTTGACTTGCTTCAGTATTGCCAACAGGTCTTCATCACTAATGGCTTGGTTGGTATTAGGATAAAGGATTTGCTGGCGTAGGGAACCCAAAAGCATATAGGGGCGCTGGGGTAAAAACATCATCTCTTGGAGTTCTGGACGGACTAAGCGACCTGTGCCACTGTTCCACAGCCCGGCGATCGCCCTCAGCAAAGAACTCTTACCCACACCACTAGAACCAACAATTAGCAACCCTTGAGCCGGAGGAATAATTACTGATAAGTCATCAATTAAGGTTTTATGACCTTTGGGAGTTTGCAGAGTAATATGCTCCAGAGATAGCTGTGATTCCTGTACTAGGTCAATTTTCCGAGTTTCACCCGTGCCATTACTGCTAATGTCTAAATTATCTGTAAATGCAGACAAACGATTTACCCCAGCGCCAAAAGCGGTCAATCTTTCAATCTCATTAACAATAATAGATAAGGCTCCAAGAACTTGACTAAAGGCAAAATTTGCCTGACTAATAGCTCCAAAATCAATTTGTCCGGCAAAATACATAGGTGCGACAACTAATGAGGGGAGGATAACAACAAGATAACCATAGCCAGTGGTAAAGAAATCTACATTTCGTTGCCAACCAATTAGTAAGTTAAAATTACGGAAAGCATCAGTAAAGCGACCCTTAACTTGTTCAGACTCCTGCGCTTCGCCTCGATAAAAAGCTATAGATTCTGCATGATCTCGGACATGAACTAAGCCATAACGAAAGTTACCTTCATAACGGAGTTGATTAAAATTGAGTCCGATTAGTCGTCTACCCATTAATAAAGTCACTACGGTTCCAAAGGTGGAGTAAGCTACTAGGACTAAGGTTAGGGATTGAGAAATTGACCAGAGAATTCCTGTAAAAGAAATGAGGTCAATCAAGTTCCCGAGAATAATTAATAAAAAAGATAGGCTAGTGGAAGTAAAAGATTTAACATCTTCGGCAATCCGTTGATCTGGGTTGTCTACTTTGTCATCAGAATTAATATCATAGTAAGCTCGATCGCTAAAATATCTATCCAGAAAATGCTCTGTTAACCACTTCCGCCAATAAATGCCTAGCTTTCTCTGGACGAAACGATATACGACGACAATTGGAGTGCCAACTATAAATACCCCAGCATAAATGAATAGGAATCGCCAAAACTCATCAGGTTTTTTTCCTACTAAGGCGTTCTGGAAGAACCTACCGACATAACTAATAGTAATATTTAATCCACTAACAGACAAAGATAAGATAATTAGCAGAGCTAATAAGGAAAGTGCTCCTTTACGGTCTGCGGAAAACCAATAGGGCTTGGCGATCGCCCAAAACCTACGCCACAATTGCCAGTCGACTCTATTCATGCTACCTTTACTTAATTAACAAAATCAAATTGTAGCAAAATATTATAAAATGCGAGAAAATAGATTTGTTGTCAACCAAGGATAGGGTATCTATAACTGAAGTAAAGTAGCTGAGCAATTATCTAGAAATTTCTCTGAGGGAGAGCATTAAGAGGCTATTTATAAAGCTTAATTTCCTGCCTCCGCTGGGGGCAGAAAATTAGACCTTGTAGCCACTTTATAAATGACCGTTAAACTACTAAAAGTCTTTGAGGATATTCTCAGAATATCCTTTGCTATGTTGACAACTCATCTTTTCTTGATCTTTTTTCCTGATCTATAACAATCCTATTTGAGTTTAGAATGGCGCACCCAACCGGTGCGCCATTCTAAACCATTTACAGTTCGTAAATCAATCAGGATCGCTATATTTAAAGATATCTGATTCTTCCAAAATACCTAACTTTACTAAAAAATATTCATGAAACTTTTAAGCAAAATTCTGTCTCCTCTTCTCCCTTCCCCTCAACCTAGACAACTCAAAAAAAGACGTGGCATAGAAATTAAAACTGCTCCGGAGATCGCTACTATGCGTCAATCTGCAAAAATTGTCGCCACAGTGCTTCAGGAAATTTCTCAGATTGCCAAACCGGGCATGACTACGGCAGATTTAGATGCTTATGCCGAGTCAAGAATTCGCCAGATGGGAGCGACACCAAGTTTTAAGGGATATCATGGCTTTCCGGCTTCCATTTGTGCTTGTATTAATCATGAAGTTGTCCACGGGATTCCTAGCCCTAAGAAAGTCATCCACAAGGGAGACCTATTAAAAGTAGATACGGGAGCTTTTTATGAGGGTTTTCATGGAGATTCTTGTATTACGATCGCCATCGGTCAAGTGAAGCCAGCCGCAGCTAAATTAATGCAGGTGGCAGAAGAATCCTTATACAAAGGAATTGAACAGGTGGCACCGGGAAAATGTCTGCTCGATATTGCTGGGGCGATCGAAGACTATGTTCACGCCCATGGTTACAGCGTAGTCGAGGAATACACTGGTCACGGAGTGGGGCGGAATCTCCATGAAGAGCCGGCAGTGTTTAATTTTCGGACACGGGAGCTGCCCAATGTAAAATTAGTACCGGGAATGACTTTAGCGATCGAACCCATTATCAACGCTGGCGGTAAATTTACCCGCATCCTTCAAGATCAATGGATGGTGGTGACCACAGATAATCATCTATCTGCCCAATTTGAACACACGGTTTTAGTCACCGAAACTGGTTATGAGATTTTGACCGATCGCAATCTGCTCTAGAAATCATCGCAGAGAATTTTCGATGATTCGGTCATCTAAGCGCCGGGAAACCGTAGAGACAGCTAGGGGATTAGTCACAGACCGGGGATATACTACCGCCGCCAAAGCTCCCACCCCACCCCGGCGAAAAGGAACCGCATCTATCAGCCAAACTTGATTACGGAATTGAACAGTCATCCTAACTCCAGTAGAAGAATTTGCCACCTCATTGAGATTTCTGAGGGGTTGAGAGTCGAGAATACTTACTTGAGGAAGTTCCGATATATTGCGGCGCAGAAGACTAAGCAGTTGCTGTTGAAATTGAGGCTGTTGTAGTTGGCGAATGGTGGCATCAAAACCAATCTGGTCATTTTGGTTGGGTAGGCTGCCAGTAAAGCCCAGAACTATTTGCAGATCTGTAGGATTAACAAAGGCTGAGTGTCGATCGAGTTGGAAATTCTCTTGCCCAAAAAATCGAGTTACGACCCGGAGGCGATCGCCAATTGACCTTGCCACAGAGCTAGGTAACACCCTAAACTCTGGCGGGACATCTTCTTGTTGTAATAATCCCAAATTATCTTCCCTAGGGGAGCCAAGAGGCATAATTGGGGAATTTCCTTGAGCCATAACAGGGCTAACAAATAGGCGTACCAAGGGGTTAGGTAGTGAATTAGCAAAAACCATTTCCCTAACTGGAGGTGTTGCTAACGTTCCCCAAAAAACCACTAATGAACTCAGAAATATGGTTTGCTTTTTCATTTTTCTTCACTAAAGATGATACTTAGAAAAATCCGTAGCCCTAGCAATCCGAATTCCTTCTGGTGTAATATAAGCCACCTCTGGATAGTACTGCTGGGGAGGATTTTCTGGTGCCCTAGCCACAGCATCCGCAATTCTTAGTTGAGTCGGCTGCATTTCCAGCGCCATAATCCGGCATTTAGAATTACCCTTTGCTCCAGCATGGGCAACTCCTTTGAGTTTCCCCCAGATGAGAATATCCCCAGCCGCCACAATTAGTCCGCCAGCATTTACATCGCCTAAAATAACTACCGTACCGGGATAGTTAATTTCCCTGCCCGATCGCACCGTTGTTTCCAGGTACAAGGATTCTAGCACTGTTTCTTTTTCTGAAGACGTATTCAGCGTTCTAAAGGGTAATTGCTGCTCTACGGAATAGCCCGCACTAGCCGCAGCCACAGCAGTCTGACGGCGATTGGTAATCACCCGGACGAGGGTTAGTCCTCCTTGATGTAATGCTTGACTGAGGGTTTGGAGTTGTCTGCCATCTAGCAGCCGATCTTGAGCGACTAGATGCACTTTGGTTGCTAACTGCCAGAAGCGATCGCCCGCCACCAATCTTTGCTGTAATTGCTCCACCAATTCTGAGAACGTAATCGCTGCGGGAGTTTCCACTTCTGGGGGCAAAATGAGCATTACCGCCCCGGCAATACTTTGAATATGGACTTGAGATAATCCAGAATTGACCTCTGGGGTGATCGCCTCAGATATTTCGGAGATAAATATTTCGGAGGTTGGGGTCTGGGGTACTTCATCCATGGGGGATTGGTTCTCTGGAACAGTCTCTGAGGCAGAGAGGCTACTAGCGATCGATTCAGGATTCATAGCTAATGGAGATAAATATTTATCATGAATAGGACTTACGTACTGCCAACGAATTATTTAGTTTTTTGAGTGTTGCTGGCAGAGCATAGTCGAAGCCCGCAACAACCTCAAAATACGCAAGTCCTAATTAATCTGGGCATTAATTTGAGACTGATGCACCATAAGGAAATTATCTAGGAAACTTGAAGTTTTTACGAGTTGCAGGTAGCCAGAGTCGGCAAAAAGACTCAAAATCTGCAAGTCCTGCATTCATAGAAAAAGCGAGTTTTGTCAGAAATTACTCTACCTAATACTGGTAGTCTCCCACAAAACCCGCCCTAGGACGTTGATAAATCAGCGAATTTTACTTAATGCTGATCTTAGCTCCAGCTTCCTCTAACTGCTTCTTCACATCTTCAGCAGCTTCCTTGGTGATCCCTTCTTTGACGGGTTTTGGAGTAGCTTCCACTAGGTCTTTAGCTTCCTTCAGTCCCAAGCCAGTGATTGTCCGGACAACTTTCAACACGGATATCTTCTTATCAGCAGGAACTTCATCTAGAATGACGCTAAATTCGGTTTGCTCTTCGACTTCTTCAACCGCAGCAGCCGCACCGGGAGCCGCCATCATCATCCCGCCCACAGGTGCAGCAGCACTAACACCAAAGGTTTCTTCGATTTGCTTAACTAACTCAGCAGCCTCTAATAGAGTTAAAGACTTTAATTGTTCAACGATTTCAGTAACAGCGGACATAGATTATCTCCTTTATATGGATTTAAGTTTATTAGTTTGGGTTTAAGGTAAAGAATTAGCCCTACTCTTTTTCAGAGATTGCCTTCAAGCCCCGAGCCAAGGAACTAGGAATTTCGTTAATGCCGATCGCAATTTTAGCAGCCAAGCTGTTGATTGCCCCAGCCACTTGTCCCATGAGTTGCTCCTTAGAAGGTAGTTCACTAATGGCTTTAATCTGGCTTTCGTTCAAAGCCTGACCTTCCATGACACCACCCTTGATTTCAGTCTTTTTAGTCAGTTTCTGAAATTCTTGGTAAGCCTTGATTGCTCCAGTAATATCATCCTTAGCTAAGATGACTGCGGTGGAACCATTGAGGAATTTCTCCATTGGTTGCCAAGTAGGATTGCCATCGATCGCTATTTTCATCAGCGTATTTTTGGTCACCTTACACACCGTTCCCTTTGCCAAGAGCTTGCGGCGGAGTTCGGTGATCTGCGACACAGTTAGACCGTGGTAGTCAATCACCATAGCCAATTGTGATTCTCCCAAGCTGGACTTGAGTTCTTCAATAACTGCCGACTTGTCTTGTCTTGATTTGCCCATATTTAGATTTCACCTCCTTAAAATTTAGTTAAAACTAGAACTTACGCATAGTAAATGAATCACCATCTGGGTTTTTAGAAATTCCTGCGGGCTGAGCGGAGTCGAAGCCCGCAAGAATTTCTAAGTCGCAAGTTTTCAGCATCTTTAGTTCAATGCTGCTGGTTAAATGAAGCCATAGCTCCATCGCTCCTGCCCACCCTACCTCCACAAAAAACACCCCAGCTATTTTGCCGGGGTGACATTGCCAAGTAACTAGATTAAATCCAGATACTTGGGCATTGTGGTCACTAACCTCGGCAGGACTTTAAGTTAATACTCCTACTGTCTTTGGCATTACCTATTCAGTTGTAGTAGTGGTTTTTAATTAACTTAGTCTCTCCCTTAGTTAGTTTTGAGGATGCCGAATAATTACTCTCAGGGGTCATTTATAAAGTGGTTAGAGAGTCTGATTTTCCGCCCTGCCGGGGGTGGGAAATCAAGCTTTATAAATACTACCTAAGCAGCATCACCTTGTTTGAGGTCTCGGAGGGCAGTGATATCAACTTCGATCGCTGGTCCCATAGTTGCCGAGATAAACATCGTCCGCCAGTAGCGTCCTTTCGCTCCAGAGGGGCGATTGCGTTCGATCGTATCCTGAAGAGCTTTGAGATTAACGAGCAAATCCTCAGCAGTAAAGGCGGTCTTGCCAAACATGACATGGACAATCCCCGTCCGGTCAGCCCGAAACTCCAGTTTACCAGCTTTGAACTCCTTAATTGCCTGAGGAATATCAAAAGTTACCGTTCCCCCCTTGGGAGAAGGCATCAAACCTCGTGGTCCAAGCATTTTCCCTAGCTTTGCCACTTGAGGCATCATATCTGGGGTGGCAATCAGCAGATCAAAATCCATCATCCCTTTTTGAATCTGGTCAATCAGCTCCTCAGAGCCAGCAATATCTGCCCCGGAATTGGTAGCTTCATTCACCTTCTCACCCCTAGCGATCACAGCAACTCGGATAGTTTGGCCTGTCCCCTTGGGCAAGGTCACCGTTGTTCTCAACTGCTGGTCGCTATACTTGGGGTCAATACCTAGGCGGATATGTGCCTCGGCAGATTCAGGAAACTTGGCGGTGGCGGTTTCCTTGAGTAGCTCGATCGCCTCTAGAGGCGTATAGGGACGGGTTTCTACTTTTTTCTGTAGTTCCGCCAACCGTTTCGATACTTTTCTGGTCATAGTCTAACTCCTTGGGGTACTGGCGAGATTACTTCTCTCCCCCGCTATTGAATAGTTTCAGTCAAGGCAATGAATTAGTCAGCGATCGCAATCCCCATGTTCCGAGCAGTCCCTTCAACAATTTTCATCGCTGCTTGAATATCATTGGCATTGAGATCCGGCAGTTTGATATTGGCAATTTCCTGTAACTGAGTCCGGGTGACTTTACCCACTTTCTTCTTGTTTGGCTCATTAGAACCCTTGTCAATTCCCGCCGCCTTCAGCAGTAAAACCGAAGCGGGAGGAGTTTTCAGATTAAAAGTAAAACTCCGGTCTTCAAATACCGAGATTTCTACCGGGATTACCATTCCCGCTTGGTCAGCAGTTCTAGCATTGTATTCCTTTACAAATGCCATGATATTCACCCCGTGTTGCCCTAGGGCAGGTCCCACCGGAGGTGCTGCTGTTGCCTTGCCAGCATTCAGTGCCAGCTTAACTATAGCTACAACTTTTTTTGCCATTTTATCCTTGTTTCTGTACTTGATTAAACTCTAATTCCACTGGCGTATCCCGCCCGAAAATAGAAAGCAGGGCTTTAAGTTTACCCCGTTCTGGGCTGACTTCAATTACTTGTCCTTCAAAATCTTTAAAAGGACCAGCCAGCACCAAAATCTTGTCGCCGATCGCCATGTCGATCTTGACGACTAAATCTTGCTCTTCTGCCTGTTGGAAAATGCGCTCCACTTCCCCCAAGCTCAACGGCAAAGGCTTCACATGACCTCGACCCCTGCCAAAGCGACGCTTCTGCTCTGCCCCGACAAAGTTGATCACATGAGGAGTGTTTTTCACCACCTGCCACGCATCATCATCCATGACCATCTCAATCAGCACATAGCCGGGAAACACCTTTTCTTCCCCAGTACTGCGAGAGCCATCCTTGCGGATTTTTACCGTGGGAGTTTGGGGAATCTGGACTCGGAGAATTCGATCAGCTACATCTAGGGTTTGTACCCGTTGGTCTAGGTTGGCTTTAACTCGCTTTTCACAGCCAGAAGCTACTTGCACTGCATACCAATGGGGAGTCTTACTATCCTGTTCAGAGATAGAAGATTCGGGAGATTCATCAGTTGAAAAACTCATAAAAATATCCTACCTGCCATCCAAACAAATAACTTATCGGCTAAATAAATTATCGAAGCGGAAAGAACCACCATCAAGACCACGGCTACAGATTCGCTAATCAATTGCTGACGGCCAGGCCAAACCACTTTACTTAATTCATCCTTAGATTCTTGGACAAAACCCAAAACATTAAATTTAGATTTTAGCCCTGTCTCTTCAACTACTGGGTCACTTTTCTTATCCATAGATTTGTTTCACACCCCACCATGAGTGCGAATAATTTGGTTTAGATATCAAAATATAACTAGTTTCCTTCGATACTAACAGAAATCACCCCTAGAAATAAAGGCTTTCTAGCCCAATTTGAGATTCAGAATCTAGGATTGAGATCAACATAACGCGCCCTAGAGGACTTGAACCTCTGACATCAGGTTTTGGAGACCTGCGTTCTACCAACTGAACTAAAGGCGCTTACTCAGACAATGATAATCATAACATTATTATCATCTAAAAAGCACTAAAAGACAGTTACTTAGGCAGAAAACAATAGAGAAATTTAGTTGTCTCGATCGAATCTTTGTTTTAAGCGAGTTGCCTTGCCCACGCGATCGCGGAGATAGTAGAGCTTGGCTCGACGGACTTTACCACGGCGGATAACTTTGACGCTATCAATCCGGGGTGAGTGCAACAGGAATACCCTTTCCACTCCTATACCTTGAAATACCCGACGGACGGTGATGGTTTCATTAATTCCACCGTTGCGTCTGGCAATTACCGTGCCTTCGTAGGGCTGGACTCTTTCCTTGTCTCCTTCAATAATCCGCACACCGATCTTGATCGTATCTCCCACATAGATAACGGGCAGGTCAGTGCGGATTTGTTCTGCTTCTATAGAGCGAATAATTTCTTGGGCTTTCATAATAAATAAATAAACCTAAAATTCTCAGTCTTTTATAATAACATTCCCCTAGGCACAAGTAAAGGCAGAGATTATTTTCTAAGGGTTGCAGCTAACTGCCAATCAGAAAATAACTCTGCCATCATAGGTGTGAGGTATTGATATTCTTACAGTGAAGTCCTGTAGAAATTACTACCCTTTATATTAATTTCAAATCTGCCGCTGATACAGCGGCAGATTTGAGATTTCTTAGAATCTGAAGGTAGTTCTAATGCTTCCCACATATACAGTGTTCCGGTTGATGTCGCCATCGGGACGGAAGACTGCGAAGAAGCCGGGAGTTACATCAATGTTGTCATTGATGTTGAACTTGTAGAAAACTTCTGCGTGGTAAGGAGTAGCAGAGTTACTGACGGTAGCTCCACCACCTAGTTGGACACGACGAGCAACGGGAGGAACACCAAAGACAAAGCCCAAGGTGCTACCGGGAGTACCCACATCACGGATAGCCAAGCCTAAACCATAGCTCCACACATCAGCTTTTTGGAATTTAGCTACTTCGTTGATCACGTTAGAGTAGCTAATAAAACCGCCGAGGACAATTTGTGGAGTAAACTGGAAGTTCGCAGATAGTTGGTAGTTGTTGGTAGTTTCTCTGATAGTCCCAGCAGCAGTAGAACCAAAAGGATTATCAGATAAGAAAGTACCCGATCCAGCACTAGCAGTATTACCGTAGGTGTTTGAATAGGTGAAGGCTGCTTGGAGCAAGCTAGTAGGAGGAGCGTAGGTGATTTGACCGATCGCTGCATAACCACCAGCAAACAAACCATTGCTAGGGTTCGGGTTGTTAGGAGTATTCGCAACATAACCCAAGTCGATCCGGAAGGTGTTGTTCAGAGCATTGAAGCTAAAACCAGCACCACCACCACCACCACCGATGTTGTAGATAGGACGGTTAGCACCAAAGTTGGAAATTGCATCCCCAGTAGGGTTGAGGCTAAGAGCAATATCATCCAAGAACAAACCGGTAGTACCAACGTAGGCTGTGCCACCGATACCAGTCAAAGGAACGCCAGCGGTGAATTGATAGACTAAACGGCTAAGCTGAAAAGCGTTGCCTTCACTGCCTTCAACAGACAAGGTGGTGTTTTGGGTACCAGTTCTGCCGGTGAAAGGAATCAAGTTCCGAGCTTGGAGACGGGTGTTTAATAAGTCACGACCAGTGAAACTGGTGTTGAAGTTTAGGCGGACGCGATCGCCAAAGGTGACATTGCTAGTAGAACCCAAGGTAACGGAACGACCATTCAAGTTAACATTCAAGTCACCGTTGAAGGTTTGGGATAGCTGCATAACAACTTCTCCAGCCAATTTAGTGGTGGTGGAGAATTGACGCTCTTCCAAGAAACGAACCCGACCTTCTAGAGCATTAACTCTGGTGCCTAGAGCAGTCAACTCAGTGCGGAACTCAGTAGTTAGACGACGAATTGCTTCTAAATCAGCACGGGTCACTTGAGGAGCATTTCCGCCAACCAAAGCTTCAATCCGGCGCAAGCAGGCGTTCAAACCAGCAGCAAACTCAAACCGGGTCATGGGGCGATTACCTTGGAAAGTACCATCAGGGTAACCAGCAATACACTGATAGCGCTCTACCAAGTTACGCAATGCTTCAAAAGCCCAATCTCTAGGAGAAACGTCCCGGAGTTGGTTGATGTTGGTGACTTGAGAATTAACTTCGCCTTCGTTGCTATAGCGATTAAGCTGTCTGAGCAGTTCACCATCACCAGAAGGAATTGTACTAGCACTGAAGCTAGGGCTGCTGCTAGCCGCAGGCGCAGCTAATTGAGGCAATTGAGTTGCAGTTGTTGCACTTACTGGAGCGGCGTTATTTAAGGTTAAAGGCGCAGTAGGTAAGTTCAAAGCTGTAGTAGTAGCTGCTGTGGCAGTAGCTTCGGGCGCAACCATAATTGGAGTAGCAGCCAGTTCTAGAGGAGCAGGGGTAACACCAACAGAAGTATTGCTAACTTCGGTAGTATTTTGCTCAGCGCGGAGAGCCAAGGCTTCTGGGCTTTGAGCAGCATAGGCACCACTTGCCATTAATACTGAGGCACCCAAGATAGCAGGGCTAACTTTTAATAGGTTTAATAAAGACTTTGACATTTTGATCATCCTCACACTTAGTTGAATTAGAGCCTGAAATTCCCAGCTAGGGAAATCTTCCAAAAGGTTTCAACAGAATTCTTACCATGATACCTCAAGTTAAGGATTGTGGAAAGCCCCTTAGGAAATTTGCTTTCTCAAAAGCCCTCCTTTGGATAGAGAAGGTCTGGGAAGGAAGGCTTTTGAGAAATAAAACGATTTGAGCAACTATCTTCTAGAAGCTAAAGGTAGTCCGAATAGTTCCCACATAGATTGCACTATTGCTCTTGTTGTGCTCTGGATTAAACACGGCAATGATACCGGGAGTAACGGAAATATTGTCACTAACACGGATGCGATAGAAGGCTTCCAAGTGAAGGGAAGTATTGAAATCGCGGTTGCTACTTCTAGGAATGTAGCCAGCTCTGGGGGGAACACCAGCAACAATACCTAGCAAGTTACCCCTTGCACCTAAGTCTGGGAAGGTTGCTTGGACAGCATAGTTCCAGATGCCGGTTTTTTCTTTGAAAGCACTACCTTCATTGATGGCGTTGGTGTAGTTTACCCAACCAGAGAGAATAAAGTTGGGGCTAAAGTTGTACCGAGCTTGGATACCGTAGGAGTTAGCCGAAGTTTGGCTAGCACCATAGGGACGATTGGCGTTTCCACTCCCTGTACTACCAGAGACACCACCAGTTGTACCTAGGTAAGAGTTGACGTAGGTGAAGGCAATTTGCCCTTGGGGAACTGGGGTAAAGGTCAATTGACCGTAGGCAGAATATTGATTATTGAATAAACCACCGGGTTTAGCTGGGTTGCTAGCATCGCTTTGGGGAACTGAGTAGCCAGTAGTGAGCCGAATGGCCGGAGTGATGGGATAATCAAGGGTGATCCCTGCATCAGAAGGAAAGCGATAGATTGGGCTGTAAGCACCAAAGCGGGAAATTGCTCCACCACCACTAGATACGATCGGGCTTAAACTGATATCACCATCGTCTAGGGCAGCACCCACAGTGGAGATATAAACATTACCAGCCCCAACGGGGAATCGGTATTGTAAAACACTTAAGTTGACACTGTTATTCTCGCTGCCATCGAAATATATCCGAGTCATGTTAGTGCCTGTTAGACCATTACCACTAAAAGGAGTAAGGTTTCTAGCTTGTAGGCGTGTCCGCAGTTGATCTCGTCCAGTGAAGCTGGTATCAAAGTTCAACCGTACCCGATCAGCAAAGATCAGGTTAGTATTTTGGCGAGGGCGAGTGCCTCCGGGGTTTTGACCGTTGGGCAGTGCAATTTGATCGCCGAAAGTATCAGCCAAGGCAAAAATAACTTCAGCTCTGAGCTTGGTGGTGGTAGAGAACTGTTGTCCTTCTAAGGTTGTCACCCGACCATCAAGGGCGTTAACACGAGTACCTAGGGCGGTGAGTTCTGCTCTAAATTCTGTGGTTAAGCGACGGATTGCTTCTAGGTCTGCTCTGGTAACTCGATCGCCACCACTGCCAGCAATTAGAGCTTCAATCCGGCGGAGGCAGGAATTTAAACCAGCGGCAAATTCATAGCGGGTTAAAGCCCGATCGCCTCGGAAAGTCCCATCAGGATAACCTTGAATGCACTGATAGCGCTCAACAAGATTCCGCAGGGCTTCAAAAGCCCAAGCCCGTGGTGAAACATCCCGGAGTTGAGTAATATTGGTCACCTGTCCCATGCTATCAACTTCATTGTTGTAGCCTTCAATTTGCTGAAGTACTTGGTTGCTGCTATCTACAGATGGCTGGGGAGTTGTCGCCACGGCAGCAGGGCGAACTAATTCTGAAACATTGATTTCTTCAGCACTGAGAGCCAAACCTGCATTCTGGTCTATGGCACTAGGAACAGGAGTAGCAGCAGTTGCCACTACAGGGTTAACAGCTACAGGAGCAGAAAAAGCCAAAGGAGTGGTATTAACTTCTGCGGCAGAAACCACTGGGGATACTTCGCTATCAACCGAGTTGTTTTGAGCAGCGGTTGCGCCGCTGCTCAGCATCAGGGAAGCGCCTAAAATTACTGGGCTTACCTTCGCAAGTTTCCAAAGATTATTTGACATATATATGTTGTGTCCTCACACCTACATTAAACTTTCACAAACCACATTTGTTACCCGTAAAGCACTTCAGGTAGTGTTACAAAGCTTTGTATCACCAAATACTTGGATTGCCAACTTCAATAGCTAGGAGCTTTTGTATTACCACATACATCAGAACTTTAGCTTAGGTTGCCAAGCATTGTGCCTTGTCGAAATTTCCTCTTAAAATTTCCCTCTATAGGCTACCACCAGTATAGCTGTTATGCCAAGGGGGTAGACGTGATTTTTTAGAAATGTCATAGCAATTCTAATTCCTTGGCTGGGTTTAATGTGCCTCTGGCAAACGATTTCCCCTGCTGCAAGCGAGGAGAATTATTGAAGATCGCCAAAAGAATTACTAAGCTGAAGCAGAAAAATCAGGAACCAGAGCTATTGATGAGAGCTTTTTTTGCCCTTGTGGCATTTTTTTGTTTCCATTCCCGGATTGCGATCGCCGACTTAACGTAGGGAGATTGATAAACCTCTATTGGCGGTGATTCCTCCACAGAGGGGCTAGGAGGCACAGCCAAACACTCAAAAAGATTGCTACTCAATTGGTCGCCATGGAGTGCCACAATAATTGATCGCGCAGAAGGGAACCGATCGCGTGGTGAAGGTTGCAGCATCTGATCGAGAATATTGGCTAATTCCGAGCTAATGCTGGGGAGTTTTTGCCGCCAAAGTAATTTTCTGGTGTGGCGATCGGTCTCGAAATCCAGTGGGCCCACACCGCTTAGGAGATACAAGCAAGTTACCCCTAGGGCATAAATATCACTACTATAGACAGAGCGGAGGTCAAACTGTTCCGGCGGAGCAAATCCCACAGTTCCAATGAAATGTGTGGTCACTCCCTTCATACTAGTATCTTCAACTTGAGCAATTTGTTCTTTTACAGCTCCAAAATCAATTAAGACCAAGCGGCGGTGAGTCTGGCAGCGGATAATATTTTGAGGCTTGATATCCCGATGAATTACTTTGTTACTGTGGACATAGTGCAGCAATGGGAGCATCTCTCGGAGAAACTGCCTGACCCCCATTTCAGAAATTGGCCCATTGCGGCGAATTAAACGGGCTAGAGTGCCGCCTTGGATATACTCTTGCACCAAGTAAAACTCCCCCTCCAGCATGAAATAATCCAGCAACATGGGAATTTGAGAGTGATTTCCCAACTTACTCAGGGTTTTCGCCTCTCTTTCAAACCTTAATCGGGCAGTTTCTAGGGCACTGGAGCTACTAACCTTGGGGCAGAGGAGCTTAATCACACAGTAGGGGGTGGTGGGTAGCCCCAGATCTTTTGCCAAAAAGGTAACTCCAAAGCCTCCCCGCCCAATGATGCGGATGACTTGGTAGCGATCGCGAAATAATTTGTCTTGTCCACACAAGCGCCCCAACTCTGTATTTGCCAAGAGCTCGGAATGAAAAGATGACAAGTTGTTTAAAGGAAAATCCATATTCTGTCTAGAGTCTGGAAAAAGAATTTTGGAGAGTCAGTGGAGAGTCATCAGGGGCTGTTTCAATTATAGACTTTAATAATTTACAGCGTTTTGCAGATGGGAGCAGGAAAATTAGCTGATCTTCATTTCGATTTTGGCTTAGATTCTAACTCAGATTAGGATTTAAGCCTGCAAAATGAGCTACTTCTAGCTGGGCGGCTAGAGCAATAATAGTTGCTTCGGCTGCGGGCTTGCCGACTATTTGAATCCCTAGGGGTAAGCCATTGCTACCTAAACCAGTGGGTAAAGCAATTACTGGTAATCCGGCAGCATTAAAAGGTGGACAAGGGGCAATCCAGTTAGTAATTTTTTCTAGGGTTGACTCTGGATCCAGACTAGCCCACTCACCAACCAGAATCTGAGGATGTAAATACACCGGCAGGATTAGCACATCATAGCGATCAAAAAAGCCAACTATTCCCCTTGCGATCGCCTGCATTGCCCCTAAAGCTTGCAAATATTCTCCAGCAGTTCCAGATTGTTGTGATATCCATTGATTCATAGGGCTGAGGACTGAAATGGGGATTGGAGCCGACGCTACTCCTGCTTGCCAAATCTTCGTAAAAGGGTCAATTAGCCCAGTAAAATTTGGGCAGGCGGGTTCTAGGATATGCCCCATTGCCTCTAAATGTTTACTTGTTGTCATCACTGCTTCAGCCACTTCTGGAGTGGCACTACCAATTGGCTCCACTGTGGTCGTATAGGCAATACGGAGTTGGGGTAATTCTTGCTTGGTGGCAGCAGAAAAAGAAATTGCTGGTTCTGTTAACCAGTAAGGGTCTCCAGTGACATAGCCAGCCATCACATCTAACAGAGCAGCGGCATCGCCCACGTTGCGAGCGATCGGCCCATTGGTAGAAATACCCCCTTGCTTGTCTCCCGCAGGATCCCAAGACACTCGCCCCCGACTGGGTTTAATGCCTACTACTCCACAACAAAAAGCAGGTCCCCGAATTGACCCTCCGGCATCAGAACCTTGAGCGAGGGGAGCTAACCCTGCGGCCACGGCTGCGGCACTGCCACCACTAGAACCACCACTACTGTAATCTAGGTTCCAAGGGTTGCGGCTGGGAGGAAATCCCGGTGCTTCGGTGTAGGGGAAAGAACCCAACTCAGGGGTGGCAGTCTTGCCGAGGATAATAAATCCAGCTTGCTTGATGCGTAATACCACCCCTTCATCGGCGGTGGCGATGTTTTGCTTTAATGCACCAACGCCGTAGCTACAGGGCATTCCGGTGACAGAGTTCAGATCTTTGATGGCGATGGGAACCCCAAAAAAGGCGGGCAGATTAGAAATATCGGAGTTTGAAAGGGTGGCGAGGAATTCAGTTTTTTGTTTTGCTTCAGCGATCGCCATTTCTCTGGCTACGTAAAAATAACTACCTAACTTGTCATCCAACCGGGTGATGCGATCGAGATAAGTTTCTACTAAATCTAAAGGAGTGATTTCCTTGGTGCGGATTAGATTAGCTTGAGTTAAGGCTGAAGTAAAGGCTAAGTCTTGATTATTCATCTTAAAGATTAAGCAGATTAAGCAATAGAGAAGAGAAGTTTTCTCAATAGAATTATCCTAGGATATTGTGGGACAACATCGACTATATTCAGTGAAAATACTTACAAACTTACGTAAAAGTACTTACGATAATTTAAGAGTGGGTTACTGTCGCCACCCACTCTTAAACCTAAAATTGATAGGCATGGCAACGGTCTAATATGCATAATCCTTGGTAAATTGATCAATCCTTGGTAAATTAGGCAAATAACCCAAACTCAGGATTAAGAGGCAAAAGCCGATGTTAAAACCTGATCACAAACTAGCCCTACTTCTCCACGGGGGGATTAAAAGCAACATTGCTACACAACGCGAGGGCGGACAAGGGAAAACAGGTCTGTCTCTTCTCCGTTATAGTACCTCTTCTCCAGTGGTAGTCATTGACCACGAATCTGCTGGGGAATCGCTACTGACTCTTACAGGCATTAACCGTCCAGTCCCGATCGTCGACTCCCTGACCAATGCCTTAGCTTACCAACCCGATGTCTTAGTAATTGGCATTGCTCCAGCAGGGGGAGCGTTACCTGATGATTGGCTACAGGAATTAACACAGGCGATCGCCTCTGGTCTGTCGATCGTCAATGGTCTGCACACTCCTCTAGCGCAGCATCCCCAGTTAACGACCTTACTACAGCCGGGGCAGTGGATTTGGGATGTACGTCAAGAACCAAGGCATTTGCAGATTGGCAGTGGTCAAGCCCGTTTCTTAGCTTGTCAGCGCATCCTCACCGTGGGGACAGATATGGCGATCGGGAAAATGTCCACTAGCCTAGAACTCAACAAATCTGCTCGGAATCGGGGATTGAGGTCTAAATTTTTAGCCACAGGTCAAGCTGGAATTATGATCGCTGGAGCTGGAGTCGCCTTAGATACGGTGCGAGTAGATTTTGCAGCAGGGGCGATCGAGCAGCTAGTTGTAGAATCAGGGGCAGACCAAGATTTGGTAATTATTGAAGGGCAGGGTTCTCTCTTGCATCCCGGCTCCACCGCCACCCTGCCTTTAATTCGGGGCAGTCAGCCCACCGCCATGATCTTAGTCCATCGTTGGGGACAGGAGCAGATTAGAAAACATCCCGATTTTGAGATTCCCCCCCTGCCGGAAGTCATTAGTCTCTACGAGGCGGTGGCTTTGGGAGCAAAGGTCAAGGCGATCGCCCTGAATACCGCTTTTTTGGATGCAGATACTGCCAATGATGCCATCGCCTACACCCAAGCTGCCACAGGTTTACCTTGTACTGATGCCGTGCGCTTCGGGGCAGAAATTCTTCTAGATGCATTACTCTAGATTAAACTGAGTTCGCGTTAAGCTAGGACGTATGGGCATCTACATTATGGGCATCTGTTATCATGGAAAAATCTGAAATCACTAGGAGCAAATAGCAACTATGTTTTTCAACGCCACAGAAATTCTTATTGATTCCTTTGTCAAAAAATTGCGGGAAGGCTACCAGCGTACCTACGGCGGTTATATGCCCAACTATTCAGACATCATTGCTTGGGCGGGGAACATGGGCATGGAAAATATTTCCAATAGTGATGCCCTCTACCACAACGTTGAGCATTCAATCTTAGTCACCCTTGTCGGGCAGGAAGTCTTGCGGGGCAAACATATTCGGGAAGGGGGCGTATCCTGTGAAGATTGGCTGCATTTTATTATTGCCCTGATCTGCCATGATATTGGCTACGTCAAGGGGGTGTGCCGCCAAGACCGAGATAGCGAAAGACTCTATGCCACAGGTTTAGATGGAGAAATGGTTCACTTACCCCCCGGTGCTTCCGATGCCGCCTTGACCCCTTACCATGTCGATCGAGGTAAGCTATTCATCGACGAGCGCTTTGGGGGGCATAAATTAATTGATGCAGATCTAATCAAGCGCAGTATTGAATTAACTAGATTCCCTGTACCGAACAAAGAAGACCACCAAGATACGGTAAACTATGCTGGTTTAGTCCGGGCATCGGATTTAATTGGCCAGCTCAGTGATCCTCGCTACCTGAAGAAAATCGGCGCTTTGTACTACGAATTTGAAGAAACTGGTGTAAATAAATCCCTGAACTACAAAAATCCGGGGGATTTGCGCCGCAACTATTCTAAGTTTTACTGGCAGGGAGTATTTCCCTACATCAAAGATGCCTTGAATTATTTATCTCTGACCCAACAGGGCAAGCAAATTATTTCTAATCTTTATTCCAATGTTTTCGTCGTAGAGCATGAAATGGAGCAGGAAGAACAACAAAAAGCCATGTTACAAATGCCCTTAAACAAGGATGAAGTTGGGGATGATATTGGGAATAAAATCGGGGATGAAATGGCATGAATTGGTGGCAAAAACTCAGCAAAAATCCGATCGCTCGCCTAGGAGCAATCATCCTCGTCTTTTTCTATGGCGTGGCAGTTTGCGCCGATTTTGTCGCTCCCTACGATCCCTACGTAGCTCAAGCTAATGGCTCCCTGCTGCCCCCCACCCAAATGCACTGGCAACATCAGGGCAAATTCTTTGGTCTCCATGTCTATCCCACTACCCAAGGTAAAACCGATGTGACCACAGGCGATCGCCTCCTAGTCATAAACCAGCAAAAACCCTCCGCAGTTAATCTATTGGTCAAAGGCTCCAGCTACAAGCTTTTTGCCCTGTCCATTCCCCTGCCGCCGCCGATCAAAGAATTGAAAATATTTCCGGGGATTGAAACTAACTGGCATCTGTTTGGGACGAATGGTGAGGGGAAGCTAAATCTTTTAGGCACCGATGAGCAGGGGCGAGACCAGTTTAGTCGACTAATTTACGGCAGTAGAATTAGTCTCAGCATTGGTTTAGTGGGAATTTTGATTAGTTTTCCCCTTGGCTTACTGATTGGGGGAATTTCTGGATATTTTGGTGGTTGGTTAGATACTTTTTTGATGCGGCTGGTGGAAGTGTTGATGACGATTCCGGGGATATATCTATTGGTTTCCCTTGCCGCTGTCCTTCCTCCCACCCTCAGCGGTTCCCAGCGATTTCTATTAATTGTGGCAATTATGTCCTTGATTAGTTGGTCGGGCTTGGCACGGGTGATCCGGGGGCAGGTCTTGTCGATTAAGGAACGGGAATTTGTCCAAGCCGCTCGATCGATGGGGGCTAGTCCCCTAAGGATTATTGTTCGCCACATTCTGCCTCAAACCGCCACTTATGTTATTATCTCGGCAACCTTAGCTGTTCCCGGTTTTATTATTGCCGAGTCGGTCTTGAGTTTCATTGGTTTGGGCATCAAGCCTCCGGATCCTTCTTGGGGAAATATGCTCTCGATCGCCACCAATGCTTCGGTGCTGGTACTCCAGCCTTGGCTAGTCTGGTCGCCAGCGGCGTTAATCATCACTACAGTTCTGGCTTTTAACCTATTGGGAGATGGTCTACGGGATGCCTTAGACCCTCGTAATTTGCAAGGCGATTAAACAGCAGTTAGGACATACCGCACAATGTGCGGTATGTCCTACACTAAAAAATTACAATAATTCTATGAGAGTATGGCTGGCTAGTTTTCTATTATTATTTGCGATCGCCGAAGTGTACCAATGGGCAAAACACTTCACCTTACCCTTGCCTATCTTCATCCTCGGTGGAGCTTTTTTAGCCATTGTCTCTAACTATGATAAATATCCAGAGTTAACTAAAGGTCGTGATATAACCCTGCAAAAACATCTAAGCAATATTGCGCAACGCCAAGGCAATATTGCGACCCAACGCCAAGGCGATCGCTATTTATGAAAATCCAGATTTTTTTTAGGACTTACGCACTGCCAACAAATTATTGAGAGTTGTAGACATTTTTGCGAGCTTTGACGACCCTCAGCCCGCAACAACTTCCAGATGCGTAAGTCCTTGACCAAAATACTTTCCAGGACTATCCGGAGGAAAATTCTCTTAGCTGGGGTAAATTTTTGTAACTTCAATGGTATGCTAAAAAAAAATTTAAGATTCTTATAGTTTTAAGTGGGCTTGATTAAAAAACCAGTCAGGAATTATTGCAGGAACAGCTTAAAAAGGAAACTTAAACTTGGATATCTGATTCTTATAGCTTGTTTGACTGGGTACTTCCCTACACCTAGCCGTGATGGGTCTTCCTAGTTGAAATCATTGGTGGTACTAAAAAAGTCGAAATTTCTTCGCCTTGCGGGGCAATTCCGACTCAAAAATCATTAAATACCTATTGGTTTAGGAGAAAAGTTGAGTGCAAAATAGCATGATACCAGTCACAGAGACTCAATCAGCGGGGAAGTTACCCCCAGTTCGGGTGGGTGTAATCGGCATTGGCAACATGGGACAGCATCATACTCGTGTCCTGAGTTTTATGAAGGATGTGCAGTTGGTTGGTGTATCTGATCTCAATGTGGAAAGGGGCATTGATACTGCTAGTAAATATAGAGCCAAATTTTTTGAAGACTATCATGCCCTGCTGCCCCATGTGGATGCAGTGTGCGTGGCAGTCCCGACTCGGCTACATCATGAAGTGGGGATGACCTGCCTGAAGGCTGGAGTTCATGTGCTGATTGAGAAGCCGATCGCCGCCAGCATTGCCGAGGCGGAATCCCTAGTCAATGCGGCAGCTACTGCCCAAAAGATCCTTCAAGTAGGCCATATTGAGCGGTTTAACCCAGCTTTTGCTGAACTAAGCAAAGTCCTGAAAACCGAAGAATTACTTGCCCTAGAGGCACATCGCATGAGTCCCTACTCCCAGAGAGCAAACGATGTGTCGGTAGTCTTAGATTTAATGATCCATGATATTGATTTGTTGCTAGAGTTGGCGGCTTCCCCAGTAGTTAAACTGACAGCGAGCGGGAGTCGAGCAGCGGATTCAGGATATCTCGATTATGTTACCGCAACCTTGGTTTTTGCCAATGGGATTGTAGCGACCCTAACTGCGAGTAAAGTCACCCATCGCAAGATTCGCCGCATCGTTGCCCATTGTCAAAACTCCCTCACCGAGGCAGATTTTCTCAACAACGAGATTTTAATCCACCGGCAAACTACCGCTGATTGGATGACCGACTATGGCCAAGTTCTCTATCGTCAAGATGGCTTAATTGAAAAGGTCTACACCAGCAATATCGAACCGCTCCATGCTGAATTAGAGCATTTTATTACCTGTGTTCGGGGTGGTGACCAGCCTTCTGTCGGCGGTGAACAGGCTCTCAAGGCTCTGCGTCTTGCTAGTTCGATCGAACAAATGGCTCTAGATGGTCAAGTGTGGCAGCACCAATCCCCAGAGGTAGTAGCAGTTTAAGAAATCTCCTTAGGTGCGCAAGGCCTTGCGCACCTACAATTAGTTAACGTCAGTTCGGGATAGTAAGCATCCCTAATCCCATTTTACGAAAACCACAATCATTGTCGCTGGCTGAGCGAAATCGAATTTATGCTGAGCGAAGCCAAAGTAGCCAAAACCCTACGACAAATCTTTGATCACCGATCCTCATGGATGGCGGAAATATTGCCTTCGACTTCCCTTCGACTTAGCTCAGGGCAAGCGCTCAGGGAACGTGTATATGCTTAGGGGCAAAGTTTCTGCTTATCCCGAACTGACGTTAATTACTAATCTGAGTCAGTTGATTAAGATTATCACCACTGATTTCATAGGCTGCCCCAAAACCAATCACAAAACGTCCGCTGGTAGGAGTTAGTTGAAAGATGCGAAAATCTGGCAAGCTGCGGAGCATGGCAATAATTTCGCCAAATTTTGCTTGGAATTGATCAATAACTCCTAACCATTGGGGGGTGTCTCTGGCTAATAAATTAGGCTGACAATTAAAGCTCAAACGTCGCCGGGCAAAAATTTGTTTGGTCTGTGCCTCATCTTCAATAAACAGTACACTAACCCGAGAATTTGCAGAGATATTTTGGGTATGGGTAGCCAAACCACTGACATAAATATAAATTTGCTTCTGTGCATCCATCACAAAGGGCGTGTAGCTGGCATTGGGAAATCCCTCGGCATCCACAGTACTGAGAATAATACTGCCAAATTGATCCGTAAAGTTCTCGTATTCAGCTTGGGCTTTGGCAATTTGATTCATGGTTTATTGATGAGGATTTATGCAAATTCTATTGGTAAGGAATTGGGGTGCAAAGCCATGCGCCCTAATAGATCTAACGTGGGTTCGATGGTTTTTAAAAGCCTGATGGCTAGAGCATAGTTTTTTGCTATTTTCAAATTTGGCAACGAAATTATGAGGACTGAGCGAAGTCGAAGTCCGTCTCTAGGGGGCTGGTTTCGACTTCGCTCAACCAGCCTTAGAAAATCCTGCACAACGTGAGAACGAAACCATAAAGTTTCACGGATTTTTATCGAATTTACGTTAAATCTGCACTGCGGGATTATTGACCAACGACAAAACCCATGGCGGCTAGTTCTTTCTGGATGCGCTGTGCTTCTTCGGGGTTGTGGGTTTGATGGATGGCGATCGCTTGAGTAAAAGCTTCCATACTGGCATCAATCTGCCCACTTAAGAGGAGTAATACACCCAAACTTTGGTAGGCATCGGGATAATCTGGTTGGAGATGAACTGCCTGACGATAGCAAGCGATCGCTCCTTCATAGTCATCCATAAACTTCAAGGTGGCACCTAAATTGTAGTGACCCGGAGCAAAATTAGGATCGATTTTTAGCACTATTTCAAAGGCAGTTTTCGCCATGGCTAAATCTCCCCCATCTAAAAGTAGAATACCCAGATTATGATACACCGGTAGTTTACTGTGGGGCATCACCTCTTGATCTAAGGCAGTTTGGTAATAAGCAGCAGCTTGGTTAGCATCCCTTAACTTGGCGTAGGCATTCCCTAGATGGTAGTTGATCTCAAAAATTAGGGGCGGCTGGAGATTAGGGGCTTGGATAGCTCTCTGGAGGAGTTGGATGCCTCGATCGCTCTCCCCAATTTGTAGGTATAGAGCACCCAATTTATTATTGGTATAGGCATCCTCTGGATGAATAGCTAGATAACCTTCCATTAAAGCTTTGGCTTTGGCTAGTTTCTGACGCTCGGCGATCACTCCCGGTTGGTAGCCCGTGTGCCGGATTGCTACTAGGGGAATGGAAACTACTTTCCAATGGGGTTCTTGGGCAATTAATTCTAAGGCACTATCGTCGATCGAGGCATGATAGGGATGGGTGAAATAAAGCTGGGGATGGCGGCGGAAGAGGCGAGTAATCTCTGAATAAGGGGCATCATCAGAACCTAGTTCGTAACGCAGGAGATTAACCACCAGATTATCCGCTTCTAGGATCACCTCTTTGATGTAGGGAATAATTTCTGGAGCCAAAACTTCATCGGCATCTAACACCAATACCCAATCTCCGTGGACATATTTTAGAGCTTCATTCCGGGCAGTGGCAAAGTCATTGCCCCAAGGGAAATGATAGACCTGCGCTCCGTACTGGTGGGCGATCGCTACAGTTTCATCCTTTGACCCCGTATCTAGGACAACTATTTCATCTACGACTTCCCGAACGCTGGCAAGACAACTAGGAAGATTAGCTGCCTCATCCTTGACAATCATACACAATGATATCTGAATAGAATCCTTCAATGTCTTACCCTAATAGCAGTTCAAGCATTTTAAGCATTTTTTACTTGAGCAAATCATAACATCTAGCGGTTGCTATAATTCGTGAGCAGCAAAGCAAAGGGATTACTCCAGAACTTACAGTACTCTGAGGCAATCCCTACAAATTTGAAATTTAACTTGAGATTATAAAGATTCGACTCTGCCGTAAAATATGCCCCGGATTTTAACTTCCTTGGGATCTGCCGCACCTAGATCAGTATCTGAAGGTTGTTCACTTTCAAATACCCCAGCTACTTCACCTGTTTCGTTGTTGACTTTAGCAACTTGCAGAGAAATTTTGCCGGGAATTAGTTCTACCCGTTTCATATTTGCTCTAGCCAGATCGTCATTGTCTGATTGAGAAGGCAAAGCTACGGCGTTATCATAGCCTGCGGCAACACCCCGACCTTTAGGATCAAGAAATACGGAACCACGGTAGGAAGGAACTTGGAATGTCCCTTCAAAATCGGTAGAAGTGTTGATTTTCTTAATCGGATTAGGAGTTGTGGCAACTAAACTTTTGATTGTAAATAGGAAGGGAACTCTTTCACCACCGGGCATTTGGACTGTAATAGCCTGAAAGTCAATGCCTGATTTTTCGGTAAAAGTTAAGCTGCCATCGGGTTGAAATGTCAAATCACCGCTAATTTGATCAAGACTAGAGGTATATCTAGTCAATAATTTTCCGGAGATGAATTCTGCCTCTTGGCGCTTATTGACTGGTTCTTCTTTGACAAAGAAAGAAGTTGGTTGCAAACATAACTCGATCATCTGGTAGGATTTGCCAGAATCCAAAACGATCGCCCCCCGACCTTCTTCTAGTTGGGGACAGTTATTGGCTAACCCGGTTCCCCGAATTTGGTCGTAGGTCAGGGGTTCGCTGGCGTTAGCTGGGGCTTCGCTGCAAGCAGAGAGGAAGCCGAAGCAAAAGATTAAAAAAGCTACTACAATAGCCCGATATTTCATTATTTCACCTCGATCGTTAATATTTTTAAGATACCCATGTTATATTTTGGGACAAATTGGTTGCAGGGGATCAGGTATATATTGTACAAGGCGTTGTCCTATTATTAAGCGATGAATTAAGCGATGAACTATTGATGAACTATCAGATAAATTCCGGGTCTAGGGAGTTGTTGGCGAAGTTAGAGATATTGTCTGAAGAAATATCAACCCTAGCAGCGTCACATCAGGGAGAAATTATTGATTTGTTAGCAATCCTGCGATCGCTAGAAAAATGCCATCGCCAATTGCGGGAAGGCTTGTTCCAAGATGCCCTGCCCAGCAATAGACAAGTTCTCTATAGTTTGTTACGAGATATTGAGGAATCTGGGGGCTGGCCCTACATTGAACGGGGAACTATTCGATCGCTTCTCTCCCAAATTCAGGAAGAGCAAGATTCAAATCAAGAGGTAAATCATGACTAATATGGCAACACCGATTAAATTTGGCACTGATGGCTGGCGGGGCTTGATTGCTGATGATTTTACCTATGCTCGATTAGCGATCGCCGCCCCAGCCGCAGCGATGATCCTGAAGAAATTCTACGGTGCGAGTACGGGCAGCAACACAATTATTGTGGGACACGATCGCCGCTTTCTCTCAGAAGAGTTTGCCAAAAAAACAGCGGAGTCTTTGCAAGCGATCGGCTTTGAAGTCTTGCTCACCGAAACCTTCGCCCCCACCCCGGCTTTTAGTTGGGCAGCCAAGCAGGAAAATGCCCTCGGAGCTTTGGTAATCACTGCCAGCCATAATCCCGGCGGTTATTCTGGATTGAAAGTTAAAGGGGCATTCGGCGGCTCCGTACCGGGAGATGTGACCCAAGAAATTGAAGAGTTAATTCAACAATCCCCCATCTACCCGAAGCCAGAAAAGTTGATCCCGATCAAGATGTTTGACCCTTGGCAGAGTTACTGTGCAGGCATTGCCGCTAAGGTAAATTTACCTTTGATTCAAGCAGCGATTCGCCAAGGACAGGTGACAGTATTTGCCGATGTGATGCATGGGGCTGCGGCTGGGGGTTTGACCCAAATTTTAGATGTGGCGGTGCAGGAACTCAACTCGAATCGGGATCCTCTCTTTGGAGGTGGTGCGCCGGAACCTTTGCCTAGATATTTGTCCCAGTTATTTCGCATGATGCGGAGCCATCGACACCAGGGCAATTCCGGCATGGCAGTGGGGTTTGTTTTTGATGGGGATAGCGATCGCATTGCCGCCGTGGATAGTGAGGGAAATTTTCTCAGTTCCCAGATATTGATCCCGATTTTGATCGATCACCTAGCTGCCCATCGCGGCATGACCGGAGAAGTGGTCAAAACCATCAGCGGCTCTGACCTGATCCCCAAAGTGGCGGCTCTCCACAACCTACCCGTCCATGAAACCCCCATTGGTTATAAATATATTGCCGATCGAATGCTTGCCCATGAGGTCTTGCTGGGTGGTGAAGAATCTGGGGGGATTGGCTATGGTTCTCACATTCCTGAACGGGATGCCCTGTTAGCAGCTTTGTATCTGCTGGAGGCGATCGTCCAGTATGATCTAGACCTGAGTGAGATTTACCAGAGCTTGCAGGCAAAAACTGGTTTTACAGCGATGTACGATCGCATCGATCTGCATCTAGATAGCATGGACAGCAGAGCAAGACTGGAGCAGCAATTAAAAACCCAGCCTCCCACGGAAATTGCTGGGGACAAGGTGATGGATGTGTTAGCGATCGATGGCTACAAGTTCCGCCTAGACAACGATAGCTGGCTAATCATCCGCTTCTCTGGCACGGAACCCGTCCTCCGCCTCTACTCCGAAGCACCGACAATGGAACAGGTGAAGCAAAACCTTGCTTGGGCAAAAAGTTGGGCAACATAAGCATAGCTATGGCACAACCATCTACAAAGGAAGTATCTTTGGCTCAAATTTACCAACGCCTAGGCATCACACCAGAGGCGATCGCTATCTTTTGTGAAAAATGGTCTGTGTCAGAGTTGGCACTGTTTGGATCGGTGTTGGGGGCTGATTTCCGGGCTGAGGGGGAGAACCCTAGTGATGTGGATGTGTTGTTTACCTACGGCAAAAATGCTCGCAAAAACCTTATGCTTCAGGTGCGGATGCAAAATGAGTTGGCGGATTTGTTCGATCGAGCAGTAGACTTAGTGAGTAAAACGGCTCTTTTGAATGATTACAACTACATCCGTCGTCAGAATATCCTAGGCTCGGCGGTGGTGATTTATGCAGCGAGATAAAGAGGCTATTCTTGATATCAAGGAAGCAATTACAAAGATTATTTAGTTATACAGCCAACGTTACTTTTGAAGAGTTCTTGAGCAATGATGAAAAACAAGATGCTGTCCTGCGCCGGATTTTGATCATTGGTGAAGCAACAAAAAGATTGTCTCCTGAGTTCAGGGAAAATTATTCAAATATTCCGTGGCGAGAAATTGCAGGAATGCGAGATGTTATTGTTCATGATTATAATCGGGTTGACATTGAGGCAGTTTGGGATGTATAGTAAGCGCCATTCTAGTCAGGACGGGGACGTTTTTGAGGGCGCGCTCTGCGCGCCCTCAAAAACGTCCTAATCAAATCGGCGACTACTATAGTACAAAACGATCTTCCTTTACTAATAGACTCGCTCAATTCAATAGAGTAATAATTACTCCAACTACAGTTATATAAACTCCATAAACCACTGCTATTTATATTATGATAAATTTCATAAATACCTTCACTGAAGACTTAGGAAATGACGTGATATTAGAAATGATTGCTATTCCCGGTGGTAGTTTCTTGATGGGTTTAAATAATTATAATAATGCAAAACCTATACATAAAGTAAACATCAAACCTTTTTATTTAGGGAAATATACTATTACTCAAGAGCAGTATCAAGCAGTGATGGGAATCAATCCTTCTCATTTCAAGGGAGCCAAACACCCGGTAGAAAATGTGAGTTGCGATGATGCTGTAGAGTTCTGTAAAAAGCTCTTGCAGAAAACAGGAAAAAAATATCGTTTACCCAGTGAAGCGGAATGGGAATGGGCTTGTCGGGCAGGAACCCAGACAAAATATTGCTTTGGGGATGATAAAAGTAGATTGGAAGAATATGCTTGGTATATTAATAATTCCACAGGTAAAACTCATCCAGTGGGACAGAAAAAGTCAAATCAGTTTGGGTTGTATGATATACACGGAAATGTGTGGGAATGGTGTAGCGATCGCTGGCACGGAAACTACCAAAATGCTCCCACAGACGGCAGCTCATGGGATTCTGGCATAGATAATAACCGGGTGCGGCGTGGAGGGTCGTGGGACAGCGATGCGATCAATTGTCGTAGTGCGTTTCGTGGTTGGGTTATGGCAGGTCATTCCAATATCAACTTCGGGTTTCGTGTTGCGCTGGTTTTTGTCTAGGCTCCCGTGTTGTCTTCGTGCTGTCTCTCTCTCGAGGACTCTAAGGGACAACTAACACAGTGGCAACTTTTGATATGATAATCACATATTTTTGGTGCTAAATTTATGCCTAATTACTATCATACTCCTTGGTGTACTTGCTTTTGGTGTAGCGGGGCAGGAGAAAAATACTGTTATCTGAGTAGTTCTTCTACTTCCCAAGCTGATGAAGCACTAACTTATAAAACTACGTGCCGATGGTGTGAAAAAGAAGTGTTCTACCACACAAATAAATATGGTGATTTTATTCTATTTGATAGTCTAGTTAGTCCTTGGGAAGTTCATGGTTGTTGGGAAGAACTTAGAGAGCAACAAAAAAGCGTTCAACTTCTTAAACTAAAAGATGAACAGTCTAAACATTTAGTACTTGCGGGTGCTATTTGGAGACGTAAAACGACAGGGTGTAGTCCAACAGAAGAAGGTGTGGCTATAGAAATGGGTATTTCTGTTGAGTATCTGCGGCAGCATTACAAGAGTTTGTATGTGATTATCTCTGAAATGTATGGTCTGATTGTGTTAGTTAAAGGAAGTAAAGGAGATTTAGGGGATGTAATAGAGCCAGATATGATCGCCATTCCCAGTGGTAGTTTCCAGATGGGTTCAAATGATAATTATCATTTTGAAAAACCTGTACATTCAGTCAATGTCAAGTCTTTTTACTTAGGAAAATATCCCATAACCCAAGAGCAGTATCAATCAGTGATGGTAACTAATCTATCTAAGTTTATGGAAGCTAAACGACCAGTAGAATGTATAAGTTGGTTTGATGCGATGGAATTTTGCTATAGGCTATCCCAAGAGACCGGGAGAAAATATCGACTGCCTAGCGAAGCAGAATGGGAATATGCTTGTCGGGCGGGAACTCAGACAAAATATTGTTTTGGGGATGATGGAAGTAAATTGGAGGAATATGCTTGGTATAGCCGTAATTATAACGGTGAAACTCATCCAGTAGGGCAGAAAAAGCCAAATCAGTTTGGGTTGTATGATATGCAGGGCAATGTGGCGGAATGGTGTAGTGATATTTTTCACGAAAATTATAACGACGCACCCACAGATGGCAGTTCTTGGGAAACTCCTACAGAAGAAAATTTCCTTGCGCTGCGTGGAGGTTCCTACGCCAGCGATGTGTTCCGTTGCCGGAGTGCAACTCGGAGTATTATTGGGCTTCTAGCGGATTATCGATGCAGCTCCGTAGGGTTTCGTGTTGCCTTGGCTTTGGATTAGTATTCGATGTTTGTTTCTGCGTTGTTTCTCCCATGAGGACTTTATTTTCAAAATTGAAGGTTCTCCAAAAGTCGGGAATCTGCCCAAATCCCCTCATCAACACCAAAATCTCTCCAAGATTCCCAACTTTCCTCTTCACCCCTTCCCATCTCCACCAAAATCTTCTTCTGGCGATCGCACCCGTCTCAAAAGTCAGGAATCTAAACCTAAACCTTCACCAAACCATAATCTATAATTTAAGCAAATTCTTTTGTCTAATCTTTTTAGCCTAATTTGGAGAAACCCTCAGTGCTACAAACCCCATCCAAAAACCTAAATCTTGAAGAATTTTTGCAGCTTCCAGAGACAAAACCTGCTAGTGAATATATTGATGGAGAAATATTTCAAAAGCCCATGCCCAAAGGGAAGCACAGCATGATCCAAACGCAACTATCTGCCAATATTAATCAAGTTCTCAAACCCGAAAAAATTGCCTTGGCATTCTCAGAATTACGCTGCACATTTACTGGCAAATCAATAGTTCCAGATGTGGCTGTGTTTACTTGGGACAGAATCCCCTGTGATAAAAATGGTAAAATTGCTGATACTTTCCCTTTAGCTCCTGATTGGACAATTGAAATTCTTTCTCCAGAGAAAAGCCGGACAAAAGTTACCAAAAATATTTTGTATTGCCTGAAGGATCAAACCCAGATTGGATGGCTAATTGATCCCCATGAACAGTCTGTTTTTATTTATTTGCCAAATCAATTACCAGAAATATTTGACAATCCAACTTCCATACTCCCCACTCCTTCATTTGCCCATGATTTGCAGTTGAGAGTAGGGGATATGTTTAGCTGGCTAATCAAACTTTAATGTGGATTTTATCCCTCATAAAACGAGAGTGGCGAGAAGGTGCGATTTTCCGCCCCCGGCGGGGCGGAAAATCGCACTTTATAAATAAATAGCTTCTTAAGGCACGACAAGAACTGCACAGGGAGAGAGATTAATCACCTTGCTGGTGACACTTTCGCTTTCTTCCGTTAATCCCAAACCCCGACAGCCCATAATAATCAGGTCTGCCTCTACTTCATCAGCCACATCACAAATCGTAAAGGCAGGGACACCTGACCGCTCAATCACTTCAGCAGTAATCCCCTTTTGGGAGAATAGATTTTTAACGTTTTGTAATAGTTTGGCGATCGCTTCATGGTCTGCCATGGGTGTCGGGGCATCTTCTGGGGGATGCTCTAACACCGACAAGACAATTAAGCGACTGGCATATTTTTCTACCACATGGATAACGGTCTCGGCAGCCTCAAGGGAGGCACGACTTTGATCAACAGGAAATAAAACGGTCTTAAACATGACACCCCACTCAGGTAAAATTAGGGAACTGTAGGAATTAATACTATTAATTTAAAGAGGTTATAGCTTATGTCTAAGAAAACTTTAGCAAACTTATCCGCATCTGACGTATCTGGTAAGCGAGTACTTGTCCGAGTTGATTTTAATGTTCCCTTAGAAGATGGAACTATTACTGATGATACCCGCATCAAGGCTGCCCTGCCAACAATTAATGACCTAACGGGCAAAGGAGCGAAGGTAATTCTTTGTAGCCACTTTGGTCGTCCCAAGGGTGTGACCGAAAAACTCCGCCTAACTCCAGTTGCTCAGCGCCTCTCCGAATTATTAGGGCAACCGGTGATTAAGTGTAATGACTGTATTGGAGATGAAGTCGCCGCTCAGGTAGGAGCCATGACCAACGGGCAGGTGGCACTCCTAGAAAATGTGCGTTTCTATCCTGAAGAAGAAAAGAACGATCCAGAATTTGCCAAGAAATTAGCCTCCGTTGCTGATTTGTACGTCAATGATGCCTTTGGCACCGCCCACCGCGCCCATGCTTCTACCGAAGGTGTCACCCACTACCTCAGCCCTTCTGTAGCCGGATTTTTAATCGATAAGGAACTGCAATACCTAGAAGGGGCAATCTCTGAGCCGAAACGCCCTCTAGCGGCAATCATTGGTGGTTCCAAGGTTTCCAGCAAAATTGGTGTAATTGAAACCCTCCTAGACAAGTGCGACAAGCTCCTCCTCGGCGGCGGGATGATCTTTACCTTCTACAAAGCACGAGGTTTAAAGGTGGGTAAATCTTTGGTGGAAGACGATAAGCTGGAACTTGCTAGAACTTTAGAAGCAAAAGCCAAGGAGCGGGGCGTAAGCTTGCTCTTGCCTACCGATGTGGTGGTGGCAGATAATTTTGCCCCTGATGCTAATTCCCAAGTGGTGAGTATCGACAATATTCCCGATGGTTGGATGGGTTTGGATATTGGACCCGATGCCGTGAAGACTTTCCAAGATACTTTGGTGGGTTGCCAAACCGTGATCTGGAATGGACCAATGGGGGTATTTGAGTTTGATAAGTTTGCAGTGGGGACAGAGGCGATCGCCCAAAGTCTCTCCCAACTCACCAAGCAAGGAGCTTGTACCATCATTGGTGGTGGTGACTCGGTAGCAGCGGTAGAAAAACTTAATCTTGCTTCAGAGATGAGCCATATTTCCACTGGTGGTGGTGCTAGTCTAGAACTTCTAGAAGGCAAAGTCCTCCCCGGCATCGCTGCCCTTGACGATCTCTAGAATCTAGCGATTTTAGTCTAGGATAGAGTACCTGCTATGAAGATTTTATTGAGTAGGATTATTTTCTAGTAGGTACTTCATCCTTCGTTGACCTGAGTTCGGTTTAAGCAAAAGCTCTAAACCTAATACTAGAGACTTTCCCTGAGCGAAACTGAGGTTAGCTAATATACAAATTCATAAATAGGGTAAACAGAAAAGTTAGTTGGGCGGCGATCGCAAAGATATAAATAATTGCCCTTGGCTTAAATACCGACAACATTAAACCCAGAGCTTTTAGATCCACCATCGGTCCAAAAACTAAGAATGCCAAGAGGGAGCCACTGGTAAAAGTAGAAGCAAAAGCAAGGGCAAAAAAAGCATCCACCGTGGAACAAATTGATACCAAAGCTGCCAACACCATCATGGCGACGATCGACAGAATTGGTCCCTGCCCCAAATTAATAATTACTTCTCTCGGTACTGCTACCTGCAAAAATGCCGCCATTGCACTACCCAAAACTAAGACTCCCCCCAACTCACGAAGTTCTTGGACAGTATTTTCGATAAATAGGCGGAATTTCTCTTTTCCAGAAGATTTACTAATGGGCGAGGGAGCCGAACCACTGAGAATGCTAGGGTCTAGGCGCTGGATGACACTACCTCCCAAAAGATAGGAGCCAGATTTTAGCAGGGATGGAGTCGTAGAGAGGTTTAATGGCGATGATTCTACGGGCTGAAATACCCCTCTCGTCATGGCGGCTTGCAGCAGAGGTTTCATGTCTTTTTGGGTGCTGAAGATAAAGCCGATGATGGTGGCGATCGCCAGAGAAAACCCGATCCGTAAAAAGACAATTTCGGGCTGTTCGCGAAATGCCACCCAAGTAGACCAGATGACGATCGGGTTAATCGTCGGTGCTGCCAGCAGGAAGCCGATCGCCACCGGAGCCGGTGCACCCTGCATCAATAGTCGCCTTGCCACTGGTACATTCCCACACTCACAAACTGGAAATAAAAAACCCGCACAACTACCAAATAATGCTCCTAATAGGGGATTTTTGGGCAGGGCCGAAATCAATTTTTTCTCATCTACAAATAGCAACAATAAACTAGACAGCAACACACCCAAAATCAAGAAGGGAATCGCCTCGACCAATAAACTCAAAAACAGAGTAAAAGCATTATTCAGTTTTGTAATCAGGACTGGATTCATCACTTCAGTTATCAGTTATCAGTTATGGGTAGTGGCGCAAGGTCTTGCGCCACTACTAGACTGTTTATTGCTTGGGTTTATAGGTAGAAGCTACTTGGAGTTCCTTCAATTGTTTTAAGTCTACGCTACTGGGAGCATCGGTGAGGAGACAACGTGCCTGTTGGGTTTTGGGGAAGGCGATCACGTCTCGGATAGATTCTTCTCCAGCTAGGAGCATGACTAGACGATCGAGACCGTAGGCAATGCCGCCGTGGGGTGGGGTGCCAAATTCAAATGCTTCTAGGAGGAACCCAAATTTACTATAAGCCTCTTCCGTAGATAGACCGATCGCACTGAAAACCTGTTCCTGAATTTCCCGCTGATAGATCCGTTTGGAACCACCGCCCACTTCTACACCGTTGAGAATCAGGTCGTAAGCTTGCGCTCTGGCAGTTTTTAGGTCAGCCAGATCCTCTGGATGGGGAGCGGTGAAGGGGTGGTGCAATGCTTCTAGGCGCTTTTCTTCGGCATTCCATTCAAACATGGGGAAATCTACTACCCAAAGGAGATTATTTTGATCCGTCGGGATCAGGTCTAGTTCCTTGGCAATGTATTGACGGAGGCGATCGAGGCTCTTGTTTACCACCGTGGCGGTATCAGCAGCAAAAAGTAATAAATGCCCCGGTTTTGCCCCGGTGCGGGTGATTAATTCTTGTTTTTGCTCTGGGGTGAGATTGTCTTTAATTGCCCCAATAGTATCAAATTCGAGGTTTTCCCGGACTCGAATATAAGCTAAACCTCTAGCTCCAGCAGTGGCAGCTTCCTTAAAAATATCGCCACCGGGCTTGATCCGCACATTGGAAATTGCCTGATCGCCCCCCGGAATGGGCAGGATTTTTACAATGCCGCCAGAGGCGATCGCTCCAGAAAACACCTTAAATCCTGAATCCTTCAAAATATCGGAAACATCGACTAGCTCCAACCCATAGCGGGTGTCGGGCTTATCGCAACCATAGCGATCGATGGCTTCAGCATAGGTCAAGCGGGGGAAGGGAGTAGGAATATCAATTCCCTTCACTTGCTTGAAAATATAACTCACCAGACCTTCATTCAGCTTGAGGATTTCCTCCTGCTCCATGAAGCTCATTTCCATATCCAGTTGGGTAAATTCTGGTTGGCGATCGGCTCGTAGGTCTTCATCCCGGAAGCAACGGGCAATCTGATAGTAGCGATCAAAACCCGACACCATTAGCAATTGCTTAAATAGTTGGGGAGATTGGGGCAGGGCATACCACTCACTGGGATTAACCCGGCTGGGAACGAGATAATCCCGTGCGCCTTCCGGAGTGGATTTGGTCAAAATCGGAGTTTCAATTTCTAGGAAGTTTTCCTGATCTTCGAGGTAGCGACGCATAGCTTTGACTACTTGATGTCGGAGTTGCAGGTTTTGGGTCATGCGTTCCCGCCGCAGGTCTAGATAACGATAACGAAGGCGGAGTTCTTCCTTAATAGTTTCCCCCTCGGCACTAGCAACCATGAAAGGTAGTTGCTTAGATACTTCGTTGAGGAGTTCGATTTGGTCGGCATAGATTTCAATCTCCCCCGTGGGTAATTTGGGGTTGAGAGAATCGGCTGGTCTAGCAGTGACTCGCCCTGTAATTCTCACCACGTACTCACTACGCAGGTGTTCTGCTTGAGGGTAAGATTCGGGAGTCCGCACTGGGTCAGCGACAATCTGGACGATGCCAGAGCGATCGCGCAGATCCAGAAAAATCACACCCCCATGATCTCGGCGGCGATCGATCCAGCCACAAAGGGATACCTGTTCCCCTACCTGATTCCCCCGAATATCGCCACAATAATGAGTCCGCATAGTTTGCATTTAATATATTAATTAATCTATTACTGAAATTTGTCAGTAGCTGGCTACTTTAGCTATCTTTGCTGGTGGGCATACCGACGCTATTTTCTTTACTGGTGGGCAATGCCCACCCTACTTTATATATTGAGAAATTTCCTACCCCAAAAATTCAGATTACCATTATGCAGTAATAATCGTAAAACAATACTCATGTGATCAGCAATTCTTCTAAGGAAACTGTGTTTCCTTTTTTGGGGAATAAGTGGAGGGGTGCAAAGCACCCCTCCACCTACAAGATGCTCATTTTAAATCGAAGTAGCATAACAACCTCAATGGGTTGGGTTTAATCCAATGCGGCAAGGAATAGAGTGGATGAATTTTGTTGTAGGGGTAGCGCATTTGCCAGACAGTCATCTAAACAATGAAATCTCTGGCGCAAATGCGAACCCCCTACTAATGCTTGCTAGAACAAATTACTCTTCTATCCCTAAATCCCTTAGCCGAGATAGTAACTCTGCTGCTCTTGCCTCTGCTTGATCTGCTCTTTGCTTTTCCTGCTTTATTTTTTGTCTTGCCTGTTTAGTTTTTTGTTTCTCCTGTTTGATGATTTGCTGGTTTTGTTGAGCTTGCTCTGCTCCTGTGGGTAAGAGGTTGCCAGCGCGATCGCACCACCTCAGCCAAGAATTCTCCGTCCCTTCATACCATCCTCGCCACACCTGCAAACCTAATTCCACTTGAGGCAGCCAAAATATTTCTCTAGATTCGGGAGCTAATTCTTCGTAGTGACCTTCCCGGAGAACATAGATATATAAGAGCTTTGTGCCTAATTTTTCTAGAGGGTCAAATACTACGTAATAGGTGACACCGATGCGGGCATAGTCCCGGAGCTTACTACCTAGTTCATTCCCTTTACGGTTAGAGACAATTTCAACCACCACATCAGGGGATTTGCCAAATTCCCATACTAGATAGGTACGATGTTTCTGTTCCTGAAGATTGGGCGGATTTTCCACATCAACAGCTAGGAACATATCTGGGACTAGGGGAGGTTGCTTCAGGGCAAAGAAGATGCCCACATTGGCATCGGCAAAAAAGTTGCGCTTTCCCCAAGAAGTATAAAGGATTTCTACTAAAAGGCGCTGGAGTTTAGCTGAAAAAATGTTGTCCACGGGGCGATCGTCTTCAATGACAAGGTGACTAATATCTGGCTCTAGATCAGGATCAAGCCAGTCTCCTAGGGAATCATCCTCGATGACCAAATCACTAATATCCGGCTCCAGATCATTAGTACCTACAGCATCTATAGCGAGAAGAGAACTTTTTCGGGTAGCCATAAACTTCTAGCCAACAGTTGAGATGATGATAATTGATTAATTCTAATCAAAATCTAACCCTAAGAGGTCATTTATAAAGTGGCTAGAAGGTCTAATTTTCCGCCCCCGGCGGGGGCGGAAAATCAGACTTTATAAATAGCCTCTAAGAAGTCATTTATAAGAGGATGTCTAAAAGGAGTAATCTTAGCGACTAAAGACGTACCATGCCGGATAAATCAGAGAAGCTCAGACCTTCGTCTACGCTCAGTCGAGCCGTCGTATCTACAAGAGCAAAACCTGACGACCTAGGTTGCAGAAAGTCCGAGATTTTTCTTAGTCCGCGCCGGTGGACTTTGTTCTTTAGGACTTACGCATTTGAAGTTTTTTGCGGGCGCGGAGCGCCCGCAAAAAACTTTAGAACTCTCGATAATTCGTTGGCAGTGCGTAAGTCCTATTCTTAATAGTCGCGGTTTTAACCGCCAGACTCAGGGGGCGATCGCTAACTTGCGAACTTTATCTACGAACTGTTAAGGAATTTGAAGTTATTCGCCCTTTCTAGAGAACCATAGCAAAACCCAAGGTAAAATAACTCTCAAACTTCCAGTTTTCCGACCCATATCAAAAAAAAAGAACACTCAGCAAGGAGCCGTTATCCTATGTCTCATAGCGTCAAAATTTACGATACCTGCATTGGTTGTACACAGTGCGTCCGTGCTTGCCCCCTAGATGTCCTAGAAATGGTTCCTTGGGATGGTTGCAAGGCATCACAAATTGCTTCTTCTCCTCGCACCGAAGACTGTGTTGGTTGCAAGCGCTGCGAAACCGCCTGCCCCACAGATTTCCTCAGCATCCGGGTCTACCTAGGTGCAGAAACCACTCGGAGCATGGGACTTGCCTATTAAAAGACTCTATTTCCTCGATCGCCGCAAGGCAAGGGATTTTTAGTCTTAGTTACATTACAAAAAAAATTCAAAATACAGCTTAGGTTCAGGAAGAAAGTAATTTCTCTTTCAGAAGATATTTTCAGGGGAAGTATATTCTCCTGATTTTTTTGTCTATATCCTCTTGAGAATGGGTGGCTACAGCTACCCATTTTCATCTTGCTGTAAATAACTTCAGTTCAGGACAAGCTAAAGTTCCCAATTTTGCGTGCGCTTCGCGCACGCAAAATTGGGCTTTTGGAGGGGCAGCGCGTTGCGCTGCCCCTCCAAAAGCCCTTAACCCGAATTCACGTTAAATAAATTGAAAGAGATGTAACCTCCAAGGAGGTTTCTTTCAACCATAAAAAATCCACAAATGATTGAGGCTCGCTATAGATCATTAAGCAAATCTTTTTATTTTCATTTGATCGTAAATTTTCTGTAACTATTGCTACTATTTTTGCTAGATTTGTTATAGTTAAGTCATAGAATCTACACAAAACAAGCGAAGATTATAGGAGAAAAATTATGGATATGATGCGTCGCAAAAATCTGCAACACGTTGCTGAAGTTCATCGTGCTAACCTCCGCCAAAGACTAGAGCAGCGTCTAGAAGCCGCTAAAGCTAGTGGAGACAGTGCTTTAATCCAAATCCTTGAGCGGGAAAGAGAGCAACTAGCCTAACTAGTCTCTGTGTTGGTGCTTTTGATAACTTAATTTGATATCTTAGGTGATGGCTGAAGCCATCCTAATTAATTACATTATTATTTCCTCCAGAACCCTGACCCGATCGGTCGGGGTTCTGGCATTTTGGTATCCTAGATTAGCTACTTTCATTATCTTCTCAATTTTCTCCCCAATTCTCTAGAGCTATGGCACAAGTAACGATCGCAAATCTCCATAAAACCTTCCCGGCTCGGACTGCTCAGGGTAGTGGTATCACGACTGTTTTGCAGGAGATTAATTTAACTATTGCCGATGGAGAATTTATGGTGCTAGTGGGTCCCTCTGGTTGTGGCAAAAGTACCCTGCTGCGGACGATCGCGGGACTAGAAACAGTCTCCGGGGGTGAAATTTATGTAGGGTCAAAAGTTGTTAACGATCTGCCCCCCAAGGCGCGGAATATGGCGATGGTATTTCAAAGTTATGCCCTGTATCCCCATTTATCGGTCTATGACAATATTGCCTTTGGGTTGCGACGGACTAAGGATAGTTTGGGGAAAACTAATTTTCCGGTGTGGCTAGAGAATTTATTGGTGGAAACTACCCGTAGTTTGCCCAGTTTCTTGCGGTATGCCTCCGATCGCGAACGGGAAATTAGTGCCAAAGTAAGTCAGGTTGCCCAATTGTTACAAATGGAAAACCTGCTGCATCGCTTACCCAAGCAATTATCGGGAGGACAGCGGCAACGGGTGGCGCTGGGAAGGGCGATCGCCCGGAATCCCCAAGTATTTTTGATGGATGAACCCCTCTCGAACCTAGATGCCAAGCTCCGCACCGAAACCCGCACCCAGATTGTCAAGCTACAACGGCAGCTAAAAACCACCACGATCTACGTCACCCATGACCAAGTAGAGGCGATGACCATGGGCGATCGGATTGCGGTAATGCAAGGGGGCAAAATCCAACAAATTGCCACCCCGTTGGAGTTGTATCACCAGCCAGCCAATCAATTTGTGGCGGAGTTTATTGGCTCTCCGCCGATGAATTTCTTGCCAATTCGGGTAGAAACTCCGAGGTTATTAGTGCATCCCCAGTTTCAGCTAGAGTTAAATGCGGATTGGGGTGATACTTTAGCGGCTTATCTGGGGCGATCGATCACTCTGGGGATCCGTCCTGAACACCTAAGTTTAAGTAACCCCAGCTTGAGTAATCAAGGTTCTGGTTATCTGCCCGTAACGGTAGACTTAGTGGAATCCTTGGGCAATGATACCTATTTGTTTGTAAATTTAGCCGCTGCCCATAATCTCCAAGTCCGCCTGACCAGTGATCATCGGGCAACTATTGGGGATAAGTTGTGGCTCGCGATCGACCCAGATAAGTTCCATCTCTTCGCCCCAGAAACTGGTCAGAGAATTGTGAAAACTAGCTAATTCGTGATCCTTTAAGTACCTAATATGACACAAAATGACTGAGATAGTACCACCAAGACAGAAACAGTCGTAGAATAGGTACTATGCAACATTGAAAGTCCCCAAATAGGTACTATAGGAGTAAAGAAACATGGATTTTATTGTGAGCAAGCGAATACAGGTAACACTCCCAGATGGGATTTTTCAGCAACTAGAAAGATGGGCTGTTTCAGACGGCAGGGCGATCGCTAACCTTGCGAGTTTTCTCCTCCAAAAAGCGATAGAAGATGCAGACAACCAAGGCAAAATCCCACCTTCGCCTAAGGAGTCCGATCGCAATGGTTAAACCTCGCTATGATGCAGAAGAAGATGTTTCTAGACATGGAGCAGCCAGCAAAAAGGACTGCGAGAAGATGGAAAAAAAGTATGGCTGGCGGCTGAAGGATGTCGAGAAAATAAAGGGAGACACCCTCAAAGTTGACTGTGTTTTTGATGGTGAAACCGAATTTCCTAGGAGGGATTACGAAAATGACTAGATCGCGTAAATGGGTTATTTTTAAGGCTGATGATGAACACGGATGGGAAGATCGGATGTTTGCCCATACCAACAGTCTCACAGATATACTTTGCGAACACTTCGATAGCACAGGATCGGAGGTTCCAGAGCCGGGATATAGACCTTTACAAAAGGTAAGAATAGATGCAGAGCATGACCCCAACAAGCATGGCTGGTGTACTCATTACAAGAAAAAAGGCGATTGGAAGGTTGACAGAGTAGAAGAATATACCCCTGATATGCCTATGGGGACTGAGTACACTATCGTAGTGGTTTGCTGGTGCGTTTACGATCCGATCGAGAGTGAGTTAACCCCAGTTCCCGATCGCATCATCTCTGCTGATTCCTTTGGTGGGGATGAGACAAAGTATCAGGAATATCTCAACGCTCAGAAAGTTGCAACTAGTGTGTAAACATGGCTTCAGCGACATTCTGCCGATGGCTTGATTTAATATGAATCCCCAACGGAGGCACACGCTACCAAGGATTGCCAATCATGGTGAAGGCGCTCCAGAAGAAAGGATGGGTGAGTTGTCTGTCTCCCAATTTTTTCAACTCCTCATTCAAGGCAAAATTCCCCTTGGGAGTCACTAAACTACCGCCTTCTAAGCGTACTTCTCCCCGGAGCATTGCCAGTTGTGCCTGCCGTAATGCTTCGGATTTGGTAGTGGTAGTTTGTAGTTGTTGATAGAACTCTGCCATCAAGCCCATTGTGCCTTCATCGCTGACTTGCCATAAACTTGCTAGGGCTGACCTGACTCCAGAGGTGACGGCTAACCCGGCAAAACCTAGCTCGGCATCGGTATTTCCTAGGGCGGTTTCGCAGGCACTGAGGACTAAGAGGTCTACGGGAGGAGTGCCAAAACCAGAGGCGCGGATTTGCTCTAGGGTGAGTCTTTCGGTTCCCCAGAGTTGAATGTAGGAGTTGACCTTATCTCCGTAGAAGGAGCCATGAGTGGCTAAGTGGACAATTCTTTGTTCGGGACGACGATTCTGGCGTAGGTTGCTGAGGGTGAAATTTTCGTTGAGGAAGATGTTGCCGCCCCGGATTTGGTTGATGGCTTTGAGTTCTACGGGAACGCCGGGTAGGGGTTTAAGGTTATCAACTACAAAGCGATCGGCTCCCATTGCCATAACTTGAGAATCTTTGATGGAGCTATAGATGGTATCAGTCAAGGTTAAAGAAGGCATCAAAGCAACGCTGTAGTCTTCGATGATGAATCGATTATCTTTGCTCTGCATGGCGGCGATCGGCATGGAGCGTAATCCTGCATCCATCAAGAAAACTAGGTTATCAATTTTTAATCTCTTGAGGTCTTCTTCAAGGGGCGCAATAATCAAGTCATACATCCGCCTAGAGCCACGGCCATACACGCTCCTCCGGGCAACGCCTCTGGTAAGTTCCCCGGCACTTTCGAGAACTTCAGGGCGGGTTAATGCGTTATACCGAACTCTTACTAGGTCTCCGGTGGGGGGGACAAGGACGACTTCTAGGGTATCAGTATTGCTAGGATTACGGAAGAGTTGAGTCCGGGCGGAATTGACGGTGCGATCGCGGGCGTTGGCATCGTTGGCGGGAGTAAAGAAGACATAGATGAAAGCTGGTTTGACGTTGGTTTCTTTGGTAATCCGGCTCAGAATATCTTGAGCTTGATTGACATCAAGGGTGGCAATTTCATCACCAATTCCGGTGAAGGCTTGAAATTCCTCTTTGAAGGGGTCGTCTAACAAGCGGAGGATATTTTCTAGGGAGGAGGTAGGAATCCTTGTCAGGATGGGAATAGCTGGGTTATTGGCTCTGGCAGATTGGAGATTGGGATCAATGATATCAAGGTTGGTAGATAGAGAGTTTTGGGAGTTGAGGATGGTGAGAGTGGTGGCTAGGGCAGATTGGGTGCCGGGGGAGATGGGATTTGGGTTAGGGGATGGGGTTGGGGGAGTGATTATTTGATTTGTAGGTGCTGTGGGAGTTGGAGGTAGCGTTACTGGGGGAATAACTGAGTTGGGAGAGTTTGTGAGGACTGGAGTAGTGACTGGGGTAGAAATAACTGGGGAAGCTGAGGTGGTTTGAGAAATTGGTTCTGGAGGGGGCGGTGGTGTGCCAACAACTACGGCGGTTGGGGTTGGCGGTGGGGTGGGGTTGATTAGTAGGGGAATTAGGAAAGCAGGAATAGGGGTAGGGGCTGTGGTTCTGATGGTGATGTTTGTGCCGTAGGTGTTGACTTCAGGAGGAACGGGAACTGTGAGGTTATTGATAGTATTCCCTCCTAAACCACTAGTAATAGCTGCGGCTGTGCCATTAACTGTTGCATTGCCAACAACAAAGGGAACTGAGGTGCTACCACCATGAGTAATATTAATTGACCCGCCGCCACTGCCTCCGGCTGTACTGATGCTGGCAAGAATATTATCTCTGTTAGTAATGCTTCCCGTGGCTCTAAATAGATTTCCAGCAACTACATTAACTACACCTCCTGTGCCTCCTGAATAACTATCAGTCTGTATTCGTCCTGTAGTAATATTTCCACCCGCGTTTAGGTTTACAGGTCCACCATTCCCAAAGGAAGGAAAAACAAAAGGAATGAAAGGGAGAGGAATTTGACTAGCAGTTAGTACACCATAAGTAAGATTAATATCGCCACCAGCATTTAGGTTTACAGCCCACCCACTACCATTACCCGGTCCGAAATTAGCAGCGGCTATGCCGCCACTATTAATATTTCCACCAGCAATTAGGTTTACATCGCCATTAGTATCTATACCTCTACTATTATTAATATTGCTACCAGCACGTAGATTCATAGTCCCGTAATAATCTGGGTCTAGAATATCAATATTACTCCCAGCTTCTATATTTAACGACCCTAGAAAAGTTCCCCCAACTATTCCTCCCCCAACTATTCTTGATATAACAACACTGCTACCAGCATTTATATTTATAGAAGAATTTGCAAGCATTGCTGTTCGTGATCCACTGATAGCTGTATTAGTGATACTACTACCAGCATTTAGATTTATGGAAGACTCTCCATCTATTACTGATGTAGTAATACTTCTACCAGCAGTCAGACGAATACTGCCTGCCCCTGCTTGTACGTCAGTCAATAATCTCAGATAATTAGTAGTACTATTAATTTCACCACGAGCAACGAAATCACCATTATTAGTAATATTCTGATTAACCCTAATCCTGCCTCCATTACCTGCACCAGTGCCAACAGGAAAAGCATTACCTGCAACAGTAGCATCTACATAAGAAGTAGGAGTATAATCTAAAGAAAAGGTACGAGTATCAAGAGATAAAAGGTTGGTTGGATCAATATCAGGAAAAAGTACTGAGTTTATAACTACATTATTAGTTGCATCAATAGTGATATTGCCTCCATTACCTGCATTTCCACTGAGTGTGCGTGAACCAAAAATAAAAACTCCCGGACTACTGCTAGTAATCATTGCTGTTGCTGTTATTTCACCATTATTAGCTGTCACTCTAATATTTCCTCCGTTAGCAGAATTCCCATTGCCTGATACTGCTGAACGACTATTAATAATGCCAACACTGACACTACCATTTAGTGCAGAGGTAATAACATCTCCTCCATTCCCAGAATTAGCATTAACTACACTAGACCCAGCACTAATATTCCCAGTATTAATATTTCCATTGGTAGCAATCAAGCTTATACTGCCCCCATTCCTGAGTACAGTAGAGATAGATGTATCAATATTTCCCGCTGTAATACTCCCTGCTGTAACCCGGAAGTCTCTCCCAGAGGCAATAATATCATTCCCATTAGTATTAAATAATCCCCCCGCAGTAAAAGAAATTGCTCCACAAGTTCCTGTAGTACAAGCAGCAAAAGTTACCGGAACATTGAAAGTAATGTTGTTACTAGCTTGAATATCTATAGCAGTGGTGGGAGCTACAGCCGCCAAAGCCCCCGCCGAAATAGTCATAGGATCAGGTAGAGTTCCTAGAGCAATATTGGGAAGCGATCCATCTCCATTTCCCGCCCCTGCTTGAATTATGATATCCGTAGGATCCAGCAACAAAGTTCCATTTAATCCATTAGCCCCCGACAACTCCACCCGCCCATCAAAAGCCAGATTGACCTTCCCCGATACCTCCACAAATCCCCCGCTACCTGTCACCCCTCGACCAGAGATATTCCCATAAAATCTTGTAGTATCATCAGCCCAAACAATTACCCGACCGCCGTTGCCAGAATTAACTGCATCCGCATTCAAAAAAGAACGAGAATCCACATAGGTAATCCGAGAATTAAAGGGATTCACACCCCCGCCTCGATATTCCCCACCTACTCGAATCGTTCCCCCGCCATTGCTACCACTTGCATTCAGGTTGGCATTCACTAGGGCAACTCTGTCACCCAGTACATTAATTACCCCTCCTTGAGAGAAAGTACCAAGATTTCCAGAAGTAATATTTATCCCTTGACCCGTGGGAATCTCAACCCCTGCAACTTGCACAGTTGAACTATTACTAATAATTCCCGGCAAGTCCGATCCTGTTAGTAACCGAGGCAAGTCTAGAGGCGTGATTACAGCATCTACAGGCAGCACAATTTCTAAACTCAAAATATGCCCCGGTTGAGAAATCCTCACCCGATTAGTTCCCGGCACTGCCGCTAAAGTAATATTCCCCGCATTGATATTGCCAGTATTAACAACATTCCCCCCAATCAAACTAATCCCCTGCCCCGGTGTCACCGATAAATTCCCAGCATTGACAATACTTCCAGCTTGGTTAGTAGTGAAAACAAAACTATCAGGATTCCCAATCAAAGCTGAAAACTTATTATCCCCAAAAGCATTAAATAAATTATTCCCAAACCCAATTTGATTAGCGGTTGTTGCAGTGAAGCTGGCAGGAATATTTAAGCTTGCCCCCTGACCAAAAACTATCCCCGCCGGATTCATTAAGAATAAGTTGGAATTTCCCCCCGTGACTTGCAATAAACCATTGATCAAAGAAGTATTTCCGCCATTAATTCGGGCGAGGATATTCTGTATCTGAGGATTGCTCAAAAAGTTGGCAACTTGAGATGAATTAACATTGAAATCCCGGAAGCTATGGAAAAGATTCCCCCCCGCCTGAGTTCCCCCAGAGATATTGATCTGATTGCCTTGGGAGTTAACCAAAGTCCCCACTCCGTTGGGGGTGATCTGAGCAAGGGCAGGAGAAATAAAAGTGATCACAAAACCCAAGCCTAGACAGGCTTGCATCAAGGATTGGCGGGTAAGCATAGGTATAACCGGGGTTCATATCTGAATGGGTGTCACCAGTATAGCCGCCAGTTTTTGCTTCTGGTTCCAATTGCTAGCGCTGCTTTATTTTTTTCTAGCACTTACGCACCACAAAGCTATAATTAATTCCTTGATAAGCCTTAATAAGTTTTCTGATTATTTTGTTATGACTACTTCTGCTACACCTCCAAAAAAATTCCTAGTCTTGGGTTCTCCAGTGCATCTGTTGGATGACTACACCGAATGGTTAGTAGAGAGGATGCAACAGGGACAAGGAGTACAGGTGGTGACTCTCAATGCCGAGATGGCGATCCAAGCAGAGAAAAACCCAAAACTTGATGTCATTATTCATGAAGCAGAGTTAGTAATTCCTGACGGGGCGGGGGTGGTTTTGTATCTGCGCTTAAAAGGGGAACGATCGCAGCGCTGTCCGGGAATTGAACTTGCCGCCTCTCTCTTACAAAAAGCTGGGGAATTGGGAAGTGATTATCCAGTAGCATTTTATGGTGGTGCGGTGGGAGTGGCAGCAACGGCGGCGGAAAAATTGCAAGTAAAATATCCGGGTTTAGCGATCGCCGCCATCCAGCACGGCTACCTGACTCCAGAAGATACCCCAGCATTTTTGGAGCAACTGACAAAAATCCAACCCAAAATCATTTTGGTAGGATTGGGTGTCCCTCGGCAAGAATTATGGATTGCCAGCCATCGTCATCTCTGCCCCCAAGCCATCTGGATTGGCGTTGGTGGTAGTTTTGATATCTGGGCAGAAGTGAAAACCCGTGCGCCGGGATGGTTGAGAAATAATAATTTGGAATGGCTCTATCGTCTCTATCAAGAGCCTTGGCGGTGGCGGCGCATGTCAGCCCTGCCCAAGTTTGCCCTCAGAGCATTATTCAGTAAAAATTAGCTAATAATAAAGTGCAATCAGCGAGAATTCCTCCTCATCAAACATCAACACCTCAAGCAAACTCCGCTCCCACAATTATTAAATTGGAGAGCGTCAGTAAGGTTTATCCCAATGGCAGACACTGTTTATCGGATATTAATCTCCACGTTACTCAAGGAGAATTTTTATTTATTACTGGGGCATCAGGAGCAGGGAAATCAACATTACTTAAATTGCTTTACGGTGCAGAAAAACCTTCCAGTGGAAAGGTGATTTTTGAGGACGTAGCAGTAGAGAAACTCCGGGGCGATCGCCTTGCCAGAATCCGTCGTAAAATTGGCATAGTTTTTCAAGATTATAAACTAATTGAAAATCGAACTGTAGGGGAAAATGTCGCCTTTGTTCTCTGGGCACAAGGTTATGCAAAACAGGAAATTCGCCGCCGCCTAATTCCCACTTTGCAACTAGTAGGCTTGGCAGACAAGGTAGATCAATATCCCAAACAACTATCCGGGGGAGAACAACAAAGAATTAGTTTGGCACGGGCAATTATCAGTACTCCATCCCTAATTTTGGCTGATGAACCAACGGGTAATTTGGACTTAGATAATTCGCAACAAATCCTGAGATTGCTAGAAAAAATGAGTGACTTAGGCGCCACAGTTATTGTGACTACCCACGATCAAAACCTAATTCGGATGAGCAACCAACCAGTGATGGATCTCTATGAAGGTCAATTATATTGGATCAGAAAATAATCGGAGGTAAGAATGTGCCGCGCGGCACGTTCTTGTGAATTTAATTAGCCTACCTTAACATGCTGGGAAATATGACTAATAAAATCCTGAAACTGATCCACAAGTTGTGGATTCCGCCAGCCGCGATCGGCTTCTTCCTGCATAATTTTCAATGCCTGAGATTGAGACAAGGCAACTTTGTAAGGGCGCTCACTCCGTAGAGCATCGTAGATATCCAGAATCTGGAATACCTGTGCCAAGATAGGAATATTATTGCCGACCAAGCCATCAGGATAGCCACTGCCATCCCAGCGCTCGTGGTGGTGACGAATAATCGGGATCACTCCCCGCATCGTCCTTAGGGGTTGACAGATACGCTCACCAATGATCACATGCTGATTCATAATTAGTCTTTCTTCAGGAGTAAAACTTCCTTTCTTCAGCAGCACGGCATCAGGAATGGCGATTTTGCCAATATCATGCAGATAGCTGCCCCACATCAGGTCGCGTACTGCCATGCGAGAGAGGTTGAGGTATTCGCCAAAATCCTTACCTAACATCATCAGGCGTTCACAATGGTCTCCCGTCACAGGGTCTCGACTTTCTACAGTTTTAGCGATCGAAAATAATACTTGCTCTGCGTGATCTAGGTCTTCATTGAGACGTTTTTGATTAATTAAAGACCGAACTCTAGCGGATAGCTCTAGGCGATCGAAGGGCTTGGTCAAAAAATCATCCCCCCCCACATTAATCCCAGCAATTCTTGATTTCTTATCATGGAGGGCAGTCACAAAAATCAATGGAGTCAGGCGAGTGTGTTCATCTTCCTTGAGACGGCGGCACACCTCAAAGCCATCCATCTCTGGCATCATCACATCCATCAGAATCAAATCTGGTTCATACTCATTCACCAAGCGCAAAGCTTTGATCCCACTCTCTACCTCTAAGACATCATAGCCCTCTACTGAGAGTAGAGCCGCAGCAGTCATACGGCTAGGAGCGTGATCATCTACCACCATTACCTTTGCTTGGTCAAAATATGTCAGGGGCATAGCAGTGAACCTAAAGAATAGATATTACAAGCCATATATTACTACAACTACAGACAGAGCATCTTTAATTAGAGCCGATCAAGTTACATTTTGATCAGAAGTAAAACTCCAGAAAAACTCTCAACTTCATCTCCTCAACTTACCTTAAGATTGCTCTATAGGAAATCAATAGTTTTCATACTACTCTAAAAGCTTTATCTATATTTTTCTCTAGGATATCTTTAGGATTAGAAAACTCATGCAAGGCTCGATACTAAAGTAATATAACAACCCTGAATAATTTCACCCGCCTGCGGTGAGTGGGTAAAATCACTGACTAGAAGCAACTTGATCTAGTAAATTATTTGTAATTGCTATAGTTACTATAATAAATGAGTATAGCACTAGCTCTAGGTTTAGGATGAAGATAATCACGGGAATATTATTGAGATTTATGAACAAAAACCACCTAAATAAAAGTTGTATAAATGTAAATAAAAGTCAACATCCTATTGTTAGTCAGAACTCATCCATCCGAGATGCCTATATAAAGCATGACATTGATGAATACTATAAAAAGTTTGGCAGTAGTTATCGTAATCCCCATGATTTAGTTATTGCGGAAATTGTACAATTAGCTTGGCAAAAATGGTATTTAAACTGGTGTAAAACCGGAGATTTATCTTTTGTCAGAGTAATGGATCTAGCCTGCGGCAGTGGAGAAGTGACTCTGGCTTTAGAAAAAATAAAAATCATTAATATTGATGGCATAGATCCTTTTACCTATGAAAATTATCAAAAAAGGACTAGGAGAATTGCTCAAAGATTCACCTTTATGGATATTTCTCAGGGAGTTTTATTAGGTAGTAATTATGATTTGATTATTTGTAGCTTTGCTCTGCATCTAGCCCCCATTTCCCAACTGCCACTATTGCTTTATCACTTAGGATTAATAAGTAAATATTTATTAGTTATTACTCCCCATAAACGTCCAGAAATCAAACCAAGTTGGAGCTGGTTTTTACTAGAAGAAATTAGTTGGAAAAGAGTAAAAGCAAGACTATATCAGTCTTCCATTAATCTTGGGTGAGGAGGACTCGGACAGAGGCTCCGGCGGGGATTAGGGTAGTCCCGATCGCCACTACCGCCAAGGCATTTGTTTGGGAGAGATTAATTAAATTCCCTGAACTATGGCTACCACCAGCCGGGGTGAATTGATACTGCCCTTCGTAGATATGCACCCTGCCCCAGAGATAAGATTCTCGATTGCCATCGGATCGCAGGTTTTGCTGGGTGTGAGCTTCTACCCACTGGGGCTGCCAACCATCAGCCAAGCCAGACATTTTTTTGATCACCGGTTGGACAAAGCGCCAGAAGCTGACCAAGGCAGAGGCGGGATTACCGGGAATGCCAAAATAGATGACTGGTTTCGGTTCTGCGACAAAAGTAGCGACAGTTAGGGGTTTGCCGGGTTTAATGGCAATGGAATTAACATGAATTGTTGCCCCTAGCTCTGTGAGTAGTCGATCGATATAATCGTAATCCCCAACAGAAACTCCCCCGGTAGATAGGACAATATCAGCTTCAGCCACGGCTTGGGCGATCGCTTCCCGCAGCAGGTCTGGGCGATCGGGAATGATCCCCAATCGGATCGGGATTGCTCCGGCTTGTTGGACTAGGGCGGCGAGGGCATACTGATTAGAATCAACAATCTGCCCCGGTTGTAAAACTTGATCAGGAATCACTAACTCGTCTCCTGTGGAGAGAATCGCCACTTTCACAGGGCGATAAACAGGAATTTGCGTACATTGCACTGCGGCTAAAATAGCCACTTCTGGGGCTAATATTTTGATCCCCGCCTCTAACAAGTTTTCCCCGGCTTGATAGAAAGCCCCTTGACGACGAATAAACTCCCTAGCATTAGGCGCTTCTAGTACCCAAATAGCTGGTTCACTAGGATCGTCCCCCTCATCCTGCTGGGTGGCTTCTTGAATGATGATCGCATCTGCCCCTTCTGGAACCATGCTGCCAGTAAATATTCGGGCGGCTTCTCCCCGCTGCACCACTACTTGGGGGACTTTTCCGGCGGGAATTTCTTCGACAACTTTCAAAACCACTGGCTGCTGGGGGCTACAGTGTTCCACGTCGGCATAATGCACCGCATAGCCATCCATAGCGGAGTTATCCCAGTGGGGAACATCCAGCTTGCCCGTGACTGGGGCTGCCAAGATCCGCCCAGCACTGGCAAGGAGATCAACTATTTCCACTAAAGAATCTGTTCCCGGAGAATTGGGGTCATCGATTAGGCGATCGAAGGCGGGGACTAAATCAAAAATGATTGCTTCGGCAGCATTAACTGGTAGCATTTTTCCTTTACCTTTTTTATGTACAGGACTTGGCTATTTGGAAGTTTTTGCGGGCTTCAACTTTGCTCAGCCCGCAAAAACTTCCAAAACCCTAAATGATTCGATTGCAGTAAGTAAGTCCTAATGTAAACTAATTCAAATCAACCTATATAAACAAATATGACTAATCCCATTTATCCCGTAATTTGGCAGGAAGACCATGTTCTCTTAATTGACCAGACCTTATTACCTAGCAAGTATACCGTAGTCCCAATTACCACGGCGATCGCCATGGCAGAGGCAATTAAAACCATGATTGTCCGGGGTGCGCCAGCGATCGGCGTGGCAGCAGCCTACGGGATGTATTTGGGGGCAAGGGAAATCACGACAGGCAATCACCAGCAATTCCTAGCAGAATTAGAAACCATCGCTATCATGCTGCGGCAGACCCGTCCCACGGCGGTGAATCTGTTCTGGGCGATCGATCGGATGGTTCGCACTGCCCAAAATACAGCGGGCACGGTGGAGGAGATTAAAGCTATTTTATTAACTACTGCCCAAGCAATTCAAGCCGATGACCTGAAAACCTGTCAATTAATTGGCGATCATGGTTTAGCTGCCCTGCCTGCTAGTCCAGAAAAATTAAATATTCTCACCCATTGCAATGCTGGTGCTTTAGCTACTGCTGGCTATGGCACAGCCTTAGGGGTGGTGCGATCGGCATGGAGCGCGGGTAGATTAGCAAGAGTCTACGCCGATGAAACCCGTCCCCGGTTGCAAGGAGCAAAATTAACTACTTGGGAATGCGTCCAAGAGGGAATTCCCGTAACTTTGTTGACCGATGGTATGGCAGCTCACTGTATGCAGCGGGGGATGATCGATGCGGTGGTGGTGGGTGCCGATCGCATTGCTGCTAATGGTGATGCGGCGAATAAAATTGGAACCTACAGTGTGGCGCTGATTGCGAAGGCGCATAATGTGCCTTTCTTCGTAGCGGCTCCCTTATCTACGGTGGATTTTGCGATCTCTTCTGGGCAAGAAATTCCCATTGAAGAGCGAGATAGCCAAGAGGTTTCCCAAGTCGGCGATACCGTTATTTGTCCTTCTGGAGTGGAGTTTTATAACCCCGCCTTTGATGTCACACCTGCCAATTTAATTGCCGCAATTATCACCGAATATGGTGCAATTCCTCCCCATGAGCTAAAACATTTGGTGGGCAAATCCTGAGAGGCTGTTATTAAAATCAGAAGTTTAGACTAAAATTTTGTTGATCTGGGTTTGGGTAGCTGTATATTCCAGTTCGTTGTCGATCGGACAGGGTGGGAATGCAGTAATAAGTCCATATAATAGCGGCTAGGAATCTTTAAACTACTCGTCATTTTTCTATCTCTCCTTGCTGTATTCTGCATGTGTCAAAACTGACCGAATAAAAATCATTCTATACTCGTAATCGATGTAGTCAGGTGTTCCTATTTACGATCGAGAAAATTCCTGAAGAAAGGACAATTTTCACTGCGGGAATTTTTGGTAGAGATAAGAAGATTTGAAGAGGAAAAGTCGGGAATCTGGCGGGATTTTGGGATTAATAAGGAGACTTGGGTTAGATTCCCGACTTTTGAGAGCGCTTCCATCTTTTGGAATTTAGTCTAAACTTCAGTTCGGAAATATTGGCTTAAACTCTATAGATTGGGCATTATGAATAAGAGGCAAGCAACCCAGTCGAGATAAGAACCAATCGAAGTATTGTAGAAGAGGATTGAGCGAACAAGATGAGGACTGAGCGAAGTCGAAGTCCGGTGGTGTGGGGCTGGTTTCGACTTCGCTCAACCAGCCTTAAGAAATCCTCAACCAGCAATAGATTTCCAATCATCAAGGAACTGAGTGGCGGAGGCGGAGAAGTTTATTTTTGCTAATTGCTATAGCCAGAAAATAGCGGGGGAGATTTTGTGATGTAGTACGCAGGAGGTAAAAGCTCAGGAGGACTTTTGAGAGGGCGCAGTGCTAGGTATCAAAAACCCAAAACCCGTACGGATTCACGGAAAAGAATCCCCTGATAATTCTCAAGAAAAATCTTGTAAGCCTTATATGTTACATTTTGCAAGTCTCGGTTCGGAGAAGAACCACCCCCCCAGTTGCTTCCACCCCAACCTTAAATAAGGGAGATGTGCCTTCGGAGCCCTAATTTCCCAAATCAATTCGTCATAACTTTTCCAATTTCCGTTCACTCGCCATTCCACTCGGTCATCAAACTTTACCAAATCGTTTCCAACCTGATTATAAACTTGTCCCTAGATACCAAAGCCAAAGCGTCCATTGCTATTCTGCGCCCAAAGTTGGTTAATGGTGAGTAAGTCTTTGCAAGGGAAACTATCAATAGCTTTGGTATCTAACCAACCTTCCTTCACCCGTCGAGCCACAAACAACATCATCCGGTTTGTCTCTTGGTCAGCTTCTTTATATCTTCGCTCCTTCAACAAATTTTGGAGGGTAGTATAATTTTCATCTACCTCACTTGCCAAACTTGCCCCAGCCGGGGAATTTGGTGTGGCAACTGGAACAGGAGAAGGACTGATATAGACAATAGATGGTGAATTTTGGGGTACTGGTTGCTAAGCCTCTTGTTGCTGATAGGCTTTCCAAGCAGTCCATGCTTGAATTACTCCGGCAGCAGCAGCAATAGCGGCGATAACGATTCCAAATAATTCAAGTCTTGCTTTTTGCACAAGGGTCAAGGTCATTAAACAATATTTGGTTTTCAGTCTAGCAAATAAATTGAGAGTCTGTTAAGAGGGCTAAGAAGTATATCTCAAGAGGAGATGTCTACATATTTATATTCAAAATAGTGTCCGATCATATCTGCCAAATTTAATTCAAGTTCTACAGTTTCTACATATTCAAAAGTAGAGTTAAACACCTCTTGTCGGTCTTCCTGTTTCCATTGACATTTCCAAAGCCCTGTCTTATCATCAAAGCCAAAACCAGAGTAATAAATAAACCTTCTGGCAACCTCAGTGTCACGATCGACCCTAGAACCAGAGGAAAATACTTCATTACCCGCAATCTGCCAGTCACCAAAATCATTGATCCATGTGTTACAAGGTACTGCATCGGCTATAGGATTAATGGTTTTTCTGGTTTTGCCATCAGGGAATGTATTAGTAATCCTGGTTTCCTCAAAAATGTAATTAAATTGCAGTTTTTGAGTTCCATAGAAAAAAATCCCTGATTCTGATGTGGAAGTGTAGCTAAGGGAAAACAGTCTTTTCTCTTGGCTGTGGGTTGTTAAAGGCAAATTAGCTATTTCATAGATAGTTGTCGTCATCCTAATTTTCCTGCGGATCAAAATTCTGGAGTAATGATTTATTTGCGGATCAAAATTCTGGAGTAATGATTTATTTACCGATCGCTCTACGATCGCCATCTCCAAACCCAAAGCATAAGTCCAGACTATGACGCTACCTCAAACCTACACAATTATAAATATGCTCCATTCTCGGAAAATAAATAATCACTGGCTAATTAAGTTGGCGGCTTTAGCCTCCAGCAGTATGGCTACACTCGTGATTTTGAATATTTTTGGTGCTAACAAGGCTTACGGCGAATCTCTTGCTCAAGGCTGCTCTACTCACAATGCCGAGATTACCGTCGCCTTCTTTGATCCGACGATTTCAAATCAAGACTCCAAGCAAGTTCATCGCTGTGGTTTCCAGTCATCCAACAATAGGGAGATAAATGCGATCGAACCCTATCTAGATTCCCTCCTCCGCGCCCAAGGCAATTTCTTTTCCCAGCAAAATTCTTTTTCTAATAATCTCCAAGACCTACAAGTTGAACTGCCCAGCGTCAATGGTTATGAGTATTTTACAGACAATGAATCCAATACAGCCGTAGTCTATAGCATTCCCCGGCGGCGGGAACTCCGTAGTTATGTGGGGGGAGTTTTTGCCTCCAGCGCGGCTAAAGTCACTATTCTCTGCGTTGCCAACCGCCCCGGCACCAGTCAACCAGCCCCCCCATTGATCAGAGATAATCAAGTAGTCTGCGGCAGACAAACTACCGAAGTTTATAACTATCAATATTAAAAGTAAATTTTCTCCCCCTTCGGGGGAGAAAATTTACTTTTAATATTGCCTTAGCTTCTGAGATTCACCCCAAATTTTTCTACTAGAGCTTCCCGAATTTGTTGATGGATTGGTTCAATTTCTGTCTCCGTGAGGGTACGATCGCTCGCTCGATAGACTAATCTAAAAGCCAAACTCCGCTGCCCCTCTGGGACATTCTGCCCCCGGTACTCATCAAAAAGGGTGATGGATTCTAGCAAATTGCCCCCGGCTTGATGAATCACCTTGGTAATCTCAGCAGCGGTGACCTTGAGGGGAGCAAAGAAGGCAATATCTCGATCGCTCTGGGGGTAGCTGCCATAGACTTGGAATTTGGGGATCAGAATATCTTCTCGATCCAAAGCCATCAGCAGAGTCTCCAGATCCAGCTCAAAGGCATAAATTCCGCCGACCATTCCCTGCTGCGCCCGGACTTCTGGATGAATTTCCCCAAAATGCCCCAAGCGTTGCCCAGAAATCCATAGGGATGCCGTGCGACCGGGGTGGAGGAGATGGCTTTGTTGATCTGGTTGGTACTCTACCTGCACCCCCAGATTTTGAAACACCCCTTCCAGTAAGCCCTTAGCCACATACCAGTTCAGACCCGCCCCTTGGCTATATTCCCCCCAATTACCTTGGGAATAGTCCCCGCCAAAAATCCCCGCGATCGCATCAGCTTCCCGCAAGCCATCTTCTTCCCGCCAAAATACCTTGCCAATTTCAAAACCATTCAATGCCCCGTTTCCTTGGTCTTGGTTGTAGACAAAAGCCGCCATCAACCCCGGAATTAGATCCTTTCTCAGGACTGCATACTCGGTAAATAAAGGATTAGCGATCGCCACCATCCCCCCAGCCTCAGCGGACTTATCCACAGCGTAGGTATAGTGGACTAATTCCGTTAGCCCTGCGGATCTGAAAGAAGCTCGAATCTTGCGCTTGAGAAATTCATCAGTAGACAGGTAGCCAATCTCTGCCTGCTCTGGCAACTGATCGCAGAAATTGTCATAACCATAAAGACGAGCCACTTCTTCGATCAGATCAATCTCCCGTTCCAAATCCCGGTAGCGATAGGGCGGAACCCGCACCCGCCATACAGGTAAATCTCCCGATTCGATAACTTCTAGCTGACAACCCAGTGCTGTGAGAATCCGCTCCACATCCGCCGCCGTAATTTCTCCCACCTCATCATCAGGCAGATTAACTGCTCCCAACACATGATGAATCCTTGCCAACCGGAGGTCGATCGCTCGATCGCGATAATCCGGGCGATCATCGGATACAGCGCGGCTAACTGCCTTTCCTCCGGCTACCTCTAAGATCAAAGCCACCGCATAGTTGCAGGCAATTTCTAGTTCTGCCTGATTCACACTCCGCTCATAGCGCGAGGAAGACTCGGTACGGATGCCTTGGGCGCGGGCAGAGCGGCGAACAGCAATGGGTTCAAACAGAGCCGCCTCAAGGACAATATTCGTTGTCCCGGCATAAACTTCCGTCTCTTCTCCCCCCATCACTCCAGCGAGGGCGATCGGCTGGTCATTGCCGGTAATCAGCAGGTTTTGAGGTTGCAGGTTGCGAGTTTGGCCATCGAGGGTTTTCAGAGTTTCCTCTTCCCTAGCAAAACGCACCCCAATCGTTGGCGGCTTGACTGCTTCCTGCTCAGAGTTGCCCAAGCGAGCTAGGCGATCGCCATCAAAGGCATGGAGGGGCTGTCCCCACTGCAACATCACATAGTTAGTCACATCCACCACATTATTGATGGAACGCACTCCAGCCGCTGCCAGACGCTGTTGCAACCAAGCAGGAGCCGGAGCAATCTGCACGCCTTCAATTACCGTTCCCAGATAGGCAGGGCAGGCAGTAGTTTCCCTGACATTCAGACTAATCTCCCCTTCTGGTAGAGAAATTTCTGCAACAGTAGGCAGGTGGAGTTGTCCCCCAGTCAAAGCTGCGACCTCCCGCGCCACTCCCACCATGCTCAGGGCATCCGCCCGGTTGGCTGTAGCGGTCAGGTCAAGAATCACATCATCTAAATCTAATAAAGGACGGACATCAGTGCCGATCGCCAAGGTTTCTTCAGCAAAAATATGAATCCCCTCAGAAGTTTTTTCCAAACCCAGTTCTGAAAGGGAGCAAATCATCCCTTCCGATCGCACCCCCCGCAACTTAGAAGGACGAATTTTTAAATCAATTTTAGGCAAATACGTCCCGGATACTGCTACCGGAACTAGAGCCTCCGCCCGGACATTGGCTGCCCCACAGACAATATTCAAAGCACTGCCACTGCCCACATCCACTTGGCAGACCCGGAGCTTATCGGCATTGGGATGGGGTTCGATCGCCAGCACTTTCCCCACTACTACCCCCGCAGCCCAAGTGCGTCGGTCTTCAATATCTTCTACTTCAAATCCTGCAAAAGTTAGGGTTTCTGCCAACTCCTCTGGAGTTAGATGAATATCTACTAGTTCTCGCAGCCAGTTCCAAGAAATCCGCATTGATTTAATGTTGCTTTATTATTGCTTTACTATTAACCTTGACCATCTTACCTTTTTTGAGGTAATTAACAACCTCCTCAGTAATTTCACTGACAAGAAATTCTGGAATACTTCCCCTACTTTGGTGTTATTAAACAAGAATTAAACCAGTTAAGGATGTATCTCACGCTGTGGAGGACAAACTATGTCAAAAAACATTATTTTTTTGAGAAATAATCCTATTTCTTATTGAATACCTATTAGAGGTCATTTATAAAGTGGCTATAAGGTCTGATTTTCCGCCCCCGCTGGGAGCGGAAAATCAGACCTTATAAATAGCCTCTTAGAACCGATCGCAATCCTAAATCATTTGTGGATTTTTGAGGGTTGAAAGGGACGCACCCTCTGAGCGCATCCCTTTCAACCCGTCTAGAATTGCTATATTGAATAATCAACCAATACCTTAACCCACTACCTAAATTTCACCTAAATATAGGTACATCAAATGACCTACTGCCTCAAGCCATCCTGTCCCCAACCTCAAAACCCAGTCAATGCCCAAGTGTGTGAGGCTTGTGGCTCTAATTTGTGGCTCCGCGATCGCTACCGCATCAACCGAGCATTAGGGCAGGGAGGTGCTGGTGCGACTTATCTTGCCAATATTATGACCCTACCGGGAGAACCTTATTGTGTCATTCAACAACTTCGTCCTAATGCTCATACCCTTCAAATCATGAACATGGCGCGGGAGTTATTTGCCCAAGAAGCTAGAACCTTAGGCAGACTTGGTAATCATCCCCAAGTCCCCAGCCTGTTGGATTTCTTTGAAGATAACCAACAATTTTATCTTGTCCAAGAATATGTGGCTGGCTATACTCTACAGCAGGAAGTCAGGCGGAATGGGACTTTCAGTGAAGCAGGGGTCAAGCAGTTTCTGAGCGAAGTTCTGCCCCTGCTGCGGTACATTCATAACCAAAAAGTAATTCATCGAAATATCAAGCCCGCCAGCCTAATTCGCAGGGAGCAAGACCGCAAACTAGTGATGATCAATTTCGGAAAACTCAACACTTCTGGCTTTCCTCACCCAGAACATACGATGGCTCGGATCGATTTCGGTAACCTCGGTACTTCCGGCTTTGCTGCCCCAGAACAAATGGTCATGCGTCCAGTGTATGCCAGTGATTTCTATGCTGTCGGGGTAACGTGTATTTACCTCTTGACAGGAAAATCACCTCAAGACATTGACTATAAACCCTCCACCGGGGAAATGAGGTGGCAGCAGTACGTCAATATCAGTGACCACTTTGCCAACATCCTCAAAAAATTACTAGAGCCATCAGTCCGCCACCGCTTCCAATCGATCGATGATATTCTCCGAGCGATGGATATGCAACCTTACCTCGATCATCTGGTTCAAGCTTTGCTCACCAAAAATAACTCGGGGGAGTCAGGGAATAGTGGTAGAGCAAGAAGCATGGCAGAAGCAATTCAGATGCGGCGGGAGCAGCTCAAAAGTTCTACCGAGTAGCTCTTTTGAGGAATACTTCTGATACCAGCTTGCCAAATCCTTGATACAAATAGGATTTTGAGTAGATTGCTAGATCAGGATTTGAATTAAAAAAAGATTTCACCCTTTTTTTAAATTTGGCATGAGGAAAACTTATAATGATTACTTGAAGACCATAGCGATCGCTAATCTTCTGCAAGGTGCATTATTTGCTTGTAGCCAATTAATCTAGGGAAAAATTTAGAATTGCGAGGTTTCTCTTGGTTAACTAAATATCTATTAGAATCTATTAAATAAACAATAAATCCCTTAACCCATCACCTAACTCTTACCTAAACAGAGTTATATTAGAAAGTAACAGCGTACTCCTGAGGATCCTTGAAAATATCCCCAAATATCTAACTAGGCCGAAACATCTTCAGTTTCTAGTTTGCGTGAATAGTGTCTTACCCAGGAAGCAGCAATGACCTACTGCCTCAATCCAGACTGTCCCCAACCTAAAAACCCTGCCAATGCCCAAGTGTGTGAGGCTTGTGGCTCTAATTTGTTGCTTCGCGATCGCTACCGAATTAACCGAGCCTTGGGGCAGGGAGGCTTCGGGGCTACCTATCTTGCCAACATTATGACCCTACCGGGGGAACCTTGTTGCGTGATTAAACAGCTTCGCCCCAATGCTAACGCCCCTCAACTGATGGAAATGGCACGGGAGTTATTTGAACGGGAAGCTAGAACCCTAGGCAGAATTGGCAACCATCCCCAAATCCCCAGCCTATTAGATTTCTTTGAAGATAAACATCAATTCTATTTAGTCCAAGAATATGTAGCTGGCTATACTCTGCAACAGGAAGTGAAGCGGAATGGTCCTTTTAGCGAAGCAGGAGTTAAGCAGTTTCTCAGCGAAATTCTGCCCCTACTGCGGTATATTCATAGCCAAAAAGTAATTCATCGAGATATCAAACCGGCAAACCTGATTCGCAGGGAGCAAGACCGGAAATTAGTGATGATTGATTTCGGGGCTGTTAAACATAGCCAAATTGATCCTAATGTTGCTGGTGCAGGGATGGTAGCAGACCAGACAGCCTTGACGCAGTTTGCGATCGGTACTCCCGGCTTTGCTCCCCCAGAACAAATGGCCATGCGCCCAGTTTATGCCAGTGATTTCTATGCTGTCGGGGTAACGTGTATTTATCTCCTCACCGGAAAATCACCTAAAGACATTGACTATAACCCGTCTACAGGGGAAATGATGTGGCAGCAGTACGTCAGCATTAGTGACCACTTTGCCAATGTTCTCAAGAAACTGCTAGAGGCTTCTGTGCGTCATCGCTACCAATCGATCGATGACATTCTCCGGGCAATGGATATGGAACCTTACCTTGACAGTCTGGCTCAAGGTCTATCCGCCAAAAACAACAATCCTCCGCCCACCAACCCTGCCTATAGAAGACAAGGTGGGATGCCTTCTTCCGGAGATTTAGCTGGTCTAAATTCGGGGGGTCCTAGGACTGGGACTGGAGCAGGAAGCATGGCAGAAGCAATCCGGGCGCGGCGGGCGCGGCAGCAACAGGGAGGAGTTGGTTCACCCCGAACTTCCTTGTCGGGGAGTTCTGGAGGGGGCGCCAAAACTGGTTTAAGCTCTAGTGGCGGGAAGCCAAAACCCCAGCCCAAACTAGACTATCAAACTTTCATGACAGCCTACACTAAGGGACGAAGAGACTTTGCTGGGCAGGATTTAAGTTTATTAAATCTACAAAAGCTAGACCTATCAGGGCGGATTATTTTTAATCAGGCTAAATTAGCCCGGACTAACCTTCAGGAAGCTAACCTCACTAATTCAGATTTCTGTCGAGCTAATCTGATGGGGGCAAATTTCCAAGACGCGAATTTAGAAAAAGCATTTTTCCATCAGGCAAATCTAGAAGGCGCAATCTTACGGGGAGCAAACTTGATTGGGGCAAATCTTAGTCAGGCAAATCTAAAAAATGCTAACCTGAGTGGAGCAAATTTAACAGGGGCGAGGGTGACAGAGGATCAGTTAGCGCAGGCAAAGATGAACTGGCTGACAGTTTTGCCCAATGGTAAACGCGCTTTTGGGAAGATTTAATTATGGATATACAACTCCAACTCTATCGACTTGAACAATTTGCCAATAACTTAGTCAGCCATCAGCTAGAGCAAATTAGCTTGGTGAGTATTGGCATCATATTTTTGGCTGGACTATTAACCAGTCTCTCTCCCTGTATGCTTTCCATGCTGCCAATTACCATTGGTTATATGGGCGGGTATGGAGCAAAAAGCAAAAGCCAAGCTGCTCTCCAATCTACTTGGTTCACCTTGGGACTGGCTACAACCTTGGCAGGTTTGGGGATTATTGCTGCTGGTCTAGGGAAAATTTATGGGCAGGTGGGGTTTGGGCTGCCGATTATTGTCAGCTTTGTGGCTATTTTGATGGGGTTAAATCTCTTGGAAATTATGCCGCTTCGGTTGCCTAGTTGGGGTGGTACGGAGTGGATTTCGCCTAATTTGCCCCCAGGGGTTCGATCGTACCTCTTAGGTTTGAGCTTTGGCATCGTGGCTTCTCCCTGTAGTACCCCGGTTTTGGCAACGCTGTTGGCTTGGGTAGCAAAGACGGGAAATTTGGGCTTAGGCGGCATACTATTGCTGACCTATGCGATCGGCTATGCCACCCCCCTGATCATTGCCGGAACCTTTACAGCCACCATCAAAAACCTGCTCCAATTACGTCAGTGGGGGGGATGGATTAATCCCCTCAGTGGAGTTTTACTCCTAGGTTTTGGAGTTTTCTCCTTGCTACTCAGGTTATTTAGCCAACAGTCGTTGGTTTAACTCCTAAGCTCGTTTCTGAACATCAGGAGCGGGACGAGGATTATCTAGGGGATGGTAGGTAGTAACGGCAGAGGTAATGATGCTTTCATAAACGAGAATGGGGCGATCGATCCCCTTAAATCGATACTGACCCAAGGGCTGAAAATCCTTCTGAAAATCTTGCAATTGGAGGTAAGTCTCTTCACTAACGACACATTTACCCGGTGGACAGATAGATTCCATCCGGGATGCCAAATTAATCGTCCCGCCCAAGGCAGTGTAGTCAACCCGCTGAGAACTACCTACATCTCCCACCACCGCCCGGCCACTATTGACAGCAATCCTGAGTTCTAAAGGCTCTGGCAGGACTTTACTAGCATTGAGTTTGGCTAAACGCCTGAGCATTCCTTGGGCGGCATGGGTGGCTCTTTGGGCATGGTCAACTTGGGGTTCTGGGGCGCCAAAAAAAGTCATAATACAGTCCCCGATAAACTTATCCAGAGTCCCTCCCATCATAAAAACTTCTTGGAGCATCTCCTCAAAAAAAGCATTCAATAGGGAAGAAATTTCTTGGGGACTCAAGCGCTCCGAGAGTGCAGTAAAGCCAACAATATCGGCAAAGAGAATACTAATATCAAATTCTGCCGGGACAATCCGGCTATCGACTAAAGAGGAAGTCACCATCATCTGTTGCACCACAGCCGGGGAATGATAGCGCTCCAAGCTGCGACGGATCGTTTCTTCTTGACGCAATTGCCTAGTCAACACCCAACGCTGAACTGCGGAGGCGACTAGATTCGCTAGGGTAGAAAAGAAACTCAAATCTTCCTCCCCGCCCTGATGCCAGTCATGGATCGCCGAAGGCGCATCGGCATAGAGTACCCCGAAGATTTTATTTTCATCCCACAAAGGAACCGCCAAAGCACTACATATACCCTTAGCCAGAATGCTATTTTCCCCTTGGAAACGATCGTCCACCTGAGCATTGGCGGTTTTAATGGCAATTTGCTCATTAAAAACTGCCTGACAAATCGTGTGGCTAATCCATTCTTCCCCAGTCAGTAGTTCTGATTTGGAGGATGCCTGCCGACTAGCAGCGTTGAGGAGTTCTAGTTTACCCGTGGCGGTGACATCCACCAACAGGGCGAGGCGATCGATATCCTTGAGTTCCCGAAATACCACTTCCTTGACTTGAGAGAAAATTGCCTCAATGGATTCTGCGGAGTTGAGGGCTTTGGCAATATTTACTAGCTCTTTCAAGCGATCAATCGCCCTTTCTGGGGTGGCAGACTGGTCATCAGGATCCTCTGCTTGGAGCCATTGCTCTTGCAGATATTTCACATCCCGAATAATAGTTAAGCCTTCTGTAGATAGCTCTCGCGCCTCATCACGGGGGGGCTTAGAAAGAATTACGTGCATTCCTACATTGCCAATTTGCAAGAAATCTCCATCCCGAATCTTCTGGGGCGCAGAAATAATCGCATCATTCAACTTCGTGCCATTGGTACTACCCAAATCCTCTACCAACCAAGTTCCAGAATGAGAACCTAAAATCCGGGCATGGTAGCGGGATACCTCAATATAAATTAAGGGCAAATCACACTCTGGTAAGCGCCCGATCATAAAAGGATTTTTATCTACCTTAATGATTTTTTCTGCATACCCTTCTATGCGGACACGCAGGCTAAGTTCTCTCATAGGAATTAAACCTCTCTAAATTAAGCTACACCAATTACGGTGGATAGACAAAGGGGATAGCCACAATCCTTAGAATGAAAATAACTTAGAAAATATCATTAGGGCAACACAGGAACAGAGGAAAAAGAGGAACATGTATATATTAGCTCCAAAGAAGTTACAGCACTTTGCGTTCAAATGAAACACATTACAAATATTGAAAGTCCTATCAATGTTGGGCTTGAGAGTGGGTGGCTGTAGCCACCCACTCTCAAATTGCTGTAGGAGCGATTGGGGGTGGCACTCTCAAATTCTCAAGAATGTCCTACTAAGAGGTCATTTATAAAGTGGTTAGAAGGTCTGATTTTGCGCCACCGCCGGGGGCGCAAAATCAGACTTTATAAATAGTCTCTAATGTCACTATTAAAAATAGTGTTGAAGATGCAAAAATCCTGAATTTAGTGGGGTTGAGATCAAGGTTTTCTCTGCAACCACCTTAGAAATAGTATAGTTTATTCGCTAGGGGATCTGCCTAGTTCATAGCTGGCACATAACTACTGGCACATAAATAAAGGAGATATCCCGTGTTACGGACTATTGCAGAAATCAATGAAAAAATTCGCCAGCACCAAGTGGTAGTGTGGACAGTAGCAGAGGTGAAGACACGGGTTAAGGAGTTGGGGTGGGAGGCGATTGCTTCCCAAGTAGATGTGGTGACCACGGGGACTTTTGAACCCATGGAATCCTCTGGGGCAATTATTAACCTAGGACATACGGATCCGCCAATTAATATTCGTTCTTGTTGGCTAGATGGTGTCTCAGCCTATGCAGGGTTCGGGGCTGTGGATTTATATTTAGGAGCAACCCAGATCAACGAAGTCCTGGAGGGGGAAGATTTTCGAGAGCGGGGCGGGGGTCATGTGATTGAGGATCTAATTGCTGGTCGGGCTGTACCACTGCGGGCGATCGGGCAGGTTACCGATTGTTATCCCCGCTCTAGCCTAGAAACTAACATTACCAAAGATCGAATTAATCAGTTTTATCTCTACAATCCCCGGAATTTGTACCAAAATTTCATCGTCGGGGTCAATGGCGGCGATCACCCCCTATTCACCTATTTAGGACCTTTACAACCCCAGTTGGGCAATGCCGTTTTCTCTAATCCGGGGGCAATTTCTCCTTTATTGAATGATCCCGATCTTAATTTAATCGGTGTAGGCACACGGATTTTTCTGGGGGGTGCGATCGGCTATGTCACTTGGGAGGGAACCCAGCATTTTCCATTGCAAAAGCGGTTAGATAATCACACTCCCATTGGACCCGCTGCTACTTTGGCTCTAATCGGCGATGCCAAAGCCATGAATACGAAATGGGTGCGGGGTTGCTATTTCAAAAACTATGGCTCTTCCTTAATGTTGGGGGTAGGAGTCCCCTTGCCGGTGTTAACTCCAGAGGTGATTAAGTATTGTGCAGTACAAGACACAGAAGTCGTAGCTCCAGTCGTAGATTTTTCCATTCCCCGCCGAGTCCGCCCCACCTTTGGCTTAGTCACCTACGCTCAGCTAAAATCCGGTAAAATGACCATCAATGGCAAGACGATCCGGGTAGCTCCCTTGGCAAGTATTTCGCGATCGCATCAAGTAGCCGAAGAACTCAAACAATGGATCCTCGCTGGAAATTTTACCCTCACAGAACCCGTTGCCCCAATTCCGCGCGATCGGGCGTTCTTGCCCCAAGAACGCTGGGGAGGAGAACTATCTCTAGAGTAGTTATCCTACTCTAGAGATAGGCGAATAGTAAGCGACCTTTCGGTTCGGGGATCGATCGTCCCAATTCCGTAGCAATTTCAATCCATTCTTGGATAATGGTTTCGGCGTTTTGGACTGCTTCTTGGTAGGTTGCACCATCGGCTGCACAGCCCGGCAGTTCAGGAACTTCGGCAATAAAGACTTGATCTACTTCACGACCGTACAAAATCATTTCATAGCGAATTGTCATTATGTCCTCCCATTCGATATTTCAAGATCATAGTCCGAACTTGCTTAACCGGATAGGCTTTGGCTTTTCCCTGAAGGGGTTGAAGATTCAGGATTTCTTCAATTCCTGCCTTGGAAAAAATATGATGGCTGCCACGGATACGTTCTGCAAAATCTAGGCTAGATAGGAGTTGACATAGTTGGTCAAAGGGAATATTTGCATCAGAGTTTCCCCGCAATATTTTGATCAGCAGTTTGTCTTGCTGGCTCATTTAATCATCCTCTTTACTATCACTATTACCTCCTGATATTTTCAGTAATTCGTTTTCAATCTTCAATAGCAGAGCCTCACACTCTGCCGCTAGGGGAATCCCTAACTCGATCGCTAGCACCAACGCCTGCTGACAATAATCTCTTGCCTCCTCTATTTCACCTAGGGCTTGAGGTAGTTCTGCCAAATTCTTCAGGGCTTCAGCCTCGTTGGGGCGATCGCCAATTTCTCTGAAAATCTCTAATGCCGATCGATTATTTGTTAATGACTATTCACAAATAGGTAAAAGATGTAAACCCGGCTTGGAGTTGATATCAGGCAATAGCTCTTTACTACTTTTTACTCCCGTATTTTCACACAGTGCTGCAAAATCTTGTAGTGTGTCCAATCTGGCAGTTAATTCACTGAGAGTATCTAGGTATTCTGCTAGGGCTATTTGTTGATACAGCCAATTTTGATTATATCTTTGGGGTGCGTAGGACATTTCAAACTCAACATCGGCTTGATTCTTTTTTTGTCTAATTTGATCTGTGGTTAACTGGGTGTCCTGACCAGAAATTCCTGTAATTCTAGCAACTCTTTCTGGCTGGATATAGCCCTTAAAGGGAGTAGCGCTAAATCTGTAAGCTGTACTGAGAGCAGGAGAATTATTATTAATTAGTTGCTGTCCCCAATTGTGGGCAACTCTCTGAAATTTTTGGACTTCTTCAGCTAATAGTTGGCGAGCTTCTTGATATTGTCCGATTTCTAATAATAAGTGTGCCTCAGTCGCAGTTGCTACTGCCCATCCTTGAATAGCGATATCAGTGTTTAACATTAGTTCTGCTTCTAGTTCTGGGGTTGATTGCAGGGCTTGACTACCCAGAAATAAGCGCACCCTAGAAGCGGTTTTTAATGCTTGTCTGGTAGATTCATTGGGAAACCGCTTTAAGTCGTTTAATTCTGCTTGTAAGCTAGAAATTTCTTTAATTAATACGGCTTTGTGGAGGTTAGAAATTGACTTAGCGATGCTTTCTTGCTTTTGTCTACTATCTTGAACTAAGAGATACAAATAAGTTAGTTCTCCTGAAATATTAGTCAGGCGATCGTCCAGATGATTCAAACCCTTAAGGACAATCACAAAACCTTGATTAACTTGATCACTAATCATATCTAATCTAGTTTCTACTCTGGTAAATCCAGCATCCATTGTTTGTTGGAGATAGCCTAAAGATTTTTGAACTTGGTGCAGTTTGTAGCCCATATAAGCAAAGCCAGCAATACTAATCCCAAGGTTTAAGACGCTTGCTCCGGCAGCGATTTGGGTTAGTCCCATGACTTGAGATAAGCTCTGGGTAATTCCTGCTAATTGGTTGTAGGTTGTTACCTGACTGATTGTATTCCCCACAAGCTCGGCGGCAATAATAGGAACTCCAATTTGAGGAGCAGCAGCTACTCCTACACCTTTAGTGATTAATTGGCTGGTAATTCCGGGGTTTTCTGCCAAGTGTTTAACAATTTGCCCAGCACCTTCTGTTCCCATCGCCTGCCGAATTACACTACCATAACGGACAAGTTCTCCATTCAATAAGCCCTTCATAATCTCTGGATTTTCTAATAAAAGGGTTGTGGGAATCTGCATTTTATCGGCTCCTGATTAATTTACCGCACGTAAACATCGAAATCTGCATAAGCTTCCATCTTCAATCGCTCAGAAACTTCAACTTTATAATCTAAATCTGGTAATTCACGAAAGGCATCATAGCGATCGAGTTGATTAACTCCTTTATCAAATCCTTGATTAGCTTGCTCTAATTCGATTGTAATTAAATAAACATCGTACTCTGATTCATCTTTAGAAGAGTATTGATCTACTCGATCGAGCTTAGATTTCAAGTCACTTTTAATACCTTGACATAAATATTGTGTTCCCTTGTAGAGTAGCTCATAATTTTCATAATCTATTTTTCTTTTCTCTTTAAGGGAATTAATAACTAATTGTTGTGTGGCAGAAACAACTAAAATCAGTAAATATTTAACATCAGAATATGTTGATTGTACTGGTGGATTTACAGTCGTTGCTGGTGGATATACTGTTTTAGTCTCATACTGAGGAATTGATGCAGGAGGTGGCTGTACTGATTGGGACAGTTTTGTAGGCTCTAGTTCTTGAGGTTTGTTAGAATTACAAATAAAATAACTAACTGCTGTAATTACTAAAGCAATAAATACAATGATTTCTGTACTGCCGTTAGCTATATTCAATTTATTAAAGATATTTTGAGCATATTTAAATAATAATGTGATTCTCCAATCCATACCCATAATCTTTTTAGGTTCCCACTCTTCATAGAGCAAATATCCTACATCTTTTACTCCATAATATTGCAATCGTTGTAAAATATATCTTTCTACTCTTTGTTTTTCTAATGAAGGTACAATCTGATTGCACCAAGCTATAATAGCCGTTTCTAATTTATGATCAAATCCAACTCTAGTTTCATCTCCATACATAATTTCAGACTCAATATCATTAGCTATACCATTAAATATCTGAGTGAATTTAGTCATTTTCTTACTATGTGGTGGATTAACCTATTACATTAAATTTCGAGAAGAAATTTCTAGTTACTATAATTACCTAAATTCATTTTCTAGATTTTTCCGATTCTCATCAACTTTACGTTTCTCAATTCCAAAGCTATGCCATAATTGTCTTTGCTGCTCAAAATCAGATTCAATAAACTTTAACTGCTCATTTAAGGCGCGTTCAGCTAAATTAGTAATATCGATAACTGACTCTTCAAACAACTCATTAACGGAGTCTAGGCGCTTAAGAATCCACTCACACAAAATATCCCACAAATCTTCTTTTTTCTTGGCAATCCCTTCTGCCCATTCTTTTGTCATTGATGATATAGATGGTAAACAAAGCTCGGCATATTCTACATCTCCATGTTTATCCCTAATTTTCTTTTCTCGCTCAGTATAAGTTACAGGTACAGATTTTATTCTCATTTCAGTTGATTTGAAACAAGAGCCTTCTGTATAATATTCCTTTCGATTTTCATATCTTGTTTTAGAAATTTCTTCAATATAAGTCTCTATACCAATAACCTCTGATATTTTTGTATTACTTTGTTTAATCGTGTTAGCAAATTCAAAAAACTTTTCAGGTAGAGTTGGTAGATTTTCAGATAATTTTTTTCGTAGATCACTAATAGCAGCTTGTTCCAAATCAATCGAGGATAATTCACGCTCGGATAAGGAAACTTGTAATCGCCTCAGTTGCTCATCCACTAAAGACTGCAAAGCTACTTCAAATAGTTTTACTCTTGTCTGTAGGAAGAACTCTGCCCTAGCTGTCATTGCTTGGCGCATTGTATGATAAAACAATCTAAAATATCTTTCATCATGCCCTAGTTCTCTTTTTCCTGTCTCATCATCAGCCCGAACCCGCCGATATAGCGACTCTGACTGAGCAGAAAATTTATTTATTCTAGGCTTAACTTCATTAAGGGTTTTAATAATATCCTTTGCTAAAGGAGGAGCAATAAATTCTTTTAGTTTCTCTTCTAAATCATAATTCTTCTGATGGTCTTGAAGAGCATCACGAACAGGACTTATTAAAGACGTAGTTAAATCTCCCTGTACATCCGCCACTGTTTTAAAAATCTCTAAAAATCCCTTTCGTCCCTTTTTTTTAGCATCTCCCTGAACTTTGTCTCTTCTTTTAATATCGTCCGTTTTCAATGCTTCTATATAGTCTCTGACCTCCTTTTGAAAATCATTATTAATTTTTCTGATATTTTTTTGGAGATTTTGACGAATTGTAGTAATTCTATTTCGTTCCGCTTCCACTTGATCTTGATTGAGAATTTTTCTAGTTTCAATTAGAATATCAAGGCTTCCTGTTAAAGCATCGAAATTACTAAAAACATCTAACAAATTAGGTAAGATTACTAACTCTGAGAAAGAGCCTTGAATTCTTGTTCTGAGGCAGTTCCATAGAGCCTTGCCACCGCTCCATTCTAGGGCATAGAACATAATCCTTCGCATTTGATAATCATCAGGCGGATGACCTTCTTGTAACTTATCATCAATTTGGCGAAACCAATCTCGTAAACTACGATCGCCCGATGTCTTATCTCGAATAATAGCTGCACAATCTTGAAAAAATGCCTTGAGGAGTTGCGATCGAACCTCTGGAGCCACCTCCGATGCACTATTCAAAGCCGCCGTTCCCCAAGCACATTGGGCATAGTACAAAAGTCGAGCATTAAACGGGATCACATCAGGTAAATCTGCCAGTTCTAAAACATCCTTAATTTCAACCCGTAATCTCTCTAAACGTACCTCCACAGGCAAATCATCAGAGCCTCGATTATCCACACGATTTAAGATAAAAATCATGGAATTTGTCCGCCCATGAAGATAGTTCACCACCTGCTTTAACTCTGCCAACAATTTCTGGCGATGTTCCTCATCAACCTGCAAATAATCCAGCGCCACCAGACTAAAAGCCTTACCTACCAACGGCTGAATCACCGCCAAGTTAGCCCGATCTTGTACCGACTTCAATCCCGGCAAATCTAGAAACTCAATATTAATCCCCTCCGGCAACCCAGACAAACCCACATCACGGGCAGGAAACAAGGGAGCAGCTACAGTAATTTTCGGGGCAATATATTCCTTTTTCTGGCGGCATTGATGATAGGTATTCATCACCACCTGAATTTTGTGATAAAGCTCCTCATCACTCAATCCTACCCACTCTCCCGTTTCCCAAACTGCATCATCAGTCGCCTCGATAATTAATTTCTGCTCCTCAGAATGCCGTAAAGTTAAAACTCCCCCGCTCATCTCCCCCGCTTCGATCGGCGCAATTCTCCGCCCCATGAGAGCATTCACAATGGTAGATTTCCCCGAAGAGGTTGTCCCCAGAGTTGCGATCGACAAACTAGGATTAATCAGACGCTGGGTTGCGGTTTCATGGGCTTGTCTAAAATCCTTCAGACGAGAGGCGATCACAGGATCATTAAATACATCAGGAGAAGAATTAACTAAATCAGAGAGAGCATTACCTAGCTGCTGAAGAAGAGCTACGGCTATACTTAGCTTTAATTCGATATTCATCAGATTCTACCTTTTCCTAAGTTAGATGATCTCAGATAGTCTTCTCTATAATAACTATTTGAACTTAGACTGCCTATATATTTATAAGAAAAGGCTCAACTACCTATAATTGTATATATAGTAAGCTCCATTCTAGTTAGGACAGGGATGTTTTTGAGGGCGCGCTCCGCGCGCCCTCGAAAACGTCCTAATCAAAGCGGCGACCACTATATCAAAAGTAAACAATCTAAAGCTCAACCCAAAAGCTCCTACATGGTTAGATGCAGGAGCTTTGCGGTTAAATATAATTAGTAAATATAGGTAGAGAGAAAGAGTTCTGGCATGGAGCTATTGTCCCGTGAAGCAACCCTCAAAGTATCTTCGCCGCAGCAACGTTTCACATCCGAGTTCGGGATGGGTCGGTGTGGTTCCATCGCGCCCTTC
>CALRPI020000020.1:0-72348 GCA_943370025.1 Phormidium lacuna HE10JO | reverse complement strand
TGCCCAGGCTATCGTAGATCGTTTGGCGAAATTGCTGAAGTTGTTTGAAAATCATAATGTCAATGGAAAGTTTACATCATTGACATTACGGCAGTCGGTGCCTATCATTGACTGCCTTCCTACTCGTTTTTTAGTCCAAACTCAAGTGAATTACTCGCTCTGTACCCAATAATAATAAATTCCCAGACTCATCCCACCAGCGCAACCAATGACCATCTCGATTTTCTCGTGTGTCTTGCCAAACTCCCAAGAAAATTTGCATTTCAGGAATCCAAAATTGCCCTGTAGGATTCGTAGGATTTGTAGGGTGGGCATTGCCCACCTTAGGTAATAATTTTCTAGTGATGGTGATGATGGTGGTGATGACTTGTCGTCACCACAGGTTGAGGCACAGGAGTTGCAGCAGCAGCAAGGAGGTCGGCAATTTGTTGATCTGCCCACTTAGCTGCCATATGTAAAAACTCTGGTTGATCATTCACACAATCCATCTGGATATAACGCACATGGGGATTCTTGTGTTGCAAGCCATGAATAATATGATGCACATCCAAGAGGGTTTCATGGTTCTCGGTGGCAAAGCCGATCGGCATGAACACTAGGGCTGTTGCGCCCAGATCAATCAGGTTCTGCCCCGCTAGCTCTGCCGTGGGTTGTGTCCATTTGATCAGCGGAGTTTGATGATTTAGCCAACCTACAGAAATCAGGGGATATTTATTAATCAGCTTCAACCGAACTAATTCATACATGGCTTGACTTTCATCAATCCCAGAAGTAAAACCCTTCGCCTCGTGGGGACAACCATGATTCATCAAGACAATCCCGGTTTGACTGGGTAGGTGAGCTACGGCTAACTCATGGACAATCTTGCTTTCCACCAAGTCTGCCAGTAGTTGAATATATTCTGGTTCGTTGTAAAACGAAGGAATGTATCTTTGGGCTTTGACCCATTGTTGGGATAGGTCGGCACCATCAGCCATTTTTACTAAAGCTTGGTTGACCTGCTCGATCGCGATCCCGCTAGTAAAAATTGAATCCACCACCAAAAGAGGATAGATCAGTAATTTATCAAAACCCTGAGCTTTGATTTCGGGAATGACTTGCTCTGGCAAGAACGGAGCGCAGAAGTTAAAAGCCTTAAATACAGTGATGCGATCGCCCCAAGTTGCTCGGAGGTTTGCTTCGATTCCTGCCCGTTGCCGTTCAAAAATAGCATTGTGGGGGGAAATAAAATTATCATGCTGATGGCTCCATTCATGGAGATCAAACATTGCCAAAAGTTTGGCTAAGGGGGGATAAACCCAAGTGGGAACCGGGGCAAATTTCGCCGTCAACAGGTGCAAAGCCTGCTCATTATAATTAGCAAAATCCTCATAGCTTTCCACTTCCCCATAACCCATAAGCAGGACAGCTACTCGGTCTTGATTACTCGATTCAGCTACTACCACTGGTTTCTCTACTGATGCCACCATGAATTTTTCCTCCTAGAAGTAATCCTTGCAAATAGCAAATATTGGTTGGAGGGAATAAAAATTGATAGTGCATCAAAAAAGTGTGGGCAAATCTGTAACAATCGCCAGAACTTTTACAGGTAATCATTTTGAGAAGATAAATGATAATTCCCGAAAGCCTTGGTAAATCGATATCCCACATTTGCTTGATGCACTACCTAAAAATTTAGCCCTCTACCTTAAAAACATAACACCAATAACCCCCACCGGGGGATAGGGTTAATCAAGTCTTTAGGGTTCATTCCTATTTTGTGGAAATTCGAGGGCAGGTTAGAGTCATCCCGGATATGAATGCTGGGTAGTGCGATAACAATGCTAACGGTTGAGTAATGCTACTCGCCAACTCCCTAGAGCAAAGGAAAATACCTGTGTATCTCCTAAAGGACAAGGAAACATCAAAGCGGGCAAATGTCCGGCTACAGCATTCAGACTGAAATTTAGTTCTGAGTAGTCTAACCAAGCATCATTCTTATGCCAGTGAATAGATTCGCAAAATTCTGTGTAGTTTTGGGAAGATTGGAGCCAAAGTTGTTTTTGGGGAGTGAATCCAAACTTACCTTGGCTGTAACGCCGCCACAAGATGTCAATCTCTTGGATATCAGCTTCAGGAATCTTTTTTATATCTGATGGTTTGGGATATCCCTCTGTTGTTCGACCAGAAACCTTTAGGATAATATCCATAGTTTCTATATCAGCCTGCCGCCAATTACCTTCAGCCAACAAACTCCTTAATCGGGAGTAGTCTGTGCTTACTTCCTGCAATTCTTCTTGTATAAACACTACTGCACCTACCGAGATATTTATGTCTGTGTATCCTAGTAAGTGTAATCGATCAATAATTGGTTTAGGTACAGTGAATTTACTTAATGTTTACTTAATGTTTACTTAATGTTCGCTGCATATTTACTTAAAGTTTACAAAATACTCATAAAGCTTGAGCGCGGAGGAAGGCAATCGGCAGAGTCAGCATCTTTTTTACTTTAGGTACATAGGCACGCTTAGTAAATACATCGTAGTCATTTTGTTCGATCGCCCCCAAAATTCCTTGGTAGAGCATCAGGGCAGCCCATACTGGCAACCGAGAATCGGCACTAAGGCAACGAATCCCTTTTTCTGCTTGGGCATAAAACTTGCGCGATCGATTAATTTCAAATTTCATTAGTTCTCGCCAGCGATCGTCCACTACACCTTTAAATAAATCTTCCTCGGTATAGCCAAACAGAGCTAAATCTTCTAGGGGTAGATAGATCCGTCCCCGTTGGGCATCTTCCCCCACGTCCCGCAAAATATTAGTTAGTTGGTTGGCAATACCCAAAGCGATCGCCGCCTCTTGGCTATTCACTACCACCTTATCGCCATCCCAAGGGGCGGGGCTACTTTCTGCCTCAATCCCTAAAATATCGCTAGACATCAACCCCACAGTCCCCGCCACTCGATAGCAGTAGAGTTCCAACTCTTCAAAGGTTTCGTAGCGACTCCGGTAGAGATCCATCTGCTGCCCGGCAATCATATCCCGAAAGGGCTGAATATCCATCGGGAACCGCTCTAGAGTATCCACCAAAGCCACATCTGGATCATCAAGGGGATGACCGGCAAATACAGATTCTAGCTGCTGTTCCCAGCGATCGAGGGTCTCTGGCGTAGTCAACTGGGCATCGGGACCATCCACCAATTCATCGGTACGGCGACACCAAACGTAGATTGCCCAAATAGCTTCCCGCTTAGCCTTGGGCATTAAGAGGGAACCGAGATAAAAAGTCTTAGAATACTGTGCCGTAATTTGCCGACAGTATTCGTAGGCTTCTGCTTTAGAGGCAAGCTGTCGCTGGTCAGAAATTTTGGGCAGTTGCAGCATTATTAGTCATTAGTCATAGATCAAGGGTCATTGGTGGCGCAAGGCTAGAGGTGAATAATTTATTTATCCTCATAGCCTTAGAAGAAACTAGTCGCTAGGGCTGGGTTCGTAGTTATAGAAAACTAACTAATTACTACGCAGGGGTAGCACCATCAACAATAGTTTGTGCTGTTAGTTTACCAGAAAGTACCGCCCCCTCCATGCTGGCTAGGTAACGTTGCATGGTGTAATCACCGGTTAGATAAAAATTGGCGATCGGGGTTTTCTGGCTGGGTCTGTGCTGTTGTCGTCCCGGCGTTGCCTTGTAAACAGAGCGGGGAGTTTTTACCACATGGTATTTTAACAGTTTTGTGGGATTTTCGCCGACAAAATGCTGAGGAAAGAGTTGTTCCAATTCTTTAATGGTTGCCGCCACAATGTCGGCATCAGACCTGCCGATCCAATCTTTGGCAGGAGCTAAGACAAGTTCCAGCATGGATTTATCAGGATCCGCATACTCTTTACAGGTAATGCTCATATCCGCATAGACGCTTAACAAGGGGGAGCGGGAAAATAGTAGGTGGTCAATATCGGTGAGTTTGCGATCGAACCACAGATGCACATTGATTACAGGCACTCCTTCCAAACCATCTAACTGCTTAAAGTAGGGTTGTTCCTGCCAAGGGCTGGGTAATAGTAATTTCAAAATATCCACCGGCATGGCGGAAACGTAGGCATCTGCCGTCAAGACTTCGCCGTGGGGGAGTTGGAAACCAGTCACCAGACCTTGATCATCTAGGAGAAATTCCTTAATCGGCGAGTTCAAACGGACTTTGCCACCCCCCTCGGTGATGTAATCCACTAGGGGTTCACAGAGTCTTTCTGTGGGAGAGCCATCAAGGAAAGCCATTTTTGACCCATTTTTTTCTTGGAGAAACCGATTCAGTGCGGTCAAAATTACGGTGGCGGAAATTTCGTCGGGATTGATAAAGTTCAGAGCCTTGGACATAGCAATGAAAACTTCTTTTTCTACCCTAGGTGGCACATTTTGTTTCTTCAGCCACTCGGAGAAAGAATACTGATCCATTTCTTCTACATACTTCTGCCCTTGGAGAATAGCGGGAATTAGCCCTAAGCCAAAGGTGATTTTCTCACTCCAGGTCAGCATATCGTTGTTGCGGAGAATGGCAATCATCCCGTTGACTGGGGCGGGAAGGTCGGGAAAGTCAAATCGAGAATAGGTTCCGGGTTTTTCGGGCTGGTTGAAGATCATGGAATGCTCTTTCCATTGCAGTCGGTCTTCGATATCTAGTTCCTTAAATAGTTGCAACATATTGGGATAAGCCCCGAAAAAGATGTGCAATCCGGTTTCGTACCAGTCCCCATCGGCATCTTTCCAAGCGGCAACTTTGCCGCCTAAGACATCCCGTGCTTCTAAAACTATCGGCGTGTGGCCAGCATCTGTTAAGTATTTAGCGCAGGAAAGCCCCGCCAAACCTGCTCCTGCGATCGCAACTTTCATTTTGGTACTCTTGTCTTACTATTTTTACAAAACATTCATTTCTGATTATAAGTTACAACTCGTTACATTCCCCGGTAATTTCTTAGAGCTTCTTAGGTAATTTATGCTGCGAACTAACCTAGGTAGGAGCGCAAGGCCTTGCGCCCCTAATAAATTTTATTTTTTGGGTTTGTAACCGCTATCTACGAGTAAATCTGTCCCGTGGGCAGCCTTGACAGCTAGGCGATCGCAATACTCATTTTCTGGATGCCCGGCATGACCCCGCACCCAATGGAAGTTCACCTTGTGTTCTCCACAGAGATCTAATATTTTCTGCCACAGGTCTGGGTTTTCGGCCATATCTTTGGCATTCCGTTTCCAATTATTTGCCTGCCAACGCTTCGCCCAGCCCTTGGTCATGGCATTGACTATATATTGAGAATCTGTATAGAGATCCACATTGCAGGGCAGATCTAAATACTCTAGGGCGGCGATCGCCCCCATCATCTCCATCCGATTATTTGTCGTCAACCGAAACCCACCCGATAGTTCCTGTCGATGCTCCCCATAGACTAACAAAGCCCCATACCCCCCAGCACCGGGATTCCCTAAGCAAGAACCATCGGTGTAAATCTGCACTTTTTTTAGGATATTAGTCATAGTATTAATTATTTTTCATCAATCATGGTTGTTGCTAAGATATTTAGGCTAGAGTTGGATTGGAGACTCCCTATTCTGTGGTAGCTTCACCTCCAAGATCAGCCTAATCGTCTTCGCAATTGCTATAGTTTAATTGGTAGCAACCTTATCAAACAAAAACAACCCAAGTATAGTAGGCTATCATTGGATAGGAAGTTTTATCCTTAAATTAATCAAGAACCGCCCTAGTCCTTCCCTTCTCAATAGCCCCAAGACCACAGAAGACATACTATCCAGCCCATCTTCATCAACCAATTCACTTCAACAAAAATGACTGAATTAGACAAATTAGAAGTAAATTCTATTGACGATTTGCCACGAGAACTCCGAGTTTTGCAACTCCGCAACCTGATCGAAACTCTAGAAGTAGCTGATAAAATTGCTAGCCAAGGCTATCTAATCACTAGTTCTGAGTTAGCCGATCTTATGGATATTAACGCTAGTGCCGTCACTAGTCGAGGCAATGAATGGTCTTGGCGTAACTGGATTGTCTCCCGCGTCCGCCGGGAAGGAAATCAAATTCTCTGGCAGCTAGAGCGCACTGAGCAAGTCAATCTTGTCGATGAATTAGCTTAGTTTTTAGAAAGTTATACTGCACTTCTTGCGGTATGACAATCCCAATCCCCTGCCACAGATAACATCTCATCGGTCAGTGTGATTTAGAAATGTCATGAGTTATGGTTATGTAACTGATCGGCAAGTTCAGCAATCTCATCTCGCATTACAAGTTGTCTAAGCCAATGAGCAGGAATGCTTGATTCTCCGTAGTATGCCCCAGCAACTTGACCGCAAATAGCGGCTGTTGTGTCAGCATCATCACCTAGGTTGGTAGCTGTAAGAATTGCTTGTTGATATGTTTCCGTTGCCCAGAAGCACCAAAGTGCAGCTTCTAGACTTTCTGCTACATATCCCGTGCCACGAATATCATTGACAGACTTACTTTGATAATCCCCACGAGCAATAGATTGAATTGACGGAGATGCGATGATATCTAAGTCATTTCTGAAGAGTATCTCTGTTTTGCTTTTTCCTGAGAGAGTTCGGAACAAAATGTCTCCAAACAAACGACTGGCATCAATACACTCTGCTGCACCATGGGTTGTGCGAGAACTCTCACCAGAGAAGTGGAAAACACGATCGCGATCTGGGAAATAAAACATTGGGATAGGAGCTAGTCTCATCAGGCAACCATTTCCAGCAGACCTTGGATTAGTGGAACCGCTAAATGGATTGCTAGATGTTTTATATTCCTGCAAGGCTTGACTGACTGTGTTGCCAATGTCAAAGCAGTTACCGGTACTACTGAGATATCCATGCTCATACCAATTGCAGTAACGATTCATTTGATCGATCGCATCAAATTCACCAACTTCGACTAGGCTAGTCCCTAGGCACAAAGCCATAGATGTATCATCTGTCCATTGACCGGGCTTGAGGTTAAATGGACCTCCGCCAACCATGTCTATTACAGGCGAGAATGAGCCACGACGTTTAAACTCAACTGTTGTGCCTACAGCATCACCTGTAGCAAGTCCTAGCAGACATCCTCGAAATCTTTCTGATGAATTCATAGGAATTATTGCTTTCTCTAAGAAGTAATTTATAAAGTATCTAGAAGGTCTGATTTTTCATCTCTGGGGGTGACGAAAAAGCTGCATAACTATTGGCATAATTGTTAATTCTTAGGGGAAGTTTTGGGGATCACTATGTCTCGCTGGTTGGGCAAGACTAGATGGGTTTGCTCTTGCATCACCTCTGCTCCTGTCGCCGGATCAAAATAACGAGATAGATCGTCGTTTAATTTATCGACTCTGACTTGACTTCTACTAACTTCCGTCTGAATTTCTTGTAATTTCGCTTCCTGTTGTTTCTGACGAGGAATTTGTTGAAATAGAGTGACGATCGCTACAGTGGCTAATAATAAATTCACCCCAATCTTCGTGAGGTTTTCCGCAGCAAGGGCTTGATTTGGGCTAGTTCTAGTTTTAGTTCTAGTGCGTCTCCGCTGCCTCGGCAGGGGTTGGACGGGAAATCTTAGCTCTTCATTTCTCTCTACTCTTGCTGCCTTCATAATTTCACTTGTTCCTTTCCATCGATCGTTGCCATTGTTCGCTGTCTAGATGAAACCTAAATCATTTTAACTAACAAATAGCTAACGAACACATATTATATTTGTCTAGTACATTTGTTCCTGAAGTGTGACTCTAGTTCACCCTCATTTAACTTTAATTCAAGAGACAATTATTGTAACTAAATAGTTTGTAAATAGACCTGAGGGGTGTGGGAATTATCCGGGGAATTACATAAAGAATTGATTAGCAAAGTTTATGCACAGGAAACAAATTATCTCGGAGGTCATTATATAAATTGGCTAAAATTGGCTAGAAGGTATAATTTTTCGCCCCCGCTGGGGGCGAAAAATTATATTTTATAAATAGCTTCTCAGGTTTCGCCGTTTTTGCAGGCATGGATTACCCACAAAAACAAATAGCGTCTGGGGTGATTCGCACTCCAAACGCTATTCATTTGTATGACTACAAACTATTTATAGAGTTCTGTAGACAAGCGGTAGGCTAAGACTCCGGGGATGAGGGCAACCATAAGAGCAATAAAAATTTGGGTATCTGATAGGGACATAGAATAAATTTCCTCCAGCATGTAGATTATTTACGTGGATCGGTCATGTTAAATTTTCCGCAATATTGGCACAAGCTGTGCTTCTTTTTAACAAGTTGCAACATTTCTCCAAATATTCTTTGAGAATGGCGCACCCTCTGGATGCGCCATTCTCAATTCCATAAGGACTGCCTCATATTATTAAATCATTGACATTCTTTTGCAGAGATTGGCGATCGATCGCCCCATCATAGATTAAGTCGCTAACTATTCCCTCCTCTCACTATGACCAAAGATTTGTTCAAAGGGATTGCTCTATTCACTCCCGGTGGAGATCTGATTTACACCATTGATGCCACTAAGCAAGAACGTTGGCATCTGGATCTCTGCACCGCCCTTCAAGAGATCCTCGACTTGCCAGAACCACCCCATTTTCTGATTCCCGGTTATACCGCCACGATCGATCGCTGGCTGGATACCCATACGAAGCAAATCCATACTGCGGCTGAACTGCATCTGCCCGTCCGCCGCTATCAGCCTCTCCTCAATGAAATCTTTGAAACTCGCAATCTCCTGTGGCAGGTGGCTCCGTGGCAGGAGAAATTTTGCGACCCGGTGATTCTTGAAACTTACCGTTCTCAATTTCCTCAGCTTTGGCAAGACCACGATTTAATTATTCATTATCAAGCCAATAGAGCTAACCAAATCTCTCTCCGCCAAGCTCTTCGTCCCCAGTCCCCCCCCGCCCAAAGCTATGTCCTGCGTCTATTCGTCTCTGGTCATAGCACCAATACTGAACGGATTCTCCATGAACTCCACGAACTCCTAGAAAAATCCCTCCGCCATCCCTATACTTTGAAGGTCATAGATATCTTCAAACATCCAGACCAAGCAGAGCTTAACCATATCTCGGCTACTCCTACGTTGGTTCGGGTTACGCCAACTCCAGTCCGGCGGATTGTGGGAGATCTTTCAGACATCGATCGCGTCCTCCAACTCTTGATCGCCCCAGAGGAACGTTAGAAAGTAAAAGAAGAGACAATGAAACATAAAGGGTATGGATGCTACAAGATATTAATCCTTTTTAGATTGTATAAACCAAAAAGCTTGTATAAAGATGGGAGCTATATGGTAATTGGAAAATATATAATCTACATTGCCAATACAAAGCTATATCTTTCATACAAGCATAATCGGGTGTATCTTTAAATATGTAAATTCTCTGAGTAATTATTCTCAGGTTGATAGCTTAATATATATATCTAGTACTTCCTGCAATCTCCTATGGCAGTCGCCAAGCTGACTATGATTCTCCCTACAAACATCATCTTTTCTTCCCCATTAACTTTTTATCCAATACAAAGCTATGGCAGATATAACAAATCCTTTGGGATTTACAATGAATTTCACAGATGCTAAATCTATTTTGAGTAAAGCATCAGGGTTTATTAGTGATTATGACTTCACTCTTAATCCCTATCGAGGTTGTCAGTATGCTTGTAGCTATTGCTATGCTGCGGCTTTTAGTCCCAATAATCAATTAAGAGAAGATTGGGGTAATTGGGTAATTATCAAACAAAATGCAGCAGAATTATTAGAGAAAGAATTAGCGAGATGGGCAAGGAAAAATCCCGAAAAATCTGCTCGAATCTATATGAGTAGTGTCACAGACCCCTATCAACCAGTAGAAGCTAAACAAAATCTAACTCGCCAACTATTACAAGTTATGCTGCCTTATCAACCTACTCTAGTAATCCAAACTCGTAGCCCTATGATTTTCAGGGATTTAGAAATCCTCCAGGATTTTGAAAGACTACGGATAAATATGAGTATTCCTACAGGTAGTGAAAGGGTAAAACGAGATTTTGAACCTCGATCTCCAAGTATTAAATCTAGATTACAGGCGATCGCAAAACTCCGATATGGGATTAAAAATTGGGCTGGTTATTATACAAAATTTTCTATTACGATTACACCTTTGCTGCCAACTTTCCCGGAGGAGCAGGATGAATTTATTACTAAGCTGGGTATAGTCGATCGCATAGTTATTCAAGATTTTCATTCCAGTACTGATAGATCCCTAGTAGCATCTACCCCTAGTGCAGCTATAAACCTGAAGCAGAAATACAACTGGTGGTATGATGATCACCAAGCAAGTTACCAAGGATTTAGACAAAAGCTAATAGCTTTGCTGCCAGATATAGAAATTAAGGAAGGGAAAGCTGGATTCGGCTATGAGTAATATTTTTAGTAAATGGTGGCGATCTTACCAATTTTCTAGGGCATTGCAGCGGGGAGAACAGAAACAAGTCCAGAAATTATGGAGGGTGATCGAGTCATCGGGAGCCAAGTTAAATTGGCTGGAGAAGCTCTTTAAAAGTAACCGGGAGGCTACTCAAAGGTATAAAGTAGCCCAAGATGAGTTATCCAGCTTAAGGTTGCAGGTTACAGAGTCATCTCAGCAAGTTCAACAATTAGAGCTATTACAAACAGAATTATCTCAACAAATTCAAGAGTTGAAATTAGCGATCGCCACCGCATCTCAGCAAGTTCAACAATCAGAATTATTACTAACAGAATCATCCCAACAAATTCAACAATTAGAACTATCGCTACAAGCTGCCACCACTAAATCTCTTGCCCCACAAGAATCTAACCTCATAGTTCCTAATCCAGATTTCATAGATTTCATCTCCAAGACTTTTAAGTTTGTTGAGCATGATGAGCATTTTCTGCAAGTCACCGGATTAGATCATCAAGTATTTGATAAATTTGAAGCTAGCTTAGCAAAGTTTGTTCAAGATGATTTTGCAAAGCTATCAGGAGAAACTGTTTTCAAAAGGAATTTAAGAGAGGCTCTTGCAGATATAAAAGTATTAAAATCTAGTTTTGGTCGTGACCCTAGATATGACTTTAATTTAAGTCCTCATATGTATTTTATCACCTATTTTCTAGAGGGAGTTTATTCTGGTTATCTAGCATGGTTTTTGATTTACAAATCAGGCTTGCTAACAGCTAGCAATAATATTCTAGATATAGCTGCTGGCTCTAGCTCCGTAGAATTTGGATTAGAGTTGTTCCTAGAAAGTGGTACTAATTATTTCGATTCAATACCAATACATATTTCTTATTGTTCTGTAGAGCAGCAGAGTAAGCTTCAAGATAAAGGAATGGAATTCAGGCAAAGATACTTAGAGAAGAAAAAACAAAATACCTATTTTAGGTTTGATACATCCAGTATTTTCAATAATGATTTGATGGAGAATCTTCCTAGAAAATTCTTTGATTTTGTGGTCATATCACACTGCTTTTTTAATAATAAGCAAGCTAGAGAAAAGTCTCGAATTGTATACAGGAATATTTTTGATAATTGTTTAAGTGATTTCGGTTATGCTCTGCTAATCATTCAGGATAATGCGCTACTAAAGCCATATGGACTTAGCAAAGAAATTAATGTAGAACAGGAAGAAAATATTATAGAAATATTTTTAGATGATTTTGAGTTGAAATTAGTCTGGTATAAATACTTATCATCTACAAACATAAGAGGATCGATACCTAATTTCAGAGCTTTTGCTGGAAATAATCTGCCACCGCAAAAATTGATTAGTTATTTATTACATCAGTATGCTAATCAAAGCTATGCAAGTCACTATACATTAGATGATTATGTAATTCTAGCTAGGAAATAGTTTATATTTGTATTTATGTATTTCATGATACTACTTAAAAAACTATGATTGAAGCTTTACGAGATGCTCAAATAGCTGGAGGAGCAAAACTACAAGATGTGGCAGGAGTGATGCTGCCTGTTAGCTTTGCGAATGATGGGGAAGTTTTAGAAAATTGGCACGATCGAGTTTTGCTGGTCGATCACACCCATTGGGGCAAAATCATGGTCAAAGATAGCGATCGCCTCCCCTTCCTGCATAACCAGAGTAGTAATAACCTGCAAATCCTCAAGCCCGGTCAAGGCTGTGATACTGTCTTTCTCACCTCTACTGCCAGAACTATTGATCTAACTACTGCCTATGTGCTGGAAGACGCAATATTTCTCCTCACTTCCCCTAATCGCTGTCAGCAGTTATTAACTAATCTAGATAAATATATATTCTTTGCTGATCAAGTCCAGCTAACTAATGCCAGTAATGATTATGCTGTTTTTAGCCTGATTGGTGCAGCCAGTTCCCAAATTCTCGAAAAACTAGGAATTAATTTTCCCCTTGAGCAGCCCTACAGTACGCATCAGGAATTTATAGTTGGGGAGGTTATTGTCAGGGTGGCGATCGGCTCCGGTCTGGCTACTCTTGGCTATACCTTGATTGTCCCCATTTCTCAAGCAGCCCAACTTTGGCAACAATTAATTAATCTTGACATTGACCCCATCGGCACAAACCTCTGGGAAACCCTACGCATTCTTCAAGGCAGACCCTTACCCGATGCCGAACTCACTGAAGATTATAATCCCCTTGAAGCTGGACTTTTGCACACAATCTCCTTTAATAAAGGTTGCTATATCGGGCAAGAAACGATCGCCCGCCTCGACACCTACAAAGGTGTAAAACAAAACCTCTGGGGAATCCATCTTGCTGCCTCAGCCATACCCGGCGAACCTTTGATACTCAATGGTGATAAAGTCGGCAAATTAACCAGCTATACTAAAACAACTCAAGGTCACTACGGTCTCGCCTATCTGCGTACCAAAGCTGGCGGGGCGGGGCTACAAGTCCAAGTTGGCGACACCACCGGAGAAATCATTGATGTCCCTTTTCTAACTCGTAACTAATACTTTGACAAGTCTTGTAGTGAGCTTGCTGCACTACTCAGCACAAGCAACCGATAACTGATAACTGATAACTGATAACTGATAACTGATAACTGTAAACATGTTGACCCTAGGCGTAAATATTGACCACGTAGCTACCATCAGACAGGCAAGAAAAACGATCGAACCCGACCCGGTTGCCGCCGCCGTATTGGCAGAGCTGGGGGGTGCTGATGGGATCACCGTACATCTCCGGGAAGACCGCCGCCATATCCAGTACCGAGATGTGCGCCTGCTGCGGGAAACCGTCCAGACCCATCTGAATCTAGAAATGGCAGCCACGGAAGAAATGCTGGGTATTGCCCTTTCCATCAAGCCTGATTATGTCACTCTTGTCCCAGAAAAGCGGCAGGAAGTCACTACAGAAGGTGGCTTAGATGTGGTGGGTCAAATTAGCAAAATTACAGAAGTTGTAGATAAACTCCAGAGTGCCGAAATACCCGTCAGCCTGTTCATTGATGCCGATACTCCCCAGCTAGAAGCTGCTCACCAAACCCAAGCCAAATTCATCGAACTCCACACTGGGCGCTATGCAGATGCAAAAACCGCCGCTGATCGAGCATGGGAATTAGGAGTCCTTACCAGAGGCACCGAAGAAGCGATCGCCCTTGGGCTACGAGTGAATGCGGGTCATGGCTTAACCTATCAAAATGTCTATCCTGTAGCTTGTATTCCCGGCATGGAAGAGCTAAATATCGGGCATACGATCGTCAGTCGGGCAGTTTTAGTCGGAATGGAGAGGGCAGTTCGTGATATGAAATTGGCAATGCTGGGGAGGTAAGAGGAAGGAGGTAGAGGGAGGTACAGGGAGGTAAGGAGAGGTACAGGGAATATGATTTTTTGTAGATAATAAGTTAGACTTAGGATATGCTTAGCATTACTATTTCACTCTCAAATTTAGTAGAACCTCTCCCCATGCTACAAAACTCTAAGAATGTGCAGGTATATCTCAATCAATTTTTCATCAAAACTTTAACAGAAGAAGATCGAAGATTTTACAAGTACAAATGTGTCTTTGAAGGAGAAATTACTTCGGGGCAGGAGTTTCAAAAAATTGGCAGTATTTGCTACAAGGTGGGAGTGGATGCCATTCGATTAGGCAACGATGAAATGGTAACTCGATCGCCCATCAGAGAAGATAGATTAAGAGGTGAAAATTGGCGACTAGAAGATTTTCAAGAAGTTATTCTCAACCCAGCAGATGCAAAGGAACGGAAGGCGATCGCTCAACTAGAACTCAAAAAGCTCAAAGCAGAACTAAAGTTAAGAATGCCAAAAACTCACATTAAAGATTTTGATGATGGCAAATTGACTTTGTGGAAGGATCATTCAGAAAAATTTGGTGAGGGCTGGAAAGTATATAGAAGTACAATATTAGACTTAGTTGTTCAAATCAATGGCGATTTGCTATTAGAAATAGATTCTCATTCTAAGTTTTATAGTCCATATACGCTCCATCAATGGCAGGAAAAATATCCAGATTGTTCCATTAACTATGTTCTTAATACCTATCCAGACAACAAAGGTGAATATAGAACATGGCGTTATGTAAACAGAAGTAATGAAAGCCCTCACTCTGTTATTCTTAGACCATCAGAACAGACTTTGGCTCAATATCATCTTAGTATTGGTGCAACTTTAGAAGATATTGAAACATCCTATGTAGTCTATGTTAAAAGCAGTGGTTACGGAATAAATAAAGATCAACCATTACCCCATTTATCTCGTCGTCTTAAACCAATTTTAACAATGGATACTCTAGCAAGTTTGGCAGAAAATCCAGATATATCCAAGCAGCATAAATCAAATTTAAGTGATGTATTTACATATGTAAAAATAAATATCAATAATCGATTCCAGAAAATCCAAGAATTGGCTAGCGCAATTATCAAACAGGCTTATGGCATAACTACAGGGCTTTCCTTTAGTCCCCTAGAAGTTGCAGGTTATAAGTTAGAAAGAACCAAGCTTTACGGTAAAGAACTTAATGTTGTTACTAGGGCTGCTGATGTTTTTACTAGAGGGTGTGCTATAGCGGGAGAGCTTCGGTTTGGTTGCCTCAATTTGGCTGATAATACGATCGCATATCCGGCAAAAATCAAATTGTACTTAGAAGATGTAGCCCGGGCTACTGGGGTAGAAATTTTCCTAGAGCGACCCCGAGTTAATAGAGATGTGCCAAGGACAAAAATCGAGCAACAGGTTTTTTGGGCAGATTGGGCAGCATCTGGAATTAAAACAATTTTGGTAATTGGTGAAAAATTCAAACAAGGTCAACGACAAAGAATCCGAGTCGGAGCCTTACAAGCCGGAATAGTTATCCAGTTTATGCGCCCTATGTCCAACACCCCAAAAGAAGAGCATCGAGCCAAAAATACTGTATTGGGATTATTAGCAAAGGCAGCTTGGCAATCTGTGCGTTTAGAGCCGATCGCTCATCCCCAAGCCGCAGAATTAATTATTGGTTTTGATACTGGCACAAATCGAGATTTATATTATGGGACAGCAGCTTTTGCCGTGTTGGCAAATGGTCAGAGTTTGGGCTGGGAATTGCCCAATGTGCAACGGGGAGAAACCTTGTCTGGACAAGCAGTGTGGCAAACAGTCAGTAATTTACTAATTAAGTTTTATCAAGTGTGTCAACGCCTCCCAAAGCAGTTATTGCTGATGCGGGATGGATTAATCCAAGATGATGAATTTGAGATAACGATCGCTGCCCTAGAAGAACAAGGCATTAGGGTTGATGTGATCGGAGTCCGCAAGTCTGGCGGTGGACGGATGGGGATAAGTTACGACGGCACACAATACCGCAATGCCCCCGAAGGAACGATCGTATTGCTCCCAGAGGAAAACTCTTTCCTTCTAGTAGGTGCTTCAGTGTATCAGGGTACTGCTCGCCCTCTCCGAATTATTCATGAATATGGCAACACGCCTCTAGATCTGATCGCTTGCCAGACCTATCAACAGTGTCAACTCCATCCTGCTAGTGGCTATAGCCATGCTCGTCTGCCGTGGGTTTTGCATTTGGCTGATAAAAGTAGTAAGGAATTTCAGAAAGCTGGATCCATTACTCCTTTCCAGAATCTCGATCGAGAGAAACTCTTCAGCGTCTAGAGAGGCAATCAAATTAAGGAATGATCGTTACTTTATTAACCAATCAATCTACTCATCCTAAAAAATCTATGAACAACCCGTCTAAAGAGAGAGAAACAATGATTTAATGTATGTTTGGAGCAATTGGGGCGATCGTAATCAGAAGTTATCAAAGCTCAAGAATAATCATAACTAAGATATTCTTTACCTCCCTGTACCTTCTTTACCTCCCTGTACCTCCTTTACCTCCCTGTACCTCCTTTACCTCCTTCTACCTATGACTACCTATTACTACCTCCTTGCCAGCCAGAAATTTCTAACCGTAGACGAACCTCTTGCGGAGGTGATCAAGGAACGAACTAGATATTATCAAGAGCAGGAAAAAGAAATTGACTTTTGGTTAGTGATTAATCCTGCTTTTGTGAATGCTCCAGCGATGCAATCTATTAAAGCCCAATGTCCCCAGCCTAGTGCTGCGGTAGTCTCTACCAATAAGCAATTTATTAGCTGGCTGAAACTCCGCCTAGAATTTGTCCTCACTGGCGAATTTACTGCCGCTTCTGTTGAGGAGGCAATTAGTACCGACGGCAGTGCAGCAGCTTAACTAGCAATTTCCTTGAGCAATCCTTGGCAGGCATCTAAGAGGAGTTCAATCACATAGTCAAAGCCCTGATCTCCACCATAGTAGGGATCAGGAACTTCCTGATCTGGGTGGTGGGTGACATAATCAGCCATCATTTTCACCTTATGGGTATAGTGGCCTGCTCGATCGCTAGCCAAGATATCTCGATAATTCTCCCGATCCATAGCCAGAATCAAATCAAACTTCTCCAAATCTTCGGGTTGAAATTGCCGAGCTTGCCCTTTGAGTTCAATGCCTTTTTTCCGGGCGGCCACACCCATGCGGCGATCGGGGGCTGCCCCCGTATGATAACCCGCAGTCCCGGCGGAATCGCAGGTAATTTGCCCCTCTAGCCCCGCTTCCTTGACTAGGTGGTTCATAATATTTTCGGCTGAAGGCGATCGACAAATATTTCCTAAGCAAACAAACAATAAACGCATTACATTTTCCAAATAATTAAAGGCTCCTTAAACCTCCAGTTTTGGAGAAATTGCCTAGGAGCCTCTTACCATTTTAATCTTCAAGTTCCCCCGAAAAAGAGGGATTTAGTTTTTTGACTGTATTTGGATGAATTTGGTCGCGAGTCTTTTTAACCTAAACCAGAGATGTTTAACCCACTAGTCAGAGCTTCCATTTTCTCCCGCATAGTATCGGTAGATTTAACATAGGCATCCTGCATGGCTTCGGTTACAGAAGCCGACAAGGTTTCCGCTCCTCCCGCTAGAGCATCACCACTAATATGCACACCCTTAGGCTCTTGGTTGCCACTCATGACCACCTTAACTAAGCCATCGCTACTGTGCCCTTCAATTTCCATCTGCTCCAATTCTTCTTGGAGTTTCTTTGCCCCTTCCTGCACCTGTTGGGCTTTCTTGAAGGCTTCGGTTAGCTCTTTCATTTTGCCTAAACCGAAGTTAAATCCTTTTCCTTGTGTCATAACTATTGACTTCTCTATAGATAAAAATTAATAAGTCTCGTCTACTATTAGTATCACGATTTTGGCAGCGACAGACTAAACTTTAGAAAAATCCCCTAAAATTTTCACTTCGGGAACTAATCTAACCTGCCACTGAGCCTCTACTTTTTCTTGGATATGCTGAATCAAACGCAAAATATCACTAGCTTTTGCCCTGTCACAGTTAAGAATAAAATTAGCATGACGGTGGGCTATCTCAGCATCCCCAATCCGATAGCCCTTCAAACCGCTTTGTTCAATTAGCCAAGCAGCACTGTAGTTACTAGGGTTACGAAACACACTGCCACAGCTAGGCAGATGGTACGGTTGAGTAGCTTGACGCTGAATTCGGTGTTGGTTGGTAGTTGCTATTACTGCTTCTTTGGTGCTGTCGGGTTGGAGTTGGAGAGTCGCATGGATGACTAACTTAGACTGTTTTTGGAGTAAGGAAGTTCGATAGCCATAGCCTAACTGTTCAGGTATTAGCTCTTCAAGAGCACCTGTTGTGGTTAAAACTTGGGTATTAACGAGAATATCCGCAGTGCAAGACTTATGAGCCCCAGCATTCATCACCACTGCTCCGCCCACAGTTCCCGGAATGCCCACTGCCCATTCCAGACCCCGCCAGCCTCGTTTGGCAACCTGCCATGCGAGCTTGGGTAAGGATACCCCAGCTCCGGCACTGACCCTGCCCGTCAGGGGATCGAAGTAGGTAGATTTAAGATGGCGAGTGGAGACAACTAAGCCCGATAGACCCCGATCGCTAATCAGTAAATTAGAACCAGCCCCAAGAAAATAGACAGGTAAACCCTGCCCCTTAGCCCAAGCTAAACTGGCTTGTAAACTGCTTAAGGAATCTGGTTCTACATACCATTCTGCTAGTCCTCCAACCCGAAAGGAAGTGAAATCTGCTAGGGATACTTGGGGCTTTAGTCTACAGTGGGTCTCTGGCAAATAAATTACCTCTGAAGATTTAGCAGATTTAGCAGATTTATCTGATGCTCTAGAAAAGGTAATTGTGGGAATTTCGTAGGAAAGAGTCATAAAACTGGATTCTTTGCTTAGGGGTTGATAGACCAAGTTTGGTTAGGAATGAAATGCAGATGGGCAATACCACAAGAGTTTGAGAAGAGTTTAAGAAAACTTTAAGAGAGTTTTAGCAGGAATTTCTTAAAAATTTCATCAAGAATCTAAGAAGTTTCCATAAAGTCTGATTGCCTAATCAACTGGTAAGGGTCAAGTGGTAGGAGTCGATTAATTTAGGAATTACTGAGTTGAGATTTCCCGCCCCGAGAAATAGAGCTAGGTCTCCCGGCAGGAGATGCTCTCGGAGAAATTGACTAACTCCCTCTAGGGTTGGCTGATAGATTACTTGGGGGTGATACTTGGCGATCGCTTGAGTCAGCTTTTCTCCAGTCATCCCCACCACATTAACTTCCCCTGCACTATAGATATCTGTGACTATTACTAAGTCTGCTTCTGTAAAAGCTTTGGCAAATTCTTCTAGGAAGGTTTGAGTCCGGCTGTAGCGATGGGGCTGAAAGATCGCGATCACCCTTTCCCCCGGTTGTACCCGGAGTCTTGCCGAACCCAAAGTGGCTTCAATTTCACTGGGGTGGTGGGCATAGTCATCTACAAAACGAATTTTATTGACTTCCCCCTTCAGTTCAAACCGACGTTTAGCACCGGTGAATTTATTTATTCCTTGGGTAATGGTTTGCCAATCTAAGCCGATTTTCCGGGCAACGGCAATTGCCGCTAGGGCATTACTCAGGTTGTGCTTTCCTAGCAAAGGACAGTGTAGCTGTCCCAAAATCTGTCCTCGTTCCCACACCCTAGCGGTAGTACCGTTGCATTTATACTCCACCTGATCGACGGTGTAATCAGCCCCAGATTTCGGGTCTAGGCTATAGGTAATAGTGGGTTTAATTTCTTTGGTAATGTGTTGACAGTCTATACAAGCAACAATGGTTTGGCACTGGTCAGCAAAAGTTTGGAAGGTATTAATTACCTGTTCGAGGCTGTGGTAGTGATCTGGATGGTCTAGCTCAATGTTGGTAATTACGCCGATCGTTGCTGCCAGCTTCACTAGAGAACCATCAGATTCGTCAGCCTCTGCCACCAGATAAGCCCCCTGCCCCACGCGGGCATTGCCCTGCCAAGCATCCACTTCTCCCCCCACCACAATGGTCGGGTCTAGCTCTGCTTCTAGCAATAAATAGCCAATTAAACTACTTGTAGTAGTCTTGCCATGGGTTCCCGCCACGGCAATACTTTGATAGTTTCCCATCAAAGCAGCTAACAAGTCTGAACGGTGAAAGATAGGGTAGCCAAGGGCTACGGCTGCTTGGTATTCTAAGTTACTGGGGTTAATAGCTGTGGAACAAATTACTTGGGGGACTAGTCTAGACTGGATACCAGAGGCAGGATCAGGGGGGGAATAACGTTGATCAATATCTTTAGTGAGTTGAGCAGATTGAAAAAAGTTGAGATTATTCGGTTCTTGCTCTACAAATATATGCGCCCCCACAGACTCTAGTCGCTGGGTTATATTTGTTATTTTTAGGTCTGAACCTGATACAGGTAAACGATGTTCAGCTAAAACATAAGCTAAAGCCGACATGCCAATGCCACCGATTCCAATGAAATGAAATGGTTGACCACTAAAATCCACCAAGCGATCCATATATTAACTCCTTACAACACCACAGTAGATAAGTTTCTATTGTGTTTTGGTAACACGGGTTATGATACCAAAGATTATTTTTTAGAATACAGGAAACTGCCTAATCATCAAAGATTTCCATATACTGGCGATCGATTACCCTACTTTTGGTTATCAATTTCCTAAAAATTATCAGGCTAGACTCAGCCTAGATATTCACGAATTATGAGTAGATTACCTGATAGCAGATAGTTTCTTCCAGTTTATGTTAATCATGAGTCTTCGGTATTTAATCTCTACCAAGAACAAGCAGGGAGTGTCAGGATATTTTCGGAAATTACGTAACAATCTTAAAATTAGAGGTCATTGATAAATAGCCTCTCAAACTTGTTTTTAGCTATATTTATCCTAAATGAATTTAGAATTTTAGAGGGTTGAGAACGTCTCCCCCTCCGTGGGAGCCGTTCTCAACCCATTTAGGATCGCTATAGCAACCCTTCTTGAGATCAAAATAGACAAGGGGCTTAAGCCCCTTGTTCCAATGGTTTCGATAGAGATTGAGTTCTAAACTCATTTAGGATTGCTATATATGATTAAACGGGGGATTTTTGGTGGTACTTTTGATCCAATACATTGGGGACATTTAAAAATTGCCCAAGCAGCACTACAAACCCATAGCTTGCAGGAAATTATTTGGGTTCCCCAACTTTTGCCACCCCATAAAATCCCTAGGACAACGATCGCCCAACGCTGGTCGATGGTGGAATTAGCGATCGCTCCCTATCCTCAGTTTTGTCTGCCGACAGATTTAGCACACTGGCAGGGGCATTTTTCTGGCAATACTGATTATGCGATCGATACTTTTGGTCTGCTGCAAAAACTCTACCCCGCTAGTACTTGGTTTTGCATCCTAGGAGTTGATAGTTTTCTAACTCTCCCTCGCTGGAAGGGCAGGGAGATTTTCTTGCCTAGATGTACTTGGTTAGTTGCTGGGAGACATTTAGAAAACACAGATCACAATACAGATCGACGGGATCAATTAGAGCCACTGCACCGAGTAGCCAGAGAATTACAATCCCAAGGCATCAAAATAAATTGGGAATTATTACCGGTGGAGGCGATCGATATTTCTTCCAGCCTGATCCGCCAAGCTTGTCAAGACCATCAACCCCTAGACCATCTCTTACCCACCCCAGTCCGAGAATATATTACTCATCACAATCTCTACAGGGGTCTAAATTAGGAAAAGGGTAACTAATCCCGGATTAGCTCCACGCGATCGTAACCATCGATCGCCTCCAAATATACCTTCACCTGCTCCTCCTTGGCGGTGGGTAATTGCTTGCCGATCAAGTCAGGGTGAATTGGTAGCTCTCGATGTCCGCGATCGACCAGCACCACTAACCACACTGTTTCCGGTCGCCCGTACTCATGCACTGCATTTAATGCCGCCCGGATAGTCCTGCCTTTATAGATCACGTCATCTACCAACACGACTACCTTGCCTCCTAGATCAAAATCGATATCGGTCTTAGCCGGGGTACGCAAGCCAATTTGATCCAAATCATCTCGGTAAAAAGTAATATCTAAAGCCCCCACTGCCACTTCTACCCCCTCTAGAAGATGAATCTGTTTTGCCAGCAGGTGCGCCAGAGGGACTCCCCGTGTATGAACACCCAAGAGGACTAATTGAGAAATATCCCGTGATTTTTCGACAATCTGGGAAGCCAGACGATTGACTGTTCGACGTATTTCTTCTGCTGAGAGGATTTCGACTGTAGTAGCCATGCAGACTCCCCGGTTAGAGTTAAAAAGATTGCTAGGTTTGCCATAGATTACTGAGCGGCTAATTCTTCCCAAGTATTTGCCTTGACTAGTCCATCAGCATTTAACCCCCGGTCTTTCTGGAAACGAACTACCGCTTCATAGGTTTTATCTTCAAAAACTCCCGTAATCCCCCCAGTGTAGTAGCCTAGTTGAGCCAATTTCATTTGCAGAGTCCGGACATCTTCGCCACGGCTGTCTAATTGCAGCGTGACAGTCGGATTAAGAGGGGCGCGCGATTCCAAGGTTTTACTTGGGCTACTAGGAGGATTGGCAGAACTAGTTGCAGGACTAGTTACAGAGCTAGTTCCGGAAGTGTTAAGAGCAGCACTAATTAGTTTAGCTAGGGCAGCTAAAGTTTTTGGTCCAGCAATGCCATCAGGAGTCAGCTCTTGGGATTTTTGAAAATTAATGACAGCTGTTTCTGTTTCTTTGTCATAAATTCCTGTAGTAGCGGCTGTGTAGAACCTAACTACCCTTAAATCATCTTGGAGTTTACTAACGGCAACTCCTGTGGTTCCGGGGGTGAGATTCCCGACGATCGCCGAGTCGAGGTTATTCACGGCATTATTCGTGGAACTGGGAACACTCGATCGATTACCCAGCACCGCATCGATCGCTGATTGGGTTTGTTGTCCGACAATTCCATCTTGGGGAAGTCCGTGATCTGCTTGAAACTTTGTGACCACTTCTAGGGTGTGGCTGGCAAAGAAACCAGTCGATCGAGCTTGGAAATATCCTAGGGATTTGAGTTGGTTTTGTAGCTGAACAACTTCGGGTCCACTATCACCCCGGCGTAGAAAAGCAAAGGCATTAGTTGCGTTAGTAATCATTGTGAAGGTGAGAGGAATAGAGAGGATTCTCACCCAATTGATCAAGGGAGGAAAGCGCCTAGGATGATGTTGCCAATCAAGCTGACTAGCATCAATTTCCGAGGCTTGAGCAGAGTGAATGTACGCTAGGATTTCCATAGTTCTATTATTAATTAGTAATAGGTGTTTATCTATATTAAGCCTATAGCGATCCTAATGGAGTTTAGAATTTTAGAAGGTTGGGAACTAATCCTCCTCCGGAAGCTGTTCTCAACCCATTTAGGATGGCTATATATTAATAGGTTATTAATAGGTATTTATCAAAAAGCATGTCTAAAACCCCATTCTGATATATGTTAAACATGTTCTTGACAAAATAGTAACTCAACTAGGGTATAAAAACCAACTGTTCATCTTTGAGAGTTTATCCAGCAGGATTTAGAGGCTATTATCAAGTCTGATTTTTCGCTTCCACCGGGGGCGAGCAATCAGACCTTCTAGCCGCCTTATACAGCAGTTTTTGTTCAAATGAGACACAATGCAACTGTATAAAATGCTTATCAAAATTAGGTTTGAGAGTGGGTGGCTACAGCAACCCACTCTCAAACTGATGTAAATGACCTTTTAGACAATTGGAAGTCTTTGGGGAACTTGATGGGAACTTGAAGCCTTAGAATAGAGTGATGGATTAATTGAGAATTAAATATGACTGCCTTGCGCCCCCATCAAAAATCTAAAGCCCTGAAGCCTTCTAGCCGCCGCCCCGCCAAGGAACTTTGTAGCGAATGTGGTCTTTGCGATACCTACTATATTCACTACGTCAAAGAGGCTTGTGCATTTATTAATCAACAAATTCCTCAGCTAGAAGTACAGAGCCACGGTCGATCGCGGGATCTTGACCAACCCAATGACGTATATTTTGGCGTACATCAAGAAATGATAGCAGCCCAGAAATTGACACCCATTCCCGGCGCTCAGTGGACAGGCATTGTGAGTACGATCGCCATTGCTATGCTAGAAGGCGGTTTAGTTGAAGGTGTAGTTTGTGTACAAAATACCGAGAGCGATCGCTTCCAACCTATGCCGATCATTGCCCGCACTGCCGCAGAAATCCTTGCCGCCCGTGTGAATAAGCCCACCCTGTCCCCTAACCTCTCCATCCTTGAACAGGTAGAAAAATCGGGGATGAAGCGCCTCTTGGTGATTGGCGTAGGCTGCCAAATCCAAGCATTACGCGCAGTGGAAAAACAACTAGGCTTAGAAAAACTCTATGTGCTGGGTACTCCCTGCGTGGATAATGTCACCCGCGCTGGATTGCAGAAGTTTCTCGATACCACCAGTCGATCGCCTTCTACGGTGGTCAGCTACGAATTTATGCAAGATTTCCAAGTCCACTTCAAGCACGAAGATGGCTCCGAGGAAAAAGTCCCCTTCTTTGGGCTGAAAACCAATCAACTCAAGGATGTCTTTGCTCCTTCCTGCATGAGTTGTTTTGATTATGTCAACAGTTTGGCAGATTTGGTCGTCGGCTATATGGGTGCCCCCTTTGGTTGGCAATGGATTGTGGTGCGGAATGATACAGGGAAGGAGATGCTAGATTTGGTGCAAGACCAGTTGCGAACCCAACCCGTCATGAGTCAGGGCGATCGCCGTCAAGCCGTCCAACAGAGCATCCCCGCCTACGATCAGGGTGTAACCCTGCCCATGTGGGCTGCCAAACTCATGGGCGTGGTCATCGAAAAGATTGGGCCAAAGGGTTTGGAGTACGCCCGATTCTCGATCGATTCCCACTTCACCCGCAACTATCTCTACACCAAGCGTAACTATCCAGCCAAACTAGATAGCCATGTCCCAGAATTTGCAAAAAAAATAGTTGGTCAATACAAACTTCCTGATTAACCTCATAGCAAATCGAGAAAATAGTTTCACCATTTTCTCGATTCAAACCCTTACACAGTAAGTTATTCAGAATCTTATTTGTATCAAGTATTTGGCGAAATGGTATCACTTTGGGATAAGGCTATATATAGTTCCCAGTTTGGCGTGCGCGACGCGCACGCCAAACTGGGCTTTTTGAGGGGTTGATTAAACCAAGGGCAAAATAATCTCAAATTCAGTGCCTAGGGGCATCTCCTTGGTAGAAATTTCCGACCTAGGCGATCGCAACTCTAGCCTGCCTCCGTGTTTCGCCGTAATGATCCAGTAGCTTAAAGCCAAACTAGTTTCCTTGAGATAGCGGCGATCGCTAGAAAAAGAATCAAGCATTTTCTGTTTCCCCACAGACGAAAGAGCCGGACCATTATGGGCAATACAAATAGAAACCCAGCGAGAATCAGCCACCTCAGCCTGAATTTGTTTTCCAGAATAAACATTAGTAGTAATAGTAATAGTAGCAGGCTGAATATTCACTAGCTGATGGTCTTGAGCATGGCGATCGACACTACTATTCAACAGCACATCTACGGCATTACCCAAAATATTAATAAATACCTGATTAAGCTGTCCCACAAAACAAGTAACTGGGGGTAGGTAGCCATAGTCAGTAACAATGTCAATATCATTTTGCAGCCGACTTTTCAGCAGAATCAAAATACTATCAATACACTGGTGTAGGTCAGCAGGTTTTGGATAAACATCATCAAGATGACAGAAGTTTTGTAGACTTGTCACTAATTTTTTTAAGCGATCGGCACCATTTTTAATACTAGAAACTGTTCGGGGCAGATCGGATTGAAGAAAATCAAATTCAATACTATCTTTCAGGTCAGCAATTGTATTTGATTTTCCTGCTGTTGTTTGAGTAGTTATTGTTTCCCTCTCATAGGCGTGGATTAGCTCTAGCAGTTGCTCAGTATATAAATGAATATAATTAAGATTTCCCCAGATAAAGTTAACTGGATCCAAAATCTCGTGGGCTACACCATCAACTAGCCGACCTAAACTGGCCATCTTTTCGATCTGGATCATTTGCGCCTGATTTTGTTCGTAGCGCACCTGAGCTTCAATCCCTCGAATTTGCCAATCGGCTACGTACAACTCTTGGAAGTCTAATAAATAGTAGGTATCTCTAGGATTTGCGAGGGAGGAGTTAGCTCGGTCTGCTGAGGGATTTTGAGGCATTTGAATGACGATCGGTTCCCCTAGTAGTTCTGGAGAACGACGGAGGGCTAATTGAGTTGTAATTAGGATAGTGGTGCTATAGGGGACGAGGAGATTCCTAATTTGGGCATAGCTATACAACACCCGCAGAGGCTGATTGAGAAATAGCTTTAGTCCTTGGGGATGGAGGAGATATTCCAAAAATCTCCGGCGAGAGATCATCCCAATAAACCTACCTTCCTCCAGCAAAATCACCCCCGGTAGGAGAGGATGTTGTTCAAAGATAGTGGCAATATCCTGCCCTCGCTGACTAGTTTCCACCGCAAAATCATGGAGAGGCAAATCTCCCACGATCGATTCAAGGCTCAAATCCTGATTCTTTGGCGATGTAATCAAGATGGGGGTTGGAGGGAGCGATCGAGGCACTTTAGGCATGATAAGCAAGGAATCAGGAATAATCTATCAACTCAATTACATATCCTATTATTTCTAGGGAAACAAATTGCGTACCTCTAGATTGAGGCAGGTTCCTGAGAATTATAGCCGTCGCCAAGCAGATTGTGTTGTGTAACCCCCGCGAAGCGGGGGTTACACAACCAAAATCATCTCAACCCCCTAGGCGGTTGCTATAAATGAACGACCCCGCCGCAAGCGGCGGGTTATCAAACTCAAGTTTTTGTATCAATACTAACGCCCCAAGGGGCAGGGAATTTGACCCTTGATAAGATTAAAGAATAATAGTCATTTTCACCATATTTATAGGATAATAGTTAATATCACCATATTTCACGGTGGCAGTTTACCATCAAGCCACTACAGAGATCATGTTTTCAGATTTTTTTGCGGGGGCTGAAATCATTACCCTAGGACTACTAACTATGAACCAAATAGCACAACTAAAATCCATGATCCAACAAGCCCTAGATGAAGATATTGGGGCGGGAGATATCACAAGCCTAGCCACAATTCCGGCGGATTTATCCTGTCAGGGAGAATTTATTGCCAAATCAGAGGGGGTAATTGCGGGGCTAGAAGTGGTGCAATGGACTTTTGAATTGGTCGATCCCCAGATTAAATTTATGCCCCAGATCCAAGACGGGGCAACGGTCAAGCATAGAGAAATCATTGCTATTGCCTATGGTGCTGGTTTAACCCTGTTGCAAGGGGAACGAGTGGCTTTGAATTTTCTGCAACGCATGTCGGGGATTGCCACCCTAACTCAGAAATTTGTCCAAGCAGCAGGGGGAAAATCGGTAATTCTGGATACTCGCAAAACTGCCCCCGGTTTGCGGTTGTTTGATAAGTGGGCAGTACGCTTAGGTGGTGGGCAAAATCATCGGTTTGGTTTGGATGATATGGCTCTGATTAAAGATAACCACATTGCGGCGGCGGGGGGGATTACTGCTGCTGTAACAAGGATGCGATCGTACCTCAAGGATCAGGCTCAAACCAAAATTCCCATTGAGGTGGAGGTGAAAAATTTGGAGGAGCTAAGGGAAGTGCTGCCCTTGGGGGTCGATCGCGTCATGCTGGATAACATGAGCTTGGAGGATATGCGTCAAGCTGTAGCCATCACCCAAGGGGCAGTCCCTCTAGAAGCATCGGGGAATGTCAATCTGCAAACGGTGGGTGCGATCGCCCAAACCGGAGTTGATTATATTTCCGCAGGTCATCTCACCCACTCCGTCACCGCCCTAGATATCAGCTTTTGTTTGTAATACCCCACTAGCGAAAATTCTTCCCATCCTCAAGAGGTCTGTCGTGTATAAACAAGGATTAATCATTTCGTTTCATCCGGAGTATCCCCCTTTTCTTGTATGCCCGAAGGGCTTTAAGCCCCCTTCAAAAGGGGGACTTGAATAATTAATCCCCCTCCTTTTTAAGGGGGGTTGGGGGGGATCAATCACAATAAATTAAGAGGAATAATCTATGACTGCTACAGCAATTTATGAATCGATGAAGGTAAAACTACACAATATTGTTCCCGAATCGGAGTTAGCTTATAAGGCAGAAATCGCAGATCAAATTAACCAATTAAAAGTGCAAAGAAATGCGATTATTCTTGGGCATAACTACATGGAACCAGCCCTGTTTAATTCGGTTCCTGATTTCACCGGAGATTCCCTCGAATTAAGCCGCAAAGCTGCTGCTACCGACAAAGATATTATTGTCTTTTGTGGAGTCCGGTTTATGGCTGAAACTGCCAAGATTCTTAATCCAGAGAAAACCGTTTTATTGCCTGCAAAAGTTGCTGGATGTTCCCTTGCTGCCAGCATTACGGCGGCGGACGTGCGGCAATTGAAACAACAATTTCCCGGCGTTCCTGTCGTGACTTATATCAATACCTACGCTGATGTGAAAGCCGAGTGTGATGTCTGTTGTACTTCAGGAAATGCCGCCAAGGTGGTGGAATCTTTTGGCACCGATACGATTATCTTCCTGCCCGATGAATACCTTGCCCGTAATGTCGCCCAAGAAACTGGCAAACATATTATCTTTCCTAGCCATCAACCCACTGGCAAGTTTAGCAACGATCTGGATTATCAAATGATTGGTTGGCATGGGCGCTGCGAGGTGCACGATCGCTTCACCGTCGATGACATCACCAATATCCGCCAACATTTCCCTGATACGGTGATCTTGGCGCACCCAGAATGTAGCCCAGAGGTGGTCAACGCCTCGGATTTTGCTGGCAGTACTTCTGCCATGATTAAATTCATTGAAACCACCGATAAACCCCGCTATTTACTCCTGACAGAATGCGCGATGGGAGACAATATCGCCGCCGCCAATCCCCACAAGGAAATGCTCCGCCTCTGTAGTGTTCGCTGTCCCCACATGAACGAAATCACCCTAGAAGATACCTTGCTATCCCTGCAACTAAATCAATACGTAATTGAGATTCCCGAAGATATCAGGCTCCGGGCAGCGCGATCGGTGCAGAGGATGTTGGAGATAGGGTAGGGGGAAGGAGGTACAGGGGGGATCAAGGACTAAGCATCAAACAGTAGGCTAGTAATGCCTTGGGCAATAGATTTAGGAATAGGCAAGTAATATGGCAAATTATCTGGAGACCGATGTTTTGATTCTGGGTTCGGGGATTGCTGGAGGGACAGCCGCCTTGCAACTGGCGGATGCTGGAGTTGCTGTCACCGTGGTGACCCGTGCGCCGAATCCTGAAGAATCGAATACTTGTTATGCCCAGGGCGGGATTATCTATCAGGGTGATGATGATTCTGTAACCTTACTGGCGGAAGATTTGCTGCGGGCGGGGGCGGGGCACAGTCACCGGGCGGCAGTGGAGATTTTGGCAGCAGAGGGGGCGGATTTGGTCGATCGCTTCTTGGTGAACAGATTGGGCGTGCCGTTCGATCGCAATTCTACTGGCGAACTGCAAGTGATCCGAGAAGCCGCCCATGCCACACCCCGGATTGTCCATGCGGCAGATACCACCGGGAAAGCCATTAGTGATACTCTGACGATCGCCCTCCAAGCCCATCCCAAAATTCACCTATTGACGGAACACACCGCTGTGGATCTGCTTACCCCAGCTCACCATGCTAGGGATCGATCGACTATTTATGCCCCCCTATCCTGTGTCGGGGCGTACCTACTGGATCAAAAAACTGGGGAAGTCCTGCCCTGTATTGCCAAAAAAACTATCTTAGCTACGGGAGGTTTGGGACAGCTCTATCTGCGGACGACTAACCCTGTGGGGGCAAGGGGGGATGGCTTGGCAATGGCTTATCGAGCCGGGGCAAGGGCAATCAATTGTGAATTTGTCCAGTTTCACCCGACAACTTTCTATCAAGATAATGCTCCAGCTTTTCTGATTTCTGAAGCGGTGCGGGGAGCGGGGGCAAAGTTGGTGAATAGCAATGGGCAGACTTTCATGGAAAAATATGACCCCGAATGGGGGGATCTGGCTCCACGGGATGTGGTGGCTAGGGGCATCCATCAGGAAATGATTGCCCTAGATGTTTCCCATGTTTATCTAGATTTAGCTTCTTCCCTGCCTGTAGCAAAAATCCAACAGGAATTCCCCAATATCTATACCCAATGCCTGAGCTATGGGGTGGATATTACTCGTGATTTGGTGCCAGTGGTGCCGGGGGCGCACTATTTTTGTGGGGGAGTGTGGGTGGACCTGTGGGGACGGACTACCTTGGAGCATCTCTATGCGGCGGGGGAAGTGGCTTGTACTGGGTTGCATGGAGCAAATCGCTTGGGCAGTGCTTCGTTGTTGGAAGGTTTGGTGTGGGGCGATCGCGCGGCACGGCATATTCTTTCTGAATTACGCTCTCAAAAACTCCACCCCGCCGCCGATATTCCCCCTTGGCAGAATACTGGCTGTGAGGCGGCAGACCCAGTGTTAATTAGTCAGGATGTGCGATCGATCAAATACCTAATGTGGAATTATGTGGGTTTGGTGCGGACGAGCGATCGGCTGCGCCGGGCGATCCGGGAGTTACGTCATCTACAACTAGAAATTGAAGAGTTCTACCACACTACCCAACTCACTGACGGCTTAATTGGTCTGCGCAATGCCATCCAAGTGGCTATTATTGTCACCCAAGCGGCATGGGCAAATAAAACCAGCATGGGCTGCCATTATCGAGAATAGTCTAGAATCATGATTATGAGTCAGAGCGGGTAAATGGAATTCAGATTGTATGAAAAAGCTAGTTTAATTATCAATGAGAATTAAGTTCTTTCTGCCCCTAGCACTGCTGGCAACAGTCTTAACTTGCCAGCCTATTTTTGCGGGCTATATTCCTGAACTATTTATAGAAGGAGATGCCGTCAGGGAAGGGATGAGTTTTTCTGCCTTGGAATCTGAATTTCGGAGGTCGATCGAGCTGGATCCCCATAATGGCGATGCCTATCTCGGCTTGGGGAATGCCCTCTTTGAACAAGGCGATTACACTGGGGCGATCGCTAAATACCGGGCTGCCATTTGGTTTCGTGCCAATGGTGGTTTAGCTTTTACTGGTTTGGGTAATGCCTATTTTAGACAAAGAAATCTCACCGAGGCGATTGATAGCTTCCGTACCGCTATTCGTCTTGACCCCAACAATCCCTACACCTACGCTGGCTTGGGAATTGCTCTGTATGAGCAGGGGAATATTAGCGCGGCGATCGTCCTCTTCCAGACCACCATCGAGCTTGCCCCAGACGATGCGACTACCTACACTAACTTGGGTTTAGCCCTTAGGGATCAGGGAGATTTGGTAGAGGCGATCGCTAACTTTCAAACCTCCTTGCGTCTCAACCCCAACCGAACTCCTGCCCAAAATAGACTCCGCACCATGACTGAAAACAGCCTCCGGGAAGCAGAGCGCAGATTGAGAACCCAAACAACGGAAAATATCCCAGACTTAATCCAACAAGGAATTAGGCTCCTAGAGACAGAAAATTTTTCCCTTGCCGCCGAGATGTTTGCGAAAATTATTAAGATTGATCCCCAAAATGCCTCAGCCTATTGGTATTTGGGGCGTACCCTTGCCAACCAAGGAAACCTCACAGAAGCGATCGCAAGTTACCAAACAGCGATCCGCCTTGACCCCAACAATGCGGAGTATTACTATACTTTAGGTTTCACTTTCTATACTCAAGGCAACTCAGCAGAGGCGATCGCTAATTACCGCAACTCTCTCCGCCTTGATCCTCGCAATGTTGATGTGCTGATCCGTTTAGGTGATACCTTAAATGAGCAGGGAAACCTAGAGGAAGCTATTGCTAATTACCGCGCCGCTCTTGTTTTTGAACCAAACTATGCAAATCTTTATACCTTTTTAGGTAATGCCTTAGCAGCTCAAGGAAACCTAGAAGAAGCGATCGCTAATTATCGGGTTTCGATCCGTCTCCTACCCAGCTATCCTTTTATTTATCATCAGTTAGGCAATGCTTTAACCAGACAAGGAAACTTAGCAGAAGCGATCGCTAATTACCAAACCGCCATCCGGATTTATCCCAATTATGCTGAGGCATATAATAGTCTGGGTCTTGCCCTAGTTGCCCAAGGAAACCTGATCGAGGCAATTGGCAATTTTCAAAGGGCGATCGCCCTGAATCCCGATCAGCCCAGATTTCAAGAGAACCTCCGGGAAACAGAACGACGCTTGGCAGAATAATAGATACGATCATGCCAATTTTTTCAGTAATTTATCCCGAACGAATGAAGTTTATTCCTAATCTTGATCGCAATCCTCTATGAAAACCCAATTCCTTCTGCCCCTCGCCCTCGCTGCTGCCCTATTTGTGGCGCAGCCGGCATTTGCCCAAAGTATTGATGAATTATTTCAACAGGGAGATGAAGCCCAAGCTAATGGTGGTTTTTTGCAGGCGGAGGAGATATTTCGCCGAGCAATTGCGCTTGATCCCAATAACAGTGATGCCTATGTAGGGATGGGGATTGCCTTAGATGCCCAAGGAAAAATCGCTGAAGCTATTACTAATTTTCAAACTGCCATCCGCATTGATCCCAATAACTCCTATGGTTATAGCAATCTAGGCATTGCTCTAGCCGAACAAGGCAACGTCGCCGAAGCTGCGGCTAATTTTCAAACTGCCATCCGGCTGAATCCAAATAATGCCTACGCCTACAATGGGTTGGGAATTATTTGGGTCAGCCAAGGAAACCTAGGGGAAGCGATCGCGCATTTTCAGGCTGCCATTGAGCTGGAAGGTTCTAATCCCGACTTTCAAAAGAATCTTCAAGAGGCAGAACGGCTGTTGGCACAACAGGCTGAACAGACTGAAGTAAAGCCCTAGTTAATACCAAATCAAAAAGACGTTAACCCGGATTGGATACCACCTCTAAGTTAGGTGTTTCAGCATTGGGGCTTGATAGAGGAGTTGCCGCATTGACGACAGATAGTAGAGGTCCGGTTTGTTCTTGACCATTGGCGGCAAGGTCGCTGTGGCAAAGATAGAGTTGCTTGCCGACCCTGCCCAAGAGGTCGTAGATGATGCGTTGTAGTCTGGCTTCATCGGCATCGTAGTCATGCTCCACAGTCCAAGGCTCTCCCCGCCAGCCTTTGAGGAACAGAGGGGCAGCGTAGAGAGTGGCGGCTCCCCCGCTCATCCACAGGGGCGACCCTACATCTAACCAAAAATGGTACTGGTGAAAACTGCGGTCTTGGCGGTACTGGAAGATATTTGCCAAGGTGATGCTGTTGGCGGCTTGGGGGGTGAGGTACTGGACAGGGTAGGGGTTGGCGGTGACGGTTCCCAGTTCTAGCATTTGGATAAATTTAGCGATCGTCTCCCCCGGTAACAGTTTTCGGGTTTGGCTCTGGCGGATGCGTTGGTCTACTTCCCAGTAGTGCTGGGCAGTTTCCATCAATGCCCTGAGGCTGGATAGCTGCTCATAGGTGAGGTGGCGGCGGGGAAATAGGAATTTCTGCATCGCTCGATCGAGGACGGCGATCGCACTAAAGGCTAATCTTTGTTGTTGTTGCGAACGCTGTTCTTCTAGCCATAACCTAATCTCACCATAAGCAGTGGCGGCTTTGGCAACGATCCGATCCCAGCGGGGGAAGCTTTCGAGGGGCAATAGCTGGGGCAGGTCAGCATCCGGGACAAAACAATGATCCACCAATAAACCAGCCCGTACTGGGTCAATATCATAGCTCTCCCGATCTTGGGGCGTGGTGGATCTGCCACTCAACACCACTAGCATTTCTGCCACCATCTGCCCGGTGACTAACTTGCCCAAACCGGGATAGACCAAAGCCAGCAGGGTTAACAAACCCCGGATAATGGCTTGGCTATTCAGGGGATTCTGCACATTCAGGCAATGCACCCCGATGCCCTTGGCAGTGAGAATTTCCGTCAGGGTGTAGCGAGCGATCGCATCCAAGCCGGGGGAAATCACGCCAATATCCTGCTGCTCCACTCCAGATTGCACCAGATCAATAATGGTAGCGGCAGTCTGGCGGAGCATTTGCGATCGAGCGGTGGTCTGAATCGATTGCATAGTCGGGGGTAGCACGGGCAGAAAAACTGGGTTAGCCACCAAATCCACCAAAGTCCCGGCTAAGGCATCGCTATTTTCCCCCAACACTACCCCGGTGAGATGCTCGACCCGACAGCGGGAACTTAGTCCCAGCAGGTAATCAGGATCGGCATTTAAGCCCAATCTCACTTTGCCGTAGGGATTGTAGGTAAAGATACCCTTCACACCGCGATCGAGAAATAGCTCCAACAAATCACAGGCGATCGCCGGATAATCATCCACATCATCGGCAAATATCGCCGCCGTGCGTTGCAATAGATTTCGCTGGTAGTCGGCATGGGGCAGCAGGTAGCGCCAGTAGAGGTGGGTGATAATTCCGTAGGTGAGCAATCCCCGTTGCAAACACCAGTGATACCAATCTTGCAATAATTTCCCATAGAGGGGATACAAGGCGGGGTCTTCCTCCCCGGCTAATCCTTGGTGCAGCAGAGTGGGAATCTCTTCGAGGGGTAAGCCACTCAACCCCGCCAACATCATCAGATCCAGAATCCGCCGTACCAGTTGGTATTCTCCTGTGGCTGCTTGTTGGAGAACTTGGGGAGTTAGTCTGGCTTGCCACAGCTTGGTGGCTAGTTCCTGCTCTGTTTCTGGGTGGAGTTTGATCGGAAATAGGGGCGGTGGGGGTTGCTGACGACTAGCTTGGTTACCAAATTTAGCTCCTCCTTGCAATGCCTCTTGAGTTAAAACTTGGGTCAACAATGGAAAAAATAGTAATACTTCATCCTGAAAAAAACCTAAAGGGCTTTTAATAACTAAGGGGTATTTACTTTGGTTCGGCGTATTACCTTGGGAGGCGATCGCTAGTGCCAACTGATTGCTAAGTTCTCGTTTGCTGTCATCATTGGCAGCTAAAACTAGGATAGGCGGGGTGAGGGGAGAGGCGATCGAGGCTTGATGGGAGGCTTGAGGGGAAGATTTATGGGGGGCAGCCAGCCATCGGGAAAATTCTTCTACCAAGCGGGTTGTCTTGCCGCTGCGGGTTGTGCCATTAATCCAAGTTGAAATCATCCTATAAATTCTCCCCGTAAGTTCCCCGGTAAGTAAACTATAGCAATCCTCAATAATTTCACCCACCTGTGGTAGATGAAATTATCGACCAGAGGCTATTTAATCTAGCAAATGATTTAGGATTGCTACATAGCATACTAAATCGTCTAGACTAAGCTCCTAGACTGTAACAGCTTAAATTAGTAAGTCATATATAAGAGGATGCCTGAAAAGGTTCTGGCGGTTGAAACCGCGACTACAAGAACAAAGTCCGTCTTCACGGACTAACGGAAATCTAGGTCTTTCATTAACCTGCGGAGGCAGGTTTTGCTCTTGTAGCTGCGACTTTAGTCGCCAAGCTGCTTTTCAGACATCCTCTAAATAATCATTAAATTTAACTGCGATGGGTTTTATAAATTTCCTTTATAGTTCTAACGAATGGTTTCTGAAAACTCCTGAAAGATCCTTAGATGAGGCTTATAAAGCTGCCCTGAAGATTAAACAACTGGAAAATGAGCATTTCAATGGTCAGAAAGTAGCGATCGAATCTGGCAACTATGGCATCAATACTTTTAAGTATTTTCAAGAAGACTTGAACAAGCTCCTCGGCACAGTCAAAGGCAGATTGGCAGAATTTCGGGTTAGTCGTTCCCTGCTGAGTCCGGGAGAATTGCAACAAGCCAAGGTGACACGGCTGAACCCCCTTCAAGATAACAGCCGCCCCAGTGCTGAATCTCAGCTTCCACCATCCATAATTATTAACAAGCTGAACTTTATTGATGAAGTTCTGACCCGTTATTCCGGTCGGCTAGAGGTGGATGAGCTAGTGAAAGTGATCAGACCAGCCAGACCAGTTCCAGAATCCCTTAATCCTAGTGAGATAAATAATGGTTTGCTGGGTGGAGATCGATCGCAGTTAGAAGACCAGATGAGAGAGAGTGATCGGGGTAATCTCTCGGATTCCACGGGTCTGGTGCCGCGATCGATCTTAGGAACTTTTGCGAAGATCCAACGAGATTTAGACCCCAAATCAGAGCAAGAATACGTTAGTAAATATCGCAATTCCAAGCTTAAGACTTCTATCTCGGTGAAGTTTATCTTGATCTTAATTATTGTACCGATTCTCACCCAGCAATTAAGTAAGGCTTTTGTGATTACACCCTTAATGGATCGTTTCATCCCAGCTCAAAGTAAAATTCTTTTTATCAATCAAGACCTGCAAAGAGAAGCTTTGGAGGAATTAGAGAGATTTCAAAGAGGTTTGGAATTCCAAGTTTTTATAGGTGACACACAAGAAATGCCTGCTGGAGAAAAAGCAGAAAAGGTCAAAGAAAAAGCCAATGAAATTGCTGAAGAATATGCAAATCGCAGTAATGACGCTATTAAAAATATCATTGCCGATAGTCTCTCGATAATTGCCTTCACCCTAGTATTACTAAATAGCAAGAAAAGCCTCATTATTCTCAAATCATTCTTTGATGATATTGCCTATGGCTTAAGCGATAGTGCCAAGGCATTTATTATTATTCTGTTTACAGATATATTTGTCGGTTTCCACTCGCCCCATGGTTGGGAGATTATTATCGAAAGAACCTTTGGCCATTTGGGAATAGCTGAGAATCGAGATTTTACCTTTCTATTTATTGCCACCTTCCCAGTAATTTTAGACTCAATTATTAAATACTGGATATTCCGTTACCTGAACCGAATTTCTCCATCTGCTGTGGCAACTTATAAAAACATGAATGAATAAGAGACTATTGATAAAGTCTGATTTTTCGCCCCCTGCGGGGAATGCAAAATCAGACCTTCTAGCCACTTTAGAACAGGACTTATGCACTTTTGATGGGAAATTGGCGGATAAATTTAGAAATCGATCAAGAACCCCATTATTTGCAAGCTGTATGGCGGCTAGATTCGATCACTAGACTTATTCAGCAAGCCCTACCTAAATATATGAATAGACATGATTCCTTGGAGATTGTTATAGTTAAGTACAATATTTCTGCTTTGATGGTTGCTATTGCTTAGACATACAGCAGTTTTCGTATGGACTGAAGGTCATCACAGCCCACAAAAAAACAAACCTAGTCAATATTTCAGGAAATATACTAGATTCCATTGTTAAATATGCTAGGAAATGCCCCAGATTCCATTTAGATAAAAAGTTACTGTATTAGGCAAAAATGACTATGCTCCGCTCTGATACTCCTGATGCTCAGAAATCTCACTTACAGGTAATTTTTACCACTGCTTTGATTGTGCCGTTCATTAGCCAAATTGTGCTGGCAGTAGGTCTGGTGGGGTGGTTGTCGCTGCGGAGTGGTCAGCAGGCGGTGAATGAGGTGGCTAGTCAATTGCGCCAAGAAACCGTTTCCAGAATTAATCAGAATTTACTCAGCTATCTAGATACTCCAAAGCAAATTAATCAAGCTAATCTAGATGCGATTAATTTAGGGATGTTGAATATTGCCAATTCTCAGCCGTGGAATTCTTACCTGTGGCGGCAGACTAAGCGATCGCCTAGTTTGAACATGATTGGGTTTGGCAACGAAGAGAAAACTTTTATTGCCACCGACCAAATGAAAGATGGCAAGATGCTGATGATGGTTGCTGATGCCAGTACTGGTTACGATTTGCAAATCTATGCCCTGAATGTGGCTGGGGAGAGGGAGAAATTAGTTAAATCCACCAAAAACTACGATCCCCGGACTCGCCCTTGGTATCAGGCAGTATCCCAGTCCCAGAAACCGGCGTGGAGTCCGATTTTTCCGCATTTTTCTGATCCGACGCTGCTGATTGCCCACGGCGTGCCAGTCTCAGATAACCAAGGACGCTTTCAAGGTGTCTTAGCGAATACGATCCGTCTTTCCCAAGTGGGAGATTTCTTGCAGAGCTTAAAGGTGGGGAAAACTGGACAAACTTTTATTCTTGAGCGATCGTCTGGTCTTTTGGTTGCTAGTTCCAAGGAGGTTTCCTTGATCAAGAATAATGATAAATTCCAGCGGGTTAAAGCCATTGAGAGCAAAGACCGGGTTACTCAAGAAACTACCCAATACCTAGCCAACAGCTTTGGATCCCGATTAGATATTAGTACGCCTCAGCAATTAGATTTTGCCATCGCTAATCAAAAGCAATTCTTGCAAGTCTTGCCTTTCCAAGATAGTGCGGGGATCGATTGGTTGATCGTGGTCGTAGTCCCGGAAGCAGATTTCATGGCGGAAGTAGATGCCATTAAGCGATCGACGATCCTGCTTTGTTTGGCAGCCGCAGCGATCGCCACCCTAATTGGCTTAATAACTTCTCAATGGTTAGCCCGACCAATTATCCGGTTGGCTGCCGCAGCTAGAGCCGTAGCGGGGGGCAGTTGGGATCAGGCTCTGCCCATTGAGCGAGAAGATGAACTGGGTATCTTGGCTAATGCTTTTCATCGCATGGCTAGCAAGTTGCAGCAATCTTTAGCCGAAGTGGCAGAGCGGGAAGGAAAATTAACCGAGGCTCAGCGGGTAGCGCACATGGGTAGTTGGCAGTTTGATCTTGCTTCCCAGAAATTTATTTGGTCTGAAGAGATGTTTCGTATCTATGGACTAATACCAAGGGCGATCGCCCCCACCTATGAAGAAGCAATACAGATAGTCCACCCAGATGATCGGGTTGCAGTGGAGCAAGCTTTACAGCAAGTGCAAGAAACTCAACAGCCTTTTACGATCGATTATCGATTACTTGATGGCAGGGGAGAAATTCGTTATGTGCATGGCAAAGGACAGCCGATCTGGGAGCAGGGACAGTTGGTTGGCATCTTGGGGACGGTGATGGATATTAGCGATCGGAAACAGGCTGAAATTGCCCTGCGGACTTCCGAGGCAGAGTTACGCACAAAAACCGAGCAATTGGAATCCTTAGTCTCTCAACTACGCCAAACTCAGACTCAGTTAGTCCAGACAGAAAAGATGTCAAGCCTAGGACAAATGGTGGCGGGGATTGCCCATGAAATTAATAACCCGGTGAGTTTTATTCAAGGCAATATTACCTACGCCCAAGAATATACCAAAGATTTGTTAGGGCTAATGCAGATTGTGCAGGAGCATGAAAAAGATTTGCCCCCGGCAGTGCAGGCGGCGGCAAAGGAAATAGATGCGGATTTTTTGACCCTAGATTTACCCAAATTAATGCAATCGATGCAGGTAGGTGCAGAGAGAATCCAAAAAATTGTTGTTTCCCTGCGCAACTTTTCTCGCCTAGATGAATCAGCAGTTAAGTCTGTAGATATCCATACCGGAATTGATAGTACTCTGATGATCTTGCAGCATCGCCTAAAACCAGAGCCGACCCGCCCAGAAATTATAGTAGTCAGAAATTATGGTCAATTGCCTTTGGTGGAATGCTACGTAGGGGAATTGAATCAGGTATTTATGAATTTATTGGGGAATGCGATCGATGCCTTGATTTCCCATTTTGCCGATCATGCCCAAGTCATAGAAGGCGGAAATAGTCCCGATCCGACTATTTGGATTACAACCGAATCTACTTCCCCCAACCACATAACTATTCGGATTCGGGATAATGCTGGTGGTGTCCCAGAAGAATATCAAAGTAAACTCTTTGATCATTTCTTTACTACGAAACCCGTAGGTAAAGGAACTGGTTTGGGGCTAGCCATTAGCTATCAAGTGATCGTCGAAAAACATGGTGGTGAATTAAAGTTTAATTCTCAACTAAATGAAGGAACAGAATTCATTGTCACGATTCCTATTAGTCAAGCAAAGTGAGAGGTTATTTGTAATCACAAGTTTGGGTGAAACAATATCCCTATTTCCCAGTCCGCGCCGACGGGCTTTGCTCTTGTAGCTGCGGTTTCAACCGCCGAGCATAAGGATAAGAACTTACGCATATGGAATTTTTTGCGGGTGTTCTGCACCCGCAAAAAATTCCACAACTCCTGATGCTATACAATTAAAAATATTCAACTAGCTGCGCCAATTTCCATGAGTGAGACTCCTGCTTTACGATCGATTTTGTTGTTAGCTGCAAATCCTAGGGAAACTAGTCCCTTAAGGCTTCAGGAAGAGGAACGGGAAATTAAGGAAAGGTTGCGGATAGTGGGTTATGGCAAAGTCCCAATTAATTCTGTCGGCTCGGCTCGATCGCGGGATATTCAGCAGGCGATGTTAGATTTTGACCCCCAGATTGTCCATTTCACGGGGCATGGGGCTGGGGAAGAGGGTTTGATTTTTGAAGATGTGGCTGGAAATCCGACGCTGGTTAGTTCGGAATCAATGGCGAGTTTGTGCCAGCTTTTTGGGGAACGATTGGAATGTGTGGTGTTGAATGCTTGCCATACCGAGGTGCAGGCGGAGGCGATCGCAGAACATATTGATTATGTGATTGGCATGAATCAGGAGATTGGAGATCGGGCGGCGATCGAATTTGCGGTGGGGTTCTATGCGGCGGTGGGGGCGGGGAAATCCTTTGAGTTTGCCTATAAGATGGGTTGCAATGCGATTCAATTAGCTGGTATTCCTGAACACCAGACTCCGGTTCTCTTGGGCAAGAAAGTTACTAAAAAAGAAGCACCAAAACCATCGACCTATGACCCGGCAACCTTTACGGGACGGGAAGAAATAATTAGGGACCTGCTGGAGAAGTTGCAGGGGCAGACTCGGTTGGCGTGGATTACGGGGATGTCGGGGATTGGCAAGACGACGCTGGGGGAATGTGTGGCGAGTCGGGCTTGGGAGAATGAGCCATCTTTTGAATGGGTTTATTTGGAGATTTTGGAGGGACAGAGCCAAGATTTTGGGACGGTGGCGGCGGAACTGTTGGGGAAGATGGGGGATGTTGACCTTGACCCGCAGCTACGGAATAATCCTGAACAAATTGCCCAAAGACTGATCCAAAAGCTGAAATCTTCTTCCTACTGGATTCAGATGGATTCCTTGGAGCGGTTACTGAACCCAGACCAGCCAACGGAATTTGTGGATGCTTACTGGGCAGTTTTTCTTCAGCGGTGTTTGACAGAATCCGATCTGGGTAGTCGGTTGGTGTTGACTTCGCAGGTATTCCCGATCGCTCTGGGAGAGTTTGCCGATCGCTACCCGAAGACTTGGGCAGAATATCGATTGGGAGGGCTATTGGAGGAAAAGCAACAACTGGAATTTTTTGCAAAACGGGGCGTGGCATCAGATCATGGGGATATTCTCTCGAAGATTGCCCAAACCTACGAGGGGCATCCTTTGGTGTTGAAGGTGATGGCGGAGGAAATTTTGCAGGAATTTGAGGGGGATGTGCTTGGTTTTTGGCGGGAATATCAACGGGAGTTTGAGGGGGTGGCGCGGGAGTTGCAATCTACTGGTTTGGCGGAGACGGAATACAACGAGGCTCTTGATCGCAAGGTGCGGGAACGGCTGAAGAAATCCTTATTAAAGCTGCCGCAGGATGCCCTAGATTTGCTCTGTCGCAGTGCAGTGTTTCGCCGTCCGGTGCCGAAAAAGTTTTGGTTGGGGATGATGGGCGATCGGACTCACCAACAACAAAAAGCAGCCTATGGAGTTTTGGGAGATCATGCTTTGATCGAGAAGGAAGAAAGAGCAATCCGCCAACACAATCTGATCCGTGACCTTGCCTACAATTTACTGAAAGCTGATCCTGATGCTTGGCAAGCTGCGGAACGTCAAGCAGCCCATTTGTGGTTGACGGTTTATCAACCTGCGGCTGATGACTCTAATTTGGAGAAAGTGCGAGGTTATTTAGAGGCGATTGATCATTATTGTGAGATTGAGGATTGGGAAGCAGCAAAAGATATTCTTTTAACGCCCCTAGATTCTTTTAGGAAAAAAGATATTCTTAGACAGCTATTTGATTGGGGCTTATATCCAGAAGGGATAGTAACAAGTCAGAAAATCCTTAAAAAATCTACTCTTGATGCCGATGTAGTCTTTCTCAAAATGCTGGGTAATTATTATGCGTTGCTGGGTAATTACCCAATTGCTATTGATTATTACGAGCAATCCTTAATCATTGCACGGGAGATTGGCGATCAACAGGGTGAAGGTAATGCCCTAGGCAATCTGGGGATTGCCTACAAAAATCTGGGGCAGTACGATCTAGCGATCAACTTCCATCAGCAATACCTGACCATTGCACAGGAGATTGGCGATCGTCGGGGTGAAGGTAGTTCCCTAGGCAATTTGGGGCTTGCCTACAACAGTCTGGGGCAGTGCGATCTAGCGATCAACTTCCATCAGCAATCCCTCATCATTAAACAGGAGATTTGTGATCGACAGGGTGAAGGTAATTCCCTAGGTAATCTTGGGCTTGTCTACGACAGTCTGGGGCAGTACGATCTAGCGATCAACTTCCATCAGCAATACCTGACTATTGCACGGGAGGTAGGCGATCAACGGGGTGAAGGTAATGCCCTAGGCAATATGGGGATTACTCAAATTAAGCTAAAGCAATATCCAGAAGCTTTAGGAAACTTACAAGCAGTTTTAGAGATTTTCCGTGCAATTCATAGTCCAGCAGGGGAGGCAACAGCCCTTAAATATTTGGCAGAAGTACATCAAGCCCTAGGCGAGGTGGAGGTGGCACGGCAATATTGTCAGCAGGCGTTGGCACTGGCGACAGAGTTGGGGATTCCCCTAGCGGCAGATTGCGAGGCGCTGCTATTGAAGATTGATGGAGATGGGGCGATTTGAAGAGGAAAAGTCGCAAATCTGGCTGGGTTTTGGGGTTGATGGGGCGATTTTAGTTAGATTCCCGACTTTTGAGAGGCGATCGAAAAGGGGCGATTAAAATCGCGGCTACACGAACGAAGTCCGCCTTCGCGGACTAAGAGATAGATTGAGATTTGGGATGTATTATAAAACCAGAAAATTCATGAATATTTCCCAGTCCACGAAGGTGGACTTTGTTCCTATAGCTGCGGTTTCAACCGCCTACCTTCTCTGATTTCAACCGCCTGCTGCCTTCGTCATGATAACGAAATAGAGAGGCGATCGAATCAGGGCGATCGCATTTGGAGGATTGAATGAGGGCGATCGAAGTCCGCCGTTATGGGGCGATTGAAATCGCGGCTACACGAACGAAGTCCGCCTTCGCGGACTAAGAGGTGGATTAAGATTTGGAGTGTATTCTAAAATCAGAAAATTTATGAATATTTCCGAGTCCACGAAGGTGGACTTTGTTTCTATAGCTGCGGTTTCAACCGCCTGCCTTCGCGGACTAAGAGGTAGAAGAGATTTGGGATGTATTATAAAACCAGAAAATTTATGAATATTTCCGAGTCCACGAAGGTGGACTTTGTTCCTATAGCTGCGGTTTCAACCGCCTGCTGCGAAGTAGACGAGATTGTGGTAGGATTTCCCAGTTCATGCAGGTGGACTTTGCTCCTGTAGCTGCGGTTGAAACCGCCCCCTAGATTTTAATTCTGCGGTTTCAACCGCCTGCTCCATAAAAATAGATTAAAAAAATGAGGTATGAGGAATAATTTTACCCAGTTGTACGTGCATCTAGTTTGGGCAACATGGGATCGCCTCCCCCTGATTACCCCAGAGATTCAAGAACCGATTTACAACGTTATAGCCTCCGAATGCAAACAATTAGGATGCCATGTAATTGCGATCGGCGGCATTGCAGACCATGTTCATTTGCTCACAGGTTTTCCAGCCACCCTGGCGATCGCCACCCTCATCAAACAAATCAAAGGCAGTTCATCCCACTCCATGAATTACCAAATTAACCCAGATACATTCTTCAAATGGCAAGGAAGTTACGCCGCCTTCACCACCAATCACCAAGACCTCGATCCTATTGTTGACTACATTAAAAACCAAGTAAATCATCATCAACAACAAACCGACATCCCCTCATGGGAAATCCCTATACCAACCACCTAAAATAGATAAGTAAACAAATATTTCCCAGTCCGCGCAGGCGGACTTCGTTCCTGTAGCTGCGGTTTCAACCGCCTGCTCCCATAGCTGCGGTTTCAATCGCCAGAAAATTCTATGACTTTTGCTCAACTGGCTCCTTTCTTACAAGAATATATCTATCACCAAGGTTGGACAGAATTACGACCAGCCCAACTAGAAGCCTGTGAAGTAATCTTCACCACCGATCGACATTTATTAGTGGCAGCAGGAACCGCCGCTGGCAAAACCGAGGCGGCATTTTTGCCAGTAATTACCAAACTCCATGAATCACCGCCCCGGACTATTGGGGCAATTTATATTAGTCCGATTAAAGCCCTGATTAATAATCAGTTCGATCGCCTAAATGAACTCTTGCAATATGCGGATATTCAGGTCTGCGCTTGGCATGGAGATACCAATCAAAATCACAAAAAGAATCTCCTCAAAAATCCCCAAGGTATTTTACAAATCACTCCAGAATCTTTAGAAAGTTTATTAATTAATAAATCTCAGCACATGCCTTTTCTATTTCATGATTTGCAGTTTGTAATTATTGATGAAATTCATGCCTTTATGGGAACCCAGCGGGGTAGTCAAATTCTTTGTCAATTGGCGAGGCTAGAGAAATTTATCGCCCATCCCCTGCGCCGGATTGGATTATCAGCTACCTTGGGGGACTATGCCCAAGCAGAAGATTGGTTGCGATCGGGCAGCAAGGTGCTAGTCACAACTACCAAAGTAGCAACCACCAACCGCCGCATCCAGTTGGCTTTAGAATACTTCTGTACTCCAGAAACAGAGCCAGAAGATAGTCATAATTTATCCCATTATCAATATATTTTTCAGCAAACCCGATCGCGAAAATCTCTGATTTTTACTAATAATAGAACCCAAGCCGAGCAAGTGATTAGTAATCTCCGCCGGATTGCCCTAGAGCAAGGTGATCCCGATGTCTACCATGTCCATCATGGCAGCATTTCTCCCGGTCTGCGGCAAGCTGCGGAAACTGCCATGCAAGACCCCCATAGTCTGGCAGTAACGGCAGCAACGGTGAGCTTAGAAATGGGGATTGATATCGGACAATTAGACCAAGTAATTCAACTAGAATCCCCCAGTTCTGTAGCAAGTTTTTTGCAAAGGTTGGGACGTTCTGGACGCAGGGGAGAACCTTCGAGAATGCAGTTTATTTGTACAGAACCAGAGTTATTAGGAGAGGAGTTTTTTCCGGTGCAAATTCCCTGGTTACTGGTGCAGACGATCGCCATTATGCAACTCTACCTAGAAGAGCGCTGGATTGAACCGATCTCCCCCCTGCAATATCCCCTCAGTTTACTCTATCAACAAACCCTAAGTATCGTGGCAGCCGCAGGAGAAATTACGCCCCATAACTTAGCCCAAACTATTTTCAATCTCGCTCCCTTTGAGCGAATTACTATGGCAGAATTTCGGCAATTGTTGCACTATTTAATTAGTTTAGAACACTTAGAAAAAACCGAAAATAATCTTTTAGTTCTCGGTGAAACTGGGGAGAAAATAGTTAGGTCATTTCAGTTTTATGGCGTGTTCGCTGAGCAAATTACCTATGATGTTTGTCATGGTGGGGTGGCGATCGGCAAGGTATCGATCGCCCCCAGTATAGGAGGTAAATTAACCCTCGCTGGGAAGACTTGGGAAGTAGTAGAAATCAACCCCAAAACTAAAGCCATTGCTGTTAAACCCATTGCCGGAACTGGGACAGTAAATTGGCGAGGCGGCAGCATCAATATCCACACCCAAGTGTTACAAAAAATGCGGCAAATTCTCCAAGCAGAAACCATTTATCGCTATTTGAAACCCAAGGCGATCGCTAGATTAACTACTGCTCGGAATTTATTCAAAACCATGGCAGGCAAGGAAACCACCATTTTTCATCTAGAGAAAAATATTTTTGCCATCTTCCCTTGGTTAGGCACTAAGGGCTATCACACCCTAGGCAAAATTCTGCAAATTCTCCGGCAAGAGCGAGTAGAGATTAAAAGCATCAAAGGAAATCAGCCCTATTTTCTGGTGGTTAAATTGGGCAGAAATAGTTCGATCGAACAACTTGCTACGGAGTTAGTCAATTTTTGTCAATCGGGCATCACGGCGGAGGATTTGGTAACTAGTGATGAGGAACCCCAAAAACTGCATAAATACGATCAATTTATTCCCCACAATTTGCTCCGCAAAACCTACGCCCATGACTATCTAGACCTCTCAGCCGTGATAGATTACAGCGAGACTCTCGCAAAGGAAATAAACACCTTCCCATAGCGTAGGTAGTAGTATGGTGATTGGGGAGCTGCGCGCCCCAATCACCATAACAATTCATGACTATCGCGTAGGTAGTTTTTTAATCAGGAATTTCATCAGGATTAACCCCGATCGATCTGAGATACCTTGCCAATTTTTCCTTGATCTCCTCCGCCTGTTCCTTCGCTACCCGTTCTTGAACTACTAATTCTTCAGCAGTTTGATAGCGATCGCCCTCTTCGTTATACCAATAGAGCCATTCCCCCCGCCAAGCACCAGAAGCTTGCTTTTCATAACCGATGCCTAAGCCAATCTCTGGTAGCCAGACCATTGCTTCCCCCAGTTGGAGTTGGTATGAACCTGAGATCAATTTATAAACCGCCAAGCGTTGCCGCTGTTTATGGATTCTTCTTTTGCCACTCAAAGGGTTATAGACAACATAGTACAAAATCCCCATTGACTGATATTGCTTCAACTTTGCCTCGTATTCTCCGTTGTAGGTTTGGGATACTACTTCTAGGGCTAATATAGGCATCGTGTAATTTTCTTCCCACAATACATAGCTCAATCGTCCAGTTTCTCCCTTGTGAAGTTCAACTCCTAAGGATAAGAAAGCATCAGGGATGATCGGGGTTCGGCTTTTGGAGTCGTGATAGATACCCATATCTACGCCAAAGAACCAATCTTGGCGATCGCCCCAAATCAGCCGGAGCAGGTTCAACAAAAAGTTGGGAATATTATTTTGTAATTCGTTATCCACAGGCGTTTCATCTGAGTGGGGTAGCTCCTCAGCCGTGGGCAGGCGATCGTAGTCATAGGCGAGGTTAACCATTGCTTTCCTAAGGTCGGTTATGGTTGGCTTTGAATGATGAATTAATTTTAGCCTAAAGCAATTCGGGGATTTTGCTTTTCAGGGAAGGTTGTGGAGAGGAAAATTCGGGAACCTGTTGAATATCTTTTATTCAGTTTTGCAAGAGGTCTATTATCTCTACAACTTGCTGCAACTAGTTTTCCGGAATTGACAAACCCTTGGTGGCTAACCATTCTGGATTAAAGAGCCGGGATTGGTAGCGAGCACCCCCATCGCAAAGAACAGTGACGATCGTATGCCCAGGACCTAATTCTTTCGCTAGAGCCACTGCTGCCCCCACGTTGATCCCCACGGAACCCCCCATAAACAATCCATCTTTTCTCAGGAGTTGATACACAACTCTTACAGCCTCTTCGTCTGGGATTTGCAGAGCATCATCGATCGGCACGTTTTCCATATTGGCAGTAACTCGACTATTGCCAATCCCCTCGGTGATGGAACTACCTTCCATGTGCGGTTCCCCAGTTTTTACATAGCTATACAAGGCACTGCCCATGGGGTCAGCTAGCACATTTTTAATCTGGGGATTTTTCTCCTTCAGGTACAGGGCAACTCCGGCAAAAGTTCCGCCAGTTCCCGTGGCAGCAACCCAACCATCAACTTTACCTCCGGTTTGTTGCCAAATCTCTGGGGCTGTGGTTTCGTAGTGTGCCAGACGGTTTGCCAAGTTATCAAACTGGTTTGCCCAGATGGCGTTGGGGATCTCTGTCGCTAGTCTGCCAGAAAGCCTGACATAGTTATTGGGGTTTTTGTAGGGAACCGCTGGAACTGTGCGGACTTCAGCACCTAGAGTTCGCAGGGCATCAATTTTTTCTTGGGATTGGGTATCAGGGATAACGATTAGGCATTTATAACCCTTGGCATTGCAGATATGTGCTAAGCCAATTCCCGTATTCCCGGCAGTTCCTTCCACCACTGTGCCGCCGGGTTTGAGTAAGCCCTTGGCTTCTGCATCTTGGATGATATATAGGGCAGCCCGGTCTTTGACGGAGCCACCGGGGTTCAAAAATTCTGCCTTCCCTAGAATCTCGCAGCCAGTTTCTTCGCTAAAACTATTTAAGCGAATTAAGGGAGTGTTGCCGATCGCCCCAATGAAGCCATTCTTGATATCCATGCCATCCATATCTAATTTTGTAGATTATATTAAGTGGTGTGATCTCCATGATATCAACAGGAGGCAAGGATCAGCAGGTGTTTCCTAGCTAAATACAGGACGAAAAAAATAAAATCTTGATGATAGATAAAATCGAATTACGTCGATCGCTACTGCACCAACGCCAAACCCTTAGCCCTGAACAATGGCAGGAGCAAAGCCAACAAATTTGTGAACGGCTCCAATCTCAGGAGTTTTTTCAGGAAGCGAAAACTATTCTGGTGTATCTCAGCCATCGTCAAGAGCCAGACCTTGCTGGTTTATGGACAGCTTATCCCGAAAAGAAATGGGGTTTACCCCGCTGTCAGGGAAAAGATTTAATTTGGCATGATTGGCATCCCAGATTAACTGGCACGATCGTCAAAAATCGCTACGGCATTAGTGAACCAGAGGCTAGTCTCCCGCTGATTCCAGTCGAGGAAGTGGATCTAATTCTGGTGCCTTGCGTGGGTTGCGATCGCTCTGGCTATCGACTGGGCTATGGGGGCGGGTATTACGATCGCCTCCTCAGCCAACCCTTGTGGCAAAATAAACCAACTTTAGGAATTACTTTTTCCTTTGCCTATCTAGAAAAATTACCAATCAACCCTTGGGATGTGCCGCTTCAGGGAGTTTGTACAGAACAGGAAATTAGTTATTTTTAGTTGAAATTGCTCCAAACCTAAATGGTGGGCAATGCCCACCCTACAAGGATAAAACTGTTAGGGGCGCAAGGCTTTCATTGGTGTCAACTTAAGGATGAAAGCTTTGAAGGACATCGCTTTCATCTAGGTCTCGATCCCCCTAAATCCCCCTTAAAAAGGGGGACTTTGAACTATTTCTTGTCCCCCCCTTTTGAAGGCTAGGGGGGATCGAGGACTAAGCATCAAACAGTAGGCTGACACTACCTTTGACGTTAAGTTGACACCGATGAAGGCTTTGCGCCCTTATTCCTAAACCCTAGCGATTCCCTTTGGAAGAACCATTAGAAGAACTAGCGGAACCGAAGAAACTGGCTAATAAGAGGAAGGCAATTCCGATATTGATCGACACATCGGCAATATTAAACACCGGGAAATTGATCAGGCGGAAATCTAGGAAATCGATCACATAACCAAGGATGAAGCGATCGATCCCATTGCCCATCGCTCCCCCCAACACAAAACCATAGCCTAACTGCTCCCAGCGAGAAAACCTCGGACCAAAAGCTGCCCAAGCCATCAGCCCCAAACTCACCAGCAAAGACAGCCAGCGCAGCCATCCTCCACCCCCAGCAAACAGGCTAAAGGCAGCCCCAGTATTTTGGACGTAGGTGAAATGAAATATTCCCGGTAGCAGGGGGATCGTTTGATGGAGTTGCAGGGTTTGGACTGTCCACAATTTAGTCAATTGATCGATCGCGATTGCCACCACCCCAACTACCCAAAACCAAAGATTTTTAATTGTCATTAAATAAAACTATGAATTTTTTGTCAGGATAGCCCGCGCGTTGCGCGAGCTATCCTGACTTATTTAGGAGTAACACAAAACTAATAAAACATAATCCGCCGTAGGAGAAATGATAGCACCGCCACAGCACAAACTAGAGCCAATTGTCCCGGCAGGGGATAGATCGAATAGCGGAGAATTGATTCCCCCAAGGAAAAGGAATTAGAATTTACGGCTTGGATTGTGCCGATATATTGGAACACTAATAGGTAGGCAATACCATATAAATGAATAGTCAACAAGCCACAGAGGGAACTGAACGCCAAAGATTCTAGGCGAGGGAACACCCGAAATGCTAACCAACCACAGACCCACGCCCCAGCCACAAAGCCTAGAATGTAGCCAAAACTAGGACTCTTCACATAATTCCAACCGCCGCCGCGATCGAACACTGGCAGCCAAGTTAGACCCACGAAAATATAGGCAATCTGGGATAGAGCCCCAGCCTTAGAACCTCCTAAACATCCAGTTAATAATACTGCCCCAATTTGGTAGGTAACCCCTAGGGAGACGGTTTTAATTCCCTGACCAGTCCACGCCCAAGGCGGAGTAGTGGCAAACACTTCCAAGAAAGTGCCGCCGATCGTCAGTAGCAGCCCCACTAACGCCCAGAGAAATTGGATGAATGGTGGCACAGGTTTAGGCATTTTGTTTGACATTTAACAATTTTGATGACCCCGATAATTTTAACTCTCATGCTCGATTTTATTAAGGATTGCCCCCGCAGCGCGGGGGCAATTACCAACTCCCTTGCTTGATTTTATTAAGGATTGCTCTCACAGCGCGGGGGCATACTTAACCACATGCATTTTAATCCTTTGCCACCTCAGATATTTGGAGTTCATGATAATTCGTGGAGATTTGTTAACCTTCTCTTTACTTTTAGTCTGTATCATCTCTAACAAACACCTGTAAAAGAAACAACAACTTATAAAGTTTATGGTATTACCCATCAAATTCCCCCAAGCAAAACGCTTCGGAGCTTCAGTTTCCTTCTTGGCTCTCACAACTAGTTTAGTGGCTTGTGGTGGCGGTACACCCACTGCTAACACATCTCCTGCTACTGGAGCATCCCCTGCTGCTGGAGCATCTCCTGCCGCCAGCGCATCTCCTGCGGCTGCTAAAATTGAATTCACTGGCAACGTTGCCGTGACTGGTGCTGGAGCATCTTTCCCTGCTCCTTTGTATCAACGTTGGTTCCAAGACCTCAGCCAAAAGGTTCCTCAACTCCAAGTCAACTACCAATCTGTGGGTAGCGGTGCTGGGATTGAACAATTTACTAAGGGAACTGTAGACTTTGGTGCTAGCGACACAGCCATGAAAGATGATGCGATCGCCAAGGTTCCTGCTGATAAGGGCGTAATGATGCTGCCTATGACTGCGGGAAGCATCGTGCTTGCCTACAACGTTGAAGGCGTAGATACTGGCTTAAAACTAAGCAGAGAAGTATATGTAGGGATCGCTATGGGAGAAATTACCAAGTGGAATGACCCCAAGATTGTGGCTGCCAACCCCGGTATTAAACTTCCCGACCAAGCGATTACCTTTGTCCACCGCTCTGATGGTAGCGGTACCACTGGAGTATTCACCAAGCACCTCGCCGCAGTTAGTGCTGATTGGAAATCTAAAATTGGCGAAGGTAACACTGTGCAATGGCCTACTGGTGCTTTTGTTGGTGCCAAGGGCAATGAAGGTGTAACCGCCCAAATTCAACAAACCCCCGGCTCCATTGGTTATATTGAGTATGGCTACGCTAAAAACAACAAATTGAAGTTTGCTCAACTAGAAAACAAAGCCAAGGAATTTGTGACAGCTAGTGACGAAAGCGTTAGTAAGACTCTAGCCTCTGTGAAGCTTCCTGAAAACCTCCGGGCATTCATCGAAGACCCAGAAGGTCCCGGCGTTTATCCGATCGCTTCCTACACTTGGTTGCTTGTACCAACTAAAGTAGCAGATGCAACTAAGGCAAAAGCCCTAGAAGTGCTAATCGAGTATGGTCTAAATGAAGGTCAAGAAGTATCTAGCAGCCTAGGTTATATCCCTCTGCCCAAGAGCGTCAAAGAAAAAGTTTTGGCAGCAGCGGATACCCTCAGCCCTGAATACAAAATGAAACTCAAATAGTCTATAGACTCATTTGAACCTCGATCCCCCTAAATCCCCGCGCTAACGCGCCCCTGAGCTAGAAAAAGGGGGGACTTTGAACTACTTCTTCTTGTCCCCCCCTTTTTAAGGGGGGCTAGGGGGGATAGATATTCAAGCGAAAAGGCTATTTATCAATAGTTTCTAACTTAAGTTGACAGCACTAAGTTAACAGCACTGCCGGCTTTGCAACCCTTTCCTATAGCTTGACTGTAAACAGCATCAATTTCGGATATCACCATGGTTTTAGAAATTCAAGAGCAGAATGTAATTCTGCCCTCTCGATCGCAGTTTGAAAGAAAGTTTGACCAAGGTTTCATGTGGCTAACCTTGGCTTTGTCTATTGGGGTGATCGTTCTTTTGGGAGCGATCGCCCTAACTGTATTTTTCCGGGCGATTCCTGCCATCCAGCAGGGGGGCTTTGGCTTCCTCATTGGCAGTGGTTGGAACCCGGTGAATGACACCTATGGGGTGTTCCCAATGATCTATGGAACTATGGTCAGTTCCTTGATTGCCCTGTTGATTGCTGTGCCTCTAGGAGTCGGTACTGCCATTTTTCTAAGCGAAGATTTCTTGCCCCTAGCTATTCGCACTCCCTTAACTTTCTTAGTAGAGTTAATTGCCGCAATTCCCAGCGTAGTCTACGGACTCTGGGGAATTTTTGTGATTATCCCCCTCACTAACCAGTTGGGTGGTTTTCTCAATAAAAGTTTCGGTTGGTTTCCCCTCTTCAGCACTCCACCCACGGGACCTTCGATGTTGCCAGCCGGGATTGTCCTCTCGATTATGATTCTGCCGATTATCACCGCCGTAGCTCGCGATTCCTTCGCCTCCCTGCCTCCCGATCTGCGCCAAGCCTCATTAGGTTTAGGGGCAACTCGCTGGGAAACAATTTTCCGTGTTCTGGTTCCGGCAGCTTTTTCCGGTGTCGTCGGCGGCATCATGTTAGGGATGGGAAGGGCAATGGGAGAGACGATGGCAGCCACGATGATTATTGGCAACTCCAATCGTTTGAATATTTCCCTCCTAGCTCCGGGGAATACGATCGCTTCCCTCCTCGCCAACCAATTTGCCGAAGCTTCAGGATTACAGGTGGCCGCCCTGATGTATGCCGGGTTTGTTCTCTTTGTCTTGACCCTCATCGTCAACGTCCTCGCCGAGATGATTGTGTCTCGTGTTAGCGCTAAGTATCGTTAGTCTGGCTAGGGTAAGAAAAATACCCATAGCTATTTCGAGAATCTCTAAAACCAATGCCGCCCTATTTGCTAGGCAAGAATAAAGCCAACGGCTGTTAATTATCAAGATGTAATGGATACTAATAATCTTCACAAATCTAAAAGCAACCCCAGATTTCTCTTTGGGACAGCCATGACTGCCCTCTCTGGATTGTTTGTCGTCATCACCCTCCTACCCCTATTCACCGTCCTTTTTTATGTAGCTAGTCAAGGTATTGGGCGTTTCAATCTTGATCTATTTACTAAACTACCCCCCTCTCCAGGTCTAACTGGTGGCGGGATTGCCAATGCCATTCAAGGTACAATTGTCGTAGTAAGTATCGGAGCATTAATTGCTATTCCCTTTGGAGTTTTGGTGGCAATCTATATATCCGAGTTTAGTGATGGCAATAAATTAGGACGATGGGTACGTTTTGCTAGTGATGTTTTAAGTGGAGTTCCTTCAATTATTGCTGGGATCTTCGCCTTTGGTCTATTGGTAGTGACAACCCAAACTTTCTCGGCGATCGCCGGAGGTGTTGCTCTCTCAGTATTAATGCTACCGACAATTATCCGTACCACTCTAGAGGCTTTGAAGATTGTCCCCCAAGATGTCCGTTGGGCTTCGGTGGGTATTGGGGCATCTAGCTACCAAACCGTCCTCAGCGTAGTGGTTCCAGCAGCTTTGCCAGCTATCTTGACCGGGGTGACTCTAGCCGTGGCTAGAGCCGCCGGAGAAACCGCTCCGCTAATTTTCACAGCCTTAAATTCACCTTTTTGGTTCAAAGGCTTATTGGAGCCGACTCCTACTTTATCGGTACTAGTTTATAACTTTGCCCTAGTACCTTTTGCTGCCCAAAAAGAATTGGCATGGGCAGGGGCTTTAGTTCTAGTCATCATGGTTTTGATAACCAACATTTTGGCACGGTGGGCAACTCGTCGGAAAGTATATTAATTCAGTTTTAGGAGTTTAAATTCTATGTTGTCTGAGCATAACCAAGATTTCATTTTACAGGTAGAAGATGCCAATATTTATTATGGTGACTTCTTAGCAGTGCGTGGGGTACATATGAATATCCTCAAAAATAAAGTCACTGCTTTTATTGGACCTTCGGGTTGCGGGAAAAGTACCCTTTTAAGATGTTTCAATCGCCTCAATGATTTGATTAATTCCTTCAGCTTAAAAGGCAAAATTCTCTATCATGGGCAAAATATCTATGGTGGTCAGATAGACCCAGTGGAAGTACGGCGGCGGATTGGGATGGTGTTTCAAAAGCCGAATCCTTTCCCGAAAACTATCTACGATAATATTGCCTACGGAGCCAGAATTAATAAGTACCAAGGCGATATGGATGAGCTAGTAGAGAGATCCCTGCGACAGGCTTATCTCTGGGATGAAGTCAAGGACAAATTAAAATCTAGTGGTTTTTCCTTGTCTGGTGGACAACAACAAAGGTTGTGTATTGCTAGGGCAATTTCTATCCAGCCCGATGTGGTGTTGATGGATGAACCCTGTGCTTCTTTGGATCCTATTTCTACTCTCAAAATCGAAGAGTTGATCCATGAACTAAAGGAAAAATATACGATTATTATTGTTACCCATAATATGCAGCAAGCCTCTCGTGTTTCTGATATGACAGGGTTCTTTAATGCCGAAGCCACGGAGAAGGGTTCTCGTTTTGGCTTTTTGGTGGAGTACGATCGCACAGAAATGATCTTCCATGAACCCCAAGAAAAAGCAACTCAAGAATACGTCAGTGGCAGATTTGGTTAAACATAGGAGTTTGTGTGGGCTGAGAGTCGTCGCAGCCCACGCGCAAACCTAAACTTAGGAGATAGAGTTTATGCTGACAACCTTAAGCACAGAACTACAGAAGCCTCGGACTTTTAGCCGCCGGGAGCTGATTCCATTGAGTGCGGATGTTCTCTGGTTGATCGATCGAGGTGTGGTGCGGACGACAACTTGGAACGATGAAGGGGCAATGGTAACCCTAGGTTACTGGGGGGGCAAGGATATTGTGGGGCAGCATCTCTCTCGTCTATCTCCTTACCAAATTGAATGTTTAACAAGTGTAGAAGCTCTCCCCTGCTCTAGAAGCCAATGGCATTTGTTGACAGATTCTTTGGTTGCTTCTGCTTACCAAAGGGAAGAATTGCTGAATATTACCCGATCGGGCAAAGTCCGGCAGCGGTTGGTGTATCTCCTCCGTTGGTTAGCTGCCAAATTTGGGCGGGATGTAGACTTGGGCTGCTTGATTGACCTCCGCCTCACCCATCAAGAATTGGCTGAAGCGATCGGCACGACCAGAGTAACTATCACCCGGCTTCTGAAAGATTTTGAGCAAGAAGATAGCATCAGTCGGATTCGGGGACACATTGTGATTCTGCCTAGACTTAGACAAAGTTTACCCGCCTAGTCAATACGGCAGTGGTTGGGCTTCGACTCCGCTCAGCCTACTCACATATCCAATGTATATCTTCAAGAAACTTGGCGAGATTCTAAAAAAACTTCAGCCGTCAGGGGTTGGGGCTGATGAATATAATATCCTTGGGCGTAATCTATGCCGATCTCCAATACTTTCTGCCACACCTCTTGATTGGTGACATATTCGGCAATGGTTTGCATTCCCATCACATGCCCAATCCGGTGAATCGCTGCGGCAATCTCGGCATTGGTGGAACTATCGATAATATCTTTAATAAACTCTCCATCAATTTTTAGATAGTCCACCGGCAGATTTTTCAGGTAGCCAAAGGAAGACATGCCACTGCCAAAATCATCGAGGGAAAAACTACAACCCAACTCCCGCATCTGCCGAATAAAGCGGCTAGTTTTGGTGATATTGGTGATCGCGACAGTTTCGGTGATTTCAAAGCACAGCAGGTGGGGAGGAATTTGGTGGAGGGCAATTTGGCTCGTCAGAAATTCCCAGAAGCTTTCTTCATTGAGACTCGCTCCAGATAAATTAATGGTGAACAGGGCATGGTGTTGATGGTCACGATAGGTTTCCCAAATTTCTTTCATGCTAAAGAGGGTTTTCACAACCCAGCGATCGATGGTGGGCATGAGTTGATAGCGCTCGGCAGCGGGGATAAAGACACCCGGAGTAATTAGGTTATTGTTTTCATCCACAAGGCGGAGAAGAATTTCGTAGTGTTCTTGCCGATAATCCGGCTCACGATAATCACGTTCTAGGGGAGTTATTTTGCTGTCCTTGGCAGAGGTGACTGCTTCTTGGCGGTGGTTAGTTCTTGATTCTTGCCAAAGTCCGGTTTTTTGTTTCATAATTCTGGCAGTTTTGGGGCAGCGGAGGGGAACGATCGTTTGATAGTAAAGCTGGAAACCGCCAAATTTGAGAGCTTCTTGAATCTTCCCCGCCCATTCCATCTCCCCATGGGGTTGGGATAAATAATTATCTTCCGATCGATACACATAAACTTGGTTGCGCCCCTGTTCCTTCGCTATATAGCAAGCCGCATCTGCCCTACTCAATATCTGAGTGATATCAGAACTATGGGTGGTGATAGCCGTGATCCCCACGCTAGCTCCTAGGGTAAATAGCTTATCTTGCCAGACAAAACGAAAGCCCTTGATGATATCTACTAAGTTCTGGACAATCCGGACTGCCTCTTCCTCTGGGCAGCCGTAGAGGAGAATCGCAAATTCATCGCCGCCAAAGCGGGCAATGAGATCAGCTTGCCGCAGGTTATCTTGCAATAGCATACTCACCTGTCGCAACAGCTCATCACCAGCAATGTGGCCACTGGTATCGTTAACTATTTTGAATCGATCTAAATCTAAGAAGGCTAAGGTATGTTCCCGCCTTTCTCTTTTGGCAGTGGCGATCGCCCGGCGCAGGTAGCGCTCAAATTCTCGGCGGTTAGCTAAGCCAGTCAGGGGGTCATAGCTGGCTTGCCAAGATAGCTGTTGTGCCATCTTTCGGGACTCGCTCACATCCCGAAAAACTACTACAGCTCCCATGATTTCGCCGAGGGCAGAGCGAATTGGGGCGATGGAATAATCAATGGCAAATTCCCGACCATAGCGATTTCTCAACAGGTCGCGATCGGGGGAATGATGCACTTCTCCAGTCTGCAATACGTTCTCTAGGTATCCATCTTGAGCGGTTTTAGTCTGTTCTTCAAATACCCAGAATATTTCTGCAAAGCTTTTTCCAGTGGCAGCATGACTGAGATAGCCAGTCAGTTGCTCAGCAATGGGGTTGAGATCTTTAATGCAACCATCGCGATCGACAGTAATGATGCCCTCATTGATAGATTGCAACGTGACGTGGGCTAATTCCTTCTCCAAAAATAATTCCCGTTGGATGCCATCCCGTTCTTGTAGGTAGCGCATTAATTTTTGGGTGAGCTTATAGGTAATAGCCGTTGACCCTCCCCCCAAGAGGACAATAAAAAACATTAAATAGCTCCAACTCAGTTTTCCCTGTTGATAGCTAGTTCGGGGGCTGTCTACCTGAAGGATCAGAGACGGCTGACCATAATTATCTTTCAGCAGCAGATAGCTGGAAATGGTGGATTCATCATCGGCATGAATCCAAGCACGAGATTCTTGATTGATCTTGATTTCTGATAGCCCAAAGGGGATAAGTTTTTCTAGAGGTATGGGTAGATGTGGTTTATGGACGGAGTAAAGTTTGATATTGAGGCGATTTGCTTGGGAAATTTGCTGGAGTTTGTGGCGATCGAGAAACTTGCCGAGGATAAAAGTGCCCCGAGCTGGCCCTTGTTTTAAGCTAGTGAGAATTGGGCGGGAAGAAATTAATATGGGTGGCGAATCTGGAATGACTAAGAGTCCTTGATGACGGCTGGTGGTTTCGGAATGAATTAATAGCTGGGGCTGGTTAGCAAAATGTTGAATCAACTGGGGCGGAAAATCTACTTCTTGAACTGCCACAATATCAAAACCTTTAGTGGCAATTATTTTTCTTGATTCATTAGTAATCATCACCAAGTTTATGCCCAATTCGGCGACTAGTTCTAAGTTAAAATTTTTGTGCAGATATTCTTCTTGATATGACACAACAAAATTATAGGTATCATCCCAGCTAGATAAAGTGGGGTTATCAGCATCGATATCACTTAGTTCTTTGGCGATCGCATCTAAAGCCCGGTCTACGTGCTGCTGGGTTTGTTGTTTTTCTGCACTCAAAAGGTTTTGCCACAGCAATAGAGAAGCGATCGCCCCTAGGGAGCTAGTCAAACAAAGAAGTGCTAAAGATATCAACAGAGGAGTCCAGCATCGCTGGGAATATCTTTGCTGTAATGGTAAGCTGAAGTTGATTTTAGGCAGTTGCACTTTCAATTTGTTTAAGAAAAGTAAATTTTCGTTAACTGTAATTGAGTGTAACAGAATTCAATCAAGACCTTAGATGTAAGCTATACAAATTGATTATGGATATTCTCCATAAGTTTTTAGGACTTACGCGGTTGGAGGTTGTTGCGGGCTGAGCGGAGCCGAAGCCCACTCTCAAACCCAACATGGATAGGACTTGCAATATTTGTGGTGTGTCTCATTTGAACGCAAAGTGCTGTAAATCCTATTTTTGCTGCTACTAAGAAATAAGAATATCCGCTGTTTTTTTGGGCGCAACCTATGCCGAATTTAGACCTTAGTTCCCAGCAGAGAGAACAATTTCGCCAGCTACAACAACAATTGCGCGATCGCCCACACCCTTGGCGGGAACAAGAGCAGGGAGATTGTGATGTTTTGATTGTTCCTTCTTTAAGTTTTGACCAACAGGAATTATTGAAAATTGATGGGCATATGCACTACGAAGAACGACTGCTCTGTTCTTTAATTCGGTTGCATCATCCCCAAACTCGGCTAATTTATCTCTCGTCCTTGCCGATCTCCCCGATCATTGTGGAGTACTACCTGCAATTGTTGCCGGGGATTCCCTTTTCCCATGCCCGCGATCGCCTATTGCTGCTTTCTACCTACGACAATTCCCCCATTCCCCTCACTCAGAAGATACTCGATCGCCCCCGGTTGCTAGAAAAATTACGGCAAAGCCTCCGTCCGGGCAAATCCTACATGGTCTGCTACAACTCCACCATCCTAGAACGGCAACTCTCGATCGCCCTCGGCATTCCGGCTGTGGCTTGCGATCCAGAACTCCTGGAATGGGGGACAAAAAGTGGCAGTCGGGCAATTTTTGCTGAATGCGGTATTCCTCATCCCCAAGGCAGTAATTTAGTTTGGACAGCAGAAGATTTAGCCGAAGTCACCACCCAACTCTGGGAAAGCCAACCGGATTTACAAAGAATTGTCATTAAACTCAACGAGGGTTTTTCTGGCGAGGGTAATGCTCTGTTGGATTTACGAGTTATTCCCCAAATGGCTCCGGGGAAGACATCTCACCGTCAGCGAGTCGGGGCGATTCAGGCAGAATTTACTCACTTAGGATTTCAGGCGGCGACGGAAACTTGGTCAAGTTTTGTCCAAAAGATTCCTATCTTGGGAGCGATCGCCGAGGCCTTTATTGAAGGAACGGAGAAGCGATCGCCTAGTGTCCAAGGCTATATCGCCCCAGATGGGGAAGTGGAAATCCTCTCCACCCATGATCAAATTCTTGGTGGCAGAGACGAGCAGATTTATCTAGGCTGCCGCTTTCCTGCTGATGCCAGTTATCGCCTGCAACTTCAGGAACTAGGACTCAAAGTTGGTCAAGCTCTGGCTGCCAAGGGAGCAATAGAAAGATATGGTGTAGATTTTGTTTCTAACCACCTGCCCAATGGGGAATGGGATTTGCAAGCGATCGAGATCAACCTCCGCAAGGGCGGCACTACCCATCCCCTGATGACACTGAAATACCTAACCAATGGTGATTACAACCCCAAGGATGGACTATTTTATAGCCAACAACAAATCCCCAAATACTATGTCGCTTCAGATAATCTGCAAAAGCCCCAATACCGGGGATTGCTCCCCCAAGACTTGATGGATATTATTGCTTACCGGAATCTACATTTTGATAACAGCAAGGAAACTGGGACGGTCTTCCATCTGATCACCGCCCTCTCGGAGTTTGGCAAAGTTGGCTTAACGAGTATTGGTGATTCTCTTAAGCAAGCAGAAGATTTGTATGCTGAAGCGATCGCGGTTCTTGATGCCGAAACCAGCCCCGATCAAAAAATCTCCAGCCCCACCTTACCCATGACTTGGCTCTAAGCAAATTTTACTGCGGCAATTTTTGTGCAAACTGCTGTAAATAGCTGATGTAAGCAAAATTTATTGGGGCAGTATAAGGCTTTGCTCCCTCTGTAAGGTTAGAAATCATACAATCTGATCCATCAGATTTAAGTAAAGTGTTTTTAGTAAAGTGTCCAAAGCGAAGAGACGACTGTGCAGCTTACCTGCCTTGCAACCTCGATTAAACCTTAAGCCTATGAGCATAACGACGGATCATCAGACAGAAATCACGATCCTAGGAAGACCGGCAGATCAGGGCAGATGGCTTTTGATCCCGTTAGGGATGACCATTCTACTTTGCTTGGGCAGTGTGTACTCCTGGAGTATTTTTAGAACTCCCTTAGAAAATGAACTGGGAATTAGCGCCAGTGCTAGCCTATTGCCCTACACCTTTGTCTTAGTTTTCTATGCTGCACTAATGCCGATCGCCGGTTTTTATATTCCTCGGATTGGCACCCGTGTCATCACGGCAGTCGGCGGAGTTATTGTCGGTTCAGGCTATATTCTTGCCAGCTTTGCTACCAATGTGGGGATGCTAGTCTTTACCTATGGAGTAATTGCCGGAACTGGGGTTGGTGTTGCCTATGGCGTTCCCATGGTTGTAGTATCGCGTTGGTTCCCTGACAAGAAAGGATTGGCAGTGGGTTTGACGATCATTGGATTTGGACTTTCGCCCCTGATCACTGCTCCCCTGGCAAACCAACTGATCAGTGTCTACACCGTCCGACCCACTTTGCGTATTCTCGGTTTTGCCTTTACAGCAATTATCTTAGCCATTTCTCTGACGATGAAGCTGCCGCCTCAGGGCTGGCATCCCCGGCGGAATGTTGTGGCTTCGGCATCAATCTTGACCTCATCTTTCCCGCAGAACTTGCTGAAGAGTCGATCGTTTTATGGACTTTGGATTTGCTATGCGATCAGCACTCTAGTAGGTTTGAGTGCAATTGGTATTTCCAGTGCCGTAGGGGAAGAAATCATTAATATAGACCCGGCGGTGGCGGCTCGTAGTGTGGCCTTGTTTGCCCTGTTTAATGGAGTGAGTCGGCCATTGTTTGGTTGGTTAGTCGATCGATTTAAGCCTCACTATATTGCCATTTTGTCCTATGTCCTGATCTTAATAGCCTGTGTATTAATGGTGAATGTGGAAACTGGACAAGTCGATACCTATCTCATTGCCTTCTGCCTATTTTGGTTCTGTCTTGGAGGTTGGTTGGCGATGGCTCCAACCATAACCCTAGGCTTTTTTAATCCTGATCACTATGCTCAAAACTACGGCATCATCTTCACCGCTTATGGAGTTGGGGCTTTGATTGGTACCTTGGTAACGGGTCGCATTCGAGATTTATTTGGGACGTATATCTACGTGTTTTACCCTATGGCATTTTTGGCGATCGTTGGCATTATCGTAGCTTGCTTACTGCTCAAAAGAGAAAGATTTCCCTCTGCGTAGAGTGGGGTATCGATATTTGCTGTAGCCGTCGCCCAGCAGGTTGTGGAACCCCAGCGAATGGGGTTCCACAACCAAAATTATCTCAACCTCCTTAGCGGTTGCTATCCATGGTGAGATTTGTGGGCTGAAGCATTAATTATTGATCTAACGCTACAAAAATTAAGTTCTTAATCAAGCTAAAATGTGCACCTAATAGTAAGTGCCAAGCTTATTTTGGAGTAGAATCTCCGCTCCGTGAGGGTTCTACTCCAAGATTTATTCTTCTTGTTACCCCATAAACCATCTATGACCATTGCAACTCGCAGACAAGTAACCCTAGGGGCTGTCTTAATTCCAGCTACTGCTTGGCTGGTAATATTTTTCATTGTGCCATTGCTAATTGTGCTGGCTTATAGCTTTTTAGAGCGGGGAACCTATGGCGGTGTGACCTGGCAATTCACTTGGGAAAACTATCGGCGCTTAGCTAATCCCTTATTTTTAGGGGTAATGGGGCGATCGATCTGGTTAGGACTACTAACCACCGGGATTTGTCTAATTATCGGCTATCCCATGGCATATTTTATTGCCACTGCCCCCCCTCGCTGGCGCAATGCCCTACTATTGCTAGTGATTATTCCCTTCTGGACTAATTTTTTAGTCCGTACCTACGCTTGGATGCTCATTCTGCGCAAGGAAGGCTTAGTCAATATAGCTCTCCAGAGTACTCAGCTTATTGATAACCCGTTGGAACTATTGTTTACACCTGCGGCAGTAATTATTGGTTTGGTCTATGGCTATTTGCCCTTTATGATTCTGCCCCTGTATTCCACCATTGAAAAGTTTAATTTCTCCCTAGTGGAAGCAGCCCAAGACCTAGGCGCAAATGATTTTTGGAGCTTGGTGCGGATAATTATCCCTTTGACAATGCGGGGGATTATTGCCGGTTCCTTGTTAGTATTTATTCCCTCCGTGGGGGCTTTTATTACCCCCGATATTTTGGGAGGGGCTAAGACCCTGATGATCGGTAATGTGATCGAAACCCAATTCCTGAAAACCCGCCATTGGCCCTTTGGCTCTGCCTTGTCTATGCTCCTAATGGCGGTAGTTCTAATTCCTGTGATGATCTATTTCCGCACTTCCGAGGAGGCACGCTCTTAAATGGCTACTTCTGCAACCCAAACCAGTGTGCTTAGAAAATCGGCGACCCTAGACCGCTGGATTCGCATTTGGGGGGGGCGATCGCTCTGGCTAGTCACTGCCCTAGGATTTGCCTTTATTTATATCCCCATTTTTATCTTAGTCATCTACTCCTTCAACCTCTCCCGCACTAGCGGACTCTGGACAGGATTTACCCTCAATTGGTACACCAGCCTCTGGCAGGGGGCGACTAGCCAATCCCCAGATATTACTAATACCTTGATCTGGGATGCTCTGCGGAATAGTTTAATTGTCGGCAGTATTTCTACTTTCTTTGCCACTTTTCTAGGAACCATGTTAGCGATCGCCCTAGAGCGGTTCAAGTTTCGGGGCAAATCTATCCTAGAAGCTCTGGTATTTTTGCCAATTATCATCCCCGAAATCACGATGGGTATCTCCCTGCTGGTATTTTTCTCCCTCGTCTTTCAACTAGTCCAAAGCCTGACCGGGATTAGGCTAGTCTTGGGATTACCCACGGTGATCATTGGTCACATTACCTTTAATATTTCCTTTGTGGTGGTCACAGTCCGCGCCCGCTTGGGGGAAATTGACCCCTGCCTAGAGGAAGCCGCCCTAGATCTGGGAGCTAATGAATGGAAAACCCTACAAAGGGTCATCCTGCCCTTGATTGCTCCAAGTATTTTTAGTGCCGGATTGTTGGCTTTTACCCTCTCCTTGGATGATTTCGTGATCACATTTTTCACCAATGGAGTTGGGTCGACCACTCTGCCCGTCTTTGTCTATGGCATGATTCGGCTATCTATCACCCCGGCAATCAATGCGATTTCCACGCTGATGTTAATTGCTTCCCTAGGATTGGTGATATCCTCTATGTCCTTGCAGCAAAATACCAGCCGTAAATAGTAGAGCAGCAGGCGGTTGAAACCGCGCCGACAAGAGCAAAGTCCGCCGTCGCGGACTAAGAGCAGAAATTCTTAATCTGGAGATTACATTATGCCAATTCAAATCTTCCAACCTCTTAATCGCTCATCTCTTAGATAGAGATTTTTGATAGACCTCCAGTTTTTCTAGGTAAGCCCTATAATTATCCACATTGTAATTTTTGAGAGAGTGAATTCATGCTAAAAAAACTACTGACCTATGTTTCCCTGTTTTTGTTTACCGCAATACTGGCGATCGGTTGTGTGGCGACTCCTTCCAACACCAACAGTAGCTCGGTTGGTAGTCCCAGTCCCCAAGTCAAAACCCTTAACCTCTACAACTGGACGACCTACATTGACCCAGATGTGATCAAGCAATTTGAGCAAAAATTTAATGCTAAGGTAAAATACGACACTTTTGAGAGCAATGAATCTCTCTACGCCAAAATCAAAGCTGGCAATCCGGGCTATGACATTATTGTGCCTAGCGATTACATGGTGAAAATTATGGTGGGAGATAAGTTGGTGGAAACCTTAAACCTGACCAATATCCCCAACCGGAAAAACCTCAGCGCCAGATTCCAAAATCTCAACTACGACCCCAATAATCAACACAGTATTCCCTATCAGTGGGGAACCCAAGGCATTGGCTACAACATCAAAGCCACCGGCGGGGAGATTGATAGCTGGGCAGCCATGTTTGATCCGAAATATAAAGGGCGGGTAGCTTTCTTGGATGATATGCGAGCTACGTTGGGGGTAATTCAGGTCTATAAAGGTTTTAGCCTGAATAGCACCAATAAGGATGAAATTAATCAAGCTAAAGAAGCACTAATTGCCAATCGAGAAAATATCCTCGCTTTCCATCCTGATACTGGTCAAGACTTGCTAGCTCAAGGGCAGGTGGATATGGTGGCTGAGTATAGTGGGGATATTTTTCAACTGATGGAGAAGAATCCTGATATCCGCTACGCCATCCCTAAGGAAGGCACTATATTTTGGACAGATAATTTGGTAATTCCTAAAGGTGCGCCGAACAAAGAACTAGCGGAACAATTTATCAATTTCATCCTTGAACCAGAGGTAGGGGCAAAAAATTCTAATTTTATTAAGTATGCCAGTCCCAACCAAGCTGCCATTGATAAGGGGCTAATTGATGCGGCGATCCTGAAAAATCCGAGTATTTACCCCACTCCAGAGGTGTTTACCAAGCTTAAGCCTTTAGAGGATGTGGGCGAGGCGACAAAACTCTATGATGAAGCATGGACTGAGGTGAAGGTCTCGATGGGTAAATAGCTTTCATTATTTTTTGTCAGTTACTGTGTATTTCTAGGTAGGGTGGGCAATGCACAGCTTGTAGCACAAGGAAGAAAGTGGGGTTCAACTGTTTCTATCCCTATAAATCCAAACTGAATCTTTACAGCAGTTTGAGAGTGGGCTTCGACTCCGCTCAGCCCACTCTCAAACCCAACATTGATAGGACTTTCAACATTCGTGGTGTATTTCATTTGAACGCAAAGTGCTGTAAGTCAACAAAGTTCCAATAGGTGGGCAATGCCCACCCTACGTAATACTTTTTGTGCCAGAAACTTAATACAAATAAGATTTTGAGTAGCTTACTGTGGAACGAGAATCTTACCGCGAGTCTCAGTTTTCTAGATGCCCGCTAGGCTAGAATGAAAGGGTTTCGATCGGGAGTTTAGATGCGTGGAAATTACATTTTTAGGGACTAGTTCAGGAGTTCCTACCAGGTCTCGCAATGTTTCTAGCATTGCCCTGCGGTTACCGCAACGGGCTGAATTTTGGCTTTTGGATTGCGGGGAAGGAACTCAGCATCAATTACTGCGGAGTGAGCTAAAAATTAGTCAACTCCGACGAATTTTTGTCACCCATCTCCACGGGGATCATATTTTTGGGTTGTTGGGACTGTTGGCAAGCTGTGGCATGGCGGGGAATGCCGAGGCGATCGATGTCTATGGTCCCGAAGGATTAGCCGCCTATCTCCAAGCCTGCACCAAATACTCCTACACCCGTCTGGCTTATCCAGTCAAGGTTCACACCATCCAGCCGGGGCTGGTCTATGAAGATGCAGAATTTATTGTTGCCTGTGGCAGCCTCAAACACAAAGTTCCAGCCTATGGCTACCGGATTACGGAAAAAGACCGACCGGGCAGATTTGATGTTGCCCAAGCTGAGGCATTGGGGATTCCCCCCGGGCCAATTTATGGTCAACTCAAGCAGGGGAAAACCGTTACCCTAGAAGATGGACGAAAAATTAATGGAGAAGACCTGTGTGCGCCGCCAGAATTGGGCAGAAAAGTGGCTTATTGTACGGATACGGTCTATTGCGAAGGGGCTGTGGAGTTGGCAAAAGAGGCAGATGTATTGATCCATGAAGCGACCTTTGCCCACGCCGATGCCCAGATGGCTTTCGATCGCCTCCACTCCACTTCCACCATGGCAGCTCAAGTCGCCCTCGGTGCGGGGGTCAAGGAATTGATCATGACCCACTTCAGCCCCCGCTATGCGCCGGGAAATGCCCTAGTGTTAGATGATCTATTACAAGAAGCCAAGGCTATCTTTCCCGACACCAGACTGGCTTACGATTTCTACACTCATGCAATTCCTCGAAGAAGATAGGGTGATTATTAACTGTGGTTCTGGCGGTTGAAACCGCGACTTGTATCTAGGAGGAAAGTTAAAGGATAAAATCTTTACTAAACTCCAAAAAGCAAAGGCGGAGATAAACTCGTGAAACCCCTAGGGACAACAAGCCCGTAATGTAGATAGAGTCGTCTCCGCCCTTACCGTGGAAACAAGTAAAGACTGGACAGTATCAGAGGTCGCCTCAGGAGTAAACCTGTATTCACAAGGATAGTTCAATACCACTGATTGCTTGATGGACAAATCTAGCAAAATAACTGGAAGCAGCAATGAACAATAGCAATGAAGTATTTGATGTTCTAGGCATAGACATCAGCAAAGCCAAGTTTGATGTTGCCCTAATCCAAGGTAACACCAAAATCAAGAGTAAAATATTTGCCAACAATCCAGAAGGATTTGCTGAATTAAAAGAATGGTTAAACATTCAAAATGTCACAAATTTACATAGCTGCATGGAAGCCACCAGCACTTATGGCAACGCCTTAGCCCGATTCTTAGTAGCAGCGGGGTACAAAGTAAGTATCGTCAATCCATCACGTCCCAAATCCTTTGGTAAGAGTGAGTTAAGCCGCACGAAGACAGACCGTGCTGATGCCAAAGTTATTGCTAGATTTTGTGCCGCCTTAAAGCCTGCTCCTTGGACTCCACCACCATTAGAAATTGAGCAACTCCAAGCCTTGGTTCATCGTCTAGACAGCTTAACTACCATGCAGCAGCAAGAGCAGCATCGCCTTGCTACAGCCAATCCAATTTTGGTCGAGGCAATTAACGCTCACATTGATTTCCTCAAAGCACAAATCGAGATAACCAAAAAAATGATCCGTCAGCACTTTGAGCAACATCCTCATTTGAAATCTCAACGGGACTTACTGACTTCTATTCCTGGTATTGCAGAACTGACCGCAACTGCATTACTGGCGGAAATTCGTGATATTTCCGCCTTTGATACCGCCGCTCAATTAGCTGCTTTTGCAGGTTTAACTCCCCATTTTTCTTCTGGTTCTTCGATCCATGGCAAACCGCGTTTATCTAAAATTGGTAATTCTCGTTTGCGTAAAGCTCTTTTTATGCCTGCGATTGTTGCGCGCCGTTATAATTCTCCTATTTCTGCTTTCTGTGCTCGCCTTACTGCTAAGGGTAAGTCAAAAATGTCTATCATTGGGGCTGTGATGCATAAGCTGTTACGGCAGGTCTTTGGCGTTCTCAAGTCTCAGCGTTCCTTCGACCCAAATTTTGTCCAAATTACCTCTTGACTTTTTGGTGCTCAAGACAGTATCTACTAATAATAATTGACAAGCGATTTTTTCAAAATGAGAATCACTAGTAAACCAAGAATTAAACTAGAGAGCTAATTCTTTACCTCCTTCGGTAAACCGAACATCTTTAATTTGCCAGTCGGGATTATCAATCAAGGTTTTTCTGAGGCTGCCAAATAGGTTTAGTTGTTCACAACTAGATAAAGAAATAAATCTTCTTTTAGAATTAGCCGCCACTTGAAAATCTACTGTAGCTATACCCGTCTGAGGATCAATAGTGACTTTGGAACTAGTCAAATTAAATTCATTAATACTACTTTTTTCAATAACTTTTGCCACTGCCATTTCAAGGGAATTACTGCGGGGTAAATCAATTTTCTCGGCAATAAAATCATTACATTGATTATCTACTTGATAAATATTAATAGCTATAGTATTTTTAGGGGCTGAGGTGGCAGATTTGGGGGATTTGGTAACTGCTGGATCTAGAGGATTTACCGGAGTTCGATCGCCCTTATCGGGGCTTTGATTTGGAGAACTTTGGCTATTGGGATTAGTTAAAAAAGACGAGCTAGTCGGGCTAGGGACATTAGCTGTGGTGGGGCTAGGAGATATCTGGCTCGTAGAACTAGGATCGTTTGTGGAACTGCAACTGACCAATCCTGCCATTAAACCGCCAATCAATCCTAGGGCAATACTGCTAGAAATTGATTTGACTAAGGATTTTTGGTGCAGGAAATTGCCTAAGGATGCCCGATTTAACCCCTGATCCAATTTCAGTCGCCAAGACTCATGAGATAATATTGCTAATTTTCTTAATCTGCTTTTCATAAACTCCTCCTGAACATGATTATCTCAATACTAGTTATAGTAAGCGCCATTCTAGTCAGGACGGGGAAGTTTTTGAGGGCGCGCTCTGCGCGCCCTCAAAAACTTCCTAATCAAATCGACGACTACTATATATTACCTGAGGACTACTTTGATGATAAATGGTTTCAAGTGGGGGCAACGGACGTATTTAATGGGGATATTGAATGTCACCCCCGATAGTTTTAGCGATGGGGGACAATTTAACTCGATCGATAGAGCGATCGCCCAAGCCCATCATTTGGTAAATCATGGAGCCGATATCCTGGATATTGGTGGACAATCTACCCGCCCCGGAGCCGAGCAAATCACCCTAGAGGTGGAAACCGCACGGGTGATCCCGGTGATTCAGGCTATCCGCCAAGCAGGAATTACTCACCCCATCTCTGTAGATACTACCAGAGCAGAACTGGCGGCTCCGGCAATTTTGGCGGGGGCAAACATGATTAATGATATCTCAGGAGCTACTTTTGATCCGGCAATGCTAGAAATAGTAGCTAAACTAGAAGTGCCGATCGCCCTGATGCACCTCCGGGGAACTCCGGCGACGATGCAAACTCTAGCGGATTATCAAGATGTGGTAGAAGAAGTTTTTGAGTTTCTAGAGCAGCGCCTGAAATCAGCCCTAGAGGCAGGCATCAAGCCAGAAAACCTAATCATCGACCCCGGCATTGGTTTTGCCAAAACTGCCGAGCAGAATATTATCTTGCTGCGCCATCTCTCTCGGTTCCGGGATTTGGGAGTGCCAATCCTTGTCGGTGTGTCCCGGAAAAGCTTTATCGGCAAGATTTTAGACCAACCAGACCCCAAGGAGAGGATTTGGGGAACGGCGGCGGCTACCTGTGGGGCGATCGCTCAAGGAGCCGATATCATCCGTGCCCACGATTTCCCGCAAACCCATGATGTGGCAAGGGTAGCTGACACCTTATGGCGGTAACCACCCCTTAGCTTCTACTTACCTGATATGTATCAACTTCTATAAGACTTATACACCTGAAGCTATTGTGGGCTGAGCGTAGTCGAAGCCCGCAAAAATCTCCAAAATCTCAACTAATTAGTTCATAGTGCTTAAGTCCTAATTTTAAGTAATGATTAACTTATGCACGTAATAAATTTTCCTAGTTCTACCCATCCTCCCCAACGTCTTGATGCCTATCTAGCTCAAGCGGTAGAAGCATTAACAACAGATAGTATCAATAGTCCAGAGAACCAGAAACTAAGTATCTCTCGATCGCGCTTACAGAAACTGATCGAAGCGGGGCAGGTGCAGCTTAACGATCAGGTGTGTACCGAAAAGAAAACCTTAGTGCAACCGGGCGATCGCCTCTCCCTAAATATTCCCGCCGATATTCCCCTCAACTTGCAACCAGAGGCAATTCCTCTAGATATTCTCTACGAAGATGACCAATTGATCATTCTCAACAAACCCGCCGGGATGGTGGTGCATCCCTCACCGGGGCATAGTCACGGCACCCTAGTTCATGCCCTCCTTGCCCATTGTCCCCTCGCCGCCATTGGGGGAGTGCAGCGTCCGGGGATTGTCCATCGTTTGGATAAGGACACCACTGGGGCGATTGTGGTGGCGAAGACAGATCATGCCCACCAGCATCTCCAACAACAACTCAAAGCCAAAACCGCCTATCGAGAATACCTCGGCATTGCCTTTGGTTCCCCGAAAACAGAGGCAGGGACAGTGGATCAGCCTTTGGGTCGCCATCCGGTCGATCGCCAGAAAATCACCATCATTCCCCTGGAAAAGGGCGGCAGAAATGCCATTACCCACTGGCAAACCGAAGAAAGATTGGGTAACTATACTGTCATTAAATATCAGCTAGAAACCGGACGCACCCACCAAATTCGGGTACATAGTGCCTACATGGGCAATCCGATCGTCGGGGATCCGGTCTATGGGCGGGGGCGAGATGTGGGGGTGAATTTGCCGGGGCAGGCACTCCATGCTTGGAAGTTACGTTTAATTCATCCAGTTTCTGGAGAGTTGATTGAGGCGATCGCTCCGTTGCCAGAAACTTTCCTTACCCTACTGCAAATTCTCCGCCGCCGTAGATAAGGAGACTTGAGATAAGTTATTCTATACTCCTAAATGTATAAAATTATATGAATAGACCCATTCTTTACTTTGCCATTACTAGTCACGGTTTTGGTCATGCCGTCCGGAGCGCTGCCGTTGCTGCCACCATCCAAAAAATGTGTCCAGATTTGCTATTGATTTTAGTCACCACTGCCCCTCGATGGTTACTGGAAGCTTATATAACGGGAGATTTCATTCATCGACAGCGCAGTTTTGATGTGGGGGTGATTCAATCTGATAGCTTGACGATGGATAAGGATGCCACTTGGCAGCGCTGGCAGGAAATCAAAGCCAAGGAACGGATGATCCTAGCTAGTGAAGTGGATTTTATTAAAACCAATCGTGTTGGGTTGGTGTTGGGAGATATTCCGCCTTTGGTGCCAGAAATTGCAGCGGTGGCGGGGGTTCCTGGTTGGATGTTGAGTAATTTTGGGTGGGATTTTATTTATCGTGATTGGGGCGGGGAGTTTGCAGACCTCGCAGACCAAATTGCTGGTAGTTACGGCAAGGTCGATCGCCTTTTTCGCCTGCCTCTCCACGAACCGATGACGGCTTTCCCACAGATTACCGAGGTGGGTTTAACTGGTGGGGATCCCCGCTATAGCTACGCAGAGTTGCAAACTACTTTCGGGTTGCAGCAACCCCAATCCCGGACTATTCTGTTGACCTTTGGGGGCTTGGGCTTGAATCAAATTCCTTACCAGAATTTGGCATTGTTCCCCGACTGGCAATTTATTACCTTCGATCGCCAAGCCCCTGACCTCCCTAACTTAGTCAGGGTGATGGAAAATAAATACCGCCCTGTAGATTTCATGCCCTTTGTCGATCGAGTAGTCTCCAAGCCGGGCTATAGCACCTTTGCTGAAGCTCTGCGCTTAGATTGCCCCATTACTTCCCTGACTAGGGAGGATTTTGCTGAAGCTACGGTGCTTTTGGCGGGTATTCGCACCTATGGAGAACACCAAATTATTACTCCTGATGAATTTTTCCAAGGCAATTGGGATTTTCTCCACCAACCCTGTGAACCCCAGAGTCAACCAGAGCCTGTGGCAAAAGATGGGAATGAGGCGATCGCCCAAGCTGTGATCAATTACCTAAGCTAGGTTAGTCTAGTTATGGGCAAGAGAATAGAGAACTCCGTTCCTTGCCCTAGCACGGAATTAACTTCGATCGATCCCCCGTGTTTTTCATTAATGATTTGCTTTGCGATCGCTAACCCCAACCCTGTACCTTTACCGACTTCTTTGGTTGTAAATAAATGATCAAAAACCCTTGCTTTGACTTCCTCACTCATCCCCTTACCATTGTCGGCAATAGCAACTTTAACGCGATTGTTTTCCACTGAAGTTGTAATAGTAATGCAATTAGGATTAGCTTTAATATCGGCAAAGGTACGGTCTTGATTGCTCTCATCAATGGCATCGATCGCATTTGCCAAGATATTCATAAACACTTGGTTTATTTGTCCTGCATAACATTCTACCTGCGGCAAATTATCATAATTTCTGATTATTTGAATTTCTGGGCGAGATTCGTTAGCTTTGAGGCGATGTTTCAGGATCATAATTGTGCTATCAATTCCATCATGGATATTGCAAGCAACAGGATAATCTGTATCAGCACGAGAGAAGGTTCTCAGGCTATTACTAATATCTTGAATTC
>CALRPI020000019.1:0-76285 GCA_943370025.1 Phormidium lacuna HE10JO | reverse complement strand
GCTTTTGATATCCTAGACGACTGGCTGAAACGCGACAGGTTCGTGTTCGTCGGCTGGAGCGGTATCCTACTCTTCCCCTGCGCCTACCTGGCTCTAGGTGGATGGCTTACTGGAACCACCTTCGCCACCAGTTGGTATACCCACGGTTTAGCTTCCAGCTACTTGGAAGGTTGTAACTTCCTCACTGTGGCTGTCAGTACCCCCGGTAACACCATGGGACATTCTCTCTTGTTCCTCTGGGGTCCTGAAGCTAATTGGGACTTTGTTCGTTGGGTTCAACTAGGTGGACTATGGACTTTTGTTGCTCTCCACGGAGCCTTTGGTCTCATCGGTTTCATGCTCCGACAATTTGAAATCGCCCGTTTAATCAACATTCGTCCTTACAACGCTCTGGCTTTCAGTGGACCGATCGCAGTCTTCGTCAGTGTGTTTCTCATGTACCCCCTCGGACAGTCCGGTTGGTTCTTTGCTCCCAGTTTTGGTGTAGCCGCAATCTTCCGTTTTCTCCTGTTCCTGCAAGGGTTCCACAACTGGACTCTAAACCCCTTCCACATGATGGGCGTTGCTGGAATTCTCGGTGGAGCCTTACTCTGTGCCATTCACGGAGCTACGGTAGAAAACACCCTATACCAAGATAGTGAACAATCCAACACCTTCGGAGCTTTCAACCCCACCCAAGCAGAAGAAACCTACTCCATGGTGACAGCAAACCGTTACTGGTCACAAATCTTTGGAATTGCTTTCTCCAACAAACGTTGGTTGCACTTCTTCATGTTGTTTGTCCCTGTAACTGGACTTTGGATGAGCAGTGTGGGAATTGTGGGTCTGGCTTTGAATTTAAGAGCTTATGACTTCGTATCTCAAGAAATCCGAGCAGCAGAAGACCCTGAATTTGAGACTTTCTACACCAAGAATATCTTGCTCAATGAAGGTATCCGGGCTTGGATGGCTCCTCAGGATCAACCCCATGAGAATTTTGAGTTCCCTGAAGAGGTCTTACCTCGTGGTAATGCTCTTTAAGTTGTTAACAGCAAAGGTATTAGGCAAGTAAAATTACTAATACTTTTGCAATCAATACGTAATAAAAATTAAGAGGTTTTCCCCCTGTGACAACAACCTTTGATAACTCCATCATTGCCAGTGGACGTGACCAAGAATCTTCCGGGTTTGCTTGGTGGGCTGGTAATGCGCGGTTGATTAACCTATCTGGTAAACTACTGGGTGCTCATGTTGCCCATGCTGGTCTGATTGTTTTCTGGGCTGGAGCTATGACTTTGTTTGAAGTGGCTCACTTTATCCCTGAGAAGCCTATGTACGAACAAGGTTTGATTCTCATTCCCCACGTTGCAACCCTCGGTTGGGGTGTTGGTGCTGGTGGTGAAGTAATCGATACCTTCCCCTACTTTGTTGTCGGTGTCCTGCACTTGATATCTTCGGCAGTTCTGGGTTTTGGTGGTATCTATCATGCTATCCGTGGTCCTGAGGTTTTGGAAGAATATTCTTCCTTCTTTGGCTACGACTGGAAAGATAAAAACCAAATGACTAATATCATCGGTTATCATCTGATCCTTTTAGGTATAGGTGCTTTACTGTTGGTGTTCAAGGCGATGTTCTTTGGTGGTGTGTATGATACTTGGGCTCCCGGTGGCGGTGACGTGCGAGTGATTACTAACCCTACCCTGAATCCTTTAGTTATTTTTGGCTATTTAATCAAATCTCCCTTTGGTGGCGACGGTTGGATTGTCAGCGTCAATAACATGGAAGACCTAATTGGTGGTCACATCTGGATTGGCTTTATTTGCATTGGCGGTGGGATTTGGCACATTGCGACTAAGCCTTTTGCTTGGGCGCGTCGGGCATTGATCTGGTCTGGAGAGGCATATCTTTCCTACAGTTTGGGTGCTCTGGCTTTGATGGGCTGGATTGCTGCTTGTTTTGTTTGGTTTAATAACACTGCCTACCCCAGTGAATTCTATGGTCCGACTGGTCCTGAAGCATCTCAAGCTCAAGCTTTAACCTTCTTGATCCGTGACCAACGCTTAGGGGCTAATGTGGGTTCTGCTCAAGGTCCGACTGGTCTAGGTAAGTACCTGATGCGATCGCCTACTGGAGAAATTATTTTTGGTGGTGAAACCATGCGTTTCTGGGATTTCCAAGGTCCTTGGTTGGAGCCTCTCCGTGGTCCTAATGGTTTAGACCTCAGCAAGATCAACAATGATATTCAGCCTTGGCAAGCTCGCCGCGCTGCTGAGTACATGACTCATGCACCTTTGGGTTCCTTGAACTCTGTGGGTGGTGTAGCTACAGAAATTAATTCTTTCAACTATGTCTCTCCTAGAGCTTGGTTGGCATCCTTCCACTTTGTGATGGGCTTCTTCTTCTTTGTCGGCCACCTATGGCACGCTGGTCGGGCGAGAGCCGCAGTGGCTGGTTTTGAAAAAGGGATCGATCGAGATACAGAAGCTGTACTCTCCATGCCTGATTTGGACTAGTTTTAGTGGATAGTCTTTGATTGTTCATTAATTAGCTAGGCTCTTTACTTCGGTAAGGAGCCTTTTTTATTTTTTAGGGTTTGGGAATGGCAAGTGATCCCAAATTCGAGTTAAATAATACCCGCATTTTCTTAGTCCGCGATGGCGGACTTTGTTTTTTTAGTAGCGGTTTCAACCACCATGCCTAAATAAGTTACAGCAGTTTTTGTTCAAATGAGACACGCCACAAACATTGATAGTCCTATCAATGTTAGGTTTGAGAGTGGGTGGCTACAACCACCCACTCTCAAACTGCTGTATATAGCAACCGCCAAGGGGAGGGTGAGATGATTCTGGTTGTGGAACCACTGCTTTGTCGCAAGGGTTCCACAACACAAACTACTTGGCGACGGCTATAGAATAGGCTTTGATATAATTGCAAATGCCGCGCAAAAACGTCTACATGTGTAAGCGGCTATTATAAATTCTAATTTTTCGCCCCCACTGGAGTAAAAAATTAGACCTTTTAGCCACTTTGTAAATGATCTCTAAGTCCTGTTTGTTTTAAAGCACAATTTAATATCAATCGTTAAGAATTAATCGTTAAGAGGAATCTAAGAAAATGAAAATACCTAAAGACTACAAGAAACTTAGTTGTTTAGAATGCGCTAATAGTGAAGGTTTGGGCTTTGATTTTACAATGGCATTTCAACCGATCGTAAATACCACCACTAAAATGATTTTCGCCCACGAAGCACTCGTCCGTGGTTTAAATCAAGAAACTGCTGGACAAATATTTGCGCATATCAATGGTAATAATCGTTACCGATTTGACCAAAGTTGTCGGACTAAGGCAATCAAATTAGCTGCTGAGTTGGGAATGCAATCATTGTTGAGTATTAACTTCTTGCCCAATGCGGTTTATCGTCCTGAACTGTGTATTCGGACTACCCTTGATGCGGCAGAAACATTTGGATTTCCGGTAGAGAAAATTATTTTTGAGATTACAGAAGGGGAAAAAATAGAAGACAAAGCCCATGTGCGGGAAATTGTTGAATACTACAAAGCGAAGGGTTTTAAGACGGCGATCGATGATTTTGGAGCTGGTTACGCCGGATTGAATCTTCTGGCTGAAATTCAGACTGATATTATTAAGTTAGATATGGCTCTAATTCGACATATTGATCATGACCGGATTCGTCAAGCGATCGTCAAAGGGATTATTCAAGTCTGTAGAGAATTATCAATTATTATTATTGCAGAAGGGATAGAAACTCAGGATGAATTGAAGACTTTGCAAGATTTTGGTATTGAATTATTCCAAGGATACTACTTTGCCAAGCCGGGATTTCAATATCTTCCAGAGATATCCCCAGATACATTGAATAGAAAAAATTAAGCCCTAACGTCTTCCCGAAAGATTTATAATACTATTCCAAACCGCAATATAAAAATTACCCGCCTCTTCACTGCGGAAAAGTTCAAAGGGGCTATCTACACTGCCGACGAAGGGGCGCAATCTCCAGCCCAACTGCATTCCTACCACCGCATAAATCGTGATCCAAATTCGCAGTAATAAGTTATTTAAGGGTTGCTCCATTCTAAAGGCAATATAAGAACATCCTCGATATAAATACTGCACTCCATAGATGCCGCACAGACCAAAGATCGCTACATGCATTAGTAACAAGAAATAATAATCTTTTGTAGTTAGAGCAAAGAAAAAGGCGAGGGGAGCAAGACTGGCGAGGAGAATTGTGGTTGTCCCCAAGGTCATGGCCATCAGGGCGACGGTCTGTAAAAATCTAAATCTCTGACCGAGCAATACATTGAAAGTGTAGAGAGAAGGAATACAGACGATCGCAGTTAGCAGAAACAAAATGGGCAGCTTGATGGCGGAGGAAATAGTCAATAGAATGCTATGATTCATCCCCATTGTTGCCCCATAAATTGCCGATAAACAGGCACAAAGAATAGACATGGAAGCAATAATTCTCGGCAGCCCTTGTTGGGTATGAATTTGCTCAAACAAGGCGGTCTGTGCTCGAAGAATATAATCTAAGAAGTAAAAAGCTAGGCGAAATAGACTGCTTTCTGCGATCGCTGTCCGTAACATTTGAAAATCCTGCCGAGAATAATCGAACCGACTTCTATGTTTACCTACCTCTTGCGGAGGAGGAATTTCAGGTTCCTGAGAACCATTGGGATCATTTACCTCGTATTCCATGATGCTATGCCTCTTGAAGGTGCGCTAATTACTTTCTTTGTTTCTGCTACAGAGGATACCCCTAACTTTACGCACAACTCATAGAGGTTTTTGTGGGCTTCGACGACCCTCAGCCCACAAAAACCTCTGCAACTCCCGAAGATATAGATAATCTTATAAACTCTTCTCAATTGATCTAGGATTGCTATATTGGACTGTGGGTAGTTAGCCCCCCTATCAAATCAGGAAATAGACTATGGCATCTGATCCTTCCCTCCATGCTGGTAAAACCGCCCTAGAGCAGGGTGACTATCCTCAGGCGATCGCCCTGTTGCAAGCCGTCTGTGACAATGAATTAGATGAGGAATTAGTGGCTGAGGCACAAAGATTGCTAATCCTTGCCCAAGAGGGAGCAGGGAAACAACCCCAGTCCACAGGTTTTACGCCCCTAGGAGAAACTCTTCATCCCACCCCCACTCCAGACATCACCAATACTGGTTTTACTCCCCTTGATGCCCCTCCTCGGTTAGGCAACAAAGCACCAATCAAGGGGGCTGCTGCCCGAAAAATCCCTGATGGAGATAGTTCATCATCTAAATCTTTGGGCAAAAAGGCAACCTCGGCGGCGAAGACACCGGGATTGGGTAATCAAGCCGCCCAGAAGTCTGCTCTTCCCGATTCTTCTTTTCCCGATTCTGCTCAAAATCTCGATCGCCCCCCATCTCCCCCCGCTGCCAAGTCTGTCCCCTCCGAACCCGTCGCCCTGATTCCGGTTCCCCAGCGTTTGCCATCTATGTTTGCCGATGATAGCCCCGTGCCTTGGCACAATGGGGAGAGGGCGAAAAGCTGGACACCATTGAAAGGAGTAAAACTCAAAAATGCTTGGTTGCTAGAATTAGCGATCGCCCTAGGGGTTTATTTCCTAGTTAATTTTGTCTTGGGAAGATTTCCGTTTGTGCGAGATCTCACGAATGTGGCTCTATTCTTTGCTATTTACCAAGTATTGGGTAAGTACTGGATGGTGCAACTGGGAACGGCGATCGCCTTTTTCTGGCTCCTGCGAGGAGTACTAACCACAGGGATGATAACTGTAAATACAGTTTTAGCAAACCTAGCAATTATCCGCCTCCGCCCGATTCAACTATTTTATGCCAATCCCACCTATTTTCTGGTGGGAGTAATTGCGATCGTTGCCGCTGCCTCCCCGTGGTTGTGGGATCTTTTGCTGCAAAAATCCTACAACCTGAAAACCCTGAGTGTGAATCAGCTTTCTGCCAAGAGTCCAGAAGCGTTGAAATTATTGCGCTCCTTCAGTCACAAGAAAAAAATCCCTTTCCCTGCCCTCAAGATTCTCCCCACTGCTGCTCCTGTGGCTTTCACCTACGGCAATCTCCCCCAAACTATCCGGGTTGTAGTCAGTCAAGGCTTGTTGGATAGCTTGACTCCAGACGAAATTGCCACCATTTATGCGGGAGAAGTTGGGCATATTGTTAATGGCGACTATGCCTTGATTTCGATCGCAGTGTTAATTCTGCAAATTCCTTACACAATCTATTGGCAGGTTGCCTATTGGGGAGAAAGATTAGCCCAAATCTGTCACGACAAGCTGCCCAGCTATCGAAAATTTCTGCCGACTTTGGTGACTTGGATTTCTGCGATCGTCGCCAACTTCAGCTACAGTATTTTTTGGCTATTGCGCCTGCCCCTGTTGTGGATTTGTCGCCTCAAAACCTACCACAGCGATCGAGCTGCCGCCTCCATTACCGGCAATCCCAACGCCATCAGCCGCAGTATTCTCAAGATTGCTATTGCTACAACCCAAGAAATGCAACGCCAAGGCCAAACTAGTTTTCTGCTGGAAGGTCTAGAATTGCTTACCCCTTTGGGCTACCAACAGGCACTACTACTGGGGGGCAGCTATCGTCAATTAACCGATTCGATCCAGCGAGAAGCGATCACCACCGACCCGATCGCCAATCTGATCAAACTCCTAACTTGGGACTGTCTTAACCCCTGCCGCCAGTGGTTAATTTGGGGCTACGGGCATCCCTTGACGGGCGATCGCCTAGTTTTACTGAATCGCTACGCCAAGTACTGGAAGCTAAACACCGAAATAGATTTACCCGAACCGACCCTGCCGAAAAAATCTCAGCGTCCCCAACTTAGTTGGCGAATTATTCCAGAATTTATGACCTACACCCAAGGATTGCCTCTGTTGCAACGGGCAGCCATCTATGGGGTAGTAATCGGGTTTATGTTGCGGTTTTTATTATGGATTGTGGGGGCGATCGGCTACCAGTTTTATGTGATTGAAATTGTTTGGCTGTTTAGGAATGCCAATCCCTTTCACCTTGGCTGTCTGTTGATTGTTGGTGGTTTAGCGATTTTTCTCCTGATTAATAGCTACTTCCCCGATATCAAGCCGAATATTGCTAAAACGGAACTGCATTTAGGGGCATTATTAACCGAGGTTAAAGCCGTGCCATCCCAAACTAAAACCGCTCGGATGACTGGGCAGCTTTTGGGCAGGCGAGGGATTAGCAATTGGCTAGGGCAGGATCTGTGGCTCCAAGCTCCCCAAGGTTTAATCAAACTTAATTTTCTCTCGGCTCTAGGTGCTGGGGGCAATTTATTTCTTAGTAAAACCCCCCGCCCCAATAAACTGGTCAATCGTCAAGTAACAGTGTTGGGCTGGTGGCGGCGGGGCGTGACACCGTGGATTGATGTGGAAACTCTCCGCAGTCCCGGTACTAAGTCAACCCATGGCGGCTACCCCCTCTGGGCGACTCTCCTCGGCATAGTCGCTGTCCTCTGGGGCAGCTATATTATTTGGCAAGCTTAAAGTATAAATAAGAAGCTATTTATAAAGTCTGATTTTGCGCCCCCGCCGGGGGCGCAAAATCAGACCTTCTAGCCACTTCATAAATGACCTCTAATTTTAACGTCTCTTGAACTCTATGGGCGCAGCAAAACACTTGAATCGTGTTACTTCTGCGGGAGTTTGGCTGGAAGGGTTAATGTTATCTTCTGGGTCTAAGGCTCCACCCAACAAAAGAGCCTTAGCTACTAGCTCCGAGCAGAAAAGTCTGGTGTAATCCGGCTTGTTTTGTAACCCAAAGGCATTCTCGATCGCCTCTAACCCCGCCCCAAAAATCTGCACGGAATCGTAGGGGACTGCCTTGGAATAACTATTGCGTAACCACTTGACCATTTTTTGGGAACCCTCGATCGACAAAGGTTCTTTGAGGGGAAAGATGCAAACTCCGCCCTGATACAAAGCTAAACGTTGAGATAGAAAATGGGTTTGTACCCCCTTAATTACCTGCCGACCATCATAGTTGGTTGTCCCTAATTCTGTGGTTGATTCCACCAGGAAAATCGTATCTCCAAACATTTCCGTATCACTCTTAATCACAATCCCCACATGGGAATACTTCGAGTTTGTAAAAAATTTAATAAAGCCAGAAAATCCCAATGTGCCAGAAAAAGCAATCACATCTCCAGTTTTGATCTGGGGACGATACTGTTCATAGACAGACAGATTACTGGGTTTTCTGATACTTTTACTCATTACTTACTCCTATATTTAATACACAAATAATTAGAACTTACGCACTGCCAACAAATTATCTAGAGTTGTGGAAGTTTTTGCAGGTTTTGACTACGGCTCAGCCCACAAAAACTTCTAAATGCTTAAGTCCTGATAATATCTAGCGATACAACTGGCTTCATCTACGGGACTTTCCTCACCGAAGATCAGGGAAATCAATTAGGATTGCTATATAAATGCAACAACAAGTTAGATACCCTTTAGGAAATTTTTATGGTACTTACAGACACAGAAATTCAATCACAGGCAAGACAATTACCTCCTAGTTGGTCAGTGGTGGGGAAAGAACTCCAGTGCGATCGCAAATTCCCTGATTTTGTCTCGGCAATGAATTTTGTCAATCAAATTATTGCCCCTGCGGAAGCCGCCGGCCATCACCCAGATTTATACATTTCCTACAATAAGGTAAAAATCACCCTCACTACCCACGATCAAGGAGGATTGACGGCAAAAGATTTTGCCCTAGCAAAAATCATTGCTGAGCTATAGCAATCCTACAGTGCTTTTCGTTCAAATGAGACACACCACAAATATTGAAAGTTTTATCAATGTTGGGTTTGAGAGTGGGTGGATGTAGCCACCCACTCTCAAACTGCTGTAAATGGTTTGAAAAAGACTCACCCGGAAGGTGTGTCTTTTTCAAACCTCAAAATGAGTAACCCTAACAGAATCAAAAAAAGCACACTCGAAGAGTGTACTTTTCGTGATTCCCCTTGAATCTATGTTCCTGCGTGTTATTCCCCCGATTCATGCCAGTGGTCGAGTGCAAATGGCGATCGATCGCTGGCTTCTCAGCCAACACCTCCAAGGTCATCAACCCCCTAGCCTCCGCTTCTACACTTGGGAGCAGCCAACCATCTCCTTGGGCTATCACCAGAAAACTTATCCTGAGCATTGGCATCATCTCCCCGTGGAAATTGTTCGTCGCCCCACTGGGGGCAGGGCAGTATTGCACGATGGGGATTTGACCTACATGGTGGTGTTATCTAATTTGGGGAAAACCCATCGAGATGCCTACTGTTATCTCTGTCGATTTTTGGTGCAGGGATGGCGATCGCTAGGGCGGGAACTAGTTTTTGGGGATGCAGGTCGGGGCTATATTCACAATCCGAGTTGTTTTGGCACTGCGACGGCGGCAGACCTGATTACTCTAGAGGGAAAAAAATTCATTGGCAGCGCCCAACTCCGGCAGCAGAATGCCATTTTACAACACGGCTCCATGCTCATAAATATCAACCAACCCCTATTCTTAGAAATCTTCGGCACTTCACCCCCCAATCCGCCCCCCATCACCCTCGCGATCGAGGTAATTATTGACACTCTCATCCAAGCTGCGGGAGATTGCTTTGAACTAGAAATTATCTCTCAACCCCTATCACCAGAGGAATGGTCACTGATTTTAGCTAGTCAACAGGGGCTGGAAAGGTGAAGTGATCGCTATCATGGTAGAGTATCCCAAATCTGTCAGCTAGTGGAGGCAAAATCTATGCAAACCCAAAAAATAACTACCAGTCCATCTGAAGAGTTGAATGCTCCAGAACTAGCCATAGAAACATAGGTGCGAGAGCAATGATTAGAGGCGATCGAGCAAACCCCAGATGAAATCCTAACCCTGACCTTTTTTCTAATTCAGCCCTTTGTTGTTTTCCAAAAGATTCTATCTCCTCCATTAAATTTCCTAAATCTAAATCCCCAAACTTTCTCAACTCCAGACGGCTATATTTTACAGCAGTTTGTGGGTGGGCGGCGACCGCCGCCCACCCACAAACCTAAGCCTAGTCAATATTTCAGAAAATACAGCGTATTCTATGCATATGAAAAGGGCTGTATATTTTTAAACCAAAAAAAGGAATAGGTAGTTAACCCTATCCCTTTAATTTAATTACAAGCTTATCTCATGGAGAGATTTGGCACAAATTACTTGGTTTCAGAAAACTCAGCATCGATGACATCATCACCGCCGGAACTGCCAGAACCACCAGTGCTGCCGCCGCCGGGAGGAGTACTACCACCATCACCACCGCCATCGCCGCCTTGTTGATAGACACTGCTACCAATAGCGTAGAGGGTTTGTTGGAGTTCGGTAGTTAGGCTGGTGATCTTTTCATCATCTTCGGTGCGGATTGCTTCCCGAAGACTGGCAACTAGTTCATCTACCTTGGTTTTTTCTGCGGCTGGGACTTTATCTCCCAGTTCAGTCATTTGCTTCTCAGCTTGGTAGGCAAGTTGATCGGCTTGGTTCTTACGATCGATCTTCTCTCTTCTTTCCTTGTCAGCATTGGCATTGGCTTCAGCTTCCTTCACCATCCGTTCCACTTCATTACCCGGTAGAGTGGAAGCACCAGTAATACTGATGGATTGTTCCTTGCCAGTGCCTTTATCCTTGGCAGCAACGTTGAGGATCCCGTTGGCATCAATGTCAAAGGTAACTTCAATCTGAGGCACACCACGGGGCGCAGCGGGAATTCCATCTAGGCGGAAAGTTCCCAAGCTCTTGTTGTCGCTGGACATTTCCCGTTCTCCTTGAAGAACGTGGATTTCCACGTTGGTTTGTCCATCCACAGCGGTGGAGAAGACTTCGGATTTTTTGGTGGGGATAGTGGTGTTCCGGGGAATGATCTTGGTCATCACTCCACCCAAGGTTTCTACACCCAGGGAAAGAGGGCTAACATCAAGCAAGAGAATATCTTTTACTTCTCCAGACAAGACCCCAGCTTGGATTGCTGCACCCACCGCCACTACTTCATCAGGGTTCACACTCTGGTTGGGATCCTTGCCAAGGGTTTTCTTCACAATTTCTTGCACCGCTGGAATCCGAGTCGAACCACCGACCAGAACCACTTCATTCAATGCGGATTTATCGAGCTTGGCATCCCGGAGGGCATTTTCGACGGGGATACGGCAGCGATCGATCAAGTCGGCGCATAATTCCTCAAACTTACCACGGGTCAACAAAGTATCTAGGTGCTTCGGACCGTCTGCCGTAGCGGTAATGAAAGGCAGGTTGATTTCTGCTTGACTGACGCTAGATAACTCAATTTTGGCTTTTTCGGCGGCTTCGGTTAAGCGTTGCAGAGCTTGCTTGTCCTTGCGGAGGTCGATTCCTTCATCTTTTCTGAAGGTTTCAGCAAGATAATCAACGATTTTCTTGTCAAAGTCATCACCGCCCAAGTGGGTATCCCCAGAGGTGGCTAATACTTCAAATACTCCGTCACCTACTTCTAGTACCGATACGTCAAAAGTACCACCACCCAAGTCAAAGACTAGAATGACTTCGTTGCTTTTCTTGTCTAAACCATAGGCAAGGGCAGCAGCAGTTGGCTCGTTAATAATCCGCAGTACTTCTACCCCAGCGATTTTGCCAGCATCTTTGGTGGCTTGGCGTTGGGAGTCGTTGAAGTAGGCAGGAACGGTAATTACTGCTTGAGTAACGGTTTCGCCGAGATACTTAGAAGCATCTTCGATCAGCTTCCGTAGCACTTGGGCAGAAATTTCTTCAGGAGAGTATTGTTTATTCTGATTAGTGGAATTGATTTTAACGTTGCCATTAACGTTTTCCACCTTATAGGAAACTTCCGTAGTTTCATGGGTGACTTCATCGAATCTCCGCCCGATAAAGCGCTTTACCGAATAGAAAGTATTTTCTGGGTTCATCACCGCTTGGCGTTTAGCGATTTGACCGACGAGGCGATCGCCATTTTTCGCAAAGGCTACCACCGAAGGAGTAGTACGGAAACCCTCAGCGTTGGCAATTACCGTCGGTTTACCACCTTCCATAACTGCCACACAGGAGTTAGTTGTACCTAAGTCAATTCCAACAACTTTTGCCATAAGAGTATTCCACGTTTATGTTTAATGTAATAAGACTAGATGAGAGCAGATGATAGAAAAAATCATCGAGACTAACTAACTATTCTCTAATACTGAGGCTGATTAGCTAGTCTATAGAAGGGTGGTTTACCGAACCTTTTCTAGGGCGGTTACCTTCTTCTAGGTTTTTCAGATACTTTTTCGTAACTATTGCTACTCCATTAACTGTAATCAATGGCGAGCTTTAAAGAATTGGGGTGAGCCGTAACCGGGGGGGTGGGTTTACCGCCAAAAGCAAAGAAGTATCTGGCGGTTGAAACCGCAACTACACGAACAAAGTCCGTCTTCACGGACTAAGAAAAATCTGGGACTTTCTGAACCTGCGCACCATCCAGGTTTTGCTCCTTTAGCTGCGACAATTCGACTGAGAGGAGCCGATTTATCCGGTACGGTAGTCTTTAGTCGCCAAGCTCCCCTTTTCAGACATCCTCAAGACAGGAAAGTTATATATGTCAACCACCTTGGCAATTTCTAAATACGTTAATAGCTTGCTAGAAGTAGAGGCTAGATTTTCGGCGCAGCAAAATAATAGCGATTGCTTCTTCCCTGAATGGCAGGAAGATTTACCCGATTTAAGCGCAACAGAAAAGGAACACTGCGATCGCATCAAAGAACGCTATTTTTATCATCGCCATCGTGGGCATATTGGTGAGGGGATCATCAATCAAATTGCTATAACTCCTTTGCTAGAAATGGCAGGATTTTATGACCCACCTTTTGATATCGCCTCGGAATCGGTACAAATTGAATCTGTAGAAGTCGAAGATGAGGAAGAAGTTATCTACAGGAGCAGAATTGACACGCTGGTGATTCAGCAAAATCTTTGGGTACTGGTGATTGAATCAAAGGGCAAGTCTTTTAGTATCGAAGCTGGCATGGCACAAGCCCTAACCTATATGCTCAACAGCCCCAATCTTTCTCAACCTACCTATGGATTTATTAGCAATGGTGGTTTTTCAATTTTTGTCAAAGCCGTCAAGAATGAGATTGCGAACTATCAATTTTCTAATGATTTCTCGTTGTATAACCGCAGTGCCAATGAACTCTATGATGTGCTTTGTGTTCTCAAGAAAATAGCTCAAATATTTTAGGAATATCTACTGAGTCTAATTGTGTAAATAGATTATTTTGATTGAGGAGAACGGGAGAAAATACTAGAGCGATCGCCGGGAGAATCCTCAAATATTGCTCCCCTTTCGATTAAGTCTTGTTTCAAATGTTCTGTAATTCCAGATTCAAGACTACTAAATCTAGCTCTCTCAACATTAGCACCACTTAAATCAGCATTTCTTAAATTAGCATCGCTTAAATTAGCACCTCTTAAATTAGCACCTCTTAAATAACGCCTAATTAAATTAATATTGCTTAAATCAGCACTGCTTAAATTAGCACCGCTTAAATCAGCACCGCTTAAATCAGCATCGCTTAAATCAGCACCGCTTAAATTAGCATCGCTTAAATCAGCACCGCTTAAATTAGCATTGCTTAAATCAGCACCGCTTAAATCAGCACCGCTTAAATTAGCATCGCTTAAATCAGCACCTCCTAAGTTTCGTTTTATAGCTGAATTTTTAATGATCCTTTTTACTAAACGCCATTTTTCCTTATTACTTCCTTTATTCTCTAAATCCCTACTTAATATTTGAGTTGTTTCAATAGAAAAACCATCTATTTCAGTTAATTCTCCTGACTTAATCCGAAGCAAAAGTTGATTAATATCTTTTTTAGAACCTTCTATAATTAATTTGATACTACCTTCTCTAATATCATTTATCTTTATAGTATTACCTCCATATTCTTTTAAAATACTTGCGATCAACTGGATGTTTTGAACCGAATTTATATCCCCACTCAATCTAATTTCAGCTTTAATCGTCCGACTTGATTCATCTAGGACTATTATTTGACGAACAAGAGTTGTCATTGCACCTATCCCCATTTCAATATAAGAAGTAATGTTTTCTTGTTTTTCTTTTAACTTCTGATCTATATTTTCTTCTACTACTCCTGCTATTTCTGCAATATCTTGCCACGCTAGGGTTAGTCCTTCACATATTCTCTTGAATGTATCAAGCTGAATTGGCTTCCTATTAAAAAAATTACTAACGGAGCTACGAGATAATAGTTGAACTCCGGCAAATTTGGATTGTGACTCAAATCCTAATCTTAATAAAGATTTCTCTGCTTTTTCCAGACCTTCTAGAGATGCAATGAGAGTAAACCTTTTCTTTTTTCTGCCGCCACTACAATCTGACATTGACTACCTCAATTTTACAAAAGTCAATCTTAACGCAATCACATCTCAAGCACAAAGCCATCATAGCAAAATCAAAAGATATAAACAAGAGAATCATTACCCAGTCAGGGTTTCAAGTATTTGGCTTCACAATAGAAGTATGAAAATTATAGAGGTCGCCATGAATACCAAAAGTCCCAAACCCCACAGCCAGATCGAAATGATCATTGCCAAGGAACGCTTACGCCAAGCCCATCATAGCTTTAATGCCGCCCTCACTGCCACCATCCTCTCCACTGCGATCGGCATTCTCGGTGCAGGATTACTCCTCTCAGGCAGAGTTCCCGAAGGTGCTTTCACAACCACTAGCGGCACGGCAATCAGCGTAGCGTGCTTCAAACTAGCAAAAGATGCCAACGATCGCCTCGACAAAATATCCAAAGAGTTGATGGATGATGAATAAAGCCTGAAATTCATTAGCATCTCAATGCTTGAACAAATCTTTCTATTCCTGCAAAGTCTGGAAAAGTACAAATATCTCGATAACTGCCCTGTTCTCGTAATAACTGAACCACTTCTGGGGGCTGCCCCGCCATAGTTTCTACCAGCCATAGCCCCCCAGACTTTAGGTAGTGGGGGGCAGTGGTAACCAAATGCCGGAGATCATCTAAACCATCTTCCCCACCGTCTAGGGCTAGGTGCGGTTCATGATTGGTGACTTCGGGTTGGAGTTCGGGAATCAGGTTGGTAGGAATGTAGGGCGGATTAGAAATCATGCCTTGGACTTGCCCGTGCAAAAATTCTAGGGGTGACCACCAAGAGCCTTGATGGAGATGAATGCGGTGGGCATAGTTGTATTTAGAGATATTGGTTTGGGCGATCGCCAATGCCTCAGAACTTCGATCGACCCCGTGCATAATTACCTCTGGCAATGCCTGAGCTAGGGCGATCGCAATTGCCCCGCTCCCGGTTCCCAAATCCACCCAATTACCTGTGGCTAATTCTGGATAGTTTTGAGTAGCGGCGATCGCTAGATCCACCAGAACTTCGGTTTCTGGGCGAGGAATCAACACCCCCGGCGCAACTTGGAGAATTAAATCGCGCCAAGGAGTACTGCCCGCTAGGTATTGAATGGGCGATCGATCCGCTAACCTCCTTTGCCAGCATTGTTGGAGATCAGCCAAAGATATCTTGATGGCAATTTCTGGGCGATCGACAAAAGATTCTAAACGCAATTCCAACGCCGTTAGATTGGTAATCTCCCGCAACAACCAATCCACCTCCCCTAGGGGAATTTGGTGAGATTGGGTCGATCGCCTCGCCTGCGATCGCCATTGTGCTAACTCCGAACCAGAAACCTTAAACTCTCTAAATTCCCGAGTCATCTACCGAGGAGCCGCTGGGCTAGCTTGGGGGCGAGGAGCAGGGCTGGCAGCCGGACTAGCCGTAGGTCTGGGGGTAGCACCCGGACTAGCGGCGGGGCTAGGAGTAGTTCCTCCCGGTGTGGGAGGTAAGCTTTGGACAAACTGGATTGCTTCCCGTGAGGGCCAAAGGACAATTTTGCCGAGGTCTGGGTTATCGCTAGTTTGTAGGGTTTGGATCACGCCTTCGAGGGGAACCACCTGTACTTGGATTGTTGAAGCAATACTGGGCTGTTCTTGACGGAACCGAGCAACCATTTCCTCTAGTTGTTCCCGCTCAAAAAAGAAGGGAATTACCTGTTGATTATTGATGGCAATAGTCAAATAGCCCTGATCTTGACCAGCTCTAGCCGCAAACAAAGGCACGCCATCAAATTGCTGAATTTGGGGATTGGCTTGCCGAACGATCGTCACTGCCTGCTCCACCTGTCTTTGTTGGGGAATAAACGTAAAGTTTACAGAGTTGGGTTGGTTGCGATTTTGGTTGACTAGTTCATTCACTTCTGCCAAGGAAACTGGAACTACCCGGACATTATTGCCCACCTCAGGATTTCTAGTCCGTAGTTGTTGCAAAAAAGCATCAGCATCTTGACGGCTGATAAATACCCCAGCCACAGATTCTGGAGTGGCACTAGGATTTGTCGCATTAGGCACCGAAGCCACGAGGGGTTTACCATCTGCATCCGTAATCGTAAAGACAGGAATTGGAGCTAGGGTCGATCGAACTTGCTCAGCGGGAAGGGCTAGGGCGGATAGATTAGGCGCACCTAAAGTTCCTAAAAGAGTAGCAGCCAGAATACCAACAGAGCGCCAAGAACGGATTAGGGATTTCATTTAGTTTTTACCTTTATTTATAGGACTTACACACTATCAACAAACTAGATAAGGTTTTGGAAGTTTTGGCGGTGAGCGGAGTCGAAGCCCGCCAAAACTTCCAAATGCGTAAGTCCTGATTTACTAATTATCTAGACTAAATTACTAGAACATTTGCTTACAATAGTTGGGTAAGAGGATGTCTGAAAAGGGCATCTGGTTGACTAAAGACTTTGGCTACGCTCAGACATTCGGCTACGCTCAGTCGAACCGTCGAGCCATCGCAGCTACAGGAGCAAAACCTGCCTACGCAGGTTGCAGAAAGTCCCGGATTTTTCTTAGTCCGCGAAGGCGGACTTTGTTCTTGTAGTCGCGGTTTTAACCGCCAGACACTTCTCAGAAATCCTCTAAGTTGATCTTCAGTAGAATAGCACTGGAATGGAAAATTAAGATTAGCTGCTATCACTATCAACATGACTATCAGAACATTAGCCTCCAACCAAAATGATATTCAGTAATATCCTTAAGTTCAACCAGTTTTAGTCAAACCCAGTACTATTCCAGACCCTAGTTAAATAATTTTAGTTCCTTAATCTCTCCAGTCAATGATTATTCCATAACCTACACCATGACTACCACTCAACCCCAAGCTCTGCCTACTCAAACCTTGACTTTTCAGGAATATCTCTTCTATCAAGGAGAGCCTGATGTGATGTACGAACTCTTCCGGGGACGTTTAATTCCTATTCTTACTCCCACTGCTATTCATAGTAGTATTTGTACTTTTTTGGTGTATCAACTCCAAGCATACATTGCTGCCCAAAATCTTGATCTGGTGGCAATTAGTGTAGTTGGGATCAGAACTGAAGAAGATTCTTCAAGAATTCCTGATGTGATGGTTTGTAGTCAGCATCTCTGGCAACAGTTGCAGGCTCGATCGGGCGCAGGAGTCTTAGATTTTCAAGAAACTCCGGTCTTGGTAGTAAAAGTTACCAGTGATAATTTGCGGGAAGACTATATTTGCAAACGGGCTGAGTACGCCATGATTGATATTCCAGAATACTGGATTATTGACCCAAAAAAAACAGCAGGTGTGGGTGATGAATAATCCCTCCGGGCAGCATGACTATAGCCAAGGAGAGTTTAAGGGGGATGAGTTGATGCGATCGCCCCAATTCCCTGAACTCAACTTAACCATCAACTGCATCCTTGCACCCCCCATAGTTGAAGAATTGATATCTAAAGAAGTATCTGAAATTTCTCCCATGATAAGCTGTAAAAAATAAGAGAAGGTTTTGCCGCGCGGAGCGCGGCAAAACCTTCCTGAAAATCAAATGTCTTTTCGCTTATGATTTTGTAGATTGCCCAATAAATCTAACTCCTACAGTTCCTTGGATAAACCCTTGAGTCAAAACCATTCTGTCCCCCCTTCTCCAAAATCACAAACCTCTTCTACTTCTGACCTTGTAGTGAAAGGTAGAGTAAATATTTCTGCTAGGGACATCATCGCGACAACTCCCCTCGAAGAGTTGGAAGATTCCTTGGCAGAATTAGCAACCCAATCTCCAGAGGAATTTTTAGAAGAATATCCAGAAGAATCCCCAGAGGAATTAGCTGCAAAAGCCGCCGAAATCCACGATCGCAGCATCGCCGAATACCGACAACTCCAATTCCAATTATTGCTAGCCACCCTAGGGATGGCTCTGATTATTTTCCTAGTAGTTTGGCGGGCATATTCTCTGCCAACAGCCCTAAATTATTTGCTTGGTGGTTGCACAGGTGTGGTTTACTTAAAGATGTTAGCTAGAGATGTAGAAAGGCTGGGCAACCAAAGCGATCGCTTAGGGTATGCAAGATTAGCCCCTTTTATCGGCTTAATGATCATCGCAACTCGCTGGCATGATTTACAAATTGTGCCAATTTTCTTGGGGTTTCTGACCTACAAAGCCGCAATTCTTGTCTACGCTCTGAAAACATCCCTATATAGCGATCCTAAATAATTTCACCCGCCTTCGGCGGGTGAAATTATTACCAAAAGCAACTTGATGTGATTGATCTAATCAATTTAGGATTGCTGTAGTTAACTTTGCTATTGCTATACTCATAGCCAAACTGTCTCACCACCAATGATTAACAATATCAATAGTTTAAACTCCCTACTTTTTGCAAAGCTAGAAGTAGGTCAACAATTTTACTGGCAACTAGGCAGCCTGAGGGTTCATGGCCAAGTCCTAATTACCACTTGGATTGTGATCGGCATTCTTGTGATTGCTTCCTTGCTGGCTACCCGTAGCATCCAGCGGATTCCTAGTGGTATCCAAAACTTTATGGAATTTGCCCTAGAATATATCCGGGATTTAGCAAAAAGCCAAATTGGCGAAAAAGAGTATCGTCCTTGGGTTCCCTTTGTCGGCACCCTCTTTTTGTTTATTTTTGTCTCTAACTGGTCTGGTGCTCTAGTGCCTTGGAAGTTGATTAAAATTCCAGCGGGGGAACTAGCAGCTCCCACCAATGACATTAATACAACAGTGGCATTAGCTCTGTTAACTTCTCTGGCATACTTCTATGCTGGTTTTAGTAAGCGGGGGATTGGCTACATAGCAAAATATATTCAGCCAATACCAATTTTCTTACCCATCAATATCCTAGAAGATTTCACGAAGCCCCTCTCCCTGAGTTTCCGGTTATTCGGCAATATCTTGGCAGACGAGCTAGTGGTGGGAGTATTGGTTTTACTGGTTCCTCTGTTTGTGCCGCTGCCTGTGATGGGTCTAGGGCTATTTACTAGTGCAATTCAGGCTTTGGTTTTTGCGACTCTAGCTGCTGCTTATATTGCAGAGGCTCTTGAGGGTCACGGAGAACACGAAGAAGAACATCACGAATAGTTCCTCATTCAGGGTAAGATGTATAGCTGAGTGATCCCCAGCATCACTATCAATTATTGTGAGGCTCTTGAGCAGGTTTTTATTCTGGCTCAGGAATCTAAAAAATTCACTAATTCTGTAAGTTCAATTAAGGAAAAATTATCATGGATCCATTAGTTTCTGCTGCTTCTGTTTTAGCTGCTGCCCTTGCAGTTGGTTTAGCCGCCATCGGTCCTGGCATCGGTCAAGGTAACGCTGCTGGTCGGGCAGTAGAAGGTATTGCTCGTCAACCCGAAGCTGAAGGGAAAATTCGCGGCACACTGCTGTTAACCCTAGCGTTTATGGAATCTCTCACCATCTATGGTCTAGTTGTGTCTCTAGTTCTATTATTTGCTAACCCCTTTGCCGGCTAGAACTTAATATTAACTAGCAATCGGAGGGTAGGGTAATGAATTTAATAATAATTACCAAGTTCCCTCCGATTAGCCTCAATATATTCTGCGAAATTCACCCCGATTTCCAGTTCCATCACAGATCACAGATCATCAAATTCCGGCTAGACTATGACTTACTGGACAATTTTACTGGCTGTCGAAGCAGCCGAAACCGCTAAAAAAGGCGGATTATTTGATTTCGATGCGACTCTGCCGATCATGGCGTTGCAGTTTTTGGTATTGGTAGCTGTCCTCAATGTGGTTTTCTACAAGCCGTTGGGGAAAGCGATCGATGAGCGCGAAGAACTTGTCCGCACTAATCTTTTGTCAGCCCAAGAGCGTCTTGAAAAAGCTCAGAAACTGGCAAAACAGTATGAGCAAGACTTGGGAGACACTCGGCGCAAGGCTGCTGAGACGATCGCCCAAGCTCAATCTGAGGCTCAGAAATTAGCCGCCACCAAGATCGCCGAGGCGCAGCAAGAAGCTCAGGCTCAAAGAGAGCAGGCACAAAAAGAAATAGACCAACAAAAACAAGCTGCCTTTAACTCCCTAGAGTCAGAAGTCGCATCTTTAAGTCGTCAAATCTTGTCAAAGATTTTGGGGACAGAGTTGGCTAAATAGCTATCAATAAAGTAGCAAAGGTTATAGCAGAAATCATGGAAAGTTTTTTACTTCTAGCTACTGAGGCAGCAGGGGAAGTATCTGAGGGGGGCTTTGGGCTGAACTTTGATATTTTCGAGAGCAATCTCATTAATTTGCTGATTATTATCAGTGCTTTATTTTACTTCGGACGTAATTTTGTCGGCAATATTCTCACAGAACGAAAAAAGAAGATTGTTGAGGCGATCGCTGATTCTGAGTCCAAGGTGAAAACTGGGGCAGCAGCTTTGGCTGAGGCTCAACAGAACCTAGCTCAGGCGCAGATCAAAGCCGGACAAATTCTTAAAGAGGCGGAAACTTCTGCCCAAAACGCCAAGGAAGCAATTCTGCTCAAATCGACTCAAGATGTAGAAAAGCTCAAGGAAACTGCCGTACAAGATTTAAATGCTGAACGGGAACGAGCGATCGCTCAACTCCGCTCCCGCATTGCCGCCCTCGCCCTAGAGCAGGTGGAATCAGAACTACGCAACAACCTCAGCGACTCTACCCAACAAACTCTGATTGATCGGAGTATTCTCCTACTAGGAGGTAAATCATGAAAGGTTCTTTATCAAGTGCCGAAGTTTTTGAACCCTATGCCGAAGCTCTGATGGCGGTGGCTCAGGAAAAAAACCTCACCCAAAAGTTTGGTGAAGATGTGGCTAGTTTGCTCAACCTCATCGAAACATCTCCAGAGCTAAGTGCTTTTATCACTAGCCCGATCGTGCGAGGGGAAGACAAAAAAGCCGTCCTCCAACAAATCAGTCAGGGTATTGATCCATTTATTACTAGCTTTTTGATGATTTTGGTCGATCGGCGGCGGATTGTTTTTCTAGAAGGCATCTGTCAACACTTCAGAACCTTGATCCGCAAGCTTAACCAAATAGTTTTAGCAGAAGTCACTTCCGCCTTTGAATTAAATGACGATCAAAGACAAGCGGTGATTGACAAGGTGAAAGTGATGACTCAAGCCCATGAAGTGGAGCTGGTAAATAAAATAGACCAAGACTTGATTGGTGGAGTGATTATTAAAGTCGGCTCCCAAGTCATTGATGCTAGTCTCCGGGGACAACTCCGCCGCTTGAGCATTAGCTTGGGCTAGGGGCGGGGCATCTCCAAAAACACCCCCAATCCTTGTGGGGCTTTTAAGAAAAATCTAGCTAGATATCAACTAACCAACTAGTTAGTCCATTGAAGCTAGAGCCATAATACTAAAACTAACATCTAGCAGTAAACAGCAATGATTAGCATTAGACCAGACGAAATTAGCAGCATTATTAAACAGCAGATCGAACAGTACGACCAAGAAGTTAAATCAACTAGCGTCGGAACTGTGCTGCAAGTAGGAGATGGCATTGCCCGGATTTATGGTTTAGATAACTGTATGTCGGGGGAGTTGTTGGAGTTTGAAGACGGGACGGTGGGTATTGCCCTGAACCTAGAAGAGGATAACGTCGGTGCAGTATTGATGGGTGATGGTCGCCAGATTCAAGAAGGCTCTTCTGTCGTTGCTACCAGCAAAATTGCTCAGATTCCTGTAGGTGAAGCGATGATTGGCCGGGTTGTCGATGCTCTAGCTCGTCCCATTGATGGCAAGGGAGATGTGGCAACTACCGAGTTTCGGTTAATTGAATCTCCAGCACCGGGGATTATCGATCGCCGCTCTGTCCATGAACCCATGCAAACCGGGATTACTTCCATTGATGCCATGATTCCTGTGGGTCGGGGTCAACGGGAACTGATCATTGGTGACAGACAAACTGGCAAAACCTCGATCGCCGTAGATACGATCATCAACCAAAAAGGTGGTGATGTGGTTTGTGTGTATGTAGCGATCGGGCAAAAGGCTTCTACCGTAGCACAAATTGCCGGAGTTCTCAAGGAAAAAGGTGCTTTGGATTACACCATCATCGTTACTGCTAACGCCAACGATCCAGCTACTCTGCAATACCTTGCTCCCTACACTGGTGCTGCTCTAGCTGAGTACTTCATGTACAAAGGCAAGGCTACTTTAATTATCTATGATGACTTGTCCAAGCAAGCTCAGGCTTACCGCCAGATGTCCCTTTTGCTCCGTCGTCCTCCCGGTCGGGAAGCCTATCCCGGCGATGTATTTTATCTCCACTCCCGCTTACTTGAACGGGCGGCGAAGTTGAGTGATGCCCTCGGCACTGGCAGTATGACTGCCCTGCCGATCATTGAAACCCAAGCTGGGGACGTATCTGCCTATATTCCCACTAATGTAATTTCCATTACTGACGGGCAAATTTTCCTCTCTTCTGACCTATTTAACTCTGGTCTGCGCCCTGCCATCAACCCCGGTATTTCCGTATCACGGGTAGGTTCTGCGGCTCAAACCAAGGCGATGAAGAAGGTAGCTGGGAAGCTGAAGCTAGAACTAGCTCAGTATGATGACCTCCAAGCCTTTGCTCAATTTGCTTCAGATTTGGACAAGGCTACCCAAGACCAATTGGCACGGGGTGCTAGATTGCGGGAACTACTCAAGCAGTCCCAGTATTCTCCTCTGGCTGTCTATGAGCAGGTGGCGGTGGTTTATGCTGGTTTGAATGGCTATCTAGATGAGATTCCGGTGGATAAGATTGCTGCTTTTGCGGTGGGTCTGAGGGATTACCTAAAGACCAGCAAGCCTAACTACGGCACAATTATCGCTGACAAGAAAGATTTGACTGCGGAAGCTGAGACTTTACTGAAAGAAGCGATCGTGGAATTCAAGCAAGGATTTCTAGCAGCATAACTATAGTAGTAGGGGCAAGGTAATTGCCCCTACTATTTGCAATTTACTCCATATCACATATAAATAGCAGCTATGGCAAACCTTAAAGTTATTCGCGATCGGATCAAGTCCGTTAAAAATACTAAAAAAATTACTGAAGCAATGCGCCTAGTGGCTGCCGCCAAGGTGCGCCGTGCCCAAGAACAGGTGACAGCAACTCGTCCTTTTGCCGACAGGTTGGCACAGGTTCTCTATGGACTGCAAACTCGCTTGAAGTTTGAAGATGCTGATCTTCCCTTGCTGAAACAACGCCCAGTTAAGACCGTAGGTTTATTGGTGATTTCTGGCGATCGAGGCTTATGTGGTGCCTACAACAGTAATGTTATCCGCCGGGCAGAACAACGAGCTAAGGAACTAACCGCCGAAGGCATTGGCTACAAATATATTTTGGTGGGTCGGAAGGCTGCTCAATACTTCCAGCGCCGAGATCAACCGATTGATGCCGTATATACAGGTTTAGAGCAAATTCCTTCAGCAGCCGAGGCTTCTAATATTGCCGATGAATTATTATCTTTATTCTTGGCAGAAGGGATCGATCGGGCGGAGTTGATTTATACCAAGTTCGTCTCTCTAATTAGCTCTCGTCCTGTAGTGCAAACGCTGTTGCCCCTAACTCCCCAAGGATTGGAAGTTGTGGATGATGAAATCTTCCGCCTAACTACCCGTGGTGGTAGTTTCAATGTGGCGCGGGAGAAGGTAGAAAACCCTGTCAAGGAACTACCAAGAGATATGATTTTCGAGCAAGACCCAGTACAAATTCTTGATGCTCTCTTGCCGTTGTATCTAAACAACCAGCTACTCCGGGCATTGCAAGAATCTGCTGCCAGCGAACTAGCTGCCCGGATGACTTCAATGAATAATGCTAGTGATAATGCCACTACCTTGATTGGCTCTCTGACTTTGGTTTATAACAAAGCTAGACAGGCTGCCATTACTCAAGAAATTCTCGAAGTGGTTGGCGGAGCCGAAGCTCTGAATGGTTAAACTGTGAAAAAAATCTCAATATAAGTATTGAAAAGAAAGAGTGTTTTAGTTTAAACTGGAGTACTCTTTTTTTTGTTAATTTGATGGATAGTACTATTGTTTCTAAATTTGTTCATAGGCAGTCATAAAATCATCTCGTGAAATACCAGATTGAGTACAAATACTTCTCAGAGTGGAACCTTTAATAAGTTTATGATTTGGTAAAGTTAAAGGAGTAGTTGTGCCATCAGGATTTTGTCTAATCATGGAAATATGTTCTCTTTCTCTAACTATTGAAAACCCCAAACTTTCCAGTACTCTGATCACCTTTGATTTGGGAGCATTCACAGGAAATTTTGCCATTAGACAATTGCCTCTGCAACAAAAGCTTCAAGGATTAAAGATTCAGATTCTAGTACCGATTCTCCAAAAGTTTCAACATGAAAGGAAATAGCCGATCGCACATCATTGAGAGCTTCCTCGTAGGTGTTTCCTTCACCCACCACTACTCCTCGAATACCTAAAGGATAGGCAACATAACCATCCGTGTGCTTTTCCACGATGATTTTGATATTTTTCATAAATTACTCCTACTAAAAATATTTGGGCAAGAAGTTAATAAATTAATTTCTATGGGGTCACCTTAGTTTTAAAATTTACTGGTTGACAAAATCCTAATCTCATCTGCTATAATAACAGACGTAGGATTAATGGGGCGTCGCCAAGTGGTAAGGCATCGGGTTTTGGTCTCGACATTCCTAGGTTCGAATCCTAGCGCCCCAGCTTTTAAGAATATTATTGGTTAAGGAGATGTAGCATGAATTGCTACATCTCCTTAATTTTTTAAATCCATGTTTGGAGAATCGTATCAAGACAAACTTCGGTTTCTAGCATACAAGCATGACCTGATTTTGGCAGAGCAATGACTTTTGCTTGGGGTAGGTACTGGCGGAGTCGATCGCTTTCCTGAAGAGAAGGTAAGATGCGATCGCTTCCCCCAGCCAAGATCAAAACTGGTTGCTGGAGTTGTTGCAATTGTTGGGGGCTAATCTGAAAATCTCGCAACATCCCCAAGCGCCAAGCTACGGTATTTTGTGGGACTGATTGTACTGCTTGGAGGATGGCATTGCGGTCTTCTGGATTAATTCGATCTAGGGCTGCCAACATGGGTAATCCGACCCAAGTACTCAAGTAATAGATTGTTTCTGGGAGCCAACCACAGACTTGCCCAGCCCAACCTAGCCAAGGTAGCCGACTAAAGGATGAGGCTGGATTAATCAGAATCAGCCGATGGTAAAGATTCGGCAAGCGGATTGCTATTTGCATCGCTAAACAAGCACCAAAAGATTCCCCGCAAAGATATACCTCCCGGTCTTCTAATGCCTCTTGGTTAATCAACTGAATCACTTGGGAGCTTAATTCTGCCCAGGTAGCCAGATTGTGGGGAGGGATGCTTAGGCAGCGGACATCGAAATGGGATTCTAACTGGGGTAGTTGCGATCGCCATAAATGACCCGTGCCATCCATCCCCGGCATTAAAACTAATAGGGGTAAATCAGGGCGACGGTTTGAGGTAGGGAGAAATAGAGGTTTATTTAGAGAATTAAGGGCAGGACTATTCATGGTCAAGATTGCTGCAATAAATGACTAATTTCCTGATGGCAGTGATCACTCAAGTGGCGAATAATCGATCGAGCTTGTTTGCCTTGGTATTGGGCTTGGGCGGTGGGGGTGATCCAGTAGGGGCGACCGATGGATACGGTAATTCTTTGGTATAAAACCACGGGATGCCAACCACCTTGATCAAATAGGGGTTCGGCGGGATCAAATAATTTGAGCAGCTTCAGGGGGACTAGGGCATCTACCTGTTGCTCTGTATGGGAGGCGATCGCCACAGGCAGCACTGCTAAACCTGCTACTCCTGCCCGGAGAGCTAAATGGGCAAAACCACGGTGAAATTTCCCCACTTCTTGGGGTTTGGTTAAATTTACCATGGGGGCGGCGCCTTCTGGGAAGACTCCGACTAACTGGCGAGATTGCAACAACTGGGAACCTTGGAGGAGAAAACTTTGTTGCCTAGTGGCAGCGGCATCGAGGGGGAAGCACCCCAACTGGGTAACGAATTCTCGCATGATCGGGACTTGTCCCATGTAGTGATGGCAAGCAATCCGAATGGGTTGGGCGATCGCCGCCATCAACACCGGAGCATCCAAAAAACTGCGGTGATTACTCACCACCAAAAAGGTTGAGTCTAGGGGAATCCGGTCTTGGTGCTGCACCATTACTTGAGTTCCGAGGGCAAATAGAAGCGATCGAGATAAATTTAATGCACTATCCAAAGTTCTCAGCCTGATTCCTGATTTAAGTTACGGCGTTTATGATTACAGCCTTTGCGAGGATTCCAGCACTAACTTGGAGATCGCTATTCTTAGGGTAGCAGGTTATTCTTAATTCAGGTTATTTACCAAGGGTTGCCGATCATGGTGAAGGCACTCCAGAAAAAGGGGTGGGTTAGTGTGCGATCGCCCAATCGCTGCAATTCCTCATTCAGAGCAAAGTTGCCTTTGGGGGTGACTAAGCTACCACCCTCTAAGCGCACTTCTCCCCGGAGCATTGATAGTTGTGCCTGTCTGAGGGCTTCGGATTTGGTATTGGTGGTTTGCAATTGTTGATAAAATTCTGCCATTAAACCCATTGTGCCTTCATCGCTGACCTGCCAAAGACTGGCTAGGGCAGACCTAACCCCAGAGGTGACGGCTAATCCGGCAAAACCTAGTTCCGATTCTCGATCGCCTAGGGCAGTTTCGCAGGCACTGAGGACTAATAAATCCACGGGGGGAGAGCCAAAACCCAAGGAGCGGATTTGTTCAAGGGTGAGTCTTTCGGCTCCCCAAAGCTGGATGAAGGAGGTGGTTTTATCCCCAGAGAAGGAACCATGAGTCGCGAGATGGACGATTCTTTGGTCTGGGTGGCGGTTCTGCCGTAGATTACTCAGGGTGAAGTTTTCATTCAGGAAAATATTTCCGCCCCGGATCTGATTGATGGCTTTGAGTTCTACGGGAACTCCGGGTAAGGGGGCAAGGTTATTAACCGCAAAGCGATCGGCTCCCATTGCGATAACTTGGGCATCTTTGAGGGAGCTATAGGTGGTGTCAGTCAAGGTCAGGGAGGGCATCAAGCCAACGCTGTAGTCTTCGATAATGAAGCGATTGTCTTTATTTTGCATGGCGGCGATCGGCATCGATCGTAAACCAGAATCCATGAGAAAAACTAAATTATCAATCTTCAGTCTTTTCAGGTCTTCTTCAAGGGGAGAAATCAGCAGTTCATACATCCGTTTGGAGGCTCTGGCATAAACAATATTCCTCCGGGCAATGCCTCTAGTAAATTCCCCTGCGGTTTGGAGAACTTCCGATCGCGGCAGGTTGGGATATTTGACTCGGATCAGGTCGCCAGTAGGAGGGACAAGGACGATTTCGAGGGTGTCGGTGTCTTGGGGAGTGCGGATGATGCCCACACGGGAAGAGATTGCAGTTCTGGGGGTTTGGGTTAGTTCGTTTAAGGGAGAAAAGAAAACATAAATAAAAACTGGTCTAGTGTTAGTTTCCCGGCTAACTCGATTCAAAATATTTTGTGCCTGACTAACATCAAGGGTAGCAATCTCATCACCAACTCCGGTGAAGGCTTGAAATTCTTCTTTGAAGGATTGGTCTAATAATCGGAGACTATTACCTAGGAAGTCGTTAGGGATTCTCTCTAGGATGGGGATGGGGGAGTTTGTATTACTCCCACCACTAAGGGAAGGTTGCACACCGGGAGAAGTTGCCTCAAGGTTGGGGCGAGAGAGTTGGGGATTCGGAGATGGTATTGGTAGGGGGGCTACTGGCGAAATAATTGCTGGAATACTTGGTGGGTTACTTGGGGAATTTATAACTACTGGGGAGATGACGACTGGTGGTGATGGAGGAGTGAGGGGCGGATTATTGGCAAGAACTACAGGATTTCCGGGGATAGGTTCTGTTGGAACTGGGGGTGGCGTGCCAACTAATACCGCAGGTGGGATTGGGGGTGGTGGGGGAGTGGTCAATAATATCAATATTTCAGGAGGAATTACGGTAGGTGTAGTAGTTCTGATACTAATATTTGTGCCGTAATTAGTTACATCAGGGGGAACGGGAACAGTGGTTCCATTTGGTATAGTATTTAGACCTATCCCGCTAGTAATTACTGCGGTTGTGCCATTCCTAGTGGCATTGCCAACTACAAAAGGAATCGAGGTACCACCACCATGAGTAATTGTAATTGCCCCACCCCCAGCACCTCCTTGGGTACTTATACTAGAAGACTGCATGTTATCCCTTGCTAGAAAATTTCCTGAAGCTAAAAAATTGTTCCCAGCGATAATAGTAACGCTTCCTCCGTTCCCAGTAATTCCATTTCGAGACTCAGTACTAATACTACTTAAACTAATACTGCCATTAGGTGCACTGATACTAACAGTGCCACCATTCCCAAAGTCACTTTGAGCAAATGAGCCTAATGTAATAATGTTTGCACCAGCATTTAAATTGATCGCCCCTCCATTCCCAAAGCTACTAGAAGAGAATAAATTGGATGGTATAACAATATTTTGACCAGCATCTAAATTGATAGCCCCTCCATCTCCTCCGGAGCCGCTAAAAGAAAAGAAACCAAGGGGAGATGTATTAGTAATGTTCCCATTAGAAATTAAATTGATAGCTCCACCATTTCCGAAGTTACTGTAAGCAAATAAATGTGATGTAGTAATGTCACCGCCAGCAGTGAAACTAATTGCCCCACTATTCCCAGAGCTACTAAAAGAAGATAACCGTGATGATGCAGTAATATTGCTACCAGCAGTTAAATTAATAGCTCCACTATTTCCTGAATTGCTACCAGAATATAGTTCATCTAGTATTCTAATGTTGCCATTAGTCGCAGTTAATTTAATATCTCCCCCAGTCCCCGAAAAACTGGAAGATTCTAATAGACCTGTAGTAGTAATGTTGCCACTAGTTGCAGTTAAATTGATAGCTCCCCCATTACCAGAAGTACCACTAGATACCTGAGAAAGAGCGTCAATAATATCCACAGCTATACTTTGAGCAGTGATGGCAATATTTCCAGCATTTAGGGAGCCGACTCCGGGCGCAGCGATCGCCGAAGAGAAGCTATTGATCGCGCCACCAGCAATAAAGTTGCCAATACTCGGCTGATTAATCCTGTTAATCCTGATATTCCCTCCAGCCCCGGCATTACTGCCACTGGACTCCGATCGAGTGTCAAGAGAGATCGGGTTTGGACTAACAGCAGTAACGATTCCCCCTCGAAGACTTATATCACCGGTTGCATCGATATCAATAGTGCCTGCATTCCCCGAAATTCCAGTGCCAGATACATTGGTGGCTGTAGTTATGGCTGCGGCGGTTATGCCGCCATTAGTTGCTCTAAGTACGATATTTCCCCCATTGCCAGTATTTCCGGTGCCAACACGGGAATAGGCACCGATCGCCCCCGTCAGTGGGTCTGAAGGATTGCCGACATTGATGCTTTGGGCAGTGATGGTGATATTTCCTGCATCTCTAGAATTACCAATGCCTTGGGAGACCGATCGACTATCCACACTGTCAGAAATAATCACATTACCAAGGGGAGCAAGGATATTTACATTCCCCCCAGCCCCTGTATTTCCAGTAGGTACACCAGACCCGCTGCTAATATTATTCGCCCTCAGATCACCCCTAGTAGCAGTCAAGCTGATATTGCCTCCATTCTGAGCGGAAACGGTAGAAGCATCAATATCACTGGCGATGATTCTTGCCGCACTGATAGTAATATCTCGTCCCGGTGCAGCGATTCTATTCCCCGCATTCATCGAGAAATCCCCAGCCCCATTACTATCTGCATCAGCCCGAAAAGTGATGGAACCACCGGGCGCACTGGCAAAAGTTAATGCATTCCCGGTTAAAGTGCCGATCGTAATATTATCAGTCGCCTCCAAAATCACATTTGCCGCAGCAGGCAGAGCTTGCAGAGTTGCCTGAGAAATCGTAATATCTCCCGGAGCGCAAGCCACAGAAACGGTTGGCAGAGTGCAACCTCCTAGAGCATCAGTGCCATTATTAATAAAAATATTCACCGGGTCTAACAACAAAATCCCCATACTGCCGATCGGTGCTGCCAAATCTGCATTTCCTGCAAAAGTCAAAGTCTGCGCCCCCGACACCTCGGCAAATCCCCCATTCCCGCCATTTACACCACCCCTAGCAGAAATAGTTCCAGAGAATCTCGTTGTGTCATTCCCCCAGACTATTACCCTGCCACCATTACCAGAATTAACCGCATCCGCATTCAAAACAGAACCAGCATCCACATAGGTGATCCGAGAATTAAACGGATTCCCCCCCCCGCCTCGATATTCCCCACCAACTCGAATTGTTCCCCCGCCATTGCTACCACTAGCATTCAGGTTGGCATTGACTAGGCTAACTCTGTCACCAAGGATATTAATAACCCCACCTTGAGAGAGAGTACTAAGATTTCCCGAAGTAATATTCACTCCTTGACTCGTGGGAATCTCAACTCCAGCAACTTGCACAGTTGTTCCATTGCTAGTAATTCCCGGTAAATCTGATCCTGTTAGTAATCTAGGTAAATCTAGAGGAGTAATTACAGAATCTACTGGCGGAATAATTTCTAAACTCAAAATATGCCCCGGTTGAGAAATTCTCACCCGATTGGTTCCCGGCACTGCTGCGAGGGTAATATTCCCAGCATTGATATTGCCAGTATTAACAATATTTCCGCCAATTAAACTAATATTCTGCCCACTTCCTACCGCTAAATTTCCAGCATTGACAATACTTCCAGATTGGCTACTTGTGAAGAGAAAGCGATCGGGATTCCCCGTTAACGCTGAGAAATTATTATCTCCAAAAGCATTAAATAAATTATTCCTAAACCCAATTTGATTCGCTGTTGTTGCGGTGAAACTGGCAGGAATATTTAAACTTGCCCCCTGTCCAAAAACTATTCCCGCCGGATTCATCAAAAATAAATTCGAGTTTCCCCCCGTAACTTGCAGCAAGCCATTAATCATCGAAGGATTCCCGCCGTTGACTCTGGCAAGGATATTTTGAATCTGGGGATTGCTCAAAAAGTTGGCAACTTGAGAGGAATTGACATTAAAATCCCGGAAACTATGGAAAAGATTAGCTCCAGCTTGGGTTCCGCCAGTGATATTGATCTGGTTGCCTTGGGGATTGATCACAGTTCCCGCTCCATTGGGGGTAATCTGTGATCGCACTGGAGAGATGATGGGATTGAAGGCAATGCCAACTGCGATCGGTAGCAGACTAAATCGGGATAGGAACTTTTGGCAAGACATAGCGCATAGCCAGAGATAATAATATATCTAAGTTATAGCTATTTAATCTATTTACCGTGAGGATTATACTTAAAACTTTATTCCCATCCTTGGTAGAGCGATCGCCCTACCAAGGATTCCCCACCATCGTAAAAGCACTCTCATAGTCCTGCAAAAACCAGTTCTGCCTCTCGATCGCCCATCAACTCCACCACAAACCATGTAAAATAAGCTTCGATTCTACTTACCTCCTCCACCAACATGGGTCATTTCTCCTTCCAAGTCCAAGCCAAGTGCAGCAAAACCAAAGCCAGAGTCGGGGTATTTTCTACACCCCACGGCATTGTGGAAACTCCTAAATTCATGCCCGTGGGCACCCTTGCCACTGTTAAGACCCTGACCTCTGCTCAGCTAGAAGATACCAAAGCCCAGATGGTTTTGGCAAATACCTACCACCTGCATCTGCAACCGGGGGAAGATATCGTCCAAGGGGCTGGGGGGTTGCACAAGTTTATGAACTGGAAAAAGCCTATGCTCACAGATTCTGGGGGGTTTCAGGTATTTAGCCTCAGCAAGATGCGGAAAATTAGTGATGAGGGTGTGATTTTTAAGTCGCCCCGGGATGGCAGTATGATTAACTTGACTCCAGAACGATCGATCCACATCCAAAATGCCCTCGGAGCCGATGTGATCATGGCTTTCGATGAGTGCCCTCCCTACCCAGCCACCAGAGAAGAAGTAATTGCTGCCACGGAGCGCACCTATCGCTGGCTAGAACGATCAATCTCCGCCCACCAAAGACCAGCAGATCAAGCTCTCTTTGGGATTGTTCAAGGGGGGGTGTATCCAGACCTGCGAGTAGCGGCTGCTCAACAATTGGCAGAGTTAGACTTGCCCGGTTATGCGATCGGCGGTGTCAGTGTTGGGGAACCGGGGGATCTAATCCAAGAAATCGTTCAAATCACTGCCCCTCACCTGCCAGAGCATAAGCCCCGCTACCTGATGGGGGTGGGAACCTATCGGGAAATGGCACGGGCGATCGCTTCAGGAATTGACCTGTTTGATTGCGTCATCCCCACCCGCCTCGGCAGACACGGAGCCGCCCTAGTCCAAGGAGAGCGCTGGAACCTAAAAAATTCCCCCTTCCGCCGGGACTATACTCCCCTCGACCCTACCTGCCCCTGCTATACCTGCCAAAATTTTAGTCGGGCTTATCTGAGTCATTTGATGCGATCGCAGGAAGTCCTCGGTTTTACCCTGATTTCTCTGCACAACGTCACAGAATTAATCCGCTTCACCCAAAGAATCCGTGATGCCATCATTGGCGACTACTTTGTAGAAGAGTTTGGACATTATGGTCTGGATATTGATTAGAAGGACTTACGCCTTTGGAGTTTTTTGCGGGCTGAGCGGAGTCGAAGCCCGCAAAAAACTCCAGAATCCTATATGACTTGTTCACAGTGCATAAGTTCTAATTAGAAGGAGAGATTTTGAAAAAGATCGGCAACAGGTAGGCTGAATCCGGGAACGATATCTTCTCCATCAAGGAAGTCGATCGATCTCAACAGCTTCTCTGGTTCTTGAGCAGAATGATAGACCAAAATATGGCTTTGAATGGGATTAATCACCCAAGCTAAACGAGTTCCATTATCAAAATATTCTGTCAACTTATCATCAATTTCTTCCACAGTATTACCGGGAGAAAGAACTTCTACAACTAAATCGGGAGCACCTTCTAAAAAACCAGTAGGGAGGGTAGTCATGCCTTGGAGTCTGGCTTTAGCAAAAAAGGAAATATCGGGCGATCGCTTATTGCCGTTTTTCATCTTAAAAGCAGTACTAGAATCAAATATTGCCCCCAGTTTTTGGGATGACACAACAGCAAACAAAGCGGAACTTAAAATAATTGCCACATAGCCATGCAATGCTCCGGAGTTGCCCATGTCAATTAGTTCTCCATTGATAATTTCGTAGTGATGTCCGTCATCGGGGAGTGCCATAAATTCGGCATCTGTCCAGATTCTCTTTTCGAGGGGAAAGCTGGTTAATACATCTGTTGTTTCAACTAGATTAAGCATAGAAATAGCTCCTTTAAGGATGAATTACCATTTTCGATTAACGCCATAGCTATAGCCATCCTAAATGGGTTGAGAACGTCTCCTCCTCCGGGGGAGACGTTCTCAACCCATTTAGGTTCTAAACTCAATTGGGATCGCTATATCAAGTATTGTATCTGCACTGATGATATGGAAAACATGGGTATCAATAAGTATTTTCATTTCATATATTCCTTGAAATCTTCTAGTGGTTCATCAAAGTCTGGAGCCATCCAAATCTTTCCTGCGGCACTGCCTCTTGGTCGTCGTTTGAGAGGAGGTGAAAATTGAATTGATTTAACAGCACTTTACATTCAAATGAGACACACCACAAATATTGCAAGCTCTATCCATGTTGGGTTTGAGAGTGGGTGGCTGTAGCCACCCACTCTCAAACTGCTGTAAGTAGTTTTAAAGTAATTTTATGTCAGCCTTTTTCTTGAGAGTATATTTCTGATTAGCCGTTAAAGTAGATTTGTCGTAGATCAGAAAGCGATCGCGCCCTTGATTTTTGGCTAGGTATAGAGCCTGATCTGCTTGGGAGATTAAGATTTTGGGGGAAGCTTTGCGGTTGGGGATCACACTGGCAATTCCCAAACTTACAGTGACGTAGGGGCTAACCGTCGAATCGGGATGGATGATCGCTAGTTTGGCAATAGCTTCCCGGATCTTCTTCGCTACCTTGATCGCTCCTTGAGTGTCCGTATTAGGGAGAATAATCACAAATTCTTCCCCTCCATACCGGGCGAGCAGATCCGCTGGACGATGGATGACTTTATTAATGATTTGGGCGACTCGCTGGAGACAATCATCTCCGGCTTGGTGACCATAGTGGTCGTTATAGCTTTTGAACCAATCAATATCTGTTAAAAGGAGGGATATGGGTTGCCTCTCCCTAGCAAGGCGATGCCATTCTTGAGCTAAGGTTTCATCAAAATACCGCCGATTGGCGACTTGGGTTAAGCCATCGGTGGCGGCTAGTTGTTGGAGTTTTTTATTGGCATTTTGTAATTGCAGATAGAGTTCTGACTGCTGAATCGCGATCGCCAACTGATCGGTAATCTGGACAATAAATTCAACTTCCTCGTCTTGCCAATCATAGACATAACCATCCATCACCAAGGCAAAAGCTCCCCATACCTGATTATTAAAATGCAGAGGAACCAATAAACAGGCTTCGTGAACAAGATGATCTGGATGATTACTAAGCCTTGATGAAATATCAAAGGCATGGGCTAGGGAGCGATTTTTGACTATTTCTAATTGCTTGAGCTTGCTGGTGACAGAATTATCTCGGTCACTAATTTTTGTGCCTAAGCCTACAGGAGAATCTAAATCTCCTCGATATTCAGAGACATTTTCCCATAGTTGCTGGGAAGGGAAGTATTGCCAAATCTCTACCCGTTGACTGCGGTGTTGATTGCCAATTTCCCACACAGCGGTGGAGAAAATAGTTTTTAACTCCAAAGTCCGACGAATTGCCCTAGTCAGGCGATTTAAGGTTTTCTCTCGAATGGCTTGGAGTTGTGCCTGTTGGTATAATCGTCCCTGCCAGAGTGCAATGCTGACCTGAGTAGCCAGTTGCTTCAGCAGGTCTATTTCTGAGGAATCCCATTGGCGCAGTTCTTGGCATTGATGCACCATGATTAAACCCCACAGACTATTGAAGTTACTATTCAGGGGAATGGCAACGGGGGACTCGATTTGATGAGTTTCCGAGTTACTACTCAGCTTTGCCAACGTGAAATTATCGGGCTGCTTTTGTAAGATAGGCACGACCAGCATAGATTTGACTTGAAAAAAGGCGAGGAGTTGCCGGCTATTTTCTGCTATTTCGGTCTGATCAACATCACTAACTGCCAAAGCTTCTCCCTGATAGTAGCGATCGAGATGATTCGCCACGTTCAACAACGGGGTACTAATCATAAATCCCCGCATAGAAGGCACTGTATCATCAGCCAACGCCTGAGCTACAACGTTTCCGTGGTTGGTATTACCTTCCTCTGTGGGTAAAAAGTGGATGATTAAGACTCGATCGGATTGGAGGAGTTGTTGGACTTCAATGACTGTAGTTTCCAGAATTTCTGAAAGGTCAAGGGATTGGCGGATACGCTGAGCGATCGTCGTGATTAACCTCTCCCGTTGTGCCTGCTGCAAGAGCGATTCCTGCATTTGCTTAATCAGGGTAATATCCGCTGCTACCCCCATATTGCCCACCACCCGCCCCTGGGCATCGCGGAGGGGAGCCGTAGACAAGCTGATGTCAACTGCTGAGCCATCTTGACGGTAGTAGCGAGTTTCTAAATCAGCAAAAGAAGTTTCACTCCTTGTCCCCAATAACTGGGAAATCTGATCGGGTATGGGTTGAGATTGATCATTGGGCTGGGGGAGGAAATTTCCGAGAACCTCCTGTTCTTCCCAGCCAAACATTTTTTCCGCCGACTGATTCCAGAGTTTGACCTTGCCTTGACCATCTAAGGCAATAATCGCAAGGGGAGAAGATTGGATAACAGTTTGGAGAGTGTCTTTTACTTCTTGGAGTTGTTCTTTTGCCAGTTCCCATTCCTGAAGAGTAGCTTTCTGTTTGCTCAGATCTGTCACCATATACAGAGTCCCTAAGTACTCTCCTATTTGACTAGGCTCTGCAACCATCTCAAACATATCTTGTCCAGAAATAGTTACCCAAACGAGGGTTCCGTCATAACGCTGTAGTTTGACTTCATACTGATGATTGATTTCCTGTTGATTGGTTTCTTGTTGATGAAGACCACGGTTGTTGAGTCTGGTGTTGATAGCGGCTTCTCTGAGGGCTGAAGTTTGATGGATGAATTGCGATCGCTCTCCCAATTCCACAAAATACCAAGCTGGTTTTCCGTACATTTCCTCAGCCGGATAGCCCAAAATATCTGCCATGCGTTGATTAACAAACGTTGTTTCCCCCGCCCGATTTAAGATCCAAACCCCTTCTAGACTTGCCTGCATCAGCGAGTTGAACCAACGATAGGATTCTTGAAGTGCTAATTTTATTTGGGCAACATCTGTGATCTCTGTATCTACAACATGGGTAAATTCCTGATGACATTGCAGGCAATACCAATAGGGTTTACCTTGGCGGACATGAGGCAGTAAGGGGCAGGTACAGTGGGGGCAGACCTGAGCATTCATCTTAATGGAGAATCCTTGTGTATAGGTTGAAAAAGAATTTACTTAGAGACCATTTATAAATCGGCTAGCAGGTTTGGTTTTGCGTCTCCTCCGGGGCGAAAATCAGACTTTATAAATAGCCTCTTCATTAGCAATTATCGGCTAGAAAATTAATCAGGAAATTTCCGCTGTGCAACATTTATTGTTTCTAGAACTACCACTTACCCTTGTAAGCTAATTTCTTATGTATCTTATGCCCCTGAAGCCAATTCATCAACCGAAATATTGCCAGACTAACTAAAGTCTAACTAAAAATCTCTCAGGACTCACGCTGAATCAAAATTGCCCGAATCCCGGCTTGCTTTGCCCCCTGATAATCTTGCTGCCAACTATCCCCAATATGCCAAGCTGAGGCTGGCTCACAGTTATATTTCTCCAGTGCTGTGGTGAAAATTTGGGTGTCAGGTTTAGCAGCTCCGGCTTCGGAAGAAATAGTTATGGAGCTAAAGAAATGACTTAACTCTAGAGCGGTGAGAACCTCGTAGATGCGACTATCAAAGTTTGACAAAATACCCAGCTTAATCTCCTGTCGCCGCCAATAGGCTAGCGCTGGCAATACATCTGGATAAACTTCCCAGGGCTGGGCTGTGGCGAAATATTTGTATAGAGCCTGAAAGAAATGATCGAAATCGGTAAATCGATCGATGATGCCCGCCAGCTTAAACGTCTCGATCGCCACATCTTTCCACCACTGAAATTCTAGGGGCTGAATTTGGCTGGGTTCCTGCTGAGAAAATACTAAGGGAGTCGCAGCACTAAATGCTTGATAAAATGCTGCATTTACCGCCTCTGCCTCTAGGCTCACCCCAAAATCTTGGGCAACTTGGCTATAGGCTGCTCCCACACTATCTCGCACCCCAAACAAGGTTCCCACCGCATCTAGAAAGATCACCTTGGGAGGCTTTTCTGGGTTATCTATGATTGGTTCATGGTTACTGAGATTTTCTAGGGAGTGAGTCATAGGAATTAGTATAGGGATGGGGAAATTGTGGACTTAAAAAAGTGTTCAGGATTTACACATTTGGACGTTTTTACGGGCGTAGAGCATCTGCAAAAACGTCCAAAACTCTAGATGATTCGTTGGCAGGACGTAAGTTCTAGTGTTATGATCTCTATTATATTTGCAAAAAAAAATTGCAAAAAACATCTATTAATTTCAGAATTAGTTCTAGAGGAAAGCCGTGTCTGTTGAAACTATCCAAAAACCTTCTACAGTCCGTAAGCTTGCCCCACGTTATAAAGTCCTGCTCCATAATGATGACTTTAACCCCATGGAGTATGTGGTGCGAGTTTTGTTAGAAACTGTCAGTAGTCTGACCCAGCCCCAAGCGGTTAGTATTATGATGGAGGCTCACCAGAATGGGATCGCTTTGGTGATTACCTGTGCCCAAGAACACGCCGAATTTTATAGTGAAACCTTGAATAATCATGGTTTGATGAGTACGATCGAACCAGACGAATAACCCTTGAAAAAGTGAGCAGGTGCTGTGGAAGACTCAGCAGATTCTGACTAAAAACATTACCCTGATTCCCAGTGAAATTTAAACCCCAAACCATTGCCCACTACCCAGTAATCAAACGACTGGGTATTTTTGTGATTTTCTTGCTCCTCGTTTGGCTGCCCTTGGCTGCCCCGATTTATCTCTTGGTGGCAGACCAAAACTTGGTGACGATTATCACTTTGGTTATGCTGTATCTAGAATTTGTCATTCTCCTCCGCTGGTGGGGCAGGGCAGTTTATCAAGAACCTAAACTAATGACTAGGTATGGTTTAGATGCAAGTTGGATCAATGGTCGTTTGATTTTACAAGGTCTGGGGATTGGAGTGGCTTTGGTGGTGGGAATGTTCATTTTCCAAGGCTGGTGGGGGTGGTTAGTTTGGCAAGCTCCGGGGCGGAATTTTGGGCAAATTATCCTAGAGGCTTTGTTGATGTCCTTGGCTTTGGGGACTGCTGAAGAGTTACTATTTCGGGGTTGGCTTTGGGATGAGTTGCGTCGGGATTATAGTTTTAGAACTAGTTTGAGCATCAATACTTTAGTTTTTGCCACGCTGCATTTTCTGAAACCCTTAGAGGCAATGTTAAAAAGTCTGCCTCAGTTTCCGGGTTTAGTCTTATTAGGTTTGATCTTAGTTTGGGCAAAGGTGCGATCGCAGGGACGGCTCGGTTTGTCGATCGGTCTCCACGCTGGCTTAGTAGGAGGGTATTACTTAATTAACGTAGGGAATCTGATTACCTATACTGGCATAGCTCCAGAATGGGTGACGGGAGTAGGCAAAAATCCTTTAGCAGGTTTGGTGGGGTTAGGATTTTTAGGGATTACTGCTGGACTAATGAGGAAAACACATCCTTCTGAATCTACAGGGCTTTAGCTAATGGGACAATTGTAATCTGACCTTTTTCAATTATGTCTACTTGCAACCTATAACCATAAAGCAATCCCATGCCAATCAATGATTCTGTTTCTGATTCGGCAATATCTATTTCTTTGTAATCTCCATCCCAAATAATATTTGCAGTGTACATATCAAATAAAGCCTCACTACCATCGCCTAGGGTAGCCACATCAGAGCCACTCCAAGATAAGTCTAATGTCATGATCATGGCTGATGGCAAAGTTAAGAATCCATTGAACCCGGTATCTATAACAGCATCAATAACTTGACGTTGACCATTAACATTACCCACAACAATTGGCAGTACTGCTTCACAACGCTGATTGACTCTCCCTAACATCATATTTTCTTTACTAGGCTCCGCGCCCCAAAGTGATAGACTGCCCGATGCCCGATGCGGATGATCCAAGGTTGGGCATCAGGATATTTCTCAAATAACTTTTTGGTGGATAGCAAAACGGTGTCAGCAACCTCAAAGGCTCCGGTTTCAATATCGATTGCGACTATTTTGCCATAGTTATCAGTCTCGACTTGTTGCTGAATTCTTAACTCATAAAGTTCTTGACCACGTTTGGCTAGTTCTTCTTTGCTGTAACGTCTTTGTCGAGTTGCCATAGATTTAACCTTCCCCAGTAGACGGTAAATAATTGCATTTTTATAATCTTAGCCTAGCTATAGCGATCCTAAATGGGTTGAGAACGGTTTCCCCGGAGGGGGAACCGTTCTCAACCCTCTAAAATTCTAAATTCATTTAGGATTGCTATAGTATCTTTGAGGCGATCGATCCTGTAGCTTGGGTTCAGGAAGGAAGGGACGGAAAACCTTTTTAGAAACTAATACTTATAGACTTTCTATTCTAATGATTTGTTGAATAATCCATGACTTATGAATACACTCCAAGTATTAATTCAAACATCAACTAAGGAACGAACGACAATATTTATTTATTATTTCTATGGATGAATTATTAATTATTAACTGAACAGCATCATGGCTCATCTTGAATTTAACAGAATTTTCTTGTGAATCAGAATAGTTAACAGGAATTGTGACAACCATTTTCAAGGGTTTCTCAAGATGGAAATTAACTACAAAAACAAAGTCACATCTGAGACTTGATTCTACAATTGGGAGCTTACCATGAAGTTGTTCAATCAATTGCTGTTCTGTAATATTTAAATAAAGCGGTAAAATTGGATATATAAGAATTTTCTCTATAGGAAATACAGTATAATTCTTAGACTTATCTAACTCACTAGCCTGTTCAATTTGTTTAACTTGAATAGAGTATATTAAAAGAATATCATTTGAGTATGCTGTTTTGTAAGCTTTGGAGAACAAATCAATTTTTCCATTCAAGTCTTCACGAAAGAGCCAATACAAATAAGAGTAGTCCTCAATTTTACTAAATTTGTCTTCTAAAAATGTGGCTATTTCATAACCTCCACCGAAAAAACTAAGTAAGCTTTGGCTGTCTCTAGCCATTAAGTAGCCACAAAGAGTAATAGTTTCAATAACGGCATTATCAAATTCGCTCATATTGTCCCTAGTCGATTGCCTACTTATAGTTTCTAAGATTTCTTGAACATCACATAAACCAGTACCACAAATCATCATCTCTCCATATCTTGAATGATTAAGTTTCTGAACATCTAAGCCAAATGCATAATCGAAAAAATCAAAGACATCTGAGTTTGCAACGCATCCAATAAATACAACATTTTGTTGTCTTCCTATATGTTGTATCACTTCCTCAGTGAAGAAAATATGTATTGATTCTTTTGTAAGCTGTTGAGATTCACTTAGCCTCTTCAACTCAGATATGACATATTTAGCTGCTACATAGTCTCCAGCCCAAGCAATCATTAAATTATTGCTTATAATATTAACTTTTTGCTTTAAGTTTGTAATTGTCCAGCCAGAACCTTCAGGAAAAATAACTTGTGAATTTACAACAGTTGGTATAACTGCTACTGTTTCTGGTGTTTCAAGTCCAGATATAACTATATCTCCAATTAAAATTGGTAACGTCCCGATCTTGAATCCAAGTATTACAGTCATATAGATTTACCTAGAAGAGAAAATAAATTTGAGGTATTTAGGAACTAATAAATATCTTATTTAATGTATGTTATTCCCTATTTGTAAAGCCATTTAATTATATGACCTTACATCAAATAGCTATAAATCTCTGTGGTTTTTCATAAGCTAATAGTTAATTAGCTAAACCAATCATTTAACTTTTCTTCCGCTTTTGTCTTGTGTTCCGTTTTGATGTGAGCGGCGACAACTGCTAAAGCAGATACTAATGCTCCGAGATCATCACTGTAACCAGCAACAGGGGTTAAATCAGGAATAGCATCGATCGGAACAATGAAATAACCAAGTGTGCTAATAATCACAGTCTTTGCCCAAGCAGGAGTATCATGATCGAGAAAACAGTAATAAAGAGTAAGGGCTTTTTCAATCACATCTTTCCCTGCATCAACAGCAAAGTTTTTTATCTTTTCCCAAAAGGAGGATTCTTCATACTCTTTGCTGAAATCATCAGAATTATTATCCATTGGTAGCTATTCCTTTAGTGATCAATTAACTTCAATATCTCTTGTGATGCCCTATTTTAGCCAGTTAATTGGCAACTTGGAGGCTAGAGCAGCGATCGCACAACCCGAAAAATTCTAGGGTATGATAATAAATCTTGAACTTTTGCCCACACTGGAGACTATGCTCAAGCTCATGGACAGGACATTCATCGATGGGAATAGAAATGCCGCATTGCAGGCAAGTGAAATGGTGTTGGTCTTCTTGAATGCAACTATACAGCGCCTCTCCACTAGACAGAGTGCGTACCTGAACAGCACCTTCTAGCTTTAGGGCATCTAAGGAACGATAAACCGTTGCCAAACCCATATTTTGCTCTTGGTTTCGCAATTCAATATACAATTGCTGGGCAGAAATTGCCCGGTTGAGGGTCTTCAAGAGAGTAAGGATTTTATCTTGGGAGCGGGTACGCTGCATTTTCATCGAAGTTTGAGTGATTTGGGTTAATCTAAGTTAGTTTAGGTAACTAGTTTGCGGCAAACTAGATAAAAAGAGATTTAGAGGGAGATTGATAGGAATTAGTATGACTTTACAATATATGGCTCAGATCTATGTTACTCTACGCCCTTCCGTATTAGACCCGGCAGGAGTGGCAGTGCAATCAGGAATTAAACAATTAGGGTATGAGAATATCGACCAAGTACGGATTGGTAAATATATTCAGCTAAATTTACAAGCCGCCAGTGAAGCAGAAGCCAGCGATCGACTCCATCAGGTGTGCGATCGCCTCCTCACCAACCCAGTGATCGAAAACTATCGCTTTGATCTCACCCTCCAATCTCCAGTCCCAACGACACCACAGGAGGCAGGGGTATGAAATTTGGCGTGGTTGTCTTCCCCGGTTCCAATTGCGATCGAGATATTGCCTATGTTACCCAAGAGTTGTTACAGCAGCCGACTCGGATGGTCTGGCATGAGGAGACGGAACTAGCAGATTTAGATGTGGTAATTATTCCCGGAGGCTTTAGCTACGGGGATTATCTCCGATGTGGAGCTTTGGCTCGGTTTTCTCCAGTGATGCAGGCGGTGGTGGATCATGCGGCAGCGGGGAAGCAGGTTTTTGGGGTGTGTAATGGGTTTCAAGTTTTGACGGAAAGTGGTTTACTGCCGGGGGCGTTGGTAAGAAATCGAGACTTGCACTTTATTTGCGATCGCCCTGCCCTGAAAGTAGAGCGGACAGATTTAGCTTGGACACAGGAATATCAAACCGGGGAGGTGATTACCCTGCCGATCGCCCATGGGGAAGGCTGCTACTACGCTGATTCCCAAACTCTGGCTGATCTAGAAGCAAATCACCAAGTCCTATTCCGCTACCACGGAGATAATCCCAACGGTTCGTTGAATAATATTGCCGGGATTTGTAATTCTCAAGGCAATGTTCTCGGCATGATGCCCCATCCAGAAAGAGCAGCGGATCCGGTCTTGGGTCTAACTGATGGCATGAGATTATTTAAGGGATTACTAGCTTGATTGTTATGGTCTAAACCACTGCTAAACCCATCACCCTAGAGGAATTTTTGCAACTGCCGGAAACTAAACCCAGCAGTGAATATATTGATGGGCAAATTATCCAAAAACCAATGCCCTAAGGGAAACAAAGTACAATTCAAACCGAGTTTTCTACGACTATCAATTTGATTCTGAAGCCTCAACAAATTGCCAGAGCATTTTCAGAGTTGCGTTGTGCATTCGCTGGACGATCGCTCGTTCTTAGTGTATCTGTGTTTACTTGGTCAAGAATTCCCCGTGATCAAAATGGTCAGATAGCGAATATTTTTCCTATTGCTCCAGATTGGACAATTGAAATTTTGTCGCCCGACCAGAGCCAAACAAAAGTAACTAAAAATATTCTCCATTGTCTGAATCATGGCACGCAAATGGGATGGTTAGTTGATCCTGCGGAACAGACTATTTTTGTATATCTTCCCAAGCAGCAACCTCAAGTGTTTGATGAATTAAATCAAGTACTACCAACACCAAATTTTGCTCAGGAAGTAAGTTTGAGTGTGGAATCTGTGTTTAATTGGCTGTTTTAGCTCATATTATGGTTGTTGATCATAATTATGGATTTTCTCCAAATAGATCCATAATGGGCAAAATATCTTTGGTTCGGTAGTGTAGATAGTCTTGAGCTGTAAGCATAAAAACGTATGGACTAGTATTCAATGGAGGAATGATATTCTCATTAGTCAAAACCGTAATATCTTTTAATACTAAAACAGGTTGTTTCTCAATCTCTATGGTATATAATGCTGATTTATTCTTTGCTAATTCATCTATTGAATTTGGGCAGGATACAAACTCATAAACTAGATTTTCAAGGATAAAAACAGGAATAGAGGCAGGTCGTATATCTGGATTATCGACTTCACAGTTACTTTCGTACATTTGCCAATATCCTCTAAGACTACTTCCTTTTTTACTAAGGGATTTTTTCATTGAGTTAAGGATAACCCCGTCACGATCTTTGGCATTAACTAATACAACAATACAAATATACTCTTTGAGTTCTTCTTGATCATCTTCGTCTATTTCTAGATAGTATCCAAGAATAATAGACCTTACATCAGGAAACAATGTTGTTTTTTTATTTAAGATTTTAAGAAGACGACTTAGTTCTTCATTTGGCAGAGTAGGTCTTTTTGCATAAATTCTGACCTTGGTATAATTTAAGCATGGTCTAAATAAGTTAATATATAAATTCTCCTTCTCGTTGAGTTGTTCTAAGGGAAAGAATTTCCAATATATTTTGTAATCTCGTTTGTTATTTGTGCGGCTTAACTGTTTATATCGGTGATGTCCTTTACCATTCCAGCGAGCATTAAGGTTTATAGATTGCCCAACATACCAAACCTGATCTTCTGCATCTACAACCACATAAATACCTGGTTGAGGAAGTAGCTGTGTGCGTTGTGTAAAGGAAACACTTGACCAAGATTTCCACTCCATAGACTGCCTTTAGATAATATTTATAATGTATTAGAAGAAAACGACCTACCTAGATATACTACCAAGAAAATATTCTTGATCTTATCCCATAAATAAGTAGGCTAGGCTCTAGCTTAGTTGCGATCGAAACCTGCTGACACTAATTGACATTAACACCACAGCAAAAATAACTAAAGCGATCGCTTGGGGATACAACACTTCTAGACCCACACCTTTGAGCAGGATACCCCGGACGATCGTCACATAGTGGCGGAGAGGATCGAGGAGAGATAGGTATTTGAAAGCTATGGGCATACTTTCGATGGGGGCGATCGCTCCAGCGAGTTGAATCATCGGTAAATTAATAAAGAAAGAAGTCAACACCACCTGTTGTTGGGTGCGACACAAAGTTGCCAACATAATCCCAATGGAAATACCCACAAATAAATAAATTCCCGATAGGATAAAGAACAATAAAAAATTGCCCCGAAATGGCACTCCAAACACCGTTCTACCGATGGATAAAGCCAGAATCACATCCCCCAATAGCAAAACAAATAACGGCACGATTTTGGCGAGTAAAATCTCCCACGCTGCTGCTGGAGTCATTAATAACTGCTCTAAGGTTCCCGTATCTTTTTCCTTGACTACCGTGATTGAAGAAACCAAAGAGCTAATCAAAGTTAAAACTATCCCCAAAACTCCCGGCACAAAAAACCAGCTACTCCGTAGTCCCGGATTATAGAGAAATGTGCTTTGAGTATCAATCAAAGGAACTGTGGGATTAACTACTAATTGTCGATTAAATTGACTAATTATTTGGCTCATATAGCCACTGGCAATCCCCGCCTGATTGGCATCTACCCCATCAATAAATACCTGTATTTCTGTGGATTTATCTTGCGCTAAATTGCGCCGAAGAGTTGGCGGAATAATTAGTCCGGCGGTTACTTTTCCTTCCCGTACCTCTTCGGCTAAATCTGCTTCTCTAGTTAGATATTTTTCAGCTAGAAAAATCTTGTTTTCTGTCAGAGAAGCTATTAACTCTCGACTTTCATAATTACGTGCATAATTAATAATGCCCAACTTAATATTGTGGACATCAGGATTGAGGGCAAACCCATACACTAAAAGTTGTACTGTTGGGGGAAATATCAATAAAACAATTAATTGTTTGTTGCGTAATATTTGATTGATTTCTTTCCGGGTCAAAGCCCAAAATCGACTTTTGAAAATATTTTTTAGCCATTCCATTATTTTATTTCCCTTTAATCCGATAACTGCATTTTACTTAATCCTCGTCTTGCTACATTAAATAAAATTAAGCCAAGAATTATTAACATAACTATTGATGACCAAACTCCTGCCCAACCTGTGCCCCGGACGTAGGCATCACGGGTGATTTCAATATAGTAGCGAGCTGGGACAATATTGCTAACTAAAGATAAGGGAAAGGGAATATTACTCAAAGGATAAATGAAACCAGAAAGGAGCAGCGCAGTGAGAAATCCCACTAGAGCTACTCCTTGGACTGCGGCATTTTGGTTGCTCGATCGAACTCCAATTAATAAGCCAAAAGCTACGGCATCGGCGGTAAAAATCAAGGTGCCGAGGATCAGAGTGCTGGGTTCTCCGGCTAATTGCAGACCCCAAATTAGGGAGCCAAGGATCATAATTATTAGCGCTTCACTGAGGGCGATCGCTAGATAGGCTAAACCTTTACCCAGTAATAATTCCGTTGCACTCAGGCTAGAGGCATAAACTTGGAGAATTGTCCCTTGTTCTTTCTCTCTGACCATGGCGATCGCCGTCAACAGAGAAGGATAGATCCACAAAATCACCGCATAAACCCCCGGCACAATATACAAAGATTCCTTCCGCCCCGGATTAAACCAAATTCTGATCCGGGGCACGATTTTATCTGGTTGAGTATTTGTACTGGCAGGCTGGATGTCTTGACCTCGGAGGAATGCCCGTGTAGTGGCTTGGATGATATTTTTAATCACCCGTGCGTTATTAGTATCCGTCGCATCAATCAAAGCTTGCACTTGACTAGATTTGTTTTCCTTAATCAACCTATCAAAATCTGGGGGGATAATAATTACTGCCTTGGCAACGCCGTGATCGATCGCTGCCTCTGGGTTCCTATTGGTGCTGGAAGAATTAGAAACAGCAACAAATTTATTAGTAGCAAATAGTTTTTCTGTGTAAGCCCGACTCAGGGAACTAACATTCAAATCTTGGATCACGATCGGGATATCCTTTGCCTCTAGACGGATGGCAAACCCAAAAATAATCAGCGTCATCAAAGGCAGTATAAATGCCAAAGCCAAGGTGAGGCGATCTCGCTTAAATTGAGCTAGTTCTTTTCTACACTGAGAGAAAATTCGTTGCATTATGAATGGATATTTGGTAGTGAATGATTTAATTAGTGATTCGGGTTTGGTAGTACGTAAAAATACGGAGACTCTTGATTGGGAGCGAATTTCGGCTTTTTGAATTATGTGATCTAGATCAATGTTTTTGGTTAGACTAAGGCATATGATGATCACAAATAAGTCTGTAAATATATTTCTTCTCAGAAAAGGAAAGATATTTGCCAAGGCATGACAAGTCACGAAGAACTTGTGATCTAACAACTATTATCCCCAAAGACCCTGTATCTGATGCTGTTAATTGTAGTTAAGGCTACTCTTGATCGCAAATCTGAAAATTAATCTCTGAATCTTTTTAGAAAAAACTTCTAAAAAACATCAGTAAATTCTCGTAAAGGAGAGAGTTATTATGCCCCATCAAGAATTTAAACAGCCTTTAGAGTTATGGGTTAATGAAGATTTAGTATTGCCAGAAAGTCGTCCTAGCTTTTTACTCATGCATGAAACCCTTAGGGAATCGCATCCAGAACTAGAATACTGGAATTTGCTCAGAGAAATTTTACCTAAGGTTGTCAAAGTCCATAGATTTAAAGATTTGAAGGATGCTGGTCCTTTAGTAATTACACCTAATGATTATCGAGATTACCTTGGTAAGCCACAAAAAAAAGCTTTAGATAAATTCAAAAAGGAAGTTTTAGCTTCAGGCAGAACTTTGATTACTTTTACCCCCGGCATGGAATATAAGCCCGAACCCGGAGAACTAGCTTTTGCCACATCAGTTTATCAAGTCCCCGGAGAGAAACTAATTCCTATGCCTATCTGGCTCTACGACCTCAGGACTAAGATATCGGAAATACCCAAGCCAGAACTACCTACGGTGAGTTTTGTTGGCAATACAATATATCCCGGCAGAATCAGTTCTTTAGCTAGTTTTCCCCTGCCTCACCGAGTCAAATCTTGGCTAGCTTCTAGTCGCTTTGTGAATCAAAACGTCACTTTAGGTGCTAGAAGAGGTGTGGGGCGGATCGTCAGAACTAAAGTTGTTAAAGTAGCTAGATCTGCCCCTAATCTGCACACAGATATTCTTGCCAGAACCTCTGATTTCTTCTTGATGACCCCAGAAGAGAGACAAATAGCCAGAGTTGAATATGTTCAGCATATTCAAGATAATGCCTACACTATTTGTATGCGGGGAGATAACAATGATAATTATGGGATGTATGAAGTCATGTCCGCTGGAAGGATTCCAATTTTGATTGATACCAATCTGCAACGTCCGCCTCTAAAAAATAGCCGATGGGAGGATTTCTGTGTGATTGTTCCTTTTCAGGAAATCCATCGCTTAGGAGAAATAGTCGGGGAGTTTCATCGTAAATTATCTCCAGAAGATTTCTTAGCAGTTTGTCAAAAGTCTCGGGCAGCTTTTGAGGAGTTATTGCCCCATAAGTTTGTGTTTCAGATCCTCCAAGAAATTGCCAACTATTCTGCTCAGGGTTCGATGCTAGCAAAAACTTCTTCTGAGAAGCAATTTCCTCTGACTCTAGGCTAGGGGCTGGAGATCTTCAAGGATTTTATGGGCAGATTGGTAGCGATCGCGGAAGTGAAAGCGGATCATTTGGTCAACTACCGATCGCAAATTGTCAGGAATCTGGACAAAGCTATGCCAATCTGCCTCCCCTGTAGCTACATCTATGGGTAAATTCAGGGGATGCACTCCCGTCAGAGCCTCCACAGCAATCATGCCTAGGGCGTAGATATCACTACTCAGGTTTGGCTGCCCGGCGTATTGCTCCGGTGGTGCGTAACCTCTGGTACCGATGGCGATCGTCCAGTTTCTCTGGGCGGCATCTTCGTCTAAACTCACCTGTCCCGCCACACCCCCCAGACGTAAACTCGGCTCTTGGGGAGTAATTTGTTTGACAGCACCAAAGTCGATCAGGACGATCTTGCCTTGGGGAGTCCGCATCAGGTTACTGGGCTTGATATCTCGATGAATTACCCCCTGACTATGGATAAAATTGAGCACCGTCAGGGATTGTTGTAAGATATCCACCACTGCTTGGGGTGGCCATTGCTGACCAGCGATCAACTCATCGCTGAGGGGTTTGCCGGGAATATATTCTTCTACTAGGTAAAAATCATTTTCTTCCTCAAAGTAGGCAATTAGTCCCGGAACTTGGGGATGAGAGCCTAGTTGTGCCAAAATCTCGCCCTCATTGCGGAATAATCGTCGGGCTACTTGCAAAAAGCGAATATCCTTCCGAGCAGGCTGGAGATGCTTGACTACACAGGTCGATCGCTGAGGATTTTGGGTATCTTCAGCTAGATAGGTTTTGCCAAAACCTCCAGAGCCAAGGACTTTCCCCAATAAGTACCGCCCCTTATCAAGGGTTTTTGGGGCTGGTGGAGGCAGAGGGGGCGAGATGGCGGTGGTATCATCCATATTTGCCATAGCCAAGGCTTCTGGGGGCAGGGCGGTGGTGGCCCATTCTGTTGCTGGAAGCTGGGCTGGCGGATTAGTTCTTGGTTGCTCTTGGAGGAGACTCCGCAACAGGGCTAAATCCTGCTCCTGTTCTTGCAATTGTCGGGCGATCGTCGCTGAGGTAGCCGCGATCGCTTTTGCCTGTTGCCGCTGGAGATAAATCTGATATCCTGTTACTCCTAAAATACTCAAAGACCAGCCCAAACCCGTTGCCACTACAGGGAACCATCCCCCTAGACCGAAGCCAACCCCCATCATCCCCAACCACAGCAGGGAACCGCCTCCCCAAAACCAAATTCTTGGCTGGGAACCGAGACTGGTTAGAAGAGAAGAACCTGCACTGGAATTTGTACCGGAATTAAGATTGCGTCCCAACCCTAGACCGACAGCTCCAGCGATCGACCAAGCAAAAATCAAAAATAATTCTGTCCTCTCTGACAAGTACCACAATAATTTTCGTTCCCCCAAGGCAGTGCTAACCAACTGGCTGGCAACTTGAGCATGGACTACTACTCCCGGCATTCGCTGGGTGACATTACCTTGACTATAGGGAGTATAAAAAGCATCATCGATACTGGGGGCAGAGGAGCCAATTAAAACCATTTTCCCTTCTACTTGAGAACGAGTGAGCTTACCTTCTAGGACATCGCTGAGGGTAATTATCTGATCTGTGGGGCTACAGATGGGCAGGTTTTTGGAGGCTATACTAGAACAGCGATAGTTGAGTAAAAGCTCATAACCAGAGGTTTCCATGTGCTGATAGCCGCCGGGAGCGATTGATAGACGGGGAAAAGAAACTTGGTTGAATTGCAGTTCTTCTTTGGCGGTGCGCTGGGGGGCAATTTTTTGTTGTTGCAGGTAGAGGCGCGCGAGTTGAAATCCTAGGGAGTAATGGGTTTGACAGGGAGATGCTGGGGGCGGATTAGTGAAAATCAAAGCCCTCCGGACAATCCCGCCGTTGTCTACAGGAATATTGGCAAAGCCTAGGCGGAGAGGATTGACCCCCGCCGGTGGCGATACCCCCGGATTTTGATCGCTGCTAACTAGGCAAATGGGGGTAATAAACTTGTTTGTTACTAATAGCTCGCTGAGCTGCTGATGACCGGGTTCTACAGGAAGATTGCGGTAGATATCCAGACCGATCCCGGCGGGTTCGTAGCGATCGATCGTAGTCAAAACCTGATGGAAAGTTGCCCCCGATAGCGGCCATTGTTGCTGGGCTTTCAGGTCGGCTTCGGTGATCTGGATAATCAACAATCGAGGATCCGGAGGTTCCGGGGGGCGCAGGGAGAGCAGTCGGTCATAAACTACCAGTTCCGCCGTTTCCAGACCCCCGGCAAACTTTGCCAAGCTAACGCTACTGGCAACCACAAGACCAATCCCCAACACTGGTAGCATTGGGACTACTTTTGAGACAATCTTACCCTGTGGGGAATTCCTCAAGGCGAGAACTCTGGTGGAAATCTGATGAAAAATTTGATGATAAATAATAGATAGCAAATTTGTCTAGGGTCTAAAATATGTATGCTGATGGGACTTAAGTAAATTCTGTCTTTGAACCGCTGTGATGCAATGCCTGCATCAGTATTAACTCAATGTCAACTTAATGTCAAAAGCCTTGCACCTCTTCCAGATTCATTAAGACTTACGCACGGCTAACAAATTATTGAGAGTTGTGGAAGTTTTTGCAGGCTGAGGGTCGTCGAAGCCTGCAAAAACCTCCAAATGCGTAAGTCCTGTTCATGACATTTACAGAAGTCCCGTCTCAATAATAATCAATATTAACCCACCCATGAGTTATGATGCTCTGTTTACGATGATTCGAGAACTGGTGATGCACCATTCCCCCAGTGGGGTGGAGGCAGAGATCGATCGCTTCCTGTTGCAAGCCTTTGCTGACCTTGGTGTTGATGCTTGGCAGGATGAAGCGGGTAATATTATTGCCAAAATTCCCGGTCGGGATCCCAGTCGCCGGATTGCCATCACAGCCCACAAGGATGAGATTGGGGCTATGGTCAAATCCTTGGGGAATCAAGGGCGGGTGCAAGTGAGAAAATTAGGGGGGTCTTTTCCGTGGATCTACGGAGAAGGTGTGGTGGATCTGTTGGGCGATCGAGCAACGATTTCTGGGATCCTCTCCTTTGGCTCCCGGCATATTTCCCACGCCTCTCCCCAGAAGGCGCAGCAGGAAAATACCCCTGTGAGTTGGGAAATGGCTTGGATCGAGACTAAATGCACCCCAGCCCAGTTGGCGGCGGCGGGAATTCGTCCCGGCACGCCCATGGTGGTGGGCAAGCACCGCAAGGAACCCATCCGCCTCCAAGACTACATTGGCAGCTACACCCTAGATAATAAGGCATCGGTGGCGATTCTCTTGAATCTGGCAGAACGGGTGAAGGAGGCAGCCGTGGATACCTATCTAGTTGCCTCAGCAAAAGAAGAAGTGGGTGCTTTGGGAGCTTTGTATTTTACTCAAAACCATAAATTAAATGCTCTGATTGCCCTAGAAATTTGTCCCCTCGCCCCGGAGTATCAGATTCGGGAGGGGGAAATTCCGGTGATTTTGGTGCAGGATGGCTATGGGATCTATGATCAGGGCTTGAATGAGGAATTGCGACAAGCGGCTAGTGTGGAGAATTTGCCCTATCAGTTGGCGATGATTACCGGGTTTGGTAGCGATGCTTCGATCGCCATGAAATTTGGTCATGTGGCGCGGGGAGCTTGTTTAGCTTTCCCAACTCAAAATACCCACGGCTACGAAATTGCCCATCTGGGGGCGATCGACAATTGCCTAAAAATCCTAGAATCCTATTGCCAGATAGATTTTCCCTAATCAGAATCACCAAAAACCTTGATGGTGGGCAGTGCCCATCTAATCAGAATCTCGATGGTGGGCAGTGCCCACCCTACTGGCTACTAACGAAAATTTAAGCTTAGAATGAAGTGACTAATCAATCCTCAAGAATATGATTAATACCCCCATTAATTCACCGCCATTAATAGCTACCGTGCCTCTAGAAACTTGGGTAAAAGCTGACTGGGAAAGTTTTCTCACCTTTGCTGACGATCCTGCCCTAGAGAATGGCAAGTTTTACTATGATGATGGCTTCATGAGGATTGAAATGGCACCAGTTGGAATTTCCCATAGTTCAGATAGCTCGATCGTTTTTACCGTTATCGTTTTATTTGCTAGTCTAAATTTCATCCCCATCAAAGAACTGAATATCCCCAGTCTTAGGCAAGTTGGTATTCGTGAATGTCAACCGGATATTGCTTTTTATGTGGGAAATTTACCTCTCCTCCCTCGGAACAATTCTTCCCTCAATGTAGATGAACTAGGTACACCTAACTTGGCTGTAGAAATCTCTGCTTCTTCCCTAAAGGATGATTCTACAAGGAAACTCCAAATCTACCGTAAGCTAGGGGTCAAAGAATATTGGATCGTGGATGTGAACAACAATCGAGTTATTGCCACCGATTTAACCAGCGGGGAAGTAATTAACACCTCTTCTTTGCTACCCGGACTAGCGATCGCCACCGTAGAAGAAGCATTAATGCGATCGCACACCGAAGATCATGGAGAAGTGAATCGTTGGCTTTTGAGTATTTTTTCTAAAAATTAAAGAGCAGGTTTTGCTGCGCTCCGCGCGGCAAAACCTGCCTAAAAATCAAATGTTTTTTAGCTTATGAACATTTTTATTGCCGGAGCCAGTCGAGGCGTGGGTCGAGAAATTGCCCAGATTTTAGTTGATCAACAACAAAATAATCTTACTGCCCTAGTTCGATCGCCCAATCTAGAACTAGAAGCATTGGGGATTAAGGTAATTATTGGTGATGCTCTAGAGGCGATCGCTGTTTCTCAGGCGATGCAGGCCCAACCAGTCGAGGTGGTGATTAGTACGATCGGGGGCTTACCCAAGGATGGAGTTCGGGCAGATTACTTGGGGAATAAAAACTTAATTGATGCGGCTGTCCCAGCGGGAATCAAGAAATTTATCCTGATTACTTCCCTCGGTACCGGGAATAGTGCCGCCGCCATTCCGCCCCCAGCTTATGAAACCCTCAAACCAGTTTTGCTGGAGAAAGAGCAGGCAGAGAATCACCTCATTCAGAGTGGATTAAACTACACTATCATTCGTCCCGGCGGCTTAAAATCAGCACCAGCAACTGGCACAGCGGTGTTGACTACAGACCATCATGTAGCTGGTTCTATCCATCGGGCAGATGTGGCAGCTTTGGTGTGTCGTTGCTTAAGTTCCCCAGCTAGTGATGGGCAAATTTTGGCAGCCTTTGACCAGACTATGATCTACGGCAATCCTGCATTTATAGAATTTATTCCTTAAAGAATGTTTATAAAGTGTATGATTTCTCGCCCCCGCTGGGGGCGAGAAGTCATACACTTTAATTAATAGGAAAACCACCTCAAAATATAGTTTTTCCCTTAAACTAAGCAATAACAGAGAAAAATCTCGTGGGGGTTGAGTATATTATGGCTGAAGCATCTTCTTCCCAAGAACTAGCCACAGAATTAGCCGCTCTCCGGCAGCGGGTAGCTGAACTAGAGACTGAGGTTCAGCTACAGGCACATCTCAAAATCATCCTAGACCACCTGCCCTATCGAGTCTGGCTCAAAGATATCGACGGCATTCATCTGGCAGTAAATCGGCAGTTTTGTCAAGCCACCGGTAAAACTATTCAGGAAATTTTGGGGAAGACTGACCTAGAGCTATGGAAACCCATTGATGCAGAAAGGTTTCGCCAAGAAGACTTAGATTTAATTGCAGCCCCAGCATCTTTGGTTCTAGAGCAATTCGTAACCACTGTGGATGGTGGGGAACAGTGGTTCTCTACGACTAAAAATCCTGTTTATACAGCCACGGGAGAATTACTAGGTATATCAGGGGTGTCTTTTGATATTACTGATCGCAAAAATGCTGAAATTGCTTTAGAAAACCTCAAAAATGAACTAGAAACAAGAGTCGGGGAGCGTACTGCGGCCCTAGAGCAAGAAGTAGAGCAACGCCTGCAAAGTGAAGAACGCTTACGGGATATTAGTGAAGCTGCCGGGGAATATATATGGGAACTGGATGCCCAAGGCAAATATATATTTGTGACAGAGAAGGTGAAACTAGTCAAAGGTTACTCTCCTGAGGAGCTTTTGGGATGCTCTCCCCTAGAGTTTATTCCCCCTGAAGATGTTGCGCCTGTGTTGAAAATTCTGGAACAGGCTGCCGCCCAAAAAAGTAGCTTTCGTTTGGAGCATCGAGATATTCTGCCCAATGGGGAAATGGTTTGGGAAGAAGTAAATGGGTTGCCCATCCTGGATGCCCAAGGAGAAATTATTGGTTTCCGAGGAGCTGGGTTGAGTATTACCGATCGCAAGCAAGCGGAAATGAAACTCCAGCAAGCCAACGCTCAATTAGAAATCAAAGTTCAAGAGCGCACTGCCAGCCTGCGCCAAATCATGAAAGACCTCGCCGCCAGTGAAGCCACCTTGCAAGAGGCACAACAAATGGCACATCTGGGCAGTTGGCGGCTAGATGCCCTTACCCAAGAGGTTTCTTGGTCTGATGAAATGTTTCGTATTTTTGGGATGCATCCCGGTCAACCAGTTCCTCCTCTTGAGGAAAGGCAAAAAAATATCCACCCCGAAGATTTAGAAGCGTGGAAAGCCGCAATTTATGAGGCAATGCACCACAACTGTCCCTACGAAATTGAATTTCGCTATTTCCGGGGAGGAGATGACCTGCGATATTTGCGGGGCAGTGGCAGACCGATCGCCAATGAGCATGGGGAAGTAGTTCGGTTGGTGGGAACTGTGTTGGATATTACCGATCGCAAGCAGGCAGAGCTGGCACTAAAAACGGCTAATGAAGCCTTGGAACTGCGGGTAGAAGTCCGCACTAGGGAACTTCAAGAAACCGTTGCTGATCTAGAAACTACTCTACAAGACCTGAAACTGGCTCAGTCTCAGCTAATTCAAAGTGAGAAAATGTCTTCCTTGGGGCAGTTAGTTGCTGGAGTGGCTCACGAAATTAATAACCCAGTGAATTTTATCTATGGCAATCTCAACTATGCCAGCGAATATACTCATCAGCTTTTGAGATTATTAAAAGCCTATCAGAAAAACTATCCCGAACCAGCCGCTGAGGTGCATCACATTGCTGAGGAGATAGATTGGGAGTTTATCATTGATGATCTACCTAAACTAATTGCCTCCATGGGAGTCGGAGCAGAACGGATTCAGAAAATAGTCTTGTCTCTACGGACTTTCTCGCGGATGGATGAGGCAGACTTGAAATCTGTGGATATTCATGAAGGGATTGATAGTACGCTAATGATTTTGCAACATCGCCTCAAAGCCAAACAGCACTATCCTGCCATTGAAGTCATCAAAAAATATGCAGATTTACCTCTAGTGGAATGCTATCCGGGGCAATTAAATCAGGTATTTATGAATATTTTGAGTAATGCGATCGATGCATTGGAGGAACGAGATCAGGGGCGCTCTTCTAAAGAACTATTGGCTGATCCAAGTTGCATCTGGATTACCACTGAAGTTCGACAAGCAATGGTCTGTATTCGGATTAAAGACAATGGTGTGGGTATTCCGCCCCAAGTATTGCAGCGTCTGTTTGATCCTTTTTACACTACTAAAGAGGTGGGCAAGGGGACAGGTATGGGGCTATCTATTAGTTATCAAATTATCAGCGATCGACACAATGGAACCCTAGAATGTATTTCCCAACCCGGCGCTGGTGCTGAATTCATCATCCAAATTCCCTCTTGAATAAGTAGTTATTTGTTTTTATATCAATGTTAACAAGAATATTAATGGTGGAGGGAAATCTTTAATATTTAAAAACACTTGATATCTTTTCTTTGCAGTATCTATTTCTACTGTAATAAATTTCAGTCAATCTCATCTACAATATCATTAAGAGCTTCTGCTATATATGGCATATACTCTATATCATTATGCTCTTTATCAACAAGTTTATATAGTAAGTGCCATTCTAGTTAGGACAGGGACGTTTTTGAGGGCGCGCTCCGCGCACCCTCAAAAACGTCCTAATTAAATCGGCAACTACTATAGATTAAATTTGTAAAGTCATAATCTAATATTTTAGATGAAAATTTTTCCAATTTTATTGATATGCCTGAAATTTTATCTAGATTGGTAAAAAACTCTAGAAAAGCTTCTCGATACTTCTCTGAAATATTATTATCAACTTTCAAACTTTCTTGATTGATTTTTTTAATTGTTTCTCTAAGTTTAGCTATAAAGACATCTATTGGATAATTAATAGCAGCTTCTGAAATTTCATTATTGAAAACCTGATTAATCCTATGTCGGGATAAGAAATACTGAATTTCAATAGGCAAAGAAAATTGTTCTGGATTTTCATCTGCTAAGAATGCAAGGGGTGGGTTTCCAGAGCCATCTGTGCTTTCATAAATATATAAAACTCTATCTATACAAGGATAGTTTTTAGCTATTATAACGGCTCTTTTAACACGATCAAGAATTGTCAAAACTCCAATTACCATTCGTAAATAGGAACACCAGTAAATTTCCACCGAATTATAATTTACTCCTAACGATCCCACAAATTGGCTAGCTAAGGAAAAATGCTGTATTGCTTCAACTCCAAATAGGCAGAAGTCACCCTCATTATAACGAGCAAATTGGCGAACCTCTCTAGTTTGTTCACTGCAAACCCAATCAGGCATAAAAAAGCCTAAACATTTTAATATTGTATGTGCGGCTGAACGGTACTGACTCCGAATATCCAGAATTCTATAAACTTCCTGTGGTCTTGCATCTTCTGATTCATACTGTGCTTGTTCGATTATATTCCGTTGCTCTTCTTTACTCAAAGCTCTCCCTAACAAAGCCTCTGGAGCATGACTGTCTATCCATTTTCTGAGTTCTCCTTTTGAGTTAAAAGAAACTTTGTGTCTAATAAGTCCATCAGCTTGGATTTCTTCCTCGATTAAAGGTCTATTTATTTTTAGTTTTCCTCCTACATCAAGAGAATAATATTCATCTATTTTAATAATAGGTACTGATTTGTTACGCTTATTTTTAATCAACCAAGCATTTCTTAATACCTCAGTGTATATTAAAAATGCTTTGTCAACTTTCTCTGAAAAGCTTCCGTTACACTTATCACAAATTAGTTTTGTTGTTTGGTGGGAACCAGCCCAAGTAGAATTAAATATATGTTCGTTTATTAATGCTGGAAGTAAACAAGAGCAGTAGAAACATGATTTTAACTGGGATGCCTTTTCAGGTAACGGTAGTTCTACAGGGGAATAAAACATAAATATAAAATGGGATATTGTGAACAGGTGTACTATACGAGTATATAACGATCACTCTAGTCCAATGATTTCAAAAATGCAACTAATTTGGATTTTTCAACTACATAAACTTTTTGAACTTTGTTAGTAGAAATTGAAACTCTCGCCTTAGAAAAAGCCACGATCGGAATTACAAAACTCAAGTTCTTTTGCTTCTTGACTTGCAAAGCTTGTTTCATTGCTTGCTCTAGAAAATTCTTTTCAAAAGAACTATTTTTCTTGCCCCACCGTCGATATAATTTTTGACCATCGGTTACTACTTCCCCTCCGTGGGATTTGACATCGATCGTATAGGCTTTATTTTGCGGGGAAATACAAATAATATCCACATCTCCCAATCTATTCCCCAATTGCAAATTAAATTCAACTTGCCAGCCATCTTTTTCTAGTTGAGATATTTCTTGAGCCGTTTCTTCTTCACCCTTAGCACCTTGATCTGCATGATTAGCTCGCTTCCATAGGAAAGCACCATTTGCTATAGCTAACAAGGCAAAAACAACCAAGAGCAGATAAATGATTGGGGGAAAATTCAAGGAGAATTGTGTTTGAGAGAGATTTAAGGAAGGGATTTGTTTGATATAGTTCTCTAAAGCCTTAACGAAAAGTGGCGAACAGATAAGTATCCCCGAAAAACCAAAGGAAATTATCGCATCTATTCGTCTATTGATTGCCAACCCACGAATATTTCTTCCCGCTTTTCGTCTTGATTTGGGCATAAATATTAAGCCTATATTGATTTATCTACTAATATTTGCGCTCTTGGGGAGTGAACATAGTGATGGCTACTGGCATATATTTAATGTCAATATTTGTCGGAGAATAATAAGCAAGAGTATGCTGGAGAAACTGATCATCATTTCTTTGGGGATAGTCATCTCGGCAATGCGCCCCTCGACTTTCTTGGCGCTGGAGAGCAGAGGTAAGAATCATTTCTCCTACTAACATCAGGTTCTTTAACTCCCATGCCTCAATGAGTTCTGTATTCCAATCTTTTCCTTTATCATCTAGATAAATTTGCGAGTATTGTTGTTGGAGATTTTGTAGTTTGGTTAAGCCTGTTTGCATTAATTCCTCTGTCCGAAATACACCACAATATTCCGTGAGAGTGTCTTGATATTGTTGGCGGAGATGATTAATTCTGATATTTCCCGATCGATTAACTAGTTCCTCAATTTCTGTCTGTGCCTGTTGTTGGTAATATTGCTCATCAATATCAGGCAACTTCCGGTTCTGGACAAAATGGGCGATCGCTTTCCCCGTCCTTCTGCCATACACCACACATTCCAACAAGGAATTACTGCCCAGACGGTTCGCTCCATGCACCGAAACACAAGCACACTCCCCAGCGGCAAAAAAGCCCTCAACTAATCCATCGGCTCCACTACGAACTTGACCATCGGTATTCACAGGAATCCCACCCATGGAGTAATGCACCGTCGGTCGTACGGGCATAGGTTGAGTCACCGCATCAATTCCCAAGAGTCTATGAGCCTCCTCCCAACAGAAGGGAACCCGACTCATGATTTTTTCCTTGCCCATGTGGCGCAGGTCTAGATAAACAAAAGGTCCCCCGGCAGTACCATCCACATTGCTGCCCCGTCCTGCCATAACTTCCTTGGCGATCGCCCTAGAGGTGATATCCCGTGGAGCAAGTTCCATTCGGCTAGGGGCATAGTGTTCCATGAACCTTTCCCCGTTGCTATTAATCAAATAGGCTCCTTCTCCCCGCACCGCTTCAGAAATCAACACCCCTACCGGATACAAACCCGTGGGATGGAACTGGACAAATTCCATATCTTCGAGAGGCAGACCAGCGATCGCACTCATGGCTAAACCGTCTCCCGTGGAAGCGTAATCGTTGGATGTCGTATTAAAAGCCCTGCCGTAGCCCCCGGTAGCAAACATCACCGCTTTCGCCCGGACTACCTGCACTGTCCCATCCAAGAGATGATACATGACCACACCTTTGGCTTGACCTTCTTCGAGGATTAGGCGCATCACATACCATTCTTCATAAAGCTGCACCCCGAAGCGGCGGAGGTTATTCACCAATTCGTGCAGAATGGCATGACCAGTTTTATCAGCAGCGTAGCAGGTGCGGTTGTGGGTATGCCCGCCAAAGGCTCGCTGGGCAATGCGACCATCGGGTAGGCGTGAAAACAAAACCCCCAAATGCTCTAGGTCGATCACCACATCGGGAGCTTCTTTGGTGAGAATTTCCACTGCATCTTGATCGGCGAGATAATCGGAACCCTTGACGGTATCAAAGGCGTGTGCCTCCCAACTATCGGTATCATCGACATTTTTCAGAGTGGCAGCCATGCCTCCTTGGGCGGCAACGGAGTGCGATCGAATCGGGTGAGTTTTGGCAACTAAGGCAATTTTCAAGCTGGGGTCAATCCGGGCAATTTCTAGCGCCGCCCGACACCCCGCCAACCCACCACCAACAATAATCACATCGTGTTCTAGCATTTCTCTTAATCAGTCAATTTATTATAAAATTTCCCAGTCTTCATATTGTAATCCTTGGACTCGACTAAATTCTGCCACATTATGAGTTACTAATATTGAATTATGGACAAGAGCGATGGCGGCGATTTGTAAATCACAAACTCCAATAGGTCTTCCTTGCCTATTTAATTCAGCACGTATATAACCACAAATATCTGCTGCTTGTCCATCAAATGGCAAACTGGAAAATTCATTAAAGAATATTGCTAAGTTTGTTAGATTTTTGTCTCTATTAGAACTTTTATAAGCTCCATAGTAAAGCTCGAATTTTACAACGTCACAAAGGAAAACATCACTTGCTGGTAGTTGTCTTAATCGATAGGAGACAGGGTTGTCACGAGACTTAAGATATTGAATACAAGCATTAGTATCTAATAAATAACTTATGGCAACGACTCCCTTTCTTGGGCTTCTGGCTGAGGCTCTCTAACTAATTCTCCTACCCAACAGCCGCTAGTTTTTTCAAAGAAACCGGGCGACCAACCCAAACTTTCTGGTGTTACTAGAGGGGTGTTTTCTGTTACATCCTCAAGGATAGATGTAATTTCCTCCTCTAAAGTCCTTTGATGACTTTGGGCTAAGTACTTGAGTCTTGCTACAACTATCGGTTTGAGGGTTTCTAAAATAATTTGTGTCATGTTAAAGCTCCTTTTATTGTTGTATCTGATTAATGATAACTTGAGGATTTCAGGATAAAATTTTTATAACAGAGTATTTATGTCACTTATTTAGGAGTATTCATGGAACCACTGACCACGGGAGCGATCGCAATCGGGATGTTGATTCTGAAAAAAGCTTTTGAAAAGACGGGAGATAAGTTAGGGGAGGCGGTTAGCGCTCAGGTAGGAAGTTTGGTGCAGTTGGTTAAGACAAAGCTCTTGAAAAAGACGGAGGCAGTGGCTGAGGCTGCACCTGGGGCTGATTTCCAGCAGGCGGTGGCGGAACTGGAAACAGCAGCAGTAAATGATCAGGAAGTTTCTCAGGCGATTTTGGCGGTGGAAAGTTTGGTAAAGGCTGATCCTGAACTATTACAGAAAATACAGGATACAGCACAGGCAGTGAAGGATGAACCAGCTTTGATTCAAAATAATGCTAAGTTGGCGGAGAAAATTGGGTTGGTGGTGCAGGGGGGAACGGTGAATATTCAAACCTTAAGTTTCTAAGTTAACCGTGGGTTTCGGCTCCGCTCAACCCACGGAATATTGGAGAATTGTTTTTCCTGTTCAACCCACGGAATATTGGAGAGTTGAGCGAAGTCGAAACTCGGTAATCCTCATCATTGCAAGTTAACATGAATAATTTTGGTAGAAAGTTGGCGGAAAAAATTGGGATCAATGTCCAAGGGGGGACGGTTCATGTTGGTGAAATCCGCTTGGATAACGATATGTCACGGCAGGAATTTCGCAACCGTCAAGCTCTATTGAATCTGGTGAAAACTGCTTGGGTAGAAGGGGTTTTAGAGAAATCTTTGCATGAGCAGATTCCTATTGTTTTAGGTTTGGAGAAGCGTGAAAGTGCGGTTGAGTCTCCTTGGAATTTGAATTTTATTAAGGCTGACCAAGAGCCGGAACCTTTGCCAGTAGGTACGCCTGTGATTGAGGTATTTGATAAGTTGGGAGCAGGTGGGACGCTGTTAGTTTTGGGGGAGCCGGGATCGGGGAAAACTATTACTCTGCTGCAATTGGCACGGGATTTGATTAAGCGTGCTGAAGATGATGGAAGTTGCCGCATTCCTGTAGTGCTAAACCTTTCTTCTTGGGGTGTGGGGAAACAAAATATTATTCAGTGGATAGTTGAGGAACTAAATAGTAAATATCATGTCCCTAAAAAAGTTGGAGAGCAGTGGGTGAATAACCAAGAACTACTATTGTTGTTGGATGGATTGGATGAAATTCGAGATTTAGAAAAGCGCAAAGCTTGTGTAATGGAATTAAATAGTTTTCAGCAAGCGCAATCTACAGAGATGGTAGTTTGTTGTCGAGTACAGGATTATGGAAAATTGGATAATAAGCTAAGATTACAATCTGCCCTGATGCTCTTACCATTGACCCCAGATCAGATTCAAGATTATCTAAATCGGCTTCAATCGAACTTAACTGTATTAAAAACATTGTTGACTAAAGATGCAACATTAAAAGAGTTAGCTAAGTCTCCTCTCCTACTCAATATCATGGTGTTAGCATATCAAGAAATTGATTTTGTGGATGCTCCTGAAATAATTGTCAGTTCAAATCGTGAGAAGCAGTTGTTTGATGATTATATTAATCGAATATTTCAAGGTTCAAGGATAGTAGCTTATCATCCAATTTATCAATCTCAAGAGAAGCAATTATATTCTCGCAATAATGCTATGTCTCGTCTGGTCTGGATAGCAAGGAACATGATTCAGCATTCTCAAACTATTTTCTTAATTCACAACATACAATTCAACTGGATAAATATCAAGCTTAATGCTTTTGTTACCTATTTTCTACTGTTCGTCGTGGTAATTTTGATAGCTTTTACATTAATTGCCGGATTTCTTGTTGGGATAAATGGTGGTGGGTTGATTGGTTTTATAATTACTATTTTTATGATTTTAGGAGCATACATGATGGTAATTAGTTTTTTTGAAGAAGAAATAAAGTTTGTGCAATCTGTAAAATTCTCTTGGAGGGATTTTAGAGAAACACTCCGAGACTGGGCATGTATTGGAATGATTTCCGGGATGGTTTTTGGAGTATTTCCTGGATTGTCTGGTAGTTATGTGTTTTTGCTTGTCACAATGAGTTTGGGGCTTTATTGGGGATTGATTAGTGGGCTGTTTTTAGGATTGATTTTTGGACTATCTAAGGCTGATCTAGTTCATTTGGAAGTTCAAAGAAAAAATAGCTATTCAAATCAAATTATTCAAGAATCATTTGTGAATGCTTTGATTTATACACTGCTTAGTGGACTGATTTGTGGGATATTTCCGGGTCTAATTTTTATATTTAATATAAAGTTAGTTAGTGGAGTGATTGTGTTTTTTGCTTTGGTTGGTGCTGTGGTTGGAGGACTCTATTTTGGAGGTTTGGCATGTATCAGACATTTTACGTTACGCTTAATTATATTTTTTACGGGGTGTACCCCTTGGAATTATTCTCGATTTCTTGATTGGGCAAGTGATAAATTATTTCTACAAAAAGTTGGTGGTGGCTATATTTTTATCCATCGCTCCTTAATGGAACATTTCGCCGAAATGGATAATACCCCTAACTCAGGGAGGGTTTGATTTAGAAATAGCCTTAAAAATGATGGATATTCATTTTGAGATGAATCGATGTACAGTTACAGTTCATCAATTGTTTTAGCGATCGCCCACAAATCAACTTTTCAATAAACCATAACTTTGTGCAGACTCTAGGGAAACATCCGGCAGATTCTGAAGCATTTCATCCCATGTGTTTTGCGATCGCAATGCCTCTATAACTACGGGCAATGGTTCTGCCAAGATTGCCGGAAAATCGATCTCTTCAGGAAGTTGAATCTGAAAAGCTAATTGTTCTTGGGGTGGAGTGAATTGAGCATCCACTCCTATTTTGTTGCCTCTTGGATCGACTCGATACCAACCAGTTTCCGGTAAGTAAATAGCATTAAAACCATGCAAACTGTAGGGAGCTCCTTGGTCGTCAATACTTAAGCGTTGATAGCAAAATCCGGCAGGAATTTGGTTCGCCCTGAGCAGGGCAGCCAGTAAATGACTTTTGGCAAAACAATAGCCAGTTTTATGGTGCAGAACTTCTGAAGCAGAGCAAGTAATTGGGTTTTGTTGATAGTCAAAACTATGGTGAATTTCATCTCGTACCCATTCAAAACAAGCTTGAGCGATCGATGTTTTATTTCCCATGGCAAGTTGTTGAGCAAGTTCCAAAATTTGGGGATGTTGCCAATCAATAATTTCACTAACTTGTAAATATTTTTCCATCAAATGCATAAGTTCTGAAATAATCTCTAAGGGGGACACCAAAACAGGTTTTTGCTAGATACCCCCAATGATGTCAAAATTCCTCGAAGAATATCGGTGCAGTATAGCCAATGATCCAAATCTTCGTACATATAATCTGGATTGAACTCTACATTATAGTGCTGAACATTGGCAAGATCAGCAAATTCATCGGAAGATTGGGGAGAGAGCAGTAATAGATGAAAGGGTTTTCCTTGGCATTGATAGGTTAACTTGTGAACTAGGTCTACCACCCCAGCCCGATCGCAAATCCCGGTGCGAATAAACAGCACCTTGTCACAATGCTCCAGCGCATACCAAAATCTTGCCGATCGAGCCGCATACCTGCTTCGCATTCGCTCATAAATGGGAGACATATCATTTTCTGGATCCTCCGTTTCTTCCACCTCATGGGCAAAGGAAAGTCCAGACCATTTGGTGTGATAAATTCTCTTAGCTTCAGGATTGTATTGCAGCAAATCAGGATTCCACATGTCATGAAAACGGTTCTCGATCGCATCTGCCACATCAGCAATTTTGGTGGAACGAGTTAGATCAAAGGGAAAAGCAGGACCATCATACCCCATTTTATAGAGCATCATCCTCACGGCACAGCGATCGCCTAGGGGCAAAATTGCCACCCGTTTAATTTCTGCAAGGGGGCATTTGTATTGAAAAAATACCGCAGACTTGGGCGGAACTTTGACCCGACTTTCTAAACCATCATTGCCAATCATCATCGTCCGAAAAGGAACGTCTGGCTCTAGCACATCTTCATAGACACCCACGGGCATAGCTTTCAGGGCTTGACGTACTTCTTGCCACATGGGTTGAATATTATAATCATGATCTGATTCATTAATGATCCATAGAGACTGACTGCCATCTCGAATAATTCCTAAGCAACCGTTGTAGAAAATCAGGTCTGGGTTGTCATGGTTTAAAAGCGAAAAGGCTGGGATATAGGTCAGATCAACGCCATTGGCAATATTTAAGATAGTGGCGATCGTTCCCTCTTCTGACACCGCAAAAAATGGTTGAGTACCTTGCTGGATCTGCTTGGCAATATAGATACCGGGGATTAATTTTCCTTGCTTTTCTAGGGCAGTTTGTAGTTCTTGCCAGTAGGGAGCGATCGTATAGCAATAGGGAGATGAATTGAGAATCCGTAATCCCCCATCGGCACTGGCAACATGAAAGCCTTTATTGTCAATAAAAAGAGGAACCTTAGTTCGGCTAAGTTGTCTAGCTCTGGTTAATTCATTTTGATTGATGGCAAAAACTTCTAGATCGATCGCCTGAAACATCTGCTGATGACCAAGGGTATTGGGATGTGCCGGATCAAAGGATATGCCGGGTTGCCAGCGCCCTTGACCATCATCTACCGCTGCCAACCAATCAAGAATAGGGACTCCCCAATGCAACATTCGTTTATGGGTATCCCGCAGCCTCTGGTAATGTTCGGCTCCATAATCATTGTGGGGATAGACTCCCCCCAAGATAGGATAAGCACCGATATCTCGCACCATTTTTACAAGCTGCTGCAAATTACTTTCAAACCGCCGCTGGATCGATCGCCTTTCTTGCTCCGAGCAATGGGCAAAGCCTTCATTCCCTAAAGAAAGGGCAATAATCACCACATCTGGTTTTTCCGGAGTCACCACTAGGGGAAATCTTGCGATCGTGCGACTAGTGTTTGCCCCTACTTCCGATACATTTACTAATTGATGACCATATTTCTCTTGCAAAACCTGAGCCAATTGCCATGCCCAACCTTCTAATAACCAAGACTTATGACCAAGGGCGACAGAGCTACCAATAACTACAATTTTTAATCCTCCAGCTTTTTTCCTTGGGGTCAGATTAAAAGGTAAATAGGTTAAGTTAAAAGGCAAATTAAATTTAAGCGTAGATTTTGGCTGAGATTGCGAAGTTTCAAAATATCCAAAGGGATAGTTTTGTAAATAACCAAATGCTCCATCATCTACCACAATTACTGGAAGATTAGTCTGCTCTGGTAATTGCTCCGAGGTATAATCTTCTGGAGTCATCAGCCAACGATTTTCCCCAAAGGCTTCCCACTCAGCATTCCCATTACTATCAATGCGAACATATTTATATGCAACCCTAGTATTAGCAGGAATATCAATGTTGTTATCTGTCCACCATAAAGGATAGCGATCGCTGTTAGTCTGGAGGCGAATAGACCTAGTTATATCCCACGTGCCTAGCTCTGGAATAGAACCAATCATACCGATGGATTCACCTATTTGGGTAGAAGCAAAGAGTTGGAATCGATACATAGGTTTTTGCAAATAATTTAGGCAAATAATCTGATCCTTGAAACTAAGTCCAAAATATCATGCAGAACAATTAAAATATGTTTTATAGATAACAATGACCAAACTCATTAACGAAGCCATCTTAATCTTTTGATAATGTAAGCCTTAATCTTTTGATAATGTAGAAATGAAAAATTTTGTTTTTAACTTAGGTTTAGCCACACTCTTTACCCACGAGCTAGATGCAGTTACTCAGGCAGAATGGCGTTTACTTTATATTCTGCGAGACATGCCGGAAGAAGCCGCCGCAAAAACTTTTGTGGTCATTCACGTGCCATTATTTGCCGTCATTTTTTGGCTGGTATTTAATACCAACCCAAGCATTCGGGAATGGTCCAAAATTACCCTTGCGGCTTTCTTTATGATTCATGCTGTTCTGCACAAATTATTAGAAAATCATCCTTTATATACCTTCAATTCACCCATGTCTCAAGGGTTGATCTTTGGAGCCGGATTACTGGGTTTGCTCTACTTAATTACTGCTTACTTTTTCTCTAGAGCTAAACTTGATCCTGACTTAAAATAAGCTGACTTGAAATTATTAGACTTGTCGATAAATAGTTGGGAATACTTATAGAATTACAACAAAAAAATGAATAAGGATTAGCTTACTCATTTAGCATAATATTACTGAGATATTACTAAGATATTACTTGAATATTACTAAAAATAAGTGTTCCTTATTATTGAGTTTAGAACAAGTTATAAAAAATTACTAACTTGTTGATCTATCCTCAGCCCCTGAAACTTGGTAGTTTTACTTATGGAAAACTTATATAAGGCTTACGAAAAGTTTATGCGTTTTGATTGTCATACAGCCAGAAGGTTAACTTACATTAATTATTACGCTGATTTGAGGCTGGTGGTTAACTTTTCTTAAGCTCCCAAAAATAGGATCATGACAATAATCTATAGTATTGATGTGTCAAGCCAATGTGTTAAACTATTTTACGATTAGTTTGGCAAAGCTAAATTTCAGTCTTAACTACAACTAAACATACAGATAATTAGTACTTATGGTTAGTTAGTAGACAAAAAGCTTAGTTTACCCAAGTTTGTCTAGTGAAAAAAAGCCGGCAAGGAGAATAGATAAAATGTCAATTGCTGTGGGAATGATTGAAACCAAAGGATTTCCGGCTGTAGTAGAAGCCGCAGATGCCATGGTTAAAGCTGCCCGCGTTACCCTGGTTGGGTATGAGAAAATCGGTAGTGGTCGCGTCACCGTGATTGTGCGTGGTGATGTTTCTGAAGTTCAGGCTTCGGTTGCTGCTGGGGTGGAAAATGTGAAGCGAGTTAATGGTGGAGAAGTTCTTTCTACTCATATTATTGCTCGTCCCCACGAAAACCTAGAATACGTTCTGCCGATTCGTTATACCGAAGATGTAGAGCAGTTTCGATCGTACTAACACCTAAAGTTAGTCATAAATAGTAGTTAAAAATTAATTGTAATTCTGGAGTAAAATTCATGTCGATCGCTGTAGGAATGGTAGAAACCCTTGGTTTCCCTGCTGTAGTAGAAGCCGCAGATGCAATGGTTAAGGCAGCTCGTGTCACCTTAGTCGGTTACGAAAAAATTGGTAGCGGTCGCGTTACTGTAATTGTCCGGGGTGATGTTTCTGAAGTTCAAGCTTCCGTTGCTGCTGGAGTAGAAAACGTTAAACGAGTTAATGGTGGTCAAGTTCTATCTACCCACATTATTGCTCGTCCTCACGAAAACCTAGAGTACGTTTTGCCAATTCGTTATACCGATGATGTCCAACAGTTCCGCGAAAACACAAATGCAATTCGCCCTTCCAACAGACCTTAATCTAGAGTAGGAAATGGGGAGATTCAGGCAGCATCAGCTTAGTTCTTTGATTTAGATATTAACTATTAGCTATTAACTAATAAATAGTTTATTTATAGATTCAGTTCTGAGCAACTGCCCGACTCATTTCCCCAATCCCAAAACTTTATAATCCCAGAACCTCTAATCCTCAAACCTCTGATTAGTTAGTCCATGGCGAATTAAATTACCTCTGTCCTCCAAAATGCAAATTGCCAAAGTTCGCGGCACAGTTGTTAGTACCCATAAAGACCCTAGCTTAAGAGGTTCAAAGTTTCTCCTATTACAGATTCTAGATGAAGAGGGCAATCCCAGTGATGAGTATGAAGTAGCAGCGGATGCAGTAGGGGCTGGGGTGGGAGAATGGGTGCTTGTCACTCGTGGCAGTGCTGCTCGCCAAGTTCTAGATGGAGAAAAACGTCCTCTTGATGCTTTAGTGGTAGCGATTATTGATACGGTTACAGTTAATAATAATTGTTCTATTTATAGCAAAAGAGATGAGGATCGCTAATTCATATAAAGCAAAGGTAAGAGTAGATGATCCTGTCTAATTTATCTACGACTTAGGAATATTGTTAAATAGCTTTATTCAATGTATTACTTGTTCAGTAAAGGAGGAAGACGTTTATGGTAGTCCGCAGTTTTGCGGCTCCCCCCACCCCTTGGTCAAAAAGTTTGGCAGAGCCGAAAATTGATAAAACGGCTTATGTTCATTCTTTTTCCAATATTATTGGGGATGTCCACATTGGGGCTGATGTTTTAGTTGCGCCCGGAACTTCTATTCGTGCCGATGAAGGAACACCTTTCCATATTGGTGAAGGAACAAATATCCAAGATGGGGTTGTTATTCATGGCTTGGAAGAAGGTCGGGTTGTGGGCGATGATGGAGCTAAATATTCAGTGTGGGTAGGAGAAAATTCTTCTCTAACTCATATGGCTTTAATTCATGGACCTGCTTATGTGGGAAATGATTGTTTTGTCGGGTTTCGATCGACAGTATTCAATGCTCGCATCGGTCATGGTTGCATTATTATGATGCACGCTTTGATTCAAGATGTGGAAATTCCTCCCGGTAAGTATGTGCCTTCGGGTGCGATTATTACTAATCAACAACAGGCTGATCGATTACCGGAAGTAAAAGCAGAGGATAAAGATTTTGCCCTTCATGTGGTGGGGATTAATGATGCTCTGCGAGCAGGCTATCGTTGTGCAGTGGATGAGTCTTGTATCAGATCAATTCGTGATGAAGCAGGCCGAGTTGCTGCCCAAGGTAATGGGAAAACGATTAATAAATTTGAATATACAGAAATAATAGATACAAACACAGGAACTGCTATGGGACTAAGCAAAGAGGTATTGGATCAAGTACGGCAACTACTGGCGCAAAACTACCGCATTGGTGCTGAGTATGCTGATGAGCGTCGGTTTCGGACTAGTTCTTGGCAGAGTGGCGGCGTGATGGGCGATCGCGAGTCGGAAGTCGTTAGAGCATTGGAATCTTGTCTAGCCGAACACTCTGGAGAATACGTGCGTCTGATTGGGATTGATACTAAAGCCAAACGTCGGATTCTAGAACAGTTAATTCAACGTCCTGATGGTCAGAATGCGATCGTGAGTAAAACTACTAGCCTCAAGACTGCATCAACCAGCTCTGGGAAGGCTGGTGGTAATGTCGATCTCGCAGGTCAAGTCCGCCAATTGTTGAGCCAAGGTTATCGGATTAGTGCTGAACATGCTGATGAGCGGCGTTTCCGGACTAGTTCTTGGAAGAGTGCCATGTCTCTGCAAGCTACCCAAGCTTCTGAAGTAATGACAGCGCTAGGGAAATGTTTGGCGGAGTTTGAAGGGGAGTATGTGCGCTTGATTGCGATCGATCCCAAGGCAAAACGCCGCATTCTAGAGCAGATTATCCAACGTCCCGATGGTAGAGCCACTCTAAGTTCTAATGGTAAGGCTCCCAGTAGCTCCCCTGCCTATAAACCAGCCACTAGCAGCAAGACTTCTTTGGGTACAGAAATAATTGCCGCAATTCGAGAACTCCTCAGCCAAAACTACAAAATTGGGACAGAACACGCTGATCAGCGGAGATTCAAAACCAGTTCTTGGCAGCCTTGTTCACCAATTCCATCCCAGAGAGAGTCAGAGGTAGTGACAGCTTTGGAAGCTTGCCTTGTGGAGCATCAAGGGGAATATGTCCGCTTAATTGGCATTGATCCTAAAGCTAAGCGCCGAGTCATGGAAAAAGTGATCCAAAGACCTTAATCAGTGAACAGTGAAGAGTGAACAGTTAACAGTAGAAGAAAGCAATTGATTACTCGATAATCAAGAACCGGGAACTACTGACTGTTCACTAATGATAATTAACGTTAATTCAAAAGAAAACCATGCCATTGCTGCAACTTCCATCAATTAATAGCTCCCAGACCTGTGTTATGGGGGATGTGAGTATTGATGATAGTGTAGCGATCGCCTCAGGAGTGATTCTCCAAGCAGATGCCAATTGCCGTCTGATTATTCACTCTGGGGTTTGTATCGGCATGGGGACAATTCTGCATGCCCATCACGGCAATGTGGAAATTCAGTCAGGTGTAGTTCTTGGAGCTGGAGTTCTAATTATCGGCAAGGCAAAAATTGGCAATAACGCCTGTATTGGTTCTACCACAACTATCTGGAATGCAGATGTGGCTCCAGAGCGGATTATTCCTCCCGGTTCAGTTGTTGGCAACAGCGGTAGAGAGATTAAAGAAATTACAGAAGTTACACAAAAGGAAATTAGCAGTCAGACTGAACCAATTCAGAAACTGCCCCAATCAACCTTTGTCCCTCCACCGCCCCCAACTTCATCAACCTACGTGCCCCCTTCAATTCCGCCGTTACCCGTATCCTCAGCTTTTGTTCAACCATCTCCACCACCGCCAGTTACCTCAACATTTGTGAATCCTGCCTCGGTGCCGCCTCCATTGGTCTCATCGCCTTTTGTGCAACCAACTCCGCCGCCTCCAGTTCAATCAAATTTTGTCCCTCCTACTTATCCTCTAACATCTCCTAACTCCATATCAAGCAATTCTCCTGAAACCAACCAACAAACACCGGAGCCTGCGACTAATGAGGATTCTGAAAAAGAGGAACCAAACAATAACCATCAGTTCTATGGGCAGAACCGAATTAATCAGCTCCTAGGCACTTTAATGCCTCAGAATAAGCCCTCATCTTCATAGAGCGATCGCACTCTAAAACCTACTCCTTATCTAGTTGTAGAATATACCCAGTTGCCGGAAAACTCTCATTGCCATTAAGTTTTCCTGTCTTAGTTTCTATGATTTTGAATCCCTCGCTTAGATAAAGTGGCAAAGCCCTCACGGGGTGACAAAGTGGTCACAAGCATTGCTTAATCAACTTCCTAGCCCTGATACCCCTCTGGAAAAATGGCAGCTTATTTCGCCTGATTACCATCAACTCTTCCACTATTTCCTGACGGAAATCTGACTCCACTACCCAATCTTGCCCATAGATTCCTATCCAAAAACTACTATGCCGACGTTCCTCTCTTCCACTTTCTTTGACTCTACCTATATATTTCTGGACTCCCTTTTGCTTCATTTCTCTTCCTTGTAATATCGCACAACTATAGGCGATCGCTATTAACAAAATTATCTTTTCTAGCCTTTCTTCACTCGCATAACTCCTCTCTAAATTATATCCTCCTGTTTTATAATCCTTAAACATTGCTTCTATGCCACTCCGATGCTGATAAGCTTCTACTGCTTGTTTTACTGTGCCAACATTTGTTAGTAAATACCAGCCTTCTGCTTCTCCTTTATTTTTATATTTTCTTTTCCAATAACCTGTAATATCAAATTCTCCAAATCCTTTCTGCTTTGTAACTTTAATTCCACTCCAGTAAAAACTCATTCCCTCTACTAAACCACTTGCACTCAATTTCTGATATTCTTCTCCTTCTTTTTGGATATACCGTCCCTTCTGGATTCTCAGGACAAACTTTATCTTCTTCTCCCTCAGCCACTTAGCCAGTTTTACACTCCCAAATTCTCGGTCTCCTAGGATGACTATTTCATAATCTTTTAGTAAGCCTAATATTGGTTTGATTAATCTCTTTTGTTCTTGCAGATTGCTACAACCTTACTTGGATAATATTTGCCAATATAACGGTATTCCTCTTTTCTCCCATATCAGGTTAATCACAAAGATGTTTCTGTCTCGCCACTGAGTTCTATCTAGGGCAACCATTAATTCTTGTTTCTGCTTGAATTGAGTTCTCAAAATATACTTGACTAGAGGAAACCACAGTTTCTCCGCCTTGAGACTTGGGAGTATAAGAAATCTTTGAATGCTTTTTCTACGACTCTCAAAGAGAATCGGATATTCCATTGAGGTGGCTAGAGCTTCAATACTTACTTTTCGATGGCTTTGCAGCAGAAATACTAGCATCATCAAAGTTAAGTATTCAGCTTTTTTTAGTTGTTTTTGAAAGCAATTTTGGTATGATAAGGGGAACATTTCAATAGATGGGGCTTGTTGACAATATTCGCCCCATCTTTTTTTACCACATTTCTGTCTAGTTCTCTCCTCATATTACTTCTGGGCACGTTGTCACCCCGTGAGTCTAAAGCCTCAAAAGAGGCTTAATTTCTTAAAAGGGATGAAGGCTCTTCGCTCTATACAGCAAGCGTTATAGCCCCTCTGTCACCCCTTGAGCTAAAAATGAGATCGCAATAGCCGCCTCAGAAGTATCCGCCAGTTTTGCCATTACTCTATCAAGACTAAATCTTCTCTTCCCTTCCCCAAACTTACCTTCTATACAGTTCCTTACTCCTTCATCCAATTTAACTTGTTTCTTTGTTGCTTTACTGCTGTTTTTAGGCGGTCTTCCTAAGGGAGTTCCACTAATTCTAATCCCTCTCTCCTTGCACAATGCTAAGTTTGCTCTCGTCCGATAAATCTTGTCTACTTGTACTGATTCTGGATAAAATCTTGTGTTTCTCTTGAATGCTTCTATCTGTTTTAATAGGTCTCCTGATTCGTTGAAGTTATCCCAACTGATTCGGTCTAAAAATACATATCTATCCCAACAACTGACCGATAACTTTGCTCCAAATTCTACTGGTGTTCCAGCTTTGCCTCTGACTATGGGACGAATATGCGGTTGGGTGATACTTACTATTCTGTCGTCAATTCTATTTTGTTTGTTTTCATACATGTATGATTATTGACGATAGATTTCTGTGATTACTAATAATGTCCTGTATTTCTCTCTGGTTAGTACTTCTAGTCCGACTTCATTCGCTATTCTCTTGATGGTTTCTAGGTTCCTTTTGATGTACTGTATTGGCTTTTTGATGTTTTTTCTTCTTTCTTTTTTCGATGACCTTCGTTTCTTGGCTACTACTAGGTATTCTTTTCGGGCGATGTTTCTGTAGGTTCTTGGATTTTTCTTGCTTTCTTCTTGGTGGCTATGACTATAGAGCGCATCTATGATTCTTTCTGCTTTTTCTCTTGCTTGATTTTTTTCTCTTGCTTGATTTAATAGTCCTAGGTCGTTGGGGTATTTGATGTTTGCTGGTGTGCAGATGGCATCTAGGCTCAGTTTGCCTCTATTTCTCTTGGACTCTGGTTCTTCTACTTTTTTTGGGTTGCTTTTTCTCCTCCTTCTTTGATGCTTTTTTCTACTATTCTTCTATTTATCTTGTTTACTAGGTCTTCTCCTATTCTTTGCCGGAAGTGGACTAGCATTGAGGCTTCAAATGGTGCTTGGTTACTGTATTCTTCTATTCCTAGGAAATATTGTAAGTAGGGTTTTTCTCTGATCTGTTCTACTGTTTCTCGATCGCTTGTTCCTAGTCGTTCTTTGATTATTAATGCTCCTAGGGCTATTCTAAAGGGTTTGGCTGGTGCTCCTATTCCTGCTTTTGAGAATTTTTGGGCATATTCTGTTTTAAATTCTTCCCACGGGATGATTTGGGACATTACTACCCATCTATTGTCTTCTGCTATTTTTCCTGCGAATTAGGCTTCTTTGGGGTCTCCCTTTTTGGGGCTGGTTTCTTGTTTCCGGTACACGTTTTTCCTCTTACTACTAGCTTTTGAACTGATTTTACCTGATTTCCTTGGATTTCACTCGCTTTCTTGCTGCTTATTCTTCTCTCTCTGTATAGCTCTTCACTTTTTTCAGCAACCCCTAATTAATTTGCAGAAAATGGTGATCAGAATAATCTACAACATTTAATTAAAATCTCTTGCAATGTTTTTACTCTGTCACCACAGAATGTATACATCAGCATATTTCTTCACGTTCAGACTACCTGTAAAAATATCCAAGAATCTAAACTCTAAATATAGTAACTGCCAATATTTTGGGGATGATTGGAATGGCGAAACCTATTCAAGGTATAGATTTTATTCTGCTGTCAGTTGTGTGACTGCTATAATTTTGCAGCACTGCCAATTTTTGTAGAGTGTGAGTTATGTGATGCCTGTCCCTGTAAAGCATCTTTGTAAAGTTGATACTTCTCAAGCCCCATCTTTATTAGGTCTCATACTTACAGCAGTTTGAGAGTGGGTGGCTACAGCCACCCACTCTCAAACTCAACATGGATAGGACTTGCAATATTTGTAGTGTGTCTCATTTGAACGCAAAGTGCTCTAGCTCAAATTCTAGTCATTCATCCATTGTAACGGTGTTTGGAGCACGAAGCACTCTAAGTCCCATTGCCAACGTCATTGCTTTGCAGGACTACCCAAGTCCCATACTTACTACAATAGATATTAAATATGAAGATATTAAATATGAGCTTAAGGATAATTTTGTATGATTCAGGAAAATTTAGGCTTAACAACTACAAGTGCCACCCCGACGCTAACGCCAGAAAAATCTAGCCAAGTAGTCCGTAAACTCTATCCCAACTACAAAGTCATTGTCCTCAACGATGACTTCAATACTTTCCAGCACGTGGCCGAGTGCTTGATGAAATACATCCCCAATATGACGAGCGATCGAGCTTGGGAGCTAACAAACCAAGTTCACGATGAGGGCAGAGCGATCGTCTGGGCTGGCCCCCAAGAACAAGCCGAACTATACCACCAGCAACTAAGCCGGGCTGGGCTAACCATGGGACCATTAGAGCCTTGAATCTAGAAAAGTCTTTAAAGCGCGGAAATGCTTGACAGGAAAGAAGTTGAACGACTCTAGAAAAGAGGCTCAAAACAAATTCCGCCAAAAAGCTTGACAAACCCTTTCAAGTTTGTTAATTTTGTAAATGCGCGGTTCGGAAGAACGCGGCGCACCGAACCAAGAAAATTGTATAGTTTGAGAGAGAGACGAATAAGAAAGTAAGTCCTGTAATAATAGTATAGCCTAAAACAAACAAAACCAAAATGGAGAGTTTGATCCTGGCTCAGGATGAACGCTGGCGGTATGCTTAACACATGCAAGTCGAACGGAGTAGTAATACTTAGTGGCGGACGGGTGA